>JBHLOI010000004.1:0-118687 GCA_048940645.1 Promethearchaeota archaeon | reverse complement strand
GGTAGTAAAATTGACGCTTAATGCTTTAAAGGAATCTATCGATGAAGAAGCTACAAAAGAAATTATTCGAGTAGCATTCATTAAATCAGATGATAAGAAATTTCACATGTGCTCTAAAGAAGAGGTTGAGCAATTCTTAACCGAATTAGAAAAAAAAGTCTAGATTTTAATTAAAGTATTTTTTTATCTATACCCTAAGACTTTATACGTGTACATCAATTGTTCCAACCGGAGATTCAAAAAAGAGATCTCCATTAACTTTTAAAGTCCACTTATAAATGATAACTATTAGTTCCTTTGAAGAATTTAAGAATCCAGTAAGAGTAAGACCTTGTCCAAAGTAGAGAGTTGTATCAATAATAGTAAAATTAATTCCGCTATAAGCCCCCAATGTAAAGGAAGAGTTTGTAACTGAATAAGTTGGAGGTAATATTAAACTGAAATTAGCATTATGACTTGTTAAGGTGTAAACTAATAGGTTCACTGTGACATTTAATCCTGGAGCTGAAAAGTTAGTATTTAAATTTTGTAATATTATGGTAAATTTCGCTGGATCTGTTGGGTATATCATTTCTGATTCCATATCGAATTCATATGAAATTGACATATTTGAAGGTGGAACTACGCCTGAAATATTCAGATTATTATAAGCAATCTCAACATTACTACCATAACCGACATTTCTAATAAACGCTTCTACAAAACCTACTAGTTTTAATTGTTGCAGGTCTCCTGCTGTACTATAAGTGGGTATATAATAATATAGGGAACCTCCGAGTGGATATAAAAGGATATTCCCGTTTCTGGCACCTGATATTAAAGTTATATCTTGCGTTGCTTCAGAAAGATATGTCTCATTTGCAGTTTTTGGGCCAATAAGAGTTTTAACACTTGCATCATAAAATATTGCTTCACCAAAATGAGCTCCATGCCTAATAACATACATACCAGCAAGTACAATTGCTGAACGTCCCTTATACTCTACTAAATCCAATCCAACATACTCAATACCCTCGCCTAAATCAGTTTCAATATAAAATAAATCCCCATTTTTAGGTCTTTCATGGAAATCATCCTCTCTTCTCCATGTTGTTGGATTTTCAACATGATAAACATAATTAGCTGCTAATTGTAGTTCAAATAAGTCTTCAGGATATCTTAATTGCTTCTTTAACCAGTTAGGGGTGTCTTTCCATTCATATTTACCTATAGAGGTATAAATCCTCCAAAGCGGATATGTAGGATCATTATCAGCATTCAAAACAGGATTTTTATAGAATTCTAATTCTCCAGTTTTCACATCTATTAAACATATTCCTAGAAATCTTAAGATAGGGTATTTTGCATAAGAACCTATATTGATATGTGTATAAATAGAAACTGCATAATACATCTCTCCCGCGTCCATATTAAAAACTAAATAAGGATCATTATCTATTTTAAGATTTGGAAATAGGATATTTTGTACTCGTGTTTTAACATTCCTATTAATTAAATATTCATGTAATTCTTGGGTTGAATAGGCCAATAGACCCAAATTTATTGTTGTCCAAAAACCCTCTAACCCGGTAAGAATTCCATCAGGTTCTCCTGTATAAACAAAATCATTATTTTCTATTCCTTTGGACCATTCAGTTCCTAATAAAATATCAGAGTCATAAGCTCCTAAGGCACCCTCTTCATAATAACCCTGAGTTTTTTCTAAAAATATTCTACTCTCACTCTCGCCAAAAAATATTGGATAGTTCTCTGTTATATTGAAAGTGATATAGACGTTCACTAAATCACCCGAAAAGGTATCCATTGCTAAAAAACCTTCAACATGATCATATAATTCTGTATTTGTTTGTACTGGATCTCCTGTTATTTGAGAAAATCTGACAGTTTTAGGAGATACCCAATATTCAGTACCATTAATATATACAATATCAGAATCAGCTAAACCCTCAAAAGTAGACCCTATTGAAGCTGCTAAATAATCTACAGCAAAATCTTGATCAAATTGCCTGATATTTGTTCTAATCGTTACATCATCCGAAATTGGAGAATCTGTGAAATTTTCAATTGGACGCTCTTCAAAAATACTCAATCCCGCACAATGTCTCGTCCAATCTATTTCTCTACTAATTTTTTTATTCCACTGTTGTTCAATCCAAACATCAGTGTTATTTAAAGTTAATGCTGGTCCAACACTTATTAGTAAAGGAACAATAATAAAAATTACAATTACAGCACCAACGACCATAATTTTTTTCCTTTTTTGCCTTGAAAGAATATAATTTTTGGTATCTTTGGAATATATTCTTTTTCCATATATATAAAAAAGGATACCCAAAATATTTAGAATTATAAACGCAAATAAAACAGACCAAGCTTGAATAAGATTTATTCCATCTAATGCTTGTGTTGGCAAAATGAAAAACCAAATTCCAAAAAGCAAACCGATAATTATTAACGCATTTGCTAAAATGTAGAAGTCATTTCTGCGAAGATAAAAATTTTTAACAATATTAAGACTTATTCGAAAAATTAGAACGCAGAATATAAAAATAATGATTGGAAGGAGTAGTTTCCCGTAGGTAAATATGGTTAAAAAATCTTGATTGGTTTCATTGAAAATTACATTGAAAGCATCAATTATAATTGTGGGAGATAATTGTATTTCTCCATTTTCAATTAAATATGCTGTCCATGCAAAAGACTGATCGCCAATATTAAGAGTAAAACCCAATAAGTAGAAAATTACAAATCCAATAGTCCACCAAAAAGCAATTGATTTGATATAAGAAGGTTTTCCAAATCGTAAGCGCGTACCAATTACAGTAAGCAAAATTCTATCTGGAGGCAAACTCATTATAACACAACCAGTTAAAGCTCCAATCAAAGCTGTTTTATTGAAAAAGAAATTTGTTGACCAAAAATTTAGAAAATGTATATCAACGAAATTTGCGTTGGCTTTATTTCCATATAATTGAATTTGAAGATTTATTGGGCCGATCCAAGCTGGCCAAAACCAGAAAATAGTTAAAGCTATTAAAATTCCTACAATTAAGAGAGAGGTTATTAATATTTTTTTTAATTTTGGTTTTTTTTTGAATGGGCGATATTTAAACCTAATATGATTATCATCAATATTATCTTCTATACGTGAGGGAAAAAATCCCATGAGATCACCAAATAGTTATTACTTTATTACTTAAAATTAAAAATATAAATTTATTTTAGATTATAAAATGCTTTAATAATTAAGATAATTACCATTATTAAGGATTTTTGTTAGAAGAAATAAAGTGAATTAAATGGGAAAAAAAAAGAAAATTCGCGAGGAATTTGACGAAATCTTTAAGAGTGGAAGCGAAAAAGCTATTAAAAAGATGTTAGAGAAATATCCATGGTTACTTGATGAAGTATCTACTGAAATGAATAAACTAATGGAAGATCAGCACCAAGTCATTGCTGCTTTGGGTGTAATGGAAGATGAGCTCGGTGGTTCGGTCCCTATCGATGAAATCGCGTTTTCTTTAAGAGTAGATTTTGATATTCGTATGTCTGAAGAAAATGTATTGAAAATTTTAACTGAAGTTGAAGAGCTTGGATTAGTAAAAAAGGATGTAAATGGTTGGTTATTAACAAATGAAGGGGGAAAAATTTGTGATGATTATCTTAATAAAAATATTCATAAATTAGAGCTATAATGAAATTTGATATTTTCATTAAGAAGAGTAAATATGAATCTCATTTTAAAATGAGTTTTTAAATGGTTATTGAATTATATTATTTAGTTTGGATATATTAATTATTTTATGAGAATTTTATAAGATTCTTTTCAAACAGATTTTCAAATTTGATGGTTAACATGAATGATCATAATAATGATAAAAATTCAAAAGAAAAGTTTGATGGAAATGATGATGAAATTCGGGAAAGTGATTTTGATACATTTTTTGCTGATTTAGATAATATAGAAGAGGAAATATCATCTGAAGCATATGAATTAGTAGTACACGCATTATCTTTAATTGAGGGGCATTATTATGACGATGCAGTAGAAGTTTTACGTCAAGCAATTGGTTTATACAGTCAGATTAATAAAAATGCTGAAATAGAAGCCCTCAATAAAAAAATTTCTGATATATATGTATTAAAAGAGGAATATTTTCGGGAAGCTGAGACGGAAACAATCATTGATGTGATTGAAAAAGAGGAGGATAAGAAAGAAATCTTTAATAAAGCTTATGAGATAATAGAAAAGGGTAAAGAGTTTATGAATATGGAAAAATTTGAGGAAGCCCTTGACAAATATGATGAAGCAATTGAAGTATTTCAAAAAATAAATAATAACGATGAAATTGAGAGGGTAAATATATTAATTGAGAAATGCTACAATAAAAAAGCTGAATATCTTAGAAGGTCTAAAAAAGAATCCGTCTCTATACAAGAATCTATAAAAACCAAAGCTCAAACTGAATTGAGTGAAGAACAATTAAAACAACAAAGAATTATCGCATTTGAAGAAGCTAAAAAACGAGAAGAAGAAATATCGAGTAAAGCTTTCGAAATATTAGGTAAAGCTTCTGAACTTGCTGAAATCCATCAATATGATCAAGCAATTAATTTATATTTACGAGGAGCGACATTATTTGAAGATATCAGCTGGTCAAATGAATCTAAAAAGGTAAGAAATACAATTGAACAATTAGAAAAACAAAAAGCTAAATTTAATGCAGATATGGAAATAAGAAGAGGCCAAGAAGAGAAAATGCTTGAAGACCAAAAAGCGGCAGAAATGATTGAAAAAGCTCAAATTGAAGAACAAATAAGATTGCAAGCTCAAGCAGAAAAAATAGCAGATATAGAAAAAAGGAAAATAGAAGAGGAACTATTTAAAACTCAAATTACAGAAATGATTGATAATGCGGAGAAATTAGCTAGGGAATATGATTTAGCAATGAAAAAAGCAATTAAAAAAGGCTATCTATTAGAAAATTGCGTATATCCAGAAGTTATAGCCATCTATGAAGGAGTAAAGAAAAAAATAGAAGAGAAAGGTTGGATAGATCAAGCAAAAATTTATACCAATCAAATAAAACATTACGAAGATTTATTAGTAAAAGATAGAAAATTACGTCAAGTTGAGGCTCAGAAACTTGAAAAACAAAAGCAATATGAAGAATTACACAAATTACAAAAAGAAGAAAAAATTTCAGGGTTAGATATCGATAGATTAAAACTAATAGAAGAACAACGACGATTGGAAGGTGAAGAAGAAGATTTTAGAAGAGTAGTTGATAAAATGATAAGTAATGCTGAAAGAATAGCAAGAGAATATGAATTAGAAATGAAGAAAGCAATTAAAAGAGGCTATCTATTAGAAAATTGCATTTATCCAGAAGTTATAGCTATTTATGAAGAAGTAAAGGAAAAGGTAGCTGAGAAGGGCTGGACAGATCAGGTAGAAATTTATAACAAACAAATAAGACACTACTACGACTTATTAGAAAAGGATGAAAAATTGCGCCAAATTGAGGCTCAGAAACTTGAAAAACAAAGGCAATATGAAGATTTACAAAAGATGAAAAAAGGAGAAAGAATTGCAGATTCAGAGTTAGAGCGCTTAAAAATTTTAGAAGAACAACGAAGATTGGAAGGCGAAGAAGAAGAATTTAGAAGAGTGGTTGATAAAATAGTCAATAATACGGAAAAGTTAGCCCGAGAATATGATATTAGGTTTAAAAAAGGTATCAAGAAAGGGAATTTAAATTTTGAGTCAAAATATCCCGAAATTATAGAAAACTATACCCAAGCTAGAAATTTAGTCTTAGAGAAAGGATTAGATAGAGAAGGAGCTATCTATTCGAACCAAATCCGTAAATATTCAGATTTATTTGAAAAAGAGAAGAAGGTACGAGAATTAGAAGTCCAAAAAGCTAAAAAGCAATTAGAATTTGAAGAAATGAAAAGAATAAAAAAAGAGGGTGAGATTCTTGGAACAGATATTCAAAAAATTAAATATATTGAAGCAAAAAAGAAATTAGAACAAGCTGAAGGAATCCTTGAAACTGAAATTGATCAAATGATAGATGTTGCAGAAAAAGAAGCACGAGAATATGAACTTGCTATTAAACGTGGAAAATTTGAAAAGGATTGCCCTTTTCCTAAAATCATTGAAATTTATAAAGATATTAGAGAAAAAGTCTATGCAAAAGGTTGGACTGAGGAAGCAAAACTCTATACTAATCAAATTATACTTTACCAAGAAAAATTAAAAAAAGATAAGAATTTGCGTGAATTAGAAGCAGAAAAAGTAAGAAAAGAGCAGGAGTTTAAAGAATCATTTAAGAAACCTAAAGGGGTTAAACTACCAATAAGGGCTAAATTAGAAGAAATTGAAAAGAGAGATACAGAGGATGAAAAGTTGCTAGATGAAGCTATGATTCTTATAAATGAGGCTGAGAATGAGGTAAAAAGTTATGAATTAAGCTTGAAAAAAGACATTCTTATTTACCAAAGTCCATATGATAAAGCTATTTCTAATTATGAAAAAGCAAGAAATCTATTTAATCAAGTAGGATGGACAGAAGAAGCACATAGACTACTTAATACCATCAACTTTTACAAAGGGAAGAAAGCAAGAGATGATAATTTAAGAGATATTGAAAAACAAAAATTAGAAAAAGTAAAATTAGAGAAAGCGAGAGCTAAATATATACCTGAACAAGTACCATTTGCTAGAGAGCAAAAAATTATGGATCTTGAAAAGTTTAAGAAAGAGAAGACTAAAGATACAGAAGCTATATTTAATTTAATCAATATAGCTGAGAGATTGGCTCAAGAATATGAAGTTAAAAAGAAGGATGGAATTTTAAATATTGATTCTCCATTTCAGGAAATAATTAACATTTATAAAGATGCGAAAGAACGGTTTGTAGCAATAGGATGGAATGAACAAGCGGGGCAGCTAGCTGATTCAATTAATTATTATAAAGAAAAATTGGGAGCAGATAACAGATTAAGAGCTTTAGAAACTCAAAAATTAGAGGAAGAAAAGAAAAAAGAAACAAAAAGAAAGTTAGATGCGCAGTTAGCACGAGAAGCTGAAGCTAAGTTATTGGAGCAAAAAACGCAAGCACTTGAGTTAAAAAGAAAGCAAGCTTTAGAATATGAAGCAAAAAAAGAGCAAGCATTCAATTTCATGGACCTAGCAAAAAAAGAAATGAAACATAATAACTTTGAGAAAGCTATAAGATTTTATAAAGATAGTGAAAAAATTTTTGATGAAATCAATTGGCAAGAAGGAATACGGATGGTAAATGAGTCTATCAAAGTAATTAAAAAGAAAGAGGAAGCTATTGAAAGAGAGAAGAAGATTTTAAGACAAAAAGAGGAGGAGAAGTTGAAGATGGAAGCCCAATTGGAGGAACAGATTACCAAAGCTCAAGATCTCAAAGATCTACAAGAACAAAAACGAAAAAAAGAGATATTAGCAATACAAAAGCAGCAAGAATATGAAAAAGGAGTATCAGAACAAGCATATAGGTTATTAGAAGATGGAACTGCATTAAAAAACATAAAGAAATTTGAGGAAGCTTATGAAAAATATATTATGGGAAGAAACCTCTTTGAAAAAATTGGTTGGGTCCATGAGGTAAGTCGCATTAACAATGATCTTTTATTTATTCTTAAAAAGGAGATGAAACAAACAGAAAAAATTCGGGCTATGCAAAAACGGAAACTGGAAGAAGAAAAAGAGCTTGAAGTTCTATTAAAGGAGGCTGAAGAAAAACGTAAAGAACTTGAAAAAGTTAAAAAAGAAGAAAAAAGAAAGCAGAGAGAATTAATTATACAAGAAAAACTAGATGAGGCAAATAATATTATAAAAGATTTGAAATATAACGAAGCAATCTTAAAATTCAAAAAGATTATTAGAAAATTGGAAAAATTCGGTCAAAAAAAACAAATAAAACAAATAAATAAACAAATTGATGTATTAGTGAATGCTAGCCAAGTCCCTTTAATTACTAGAGATGATGTTGAGAGTAATGAAAATGTAGATAAATTTAAAATTGCTTATGAGGCTTTAGATAGAGCACAGATATCTTTATCAGGAAATCAATTTATGAAAGCCATCTCAGAACTAAATGAGGCTAAATTCAATTTAAAAGAGACGATCATAGGAACAAAATATATTCCGATAATTAAAGAGAAAGTTAATGCCTTTAAGAAAGAATTAGGTATTAAAGTAGAAGTAGAAGAGAAGGTAAAAATTGAAAAAGCTGAGGATGAAGAAGATTCTCTAAGAATAAAGATTGCTGCTCGAAGAGCCGAACGTAGAAAAAGAGTAAAAGATTTATTAGAAAAAAAGGAATAGTAGTTCTACATTTATGAATTATAAGAAAAAAAAAAGAAAAAAATTATATTAATTCTTGAATGTGGTTTTCTATATCTGTTTGGATAATACTAGGATTGAGATTCCTTTTTACAGATTCTTCTATTAGATATTCTGTTTTTATTAAATCTCTAATCCCCACTCTTATGGCTTCTGAGCGATTTGGGAACTTTCCTTCGGCAACAAGTATCTCTAAAACTTTTAAATATGATTCTGGCAAGTTAACTGAGATTAACCTCATGTACTTTCACACTAGTATATCTGTTTATTTATATTCGATATTACTGACGTATTATATTATTATCACGCTCATATATAAAGTTTTCAATGGAAAGCGACCCCCAGAAATCCGACAAAAAAAACCTCACTATTTAAAATGAAGATTACTTAAATTTGGTTTATATATTTCTAATTTTAAACCGTGAAACTGAAATATTTAAATATTTTTTTATAAAATTAGAAAAATATAAATATATAACATTATATGTAACATGTAACATAATGTAAATTATAAGGAAAAGATAAAAATGTCAAGTATTCAAAATCAATTAAAAGACCATTTAGCTAAAGGTGCCGATTGGGAAAAGATGGAAACCCCAGTTCCAGGAGTATATGTAGTTAAAGTCCCTGCAACCAAAACAAGGCCAGCACTATTATTTTTAGAGGTTAATCCATTAAAAGATGATGGATCACCCATGAAACGTAAAGGATTATTTGTAGGATCTAAAGAAATGTTAATTAAATTCGGTGAAGCTCTAAATGATGATAAGGTTTTTCAATTAATTGGAGAAGTTGAAAAAGTTAATCCTAAAGGAACAAAAGTTAATTCTACTAAGAAGCTTGAAATGTAATTTCAATTGTAAATTATTTTCTATTTTATTTCAGATTAATTATGTAAATCATTTAATTTTAAAAGATATGTTCTATTAATAATTTAAAAGACAGTTATTATTAATAGGTATTTTTTAAAAGCGAGGAGAAAAAATGACCGAGGATTTTGATGGAAAACACTGCCAGCAGTGCGGTAGTGAATCATTTCGGCTCGTACATGACGAGTGGATGGCCAGAGCATTTCGATTTGTTGAAAAAGGACAATTAAAAATGTGTGATAGCTGTGGTGCAAAATATTTGATTTGCCAACAATGTGGATCATTATTTACACGGGTACATCCAGCCTTAGAAGCATGGGAGGTCAACCAAAAGTGTGCAGTATGTGGTTATGTGGATCCTGAAGTAAAAGCTTGGGATGGCGTATCTGCTCGCTGAATGGTTAATCCAAAATTATTGCATTACTAGTTATTTTCTTTTTCTTATTTTCTATTAACTTTTTGAATGAGTTATCAATTTTGATATGATTAATTATCTGAAAAAATTAAAATTTATAAAAGATTAGGAAATAGGATTAACAAATTTATTAATTGAAGGTCAAGTAAATTTAAATTTTGAAGGAGTATATAATATTTTATTATTCATAAAAGAAAAGAAAAAAAAAATGTCAATAAAAATAGATCTTGCCAGCCCTGAACAAATTGATGCATTGAGAAAACTTACTAGGCAACTTGTGGAAGGGTTGGGCCAAGAATTTGATCATAAAAGATTTGATTGGGGCATCTCTAGGAGAATTTATGATAAATTGCAAAGGCATGGAATATTAATTGCTATTGATGAGGACAAGGACGATGATGTAATAGGTATGATTGTTGCTGAATTGCGAATTGATCCTTTTGGGACATCTGAAGGATATATTAAACAAGTATTTCTTAAAGAGGATTATCGGGGAAAAGGTATAGGAGAATTGCTTATAAAAAAAGCTATTGAACATCTACAAAAAATCAAAGTTGAGAAAGTAAAGGTGAATATTAAAGAAAAAGCAAAAGTAGCAGCCAACCTCTATTCTAAAATGCATTTCAAGAAGGTTTATGAAGTTTTAGAATTGGATTTATCAAAAGAAAAATTTGACGATTGAATAAATAATATTAAAAAGTTATAAATTTGAATAAATTAGAAAAACCCTGGGTAGAAAAGTACAGACCAAGGAAATTTGATGAAATAGTTAGTCAAAGTGTAGCAATAAATAATTTACGTAAGTTTACTAATTCTGGAAATATGCCTCACTTGATTTTTTCTGGACCAGCCGGCACTGGAAAAACAAGTACCGCATTAATTATTGCAAGGGAGATGATTAAAGGGGAAGAATATATTAGAAATGTGCTCGAGTTAAACGCTTCAGATACAGTTAGAATGGACTATGTTAGAAGCGTAATTAAAGATTTTGTAAGTCAAAAAATGATAATTGACGAAAATTCTTTAAAATTTATAATCCTAGATGAGGCAGACAATATCCCAGGTCAAGTTCAGCAGGCTCTTAGGAGGATAATAGAACAAGCGCCTAGCAACGTTAAATTTATATTATTATGTAATTATATTAATCGAATTATTGATCCGATTGTTTCTAGATGTGCTGTATTTAGATTTGTTAATCTGCCTGAAAGTAAAATAACTGAAAGATTGAAATATATTACTAAACAAGAGAAAATAAAATTTCCTCAGGATAAACAGGAAATCTTCTATAAAACGCTTTTCTTTATATCTGGTGGCGATCTAAGGAGAGCAATTAATACTCTACAAATGTCTGTAGCACTTGAATTAATAGAGAATTTAGATCTGAATGAAATTTTAAGAATTTCAGGTTTCTTGGACAATATAACTTTAGATAAATTATTTAACACAATTAAAACTAAAGATTTTAAAGCTTCTAAACAACTTATGGAGGATGTAAGTAATTTTGATAGTCGCAATTTTATAAAACAGCTAATAAACATCCTTCCCAAACTTAACATTAATCATCAAAAGTTGAATTCGATATTATCGTATATTGGTACTATTGATTATCGAGTAAGTCAAGGGGGAGATAAAAATATTCAATTAACCTCTCTTATTGCTGAAATAATTAAAAATATTAATAATTAGCCTCTTATAGTGGTATAATTGAGTAAAGAAATTCCAATTTGGCGAGTTAAATATTTACCAAACACATTAGAACAAATATGTGGAAGAGATAAATTAAAAGGAAGGTTAAACAGTTTTATTAAATCAAACAATTTTCCTCACCTATTATTTGTTGGTCCAGAAGGCATTGGAAAAACCACTATAGCTAGATTATTTTCAAAAGCATTTTTAGGTGATTTATTTAATCCAAATTTCAAGATAGTATATGCAGATGTACCTCTGACAAGCGAAGAAAGAAAACAAGCTCGGACTGAAGCATATGTTTCAAAAAGCAAAATTGGGAGCTTAGCAGGAAGGACAATTACCAGTCCCGCATTTTTACAATTGAAAGTTAAGCCATTTATCCAATTAAAAGTATTTGGAGGAGCTTCGTTTAAAATCTTAATTATAAAAAATTTTGAAGCGTTGGGGTCAAATCAGCAAGGATTTCGACGTTTAATGGAGAGTTATGGTACTAATTGTCGTATGATTTTAATCACAACTAACGTTTCAAGTATTATAGACCCTATTATCAGTCGTTGCCAACTTTTAATAATTTCTGCAGCCGATTATACATCGTTTAAAAATCTAATTCTTGATATTGCTAATAAGGAATCATTAATCATTAAAAATGAAACGATTGAACTGCTTTATAAAATAACCGAGGGTAAAATATCTAATGCCATTGATTTATTGCAACTAAGTAGTATAAATAGTAAAAATATTGATCCAAATAAACTATATGATAATTTAATTAGCTCACAAAGCGAATTAATTAGAAGTTTATTATTATTATCCTTTAAAGGAGATTTTTCAAAAGCAAGAGAATTATCTCGTAATATTCAAGCTAGTTACAAATATTCACCTCATGAAATTTTTAAATTATTACTCAGTGAGTTATTAAAGTTACCACTTAGCACGTTTAGCAAGTGCAAATTAATTGATTTAATTTCAAACGCAGATTTTAGAGCAATTGATGGTTTAGACTCAGATATTCAAGTCTCCAATCTAATAGCTAAAATTTGTTATTTTTCAGAATTTATATAGGTGGTTTCGTGGCAAGTAAGCTTAAAAAAAATATTCCTTGGGTAGAAAAATATCGACCTCAGTCTATTAATGATATGGCTTTACCGACAGCTAAAGTTAAAGGCCATAAAGTAAAACTAAATGAAGATTTAAAAAATTTTATCCATGATTTCTTCAAAGAAATAGAGCAAATTAATATTGAAAATAGGAAAATTAGACAATTTAATCGAACTCATCTGGAAAAAGAACAAAAAGAGGAAATAAAAATTGCCCCAGAAAAAGCAGCAATTCTTCTTGAGGGACCTCCAGGAGTTGGTAAAACTTCTATAGTGTATGCATTGGCCAATGATTTAAATATGCAGGTCATCGAAACTAATGCCTCTGATACTAGGACAAAAGCCAAATTAGAAGCGAAGCTAAAAGAAACTGTAAAAACTAGAGGAATAATGGATTATATTATGGAAAGCAAACTTAAATTAATACTTATTGATGAAGTTGATGGTATTTATGGTGTTTCTGATCGAGGAGCATTACCTACTATTTTAGATTTAATTGAAAGCACTCAATTTCCAATAATTTTATGTTCAAATGAATATAAACAGAATTTACAACCAATATATAATAAAATTAAAAAGTATGAGATCAATCCTCTTCCAGATCAAGAAATATTAAGAGTTGTGAGAAGAATACTTAAAGAAGAAAAGATTTCTGATTTAAGTGAAGACGATTTAAATTTAATTATTGAAAAAAACAATGGAGATCTTAGAGGAATCATTAATGATTTACAAGCATTAAGTCAGGGGGTTATGGATAAAGAATATAAAGATTTGATATTGAAATTACATAGAGATAGTTATGAAGAAATTTTTATATTAATAAGAGATTTATTTCAAAAAGTAAAAACCCTTAAGGAAGCTCGCGGTTTAACTGATAAGTCTGATGTTGATTATAACTTTCTTTATAAATGGGTGAATGAAAATCTACCAAATTTTTTTAATCTTAAGAATGATATTTCCAATGCATATGATAATCTATCAATTGCAGATGAAATTTTTGGCAGAATAAGGAGAAATCAATATTGGTCGCTTTTACCTTATTTCTATGATCTTTTTGCTGGAGGTGTTGCTTTATCCAAGTCTGATAAAACTTCCAAACCTGGATTCCGAAGAGTCTCTTTTCCTCGATACACAACCTCTGGTTTTTTCACAATAACAGCTACTGAAAAATTAGTTACTGAAAAAATACAAGAAAAATATAATATTTCTGAGAAGGAAATAATTCAAGATTTTCTCCCATTTTTAAGAAATCTCTGTAGAAGTTCAAGAAGACAATTAAAAGAGATAGCAGAATGGTTAGAATTGGATGCAAAAGAAAAAAAATTATTAAAATAAAGAAGAGTAATTTTTGATTGTAATAGGCTCTCCATTTTTGAGTAGATGCAAATTTACATTTAGTTGCTGAAATAATTATATAGAACAATTTTTTCAAGGTTTTCAGCTAAATATTTGCTCTTATTATAGATATAATAAAATTATTCAATAATTTTTTAATTTAAGACCTTTATGAGGTTTTATTTAAAAATTTATTACTACCCAAATTCTTTTAAATATTGTATTTGTAACTTCAATTAATACAAATCAATTTTCTCAAGCTTAAAATGCAAGTTAAAATGAAAGAAACCGAAGAAGAAAAAACTTCGGAAGAAAAAAGTTTCAAAAGATCTAAATCTTCCCAAAGAACTCTCACTATATCTGGAGCTGCCTCATTTGGAGCGCTCTCTATAGTCTTATCGGCGATATTAGCACCAATCATTCCGAGGGTTCCTGGATGGGGTATTGCATATTTAGATCCTGTATCAATCGTATGGGTAATGTGCTTCTTTATATTTGGTACAAAAGCAGGATTGTTGTGCTGTGTAATTGGAACTTTAGGTTTGATGCCTTTTGATCCCTTTGCCCCTATAGGACCTCTAATGAAGTTTTCTGCAACATTTGCTTTAATAATTATCCCAATACTTTTATTAAGACTATATAAGACTGAAGAAGGAATTAAAAATAGTCAAAAAATTATGAAAATCTCTAATTTTTTGATAACCAGTTTTTTAGGAGTTCTATTAAGAATTGTAGTTATGTTGTGGTTTAATGCCCTACTCTTTCTAACTCTATTCGCAGATAGTTTTGCTTATGTTAATTTAGAGGTTTTAGGTCTTCCAAATGTGACTGGTTGGTTAGCTATTATCATTATGGTCATTTTTATAAATGCTGAAACTAGTTTATGGGATTTAATAATCCCCTATTTAACGGTATTTGGATTAAAATTAGATGAAAAATTTGAGATTTGGTAATCTAATTCTTTTTTTTTTCTTTTTTCGA
Source organism: Promethearchaeota archaeon (assembly GCA_048940645.1). Lineage (GTDB taxonomy): Archaea > Asgardarchaeota > Lokiarchaeia > Sigyniarchaeales > SOKP01 > SOKP01. The sequence goes on along the minus strand of JBHLOI010000004.1, from coordinate 103,915 downwards.
ATTTTGACTTTTAGAATTCATAACCCCAAATTTAAAGGAAGATAGAAAATTTATTAATAATATCTATAAACCTAAGAATGATTTATAATGGTTGTATCAAAAGAAATTCAAGATTTTTTATTAAATGATGCATTAGAAAGGTTTTTAAGATATGTAAAGGTTTGGACAACCTCAGATGTGGATTCTACTTCTTTGCCATCAACTGATAATCAATTTGAGTTAGGAAAGATATTAGTAGAAGAATTAAACCAACTTGGGTTAGAGAATGTTATTCAAGATGATTTAGGATTCCTTTATGCTTATCTTCCCCCAAATCAAGGTTTTGAACACGTTAACCCTATAGGTTTATTAGCACACTTAGATACTGCCTCTACCGTAAGTGGTAAAGACGTAAAACCTGTTATACATAGAAATTATAATGGTAATGAAATTAAATTTGCTGCTTATAAGGAGTTAATCTTAACTGCTAATGATTCACCTCAATTAAAGGAATATATTGGTCTAGATATAATTACCACTCAAGGAGATACTCTGTTAGGAGCTGATGATAAAGCTGGAATTGCTGAAATTATAGCCGCTTGTTCCGCTTGGAAAAAATTTCCAGAATTAAAGCATGGTCCAATAATAATATGTTTTACTCCTGATGAAGAAATTGGTATAGGTATTGATAATATCGATGAGAAAAAATTACCTAAAATTTGTTATACAATAGACGGAGGAGAAATGGGAGAATTGCTATTTGAATGTTTTGATGCATGGCTTGCTACTATTAAGTTTAAAGGTTTAAGTGTTCATCCGGGAGATGCTAAAAATTTGATGATTAATACAATCCAAATTGCTAGTAGATTTTTTAGTGAGCTTCCAGAATCTGAATCACCTGAGCATACAGAAAATAGAGAAGGTTATTTTTATTTAACAAAACTGCAAGGAACAACCGAGGAATCAAATGCATGGATATTAATTAGAGATTTTGAACCAAAAAATAACCAAAGACGAGTTGATTATCTAAAAAATTTAAAACAGACTTATGAAATACGCTATCCTGGTTTAGTCATCGAATTAGATTTTCTTCATCAATATGAAAATATGTTAAAATTTATAGAAAAGAAACCAATTATTGTTAATTTAGCTAAAAAAGCAATCGAAAAAACAGGGCTAAAAGTAAAACTTCAACCAATAAGAGGAGGAACAGATGGGGCTCGATTGAGTGCAAAAGGAATTCTTACACCAAATATTTTTACAGGAGGATTATTAGCTCACTCTAGAAAAGAATATATACCAACTTTAGCTTTACAAAAAGCAGCTGAGGTTATACTATATTTAGCTGAATTATGGACTGAAGTTCAATGAAAATAAAAAAGAGAATTTCATTATTTTTCTTTCTTAATAATTTTAGAGAAATCTGTTAGGGCAAATATCATAATACAGATAAATAATAGAAATGAGATATATATAAATGCCCATGTAAAAGAAAAAATGTCATATATTAAACCAAAGATTAAAGATTCTGCCAAAGATATAAGACCTACTGAGAGATAATAATATCCATAAGCACGTCCCCTTTTTTTCTTACCTGTTAAATCTGCAATATAAGCTCTTGAAATAGGATCTACAGATGCTAAATAATATCCATATCCAATGAAAATGATGAATATCAAAATTATTGAAAGTAAAGAAATATCAATAGGAAAAGCCAAAAGAATACAAGAGATTAATAATACCGACAAGCCAATTATAATAATTGGTTTACGACCAATTTTATCAGAAAAAGTTCCTGTTATAGGGGAAAAGAATGCATAAACAACATTGCTAATTAAATATAAGATAGGTATAAAAAAAACTCCTGGGATGTAATTTAAAGCTCTGATTTGGAGGAATGCGATATCTAAGCTAGCAAATTCAATAACTCCTAAAACAATAATTAATTTAATAAAATTTCTATCAATTTTTTCATCTTTAGGTTTTTCTTCTTTAAACCCTAAAGTTTTATCAATTTCATTAGGATCAACATCTTTCACTGATAATATCAAAATAATTGCTAGAATACCTGGTACAATTGAAAAAAATATAATATTCGAAAGCGACCATGTTAAATATAAGAAAATGAATGCTAAAAGTGAACCTATTACTGCACCTAATGTATCCATTGCTCTATGTAAACCAAAGGTTTTACCTTTATCAACAGCATAATAAGATATAAGTGTGTCTCTTGAAGAAGTTCTAAAACCTTTTCCAAAACGATCTGCTGCTTTTAAGCCCAAAACTAATTCCCACGATGAACTCAGACCTATAAACGGTTTAGATAAATTTGATAAGGTATAACCTGCAACAACAAATGGTTTCCTTTTATTTATCTTATCACTCAACCAGCCTGTGATCCCCTTCAAAATGTTCGAAATAGCAGTAGTTATACCGGAAATTAAACCAATTATCAAAGCAGTTCCGCCAATAGATAATATAAATTGTGGTAGAATACTTTGGATCATTTCACTTGAAACATCTGTGAAAAAAGAAACCAATCCCATTATAAAAACTTGGATTGAAACTCCTAATATTAGCTTTTGTGAACGATGAGAATTATTTCCTTGTACCATTTTTAGAAACTTTTTTTATTAGAATGAATATATTAAAAATAATTGACAAAAAAAAATTATGATTCCAATGTCTGAAAAAAATACTTTAAAGATAATTGATGGAACACTAAAAAGTGTAGAAAACAATTTTAAACAATTTATTGATGTTTTGGAAACCGCGAAGAATGAGTTAATCAATTTTGAAGAAGCTACTAAACTTTTAGAAACTGAAAAGATAGCACTTGAGCGAGAAAAGACAGAATTAGAACTAGAAAAGCAAAAGCTAGAAGCTGAAAAGGCAGAAAAAGAACAAAAAATAGGGGAATTAACCGGTGAACAGTTACGATTATTAGATGAATATAAGAATTTAAAAATCGAATTAAAAAAATTCATGAAAATTGCTCAGGATCAAGAAGAATCTGAATATAATTTTGAAAGAATTAAAGCCTTATTATCTATCACTATGCTATTAATACAAGAGATTTGGCAGGGTCAACCGCACTATAGAATTTTATTAACACTTCATGGCGATAAGGAGGAAATGACTCGTGAGGAAATAAAGAATACCACTGGAATTTCTGGTGCAATGGTTCTAAGGGCTGTTCATGAATTAGCGAATATTGATGTTTTGCAATATAATGAAGAAAAATCTCTAGTTAAATTGAAAAGAAGACTATTTGCAAAAAAAGCTTTAGAAAAAAAATCAGAACAATAAAAATTTATTTCTTTTATTTAAGGATTTATTACTTTATTATTACCATCTCGTGTAACGTATTTCCCAGTTCTTTGTATTGAGTACCGTTATGAGTCATTTTAATTTCAAATTTTGAATTGAATCTGAAATAACCTGGGTTAAGTTTTAAAACATTTTTTGCTAAAAACCGTAATATAGGGTTAAATTCAGAAAGTAAATGATCCGCATCAATTATTTCATTAACATTGAGATTAATTTCATTTTGTTCAGAAAGTTTGAACTTTAAACTTTTAGGATAACTATTTCTTGCTTTTTCATTATATTGAAAACTTTCTTCAATCAATTTATATTCACCTGTGCTGAGAAGGATATCCTCATTTTTTGCAAGCATAAAAACTTTGATATTATAATCATCCATTTTCTTATTACATTTAATATGGGCATATACGATAGTAAAATTTTCTGAATAAATTCGACCCCAATGCCAATAATCAACAACTCTAATCAAGTTAAAATTAATCCAGTTGTGGTCATGATATCCAATCCCTTTCACTGATAAAGTCTTATTATGTATTTTAATTGATCCCTCTACTTTCGCTCTTGGTAAAGGTACAACCCAGCCAAATTCACCTAAATTACCAAATCGAGTATATCCTTTACCAGGCATCCATCCAGGAACTTGAGCAGTATAGTTCAAATGTAAACCAAATTCGCCTTCTTCTAGAAATACTTCATAAGTAGGGAATTTCTCATTTGCATAATCAACTTTTATATAATTATTTCCAATTTGCACATCTGCAATCTCACGAGACACTTTTAGATCTGAACGATTATAATCATATACATTTTGTATTTTTTCCCCATTAGGTTTATAGATTGTGATTTCTACCCCGGTTTTCCCTGTACGTTCATGCTTTGCTCGAAAAAATGCAACCACAGTATAACCTCCTTCAAGTCGAGCATCAAAATACCACCATTCAGTATTTCCTCTTTTTTTCATATCAATATGAAGAGCATCAAATTCGGGTTTAAAAATAGTTATATTTTCATCTTTACTTCCCGGTCCAGACCATGCTTCAAGTATTTTAGGCTTATTGCTTTTCTTTTTTCCCAATTTTTTTTTTCACTTTTTATTATTTAGTTAAAAAAATCTTACCTTTTTATAATTTCAAAAATTTTTAATAAATAGAGTAAGTTCAAAATCCCCTTCATTTTTACTTTTCCTAATAACCATTTAACTACTATCTTAAATAAAGAAATTCTATCCATCGCCAGTGCGAGAAATATTTGTGAGTCCATAGAGATAAAACCATCCCATCCAATAAATTTTTTCTTCAAATTAGAATTGGGTTTATTAGGAATACTTTCAACCTTTAGATGCCCTTCCTTAATAGTAATTAGCGCAGCATGATTTAAATTAGAAGCATTAATTAGATATTTTTTCTTAAAATTTTTGAACTTTGTTTGGAATTCTTGATTCTTATTTAGAGCTTCCATTATATTCTTTATAAGTCCTGCAAATCCTCTTGCTTTTGGATTAATTAATTCATTTTTATTCATTTGTTTCACTTACTTTTTTACTTTTTATTTTGCAGAAATATAAAATCCTGAGTCGGCAATTCCATTTGGATCAAAAGCTTTCTTTATTTTTCTTAACCATTTATGATAATCCATCATGTGTGGACCAAATTTATCATGCATCCTATCACCTTCTACGAAAAAAGGAGCTCCAAGATGTTTAATTAAATCAAAGTCATAATTAGCTTCCATGTTTTCAGCCATTCCCTTAACACTTTTTTCATTGGTTTGATCAAACAATGTAGGAGATTCAACATGGAAATAATGTCCTGATTCGTAGGAAGTCATCCATACACCCTCTCCAAAGTCATTAGCAATTACTCCTTTCTTTATATATTTCTTCTTTAAAGGGATACTCATTTTAGTAGTATTTAAACACACTGTTGCTGTGTCGCATTGGCCTTTCGAGGATTGAAAGCCTCCTGTTGCGATAAATCCGTGAAGACCTAAATTTGAACGTAATACTTCAGCAAAAAATAAGGAATTAGGCGTATATTTTGTTCCAATTATATTTTTTAATTTGAATTCTTTCATTATCTTATCCATTACTTTTTTCTTATATTCAAATTCACGTCTAGTTCTTGCTGCTATAACAATTACCAAGGGTGCATGGGTACTAGCAATTGGTATTTTATCCATTAATGATTCAATACTATTAGAAAATATTGCTCCTAAACCATAGCCAGATAAGTGGCTACATATGAATGAAATTTCCTCCTTTTCAACTGTTAAAAAGACTTTCTCGAGATATTTATAGTTTTTACAATCAATAACATACAATTTCATAAAATCAGGAATTTCAAATTCATAATTAGGAGAAACTCCTTTTAATTTAAATTTAGTACTACAAGGATATGGAAATAATTTGAAAGCAACCTTTGTAAACACACCTATACCTGATTTTGCACCCGCCCAACCACGCATAATTCCCCGCAAACTTGGTCCCGGGCCGTCTCCACTAAACCAATCGGGGTTGTTATTTAAGCCAGCAGAACCTAACCTTAAGATTTCTCCATCAGGTAATACCCATTCAACACCTAAAACATTTCGAGCACTATGACCTGTATGAGGAGAGGTAAATCCTGGCCCATTCATGCTAGTAGCACTAGCTAAGGGCGAAACTTGAGGTCCTGCTCCCGGCATATGAACAGTTAAATCATATTTCATGGTCTCTGCTTGTAGTTGTGCGCCACTTACATATGGCTCCACAACAGCATAAAGATTTTTATCATCAATTTTTACAATCTTATTCATTCTTCGTAAATCAAGAATAATGCAATTTTCTGATGATGGTTGATTCCATGGGCCGAGCCCAGTAGATTGAGCTTTAAATTGAATATGATGTTTATTACAGAGTTTAACAATTTGTTGAACTTCTTCTACACTCGAAGGTAATATTATCGCTTTTGGAATGGAAGAAAAAGGAATAGGTTCTTTATCTTCCATGCTATTTACTAATTCCATGCACCAATTATATGCATATGCATTTGTCATTACTTCCCCATCATCAATATTTTCTGGACCAACTACATTTTGAAATTCTTTTAATATCTGTTGTTTTAACATGATTATGCTACCTCAGCTAATGCTTGTTTCAATTTTTCAGGTTCTAAACCCAAAGCCATTAATAATAATTCACTAATATCATAATATTTTAATTTTGAGCCGCTCTCAAGTATTCCATCTTGTAAATTCGTAGAACAAAATGGACAAGCTGATATTAAGACATCTGATCCAGTATCCTCCGCTTCTTCTATTCTTATTTTTGCGGTATTAAGTGCCATCTCAGGAAATGCGGATTTAACACCCGCTCCAGCACCACAACAATAAGCATATTCTCTAATTCTTTCCATTTCTACAAGTTTTAACCCAGGTATCTTCTTTAGAATGTTTCTAGGAGGATCATAAATACCACCTTTACCAGTACGTTTGGGTTTAGGAGGAATGTTTATAGATACTAATGGTATTAATTGGACCTTATCTCCATCCCATTTTTCATATCTCTCTGCATTCCTTCCTAAATGGCAGGGATCATGATAAGTTGCAGTCAATGGTATTTCTTTAGTTAACTTTAATTTACCAGCTTCAAGTAGCTCATCAAAAAGTTCTACGGTATGAATCACTTTAAAATTATAATCTCGATATAAAGGATAATCAACTTTAAAAGTATCATAGCATCCAGCACAGCTGAATACGACTGTTTCTATTCCTTTTAATTCAATGATATCGATATTCTTATTTAGAAACTCTTGAAAAGTATGAATTTCACCGGTTCTTAATATTGGACTACCGCAGCAATATTCATCATCTTGTAAAATACTAAATTCTACTCCTGCAGCGTTCATTACTCTAGCTGCAGCTATTGCCATTTCTTTTCTCCTATATGATGATGTACATCCGATGTAATAGAGTACTTTGGCATTAGGATTAATTTTAATATCATTAGGGAGCCAATTATTTCTATTTTCATGAGGTTCGTTATATGGATTGTTAACATTTTTAACTGCCTTGGTATATGCTTTCTGTTTTGGCATTGGACCATAACCTACTTCAACTAATTTCTCCCTTAGTCTCATTATTATTTCAAGAGGTTCTAATGTATTGAGAAATTTACATGCAATAGCACAATTACCACATTCAGTGCATTTATAAACTATATTACGTAGATCCTCAGAGGGTTTAATTCTACCCATTTCTAATGCTAAAGCTAAAATAATCTTTCCACCTCCACTATAAGGATGGAAATTATAAAGATCAATAGCAGGGCAAGCTGTTGCATACTTTTGACTTTTGATTTGGACTTGAGGAATCCATTTACAAATAGAACAGCGCAAACAACGTTTTATCATTTTTTGATATTCTTTTTCATCCATCTTTATTCTTTTCTTTATTTTTTTCTTTTTTAAATAAAATCTATAACTCATCATCAAAACAGAGAACCCCAGGATTCAAAACATTATTTGGGTCAAATATTTGTTTGACTTTTCTTAAAGCTATAGAAGTTTGTTCGATATGTCTTGTATAAATTTCTTTTGCCCAATAACCATATGGACGATTAAAAAATGCTCCAGAATCCATTAAATCAATATTTAATTCTGCGGATTTCTTTTTTATTTCATTTATTTTAACCTCATCATTTGGATCGTAAAAAAAATCGAATTCACAGTGGTATGAAGTCCCTTGATTAATAGGTTGAATATAAATACCCAAATTTTCGGAATATTTAGATTCTACCATCAAAATATAATTAGAGATATTCTCAAAATTACTAAGAAAGAAAATATCTTGATAATAGCCTTTGTATCTCATTCTCCATGGTTCTGAAGTAGATTCATTTACACACTTTAAAATTGTTTCAGAATTAATTAGATCAGATTTCTCTAAATGTACAAAATTAGAATCTCTTACAAGATCATTAATATCTCCTTCAAGATAATCCAATTTATCTATGGCTAAATCTCCTCTCCCAGATATTATAAAAATCAAATTCCATTTTAAGAGAGATTTGGTTAATTTTCCTATTTCTATACCTCCTTTTCTAATTAAACTAGCCAAATTTAAATTATTTAAAATAAAAGTTTCATCACATAATCTATACTTTACAAGTTGTTGTTGAAAGTTTAATAATTCTTCAATCTTATTCGAATGAAAATGGAATACTTTTTGGATTGTAGGAATTAATTCTAATTTCAAAGTAGCCCATGTAACAACCCCTAAACTACCTTGTGCTCCTTGTATCACTCTAAAAGGGCTAAATTGTGTGGGTCCCATTGGATTCAATTGAGCTTGACCAATTTTTTGCTGCTGAGAGATTGTTCCTGGTCCTGCAGCTGTTCCAGTTCTAAATAAATCTGCTGTACCAAAAACGACTTCTGTACACAACAATGGATCTGAGCTATCCCAATGATAACGAGGGATAATAATAGGCTCTCTTTCAAGTGCACTGGTAAGTACTGACTTTGTCCCAGTAGGATGGAGCGGTAATAATAATCTTAAACCTTTTTGCTTAAGCTTAGGGATTAAATCTTTAAAAGTAACACCTGGTTCAACCATAACAACACGATTTTTCTTATCAATAGAGATTATTTTTTTCATCTTAGATAAATCGATAATAACACAATTATCTTTTCTAGGTATTGTATCTCCATGGCGTCTAAGTTTAGAGCTTGAGCTTACAGGAATAATATAAAAATTCATTTGATTCGCTAATTTTAAAATTTTTAATACTTCTTGCGTTTTAGATGGCCAAACAACATATTTTGGCATTATTCCATCAAAAAAACTCATGTCTGTAGAATATTCCTTTAAAATTTCTGGATTATTTGTGATATTTTTAGAACCACAAATTTTCACTAATTGTTGAGATAAAATATTCTCGCTGATCTTCATAATATCCTCTTTAAAATGCAATAACTAACAACAATTTTTTAATTAATAAAGATGTTTTGATTACTATAATTAAGTGAATTTTATATACAGATTAAATCTAATTTTTTTTATACTTAAAAAATTTGGGTGGAAAATAATTGAAAACTTATGAGATAATTATTGTTGGTGCTGGGCCTGGTGGCTCTATGGCAGCTAAAACTGCTGCTGAAAATGGGCTTAAAACAATATTTTTTGAAAGAGGTCGAAAACCTGGTGAAAAAAATTCTTCTGGTTGTGGATTAGGACCACGTATGTGGAAAGATTTCCCATCAATGATGAAAAATTTAACTCCAGAAAAATGTCCTTCTTTAAGAGCAGGGAGAGCGTCCAGAAATTATTTTATTAACAAAGAAGGAATAGTAGCTGGTTATATTATGGCGCGTCCAACTGAATCGGTATCTTATGAACCTGCTAAAAGTTGGATTACAATGAATTGTTATAGAAGCGAATTTGACCCTTGGATTGCTGAATTTGCTACTGATGCAGGTGCTGAGTTAAAAAACTCAACTCTTATTGTGGATCTCTTAAAAGAAGATGGAAAAATTTGTGGAGTAGTTGATGAACACGGAGAAAAATATAAAGCACCTATTGTAATTGGAGCTGATGGTGCAGTTTCTATGGTTGCGAAACAAAGTGGTTTACGGACAAAATGGGCTCAGGATCAAATTACAATTGTTCCTCAATATGACTTTTTTGCACCCTCTAATAAAATTGATGATGTTATGGGAGATGAAGCACTAGGAATTTGGTGGTCTGCAACATTCCCCTCATCGTATCAAGTTTTCTTTCATGATGGTTTTCATCAAGGTTTAGGAAATTGGTTAAATAAATGGGATAAAAATCCGTTATTTTATCTAAATCGTGTTATTAGTCTGAAATATTATCAAAGATTATTAAAAATTCTAGATGCTAAACCAAGAGAACTCCAATCACATCTTCTTCCTTGGTTAAAATATCCATACAATACACACACCGATGGAGTAATTTTAATTGGAGATGCTGGCGGGTTCCCTTGCCCTCTTGAAGCTGAAGGAATTTATCCTGCAATGGTGACAGGAAAAATTGCAGCAGAAGTTGCTGTTGAAGCAATTACATCTGAAGATATTTCAAAAAGCAGACTTTCCAAATTTGATGAACTGTGGAAAAAAACAAGTGTTGGGGAAGAATTTGAAGCAGGAGAAGAATTATATAATATCTGGAGAGCATTACCCTTTAGTCCTAAAGAGACAATGAGTTGGTTTGTACCAATGTTCATGGAAGTTATAGGAGGGATTTTTGATTGGTCACAGCCACATGCGAAGCGAGTACGCCAAATTGCTGCTCATATAAAGTCATACATGCCAAAAGCTTTACCATTCATTATGAAGTATGTATTTCCTCTAGTAGCAAAAATATTTGAGAATGATCTTGATAGAATAATGGACCCTCAGAAGTTAATGTCTGCGATTCCAAAAATTATGGATTTAATCCCTAAAAAGATAAAGCAGAGGAGTGAAAAGAAATGAAGATTGAAATTAATAGATTAACGAAACATATCCAGGGAACTGGTGAGTTCATTTCAATCGATATTAATAAATGTAATAATTGTGGCAAATGTATTCTTGTTTGTTTAGTAAATCTATGGCGTAGAAAAGATAACAAGGTATATATTTCTGAGGATTATAAAGAGAAATGTTTAGAATGTGCTGCGTGTTATCAAGTCTGCGATGCTAGTGCTATAAGCTTCCAGTATCCGGCTGGTGGGACAGGAGTGATTTATGAGAAAGGTTAATTTACTTTTTTAACTCTATTTTTTATTTTTGTAAAAAGCTATCTCAATATAAACAAATAAATAAGATTATAATTAATTTAAATTAATTTTTTTATATAAGTTAATCAGTTTATATATTTTGCTTGCCCTGAAGAGCCTAACACTTCATTATTCTTTCTTTTTATCATTTCAATTAATTCTTGACGCGCAGCTCCAAGATATTGTCTTGGATCAAAATGATCTACGTGTTCTTGAAAATATTTTCTGATCATAGCTGTAAATAGTATACGGCTATCTGTAGCTACATTAATTTTACATACACCATATCGAGTCGCTTTTCTTAATTGTACTTCTGGCACTCCAAAACTCTTTTTTAAGGACCCTCCATAATTATTAACTATGTCAACATATTTTTTTGGGACTGAGGATGCTCCATGAAGTACTATTGGAAATTTTCCTAATCTATTTCTTATTTCTTGGAGAATATCAAATCTTAGTTCTGGTATATCTTCTGCTCTTTCTACCTTAAATTTATAAGCTCCGTGAGATGTTCCTATGGCAATTGCTAAGGAATCGCATCCTGTTCTATTTACAAAATCTTCCACTTGTTTGGGATCGGTGTATTGTTGAATTTCTACTTCTTTTCCTTTATCTTCTCTACCTACAATCCCTAATTCTGCTTCTACGCTAACATCTCTTTGATGAGCATAATCTACCACCTTTTTTGTTATCATAATATTCTTCTCATATTCTAAATGACTTCCATCAAACATCACACTAGAAAAACCGATATCTATACATGCTTTACACGATTCAAAGGAACTCCCATGATCTAAATGTAAAGCAATAGGAATCTCATACCCTAAATTCTTTGACATTTCAACACAACCCTCTCCCATATATCGAATCATTGATTTATTTGCATACTTTAAAGAAGTTTGGGTAATCTGAATGATGACCGGTGAATTTGAATCTCCACAACCAATAATAATTCCTTGTAATTGCTCAAGATTGCTTGCATTATATCCAGGTATAGCGAATTTCCTTTCCAAGGCTACTTTAAACATTTTATTTGTATTTGAAAGCCCTAATTCTTCAAACGAAAGCATGATTATCACTTTTTAAATTGTTAAAACTAATTATATAATATCAGTATAAAAAAACTTAAAAATTGAAGAGTTAAGTTTAGATTAAAAATAATTTTGTAATTATGATAAAATCACATCGAATTGATATTCATCATCATATTCTCCCTCCGGAATATTTAAAATCCTTAGCTAATATTGGGATTTCTACTGTCACTAATTTACCTTTCCCTAAATGGGATCCAAAGCATAGCCTTGAGTTAATGGATCGTCAAGGTATTGCAATTGCAATAACCTCCATATCTTCTCCAGGAATATATTTTGGAGATCTCGAATTTACAAGAAATCTTGCGCGCCTTTGTAATGAATATTCAGCCAGCTTAATAAAAAAGTATCCTGAGCGTTTTGGAGGTTTTGCCACCTTACCTATTCCTGATTTTCAGGCTTCGCTACGAGAGTTGAAGTATGCTTTAGATACATTAAAATTGGATGGGGTTGTAATGCTCACAAATTTCAATGGTAAATATATTGGGGATCCTGAATTTGATGATCTCTTTTTAGAGCTGAATCGGCGAAATACAGTAGTGTTCATTCATCCAGATATTCCTCCTGAAGAAAAATTACCTAATCTTAAATTACCATCATCTGTTTTAGAATTTGTTTTTGATACAACACGAGCAATTTCAAATCTTATGCATCAAGGCATTTTCAAAAAGTATCCTAACATTAAATTTGTTTTTGCCCATGCAGGAGGAACAGCGCCCTATATCGCATGGCGAATCACTTTTGGAAATAAAAGATTAATGAAACAATTCAAGGAACTCTATTATGGTACAGCATTAACAGCAACAAGGAATGTTTTTCGATCCATCATTGAATTGGTGAATCCTTCACATATTCTTTTTGGGAGTGATTTTCCTTTTGTGCATGAAATAAAGATAAAAGAAATGATTCAAGGAATTAAAAACTATAAAGAATTTAACGAAGAGACACGTTTAGCTATTGAACAAGAAAATGCCTTATTACTTTTCCCTAGGTTTAAATCTTATCTATAGAATATATTTTAAAAATGATATTGAAACAATATAATAATTAAAAAAAGAAAATTGATATTTTTATATAGAAATTTTAAGTTTTTGCCTTAATTCTTTATATCTTGAACGAAGGGTTACCTCAGTCACCCCAATTGAATCAGCGATTTGTTTCTGGGTATAACCCTTATTCTTTATTTTACATGCTAGATAAATAGCTCCACCAACTATCCCCTTCGGATCTTTTCCACTGCTAGAAAAATTGGAAATAAAAGTTTTTACTATTTTTGTGGCTAAATTTTCAATTTCTGAAGATAACCCTAATTCAGCAATATATCTTGGAATAAGAGCACTTGGTTTAGTATTTGGCGCTTTCAAATTTAATTCTCTAATTAACACTCTATAACATCGTCTAACATCTTTATCTTTTTCAGCAGTTTCCTCTAAGATTTCATGCAGGGTTCTAGATAATCTATATTTTCTAATTGCATAATATAAACAAGCAGCAATCATTGAGTTTATTGATCTACCCCGAAGTAAATTTTGCTTGAATACCTCCCTATAAAGGCGCATTGCTTCTTCCTTTACATGATTTGGTAAATTCAAATTCGTACTAATTCTTTTAAGTTCTGTGGTGGCAATTAGTATATTCCGCTTTTTCCAAGGTATTCTTGTATCCCATTTCGCTGCTCTTTTTAAATCAGGATTTTCTATTTTTTTTTTATCTATAGTAGTGGTTAATCCAATATCTGGGACAAGGCTTGAGATTGGCGAACCAGTTCTTTCCCTTTTAGATTTTTCTTCATTACTATAAGCTCTTCTTCCACTATGAGAAAAATCAACATTTTTTTCTTGCATAACTAATCCACATTGATTACAAACAACATCTCCAGTTTCCTGGAGTGAAATAATATTACCCCCACATTCAGGGCATAAATTGATAGTTTTATTCAAATTATAAACAACATTCATTAAAACATCACCTTAATTATTTTATAAAAAAAATTATAAAAAATAACAAAAAAAATTACATTTATTATGATAAATCCCTCGAAATTTTACCTACTTTTTTAAAAACAAAATTTTCATTTTTATTTAAATCAACTTTAATAAGATCTTCATCAATTATGTCTCCTTCTAAAATCTTGAGTGATAATGGATTCTGAATTAAATTTTGAATTGCTCTTTTTAGAGGTCTTGCTCCATAATCAGGATCAAATCCCTTTTTAGCGAGCACTCCTTTTGCTGCATCTGATAATTCTATTTGAATCTTATGCTCCGAGAGAACTTTATTTAGATTCCTGATTTGTATATCTACAATTAACTTAATTTGTTCTTCTTCTAAAAAGTTAAACATGACTATTTCATCAACTCTATTTAAGAATTCTGGTCTGAAGTAATTTTTTAGAGTATTCAATATTAATTCTCTATTCTTTTCTTTATCTTCCTTTCTTGATTCGAGGATGTATTGACTACCGATATTACTAGTCATAATAATTATAGTATTCTTAAAATCAACAGTCCTTCCATGACCATCTGTCAATCTTCCATCATCCATAATTTGTAGAAGAATGTTAAAAACTTCTAGATGTGCTTTTTCAATTTCATCAAATAAAATTACTGAGTAAGGTCTCCTTCTTACTGCTTCTGTTAAATATCCTCCTTCTTCAAATCCCACATAACCAGGAGGAGCTCCTATTAATCTAGCTACACTATGTTTTTCCATAAATTCTGACATATCAATTCTTACCATGGCATTTTCATCATCAAATAGAAATTCGGCTAATGCTTTTGCAGTCTCGGTTTTCCCTACTCCAGTAGGCCCCATAAAAATAAATGTCCCAATTGGTCTATTTGGGTCTTGAATTCCAGCTCTAGCCCTTCTAATAGCATTTGAAATTATATTCAATGCTTCATCTTGACCAATTACTCTCTTCCCCAAACGATCCTCCATTTTTAATAATTTATCACGCTCACCTTCTAACATTCTTGAAACAGGAATTCCTGTCCATTGTGAAACAATTTTTGCGATATCTTCTTCATCAACCTCTTGCTTTAACATTGTTTTATTTTCTTGAATCTCATTTAACTCAGAATTATATTGTACTAAATCTTTTTTTAGTTGGTTTAAAACTCCATAAGTTAATTCCGCAGCTTTTTCAAGATCTCCTCGTTTTTCAGCTCTTTCAGCTTCAATTTTAGTTTCTTCCATTTTCTTTTTAATTTCATTGATTTTTGATATGAAATTTTTTTCGTTATTCCATTGAATTTTTAACTTATCGCTTTCTTCTCGAAGATTATGCAGTTCCTCATCCAATTTCTCCATTTTTTCTTTTATCGATTTAGCATTCTCTTTTTTTAAAGCCTCTTTTTGAATTTCTAATTGAATAATCTTTCGTTCTATTTCATCTATTTCCGTTGGCATACTATCTATCTCAATTCGCAATCTTGATGCAGCCTCATCCATTAGGTCAATAGCCTTATCTGGTAAAAAACGATCAGCAATATACCTATGTGATAACATAACAGCTGCTATAATTGCTGAATCAGTTATTCTTACTCCATGATGGATTTCATACTTCTCTTTTAATCCCCTCAAAATGGCTATTGAATCTTCTACATTAGGTTCTTCTACAAATACAGTCTGAAATCTTCGTGTTAATGCAGCATCTTTTTCTATATACTTCCTATATTCATCTATGGTAGTTGCTCCAATCGCCCGTAATTCTCCTCTTGCTAATGCGGGCTTTAACATATTTGACGCATCAATAGCCCCTTGAGCCGCACCTGCCCCGACTAAAGTATGTAATTCATCAATAAATAATACATATTTTCCTGCTCCCTTTTCTACTTCTTTAAGAAATGCTTTTAAACGATCTTCAAATTCCCCGCGATACTTAGCACCCGCAACCATTGCAGCTAAATCCATTGCAATTATATCTTTATTCTTTAAAGATTCTGGAACATCATCATTAGCAATACGTTGCGCTAATCCTTCAACAATTGCAGTTTTTCCGACACCAGCTTCTCCTATTAAAACGGGATTGTTTTTGGTTCTTCTTGAGAGGATATGCATTACTCTTCTTATTTCATCATCTCTTCCAATAACGGGATCAATTTTCCCCCTTCTCGCTAAATCCGTAAGATTGCGACTGTATTTTTCAATTGCTTGATATTTCCCCTCTGGATCTTGATCCGTAATAGTTTGGCTTCCTCGTATGGAAGTTAATGCTTGTAAAATTCTATCGCTAGTTATTCCAAATTTTTTTAAAATAGAATAAATAGGTAAAGCTTGGTCTTTAGACATAGCTAAAATTAAATGTTCTGTACTTAGGAATTGATCTTTCATAGATTCAGCTTCTTTCCACGCATTATCAAATAATTTTCCAGAATTTCGCGATAAAACTACATCAGTTGCTCCTGATCCAGTCACCTTCGGTAATTTTTCTAAATCTTCATTCAAATTGTGTAATAAATTTGAGATATTTATCCCTAATTTCTGTAGTAATGGAGTAGTAACACCATCTTGTTGCTCTATTAAAGAGATTAGTAAATGAATTGGTTCAATTTGCTGATTATCATTAGTTTGAGCTAATGATCTTGCAGCCATAAGAGCCTCTTGAACTTTTATCGTAAATTTATCGAATTTCATCACTTTTTTTCCCACCTCTTTATAATCCGGCTGCTCTTAATTGTTCAATTAATTGTTTTTGGGTTTTACTCAATTTTTCAGGAATCTTAATTTTTATTCTAATTAATAAATTTCCTCTTTCATTTGAATTAATTTTGAAAAATCCTTGATTTTTCAATCTTAGTGTAGATGAATCGCTTGTTCCAGGAGGTATTGTTACATTTAATGTTTTTTCAATACCAGGAACTTGAGTTTTTCCTCCCAAACTTGCAACTGAGAAAGGGATCTCACGTTCTATATAAAGATCATCACCTTTTCTTTCAAAAAGAGGATGTTCCTTTATGTGAACTGCAATATACAAATCTCCAGGAGAACCTCCATTTTCTCCAGGCATTCCTTTTCCCTTTAATCTTAATTTTTGGTCATCCCTAATACCTTTAGGTATATTGACTGTTAAGGTCTTCATTTGGCCAGCTTTTGGATCTTTATATTGAATCTTCTTTTTCCCTCCATAAAAAGCATCCATAAACTCAATCTCCATATCATATCGTAGATCATCTCCTTCTCTTGGATAATTATATGATGGGGCACGAGCTCTCGTACTACCAGTACCTCTTTTCGTAAATACATCAAAAATATCTCCTAAATCATTGAAAAAATCAAATCCTCCAAATCTCCCATTTGAAGATTTATTATTTCCAAAGATTTCACTAAAATCAAATCCTCCAGGGTTACCCGAGTTTGAATAGTAATAAGTTGTGCTTCCATCTGGACTTCTATATGTTCTTCCTCCTCCAGGAAATCCCTGTCCCCATTGTTGGAATGTTGAAGGATCTCCATCTACTACACCAAACTTATCATACATTTCCCTCTTTTTGTCATCACTTAAAATACTATAAGCCTCGTTTATTTCTTTGAAAGTTTCACCTGATTTTGGCTCATCTGGATTTACATCTGGGTGATACTTCCGAGCCATTTTTCGAAATGCTCTTTTTATTTCTTCTTTTGTAGCCTTTTTTGGGATACCTAAAATTTTATAATAATCTTTAGCCATTTTTAACCCCTTTATTTAATAATTATCATAATAATCGTGAATTAATATAAAATAAAAAATAAAATTAAAAAAAATGGAATTATTCATATTCTGCATCTACAACATTATCTTGCCCAGTAGCACGTCTAAATTGCTCTTCTTCGATTTCGTCTTGAGTTTTTCCCTGAGATCCTGGATTTGCTCCACCCATACCTCCAGGTGGGGCTCCTTGATATGCAGCTTGTTGTTGCCCATAAATACGAGCTGAAACCTCATGTAATGAACTTTGCAAAGCTTCTGTTGCGCTTTTAATTCTGGGGAGATCATCTGATTCCATAGCACTTCGTAAATCTGAAATTTTTTCGAGAATCATTGATTTCAAATCTCCGATTCCAGCCTCGTTTTCTTTAATAAGTTTCTCTGTTTGATATATCAGAGCTTCTGCTTGATTTTTAGCTTCAGTTAGTTCTTTGAACTTCCTATCCTCTTCAGCATTTCGCTCCGCTTCTCTTATTTTTTGTTCGATATCATCTTCAGACATTTTTGTTGAAGCAGTAATAGTTATACTTTGACTTTTTCCCGTTCCTTTATCTTTTGCAGATACATTTAAGATACCATTTTGATCTATATCAAAAGTAACTTCGATTTGAGGCATACCCCTTGGTGCTGGAGGAATTCCGGTCAAATGAAACTTACCTAATGTTATGTTATCTGCAGCTCTAGGTCTCTCTCCTTGTAAAACATGAATTTCCACTGCAGGTTGATTATCAGCAGCTGTACTAAAAATTTCAGTTTTTTTAGTTGGAATCGTAGTATTTCTTTCAATTAATTTGGTAAAAACACCACCTAATGTTTCAACTCCTAAAGATAATGGAGTCACATCTAAAAGTAGCAAATCTTTGACTTCACCAGTTAAAACTCCACCTTGAATTGAAGCACCAATAGCAACACATTCCATAGGATCAATACTTCTTTCTGGTGTTCTACCTAAGAATTTCTCAAACTTCTCTTGAATACTTGGCATTCTTGTGGGTCCACCTACTAATATTACTTTATCAACTTCACCTTTCTTGAGATTTGCATCGTTCAGAGCTTTGATAATTGGAGCTTCTAATCTTTTCAAAACAGGTTCTATCAATTGTTCTAACTTTGCTCTTGTAATTGACAAATTAAGATGTTTAGGGCCTGAATCTGTAGCTGTAATGTACGGTAGATTTATATCAGTTGTAATTGAGGTTGATAACTCAATTTTAGCTTGTTCTGCAGCTTCTCTTATTCTTTGCATTGCCATTGAATCTTTTCTCAATTCAACACCTTCTTTGGCTTTAAACTCATCAATTATGTAATCAACAAGAATTCTATCCATATCTGTACCACCAAGTTGAGTATCTCCAGCTGTGGAAATAACTTCGAATACATGATTATCCATTTCCATTATAGTGACATCAAAAGTACCTCCACCAAGATCTAAAACAGCAATTTTTAATCTAGCGTCTTTCTTATCTAATCCATAAGCGACGGCAGCGGCAGTGGGTTCGTTGATTAAACGCTTAACGTTCAATCCCGCGATCCTTCCCGCATCTTTCGTAGCTTGTCTTTGATTATCATTAAAGTAAGCTGGAACAGTAATTATTGCCTCAGTCACTTCTTCACCTAAATAAGCGCTAGCATCTTCTTTGATCTTTCTTAAAATCATTGCTGAAATTTCCTGTGGGGTATAATCCTTTTTATCAATTGTCACCTTGTAAGAAGTGCCCATTTTACGTTTAATAGCTGTTATAGTTCGATCTGGATTTGAAATAGCTTGTCTTCGTGCTGGCTCACCGACTAATCTCTGTCCATCTTTCGTAAATGCTACGACTGAGGGGAATGCTTTACCCCCTAATGTATTACCTTCTGCACTAGGAATAATGGTTGGTTTACCACCAATCAATACGGCAGCAGCAGAATTTGAAGTTCCTAAATCGATACCAATTATTTTTCCCATATTTCTTCACTTTTTTCTTTTTTTTTTTTAATTTTTTGTATTAAATTTTAATTTTGATACTTTAACCCCTGCGGGTTTCAATATAGTGTTATTAAAATAATAACCTTTATCTAATTCTTCAATAATAGTATTTTCAGGGAGATTATCGTTCTCTTCAACCATAAGAGCTTCATGTTTATAAGGATCAAATTTCTGGCCTTCACATTTCATCTCTCTTACTCCCTCTTCTTCGAGAAATTTTTCAAAGTTCTTTATAATCATCTTAAACCCTTTTTTTACATGCTCAATGTTTTCTAAAGTCTCTAAGATTTTTAATGCCCGTTGTAAATCTTCATAATGTATAATCAATTTTTTTAGTATTTCTTCCTTTATTCTCATCTTGTACCTTTCATTTTCACGATGATTTGATTTCTTATAATTTTCGAAATCAGCTTGCACTCTTACGAGTGAATTTAAATATTTTTCTGTCTTCTCCTCTAAATCTTTAAGCTTTCTACCATCATCTCTCATTTCCTCAAGTTGTTTGTGTAATTCTGATTTTTTAGCTTCGATATCTTTAAATTTCTCAACTAAAGTCTCATATTTTTCAGCAATTTCTCTCAATTGCCTATATTCGGCTTTAGATATTGTAATCTTGCTATAAGGGTCCTCTAATGACCTCCGAGCATTGAAAAATCCATCATAAAAATCTTCAAATACCATTTTTTTCAATTTATTTTTGTCAATTAATTTTTATTGTCAACTAATGATTGTCAATTACTATATGTTGAAATAAGTATTTAAAGGTTTCGATTTTAAATAATAATGCGCATAAAGTTACTTTTTGATTAAAATTAATACTTATATAGATATATCTTAAAAAATTGTATTTAGAATTTTAAAATATATTTTTTAATTTAAAATTAATAAACTTTTAATCGATTAGTGTTTTCAATTAAACAGTAACAAAACAGAATTAGTTTGATTCCTCTTTTTGATTATTATTTTGGAATTATGGTTCTATAATTAAAATATTATAGAAATATAATAGAACTTTTAAGTTTTTACAATTTTTATAGATTTAATAATATAGTTAAATAATATAAGATAATGATTAGGAAAGAAGAGAAGAAAAATGAAGGTTAAATGGAAAACATTTAAGAAATCATATCCATATATTTGTACTAATTGCGGAGAGTTTTCTAATATGGAAAGAGTATATTGTGAAAACTGCGGTAAAAAAGATAGTCTTAGGGATATCACTAAAGAAGATTATGAGAAGCATCAAGGGGTAATTAAAGAGTAAATCAATAAAATTATGAATATGATGATAATTTACTTCTAATTTATATTTTTATAGAATTTTTTTTGTCAATTTCGGGTCATTGTTTTTTTTTCCTGCAAATTTTAAAAAAACACTTATTTCTTAATTTTTACTAATTGGTGGATAGAAGTTATCCTAATGTATAACAATCACTTCTATAGAAAATAAAAATTATTATTAATAATTGGTGAAATTATAATCTTTTTGTTTAGTCAACCCAAAAATGTCTCGCTAAACTTCTTCTTTTTTCCCATAATTCATTTTTTTTAGAGAAAGCCAAAATCCCCAAACCTTGGTCTGCATCTTTTATTTTCCACATACCGCTTACAGCACCAGTAAGGGCGGCTGATAAAGCTTCAAATCCTTGAGCAGTATAAAGGTCACACTCAACTCCTCGGTTTATTATAAACTTTAATTGCCTTAATCCCTGTTGATTTTTAGATTTAAGCACATCTAGTAATTTATCTACTTCAGCATCAAGTTTATCATTTGGAACTACTCGATTCCAGAGATTCCACTCGACAGCACGTTTTGCAGTATGTAAAGCTCCAATAAGGTTTATTTCTTTTGCCCTACGTCTTCCGATTAAACGTGCAAGTCTAGTAGTTCCACCCCAACCTGGAGTGATTCCTACATCTACCTCAGGCATTCCCCATTTAGCTCGCTCTGTGGCAATAACAAAATCACAAGCCATAGTTATTTCTAAACCACCACCAACAGCATATCCATCTACAGCGCAAATTGTAATTTTATCTAATTCCTCAAGTTGATTCGCCATATTTTGATAATACCTAGCTCTTCTAGTAATATCATTTGCATCACCCCATTTCATCATTTCAGTAATGTCATCACCTACACAAAAATTGTTTCCAGCTCCTTTAATTACTAAAAATTTTATTTTGGTAGATTGACGCACTAGTTCAATTATATTTACAATTTCGTCAGAAAGTTTGATACTTAAGGCATTCAAAACTTTAGGTCGATTTAGAGTTATATATGCTACTTGTTCTTTTTCTTCATAAATTAAATGTTCAAAATTCATGAAATAAAATTAAATTCACATAAATATAAGCCTTTCTTTATTCAGAACAATTATAGTGATTAGAAATAAAAAAAAAGGTTTAAAAAAATTTACTATTCTGTTTTCCAATTAAACTTCTTTGGACCAGCAAATAATAGCAAACATGCTGGAACAATAATTAGTATACCTGCCCATCCCCAAAAACCAAAGATCTCAACGATGATTCCCCATATTAGCATCCACGGCACTCTAAGTTTCCCAAGAGGTAGTATCCATTCATATAAAGCATCCCAATCCTTTGCAGCACATTTATCTGAAAACTTTGGTTTAATAATTGCTACTGCCAAAATAATTAATAATACTCCCCAGATTATCCACCAAACTTGCCTAAACATTGATATACGATAACTTGGAAATGCGATGTTCCACTGTATAATAGGAATTAAACTCCATAGCCACCAGATAATTTCTAATATTCCGTTTATAAGTACAACAATCCAAGCCCATTTACCCATACCAGAGGCAAGTGATTCATGTTTCCAACCAGTTGATTCTCCCATATCATTCATTACCTCAATCCTTCATTTTCTATTTTAAATTGATTTTAAATAATATTTAGGTTTTTTATATTTTAAGTTTTCACTTATACTTAAAGTCTTAATTTGTTAATGAGAAAAAATATAATATTTTTATGAAGCCAAATAAAAAAAATTTATTAATATCTTTAATCTGAGTTAGGTTCGAGAATTTCTCCTATATAATAAAGACCTACTAAATTTCCTCTATTTTGAAATTTTCTTGAAACTAATAAGATAATTACATGTTCATTTTCATCTAAGTTTCCAATTTCAACTCCATACTTAACAGATTGTTCTATTAAGCTTTCTACATCTAAATTGAAAAAATCTATGTTTTCAATATGGATTGGTTGGACACCCCAAACTAAGCGTAATTCTCTCGCAGTTTTTTTAAATGGTGTCATCGCAATTATCGGTAATGGTGGACGGAATTTTGAAATCATTCGTGCACCATAACCTCGTCGAGTTATTACTAAGATTTTTCCTCGAAAATTTAATTCTTCCATTTCTTTAGCTAATGCATGGATTGCATGGCCAAGAGTTTGAGTATGTGTCAATCGATCAGAGTCATAATCATCGGGTGATCTTAAAGGAGTGTGTTGGCTAGCTGTAGTAGCGATTTTATTCATATATTCAACAGAGTTTATAGGAAACTTACCAACAGCAGTTTCAGCAGAGAGCATTACCGCATCAGTTCCATCTATTACAGCATTATAAATGTCATTAGCCTCAGCACGAGTTGGAACAGGAGTGTTTATCATTGATTCTAACATTTGGGTAGCTACAATAACAGGCTTTCCCTCTTTATTACATTTATAAATAAGCTCTTTTTGTTTAATAGGAACTTGATCTGGAGATATTTCTACGCCTAGATCTCCTCTAGCTACCATTATTCCATCAGAAACTTCTAATATTTGATCAAAATTATCTAATGCAACTGGTCGTTCTATTTTTGAAATTAATTTTATTTCATTATTACCATAATTTTCAAGAAGTTTCTTTACAGTTAGTACATCATCTCCTCCAGAAACAAAAGAAATTGCCACAAATTCTGGATTTAGTTGAGAGATAAATTCAAGATCCTTTATATCCTTTTCGGTGGGAACTCTCGTTTCTAATTCACCACGGGGTATATTTACTCCTTTATTGTTGCTTATTAAGCCACCTGCAATTATTTCACCTACGAAATGATCCTTTTCTTTACTTTTTACTTTGATCTTAATAATCCCATCATTAACGTAAAAAAAGTCTCCTTTCTTCATAGATTTTAGAAATCCAACTAAGGGCACGGAAAATCTAGTTTGGTCTCCTCCACCATCTATTTCGGTCTCGTAAATTTTTACCTCTTGACCTACATTTAAATTATATGCCTCATCATTTTTGAATTTGCCAACCCTTATTTTTGGTCCTTGAATATCCGCTAAAATTCCTACATAATTATCAATTCCCCTAATTTTTTCAACTATTTCTCTTTTCTCATCATGCGTTCCATGAGAAAAATTTAATCTGAAGATATCTACCCCGGCATCTATTAAACTCTTAATCATATTCTTGGAATTTGAAGCTGGACCTAGAGTAGCTATTATCTTAATAGTATTTTCACGAAAAGACATCTAAATCAATTTAATATTATTTCTTTTCTCTTTAAAAATTATTTATTTTCTATTAGATTTTTTATCTTATCTAATTTTTTTTTAAAATTTATTCTTAAATCTTTCAAGAGTTTAACTGATTTCAAAAAATCATCTTTGTTTCGAATTTCTTTTAATGATAATAAACTTATTCTAAAGTTTTTTGGGTAAATTGAGAATTGAATTAATTTTATATTACCAATCTCTTTTATAGCCTCTTTTGCTATTGACGCTAAGAAGTCAGAGCTTTGAGACGCTAAAATTATTGCTAAAAAATGTCTAAATTTTGGATCGCTGTTATAATTCTTGACTTTAATAAGATAATAGTTTTTAAATTCATCTTTCATTTCATAAAAATTTTTAATTTTTAGAATTTTTGGCTTTCCATCTGCTATTTCCGAAATAGAAGGATATCTAGCTTTTAATTCTTTAGCTTTTTTAATTATTTCAGTTTTAAGAAATGATTCTAAAAATTCAATATTAGATGATGATTCATCTTTCAAATTAATCTAACTCTATAGGTATTTTTTTAATGAAGATTAATAATAGAAAAATTAAGATTTAATATAAATCCTTGATAACAAAATTCAAATCAAGATCTTTTAGAGTTTTTTCCAATGGATACCCATTTTCTGGATTCCATCCCATTTCAGTACAATATCCTTTATAGAACTCTTTATACTCAACAGATAGACCTTTAGCAGGCCCTTTTTGATCAGGGGGATGTCCAGTAATTCTACCGGGCAATTCATTTCTACTGATTTCTATACCCTCTCGTAATGTAAAAGTCTGCCTTAAAGTTTGAATTCTCTGTCCAATTTCAATAATATTATCTATATTTAGATTCCAACCTGTTAAGGAATTGATAAGATCCATGAAGGGATATGATCCAAATAGAGTTGAAAATATACATAGACCTGCACTACATAAAGTTTGATGAAAACACGTTGTTAATCTCTGAGCCTTTTGCTTAATCTTATCACTTTTGCTCCAACCTCTTGGTAATTTAAATCCCTTTTGGAATTTATCAATCGGGCCAATATCAATAAAATCTACACTTGCTGCTGTATGCCTACCAGGAGTTGGGTCAAAATTGTATGTAAAAGCTAAGGAACGAAATGTTCTCGGATTATGCATAGCAACTTCAGAACCAAGGGAAGTCATAGCATATTTTTGGCTCTCTTTCCCTATTTTTTTTGCTGCAATATTACAACCATCAGCTAAAAGATCTCCTATTCCTTCCCGATTAATAATTTTTTTTACTAACTCAACTATAGCTTTTGAATTTCCCCATTTTAATTCTAAACCATTAGTATCTTCTAAACTTAAAATTCCATTTTCAAAGCATTCAATAGCAAAAGCAATAGTGGCCCCTGTTGAAATAGTGTCAATTGCTGCACGGTTGCACAAATCATTAATCTCCAATATTGACATTAAATCATCATTTACCAGAAGCGTTCCAAATGAGCAGCAAGTCTCATACTCGGGTAGAAGTGTTTCTTCTAAATTTAGTTCTGGGACTTTTAAAATTGCTCCACACTGAATGGGACAACTAAAACACCCATAATCTCCAATTTTATAATCATGGATAATAAGCGTAGAAATGTTTTTTGATTTTGAGAATGGGAAATCATACATGCCAATTCCAGACCAATTTTTAACAGGAGAATCACCTGTTTCTGCAGCAAGAGTATTTCCAATACTAGTTCCAAATTTTCGATAGATATGTCTAATCATTCCTGCTGGACCTGAAAATTTTATTCTAAATCTCCGTATTAATTTAGCGAAATTAGGAACTTTATTTAAAATAGCTTTAATCAGCTTTCCTGGTTCCTTTTTGACTCCCATTCTATTATAATTTTTAATTAAATTCATGAACTGCTCTTTATCATAGATATTCAAGCTATGATTTCCTTTTAAAACAAGTGCTTTGAGATTTTTCGATCCCATTATCGCCCCTAAACCTGATCTAGCTGCAATTCGGCCCTTATCATTTGCAATTCCAGATATTTTAGATAATTTTTCACCTGCTTGTCCTATTCCTGCTACTTTAGCAAATTTACCATATCTTTCTTTTAGAAATTGTTCCGTCTTGACAAAATCTAATCCCCACAAATCCGAAGCATCTAAAATTTCTTTACTGCCATTAAAAATTGATATATATACTGGATTTTGAGCAATTCCCTTTACCAAGATCGCATCATAGCCACACTTCTTTATCTCAGGTCCGAATATTCCACCACTATTAGCATCACCCCAGGTTCCGGTTAAAGGGGATTTACCTACAATCATATATCTTCCAGATAAAGGAGCGGCTGTACTTGTAAGTATTCCTGGGAAAAATCCAAGAATTGATTCAGAGCTTAGAGGATCAATTCGAGGTTCTATATTATCATATAATATTTTACAACCTAAACCATAGCCTCCCAAATACTGATGATACAATTTATCTGGTAAACTTTCTTCTTCAAATTTACCATTAGATAAATTTATCCATAATATTTTACCAAAAAATCCGTAAGACATAAATAACGTATATCTTTTATTTTTGAATTTTATTTAGATTTATAATTTAAAATTAAAAAATATTGTTTTAAATATTTCAAAATTTTAAATGATTATATAATTAAAAATTTTTATGAAATTGACGCTTAATTTTGAAACTCACTTACCAAATTTGACTTTTCTTGATTTAAATTTAGATTTTAATTTATATAAAGCTTTATTTTTATTTAATTGTCCAAAACTTAATTTTAGATAAAATTAGAGATTTTTATTTGTTCTTAAAAATCTTACATTTTAAGATTGAATTAATATTAAATGAATTAAATATTATATGATGTAATTTTTATGTCACAAGAAATCTATTATGAAAATGATGGAAATTTATCATTCTTAGACGGAAAAGTTATAGGAATGATTGGATATGGAAATCAAGGAAGATCACAAGCATTGAACATGAGAGATGCTGGATTGAAAGTAATTGTTGGTAACATAGATGACGATTATAAGAAAAGAGCAGAAAATGATCGATTTGATGCTTATTCAATCGCAGAAACTGTAAAACTTGCAGATTACTTATTTTTTCTAATTCCTGATGAAATTATGAAAGATGTCTATAAAAATGAAATTCTGCCAAACCTTAAAGAAAAGCAAGCAATAATCTTTGCAAGTGGTTATAATATTGCTTTTGACTTGATAAAGCCTCCAAAAAACATAGATATTTTATTAATTGCTCCAAGAATGATAGGGATCGGGGTTAGAGAACGATTTTTAAATAAAAAAGGATATTTTAGCTTTATAGGAGTGCATCAAGATGCTTCGGGTATGGCTAAAGAAATTTTATTAGCTTTAGCAAAGGGAGTTGGTGCTCTTAGTAAAGCAGGAATTGAAACTAGTTTCAAACAAGAAGCGGTTCTCGATCTTTTTACAGAACAAGCATATGGTCCTGGTTTTGGTCAAATTTTAATGAATTCTATTAATACGCTAGTAGGAAAAGGATATCCCCCAGAAGCAGTATTTGTAGAGTTAGTTTACTCTGGAGAAATGAGTTACACCTATGAGAAAATGACAGAAGTTGGTTTGATTAATCAAATGAATTACCATTCTCAAACATCCCAATATGGATCAATAAGTCGTGCGATTAAATTTCGAAAAGTATCTAAAAATATAAAAGAGCTTCAAAAAGAAGTACTTGAAAACATTGAAAGTGGTGAGTTTGCTAAAGAATGGGAGGGCAAATTGAGTAAAATTAAATTTAAGTTATATAAATTCTTCAAAACTAAAATTCCATTTGCTAAATTAGAAAAAAAAGCACGAAGGAGGCTTAATCTTCCTGTAGTCGATCTATTTAAAGAGATACCTTATCCTGAAGTAGAAGATATTAAAAATATTGAGGAAATAAAAAAAGAAATCGAAGATTTTAGGGAATTTTACCAAGATTTCTAACTTTTACATACTTGTTTTAAAAACTTCTTTTTATAATTCCTTTTCTATTATCTTAAATTAAAAGTAAAGCTTTTGTTCAACAACTCTTTTAATCAAACGGTCGAAACTTATAAATATGTCGTTTTTTATATTATAATCGTTTAGAGATTTATCAGAGATTTTTAGTTAATACCATTAGTTTATTAGGATTTAATGGTTTAAGGGTAATTTTCGGAGAAATCGATCAAAGGCAAAAAATTGATAAAACTAAATCATATTTTCAAAAATATTTTGGAGGTATGAAATGTCTTTATTTCCAACTACAAAAAAGGATGAGTTAATGCTAAGTAAATTTATTGATTGGGACAAGTTTGAAAATTGCTTTTACAATAATATCTATTTAGATGATTATAAGATTGTAGTTAAAATGCCTTTAATTCCAAGAAAAAATTCTAAAAAAGATATAAAAATTAAGAAATTTGATTTAACTAAATACACTTACCTAGTTTCTTATGATTAATATGCATTTAGAACCCAACCTTATTAACAAGAAATTTTGAGTTAAATCAGTTAATTAGTTTTTTCTCTCTAAGATATTTATTCCAACATGAAAAGCAGATATAATCTCCGCCCTCAAATTTAACTAAATCTTTAGTAGATCTAATCATTCCGCACTTATTGCATTTCTTTTTCATAAATAAAATGAATCTTATTTTTAAATTAACTCTAGGATATCTAATATCTAGCATTTTTTAATTTTTTTGGAATTATATTTGTATAAATCTTAAATTTTATAAAAAAAAGCGTAAGGATCCATAGTTCGAGCAAAAATTATAAGGTTTAGAAATAATTAAGCATTTCTGCTTAATAGAGGGCGAAATCCAATGTTTAGCTCGAGTTAATGGAATCCTTCCGTTTCTTAATAAGATCTCTGATTGTATATTGTTAAAGTTTATTTAAAAGAATGTTTTTCGTGATGATAGAACGGAATATGAGTTCTGAGCGACAAAAATCTCAAAAGAGTGTTAATTTAACTCCAATAGACTTCATTTTGTTTTATCAGTTTTGATACTTTTCCTAGTCTTTCTAACTCTTTTAATATATTTAAGTTTGACATCATTTCTGATGCTTCAGCAATAACTATTGTTTCGAGTAATTCAGGTCTATGAAGAAACTTTTCAAATCTTTTTATATATTCTTTAAATGTTTTCTTTGTAATTTGTTCAAGTGTCAAGTTTCCTTTTTCTTGTAATATCAACAATAATTGATTTTCTTTAGCTGTGATGTCTTCATAGAATTTTAATAATCGTTCCGTTAATTTCTCAGTTATGGGATTTTTACCATGTCCAGATAATATCACTTTTACTAATCCAGTTTCTACTAAGTTTATAATCTTATTAATAGATAATTTAAAATCAGATATATTACTATAATTACCTGAGAAACTTGGTCCAATACTACTCAAATGGATATCAGAAGAAAAAAGCAAATAATCTTCTTCTTTATATAGCATACACATTCCAGGAGTATGCCCTGGAGCATGAATCACTTTCAAATTTCCGGGTAAAATTTCACCATCTCTAAATGTATTGATAATTTTCCTACTTTTAACATTCCAAATATCAAAAATCATTTTAAAACTCTGTTTAATTGGAATCGTAGAATTAGGAGTAGTATAATATTTTATTGCATCAATGAAATCTTTGTATCTTTTATTTTTTTTTAATAGAGAAATATCAAAGAGCATATTATAGTATTCTATTGAACTTTCAATGGATCGTTTATCTAACTTATGAATATATCCTTGAATTTTTCTATTCTTTTTTTGAAGATAATCAATTAATCCAATGTGATCACTATGTCCATGAGTGATATAAAAATATTTAATTTCTGAGAAATTTATTTCATTTTGTTTCAAAGTTGTATTTAATTTTCTTTTCGAACACCCAGGATCTATTATAGCATATTCTTTATCATTAATATGAATTAAATAACAATTACATGAATTAAAATTCATAGTTGCCATTGAATCCTGATGAATTAAAATAATATTCTCATTAATTTTTGTATATATTTTTTTATTACTAGTAGGTAGATTAGATAGCATTTGAATTGCAATAGGCAAGTAATATATTGTATATTTTAATTGTAATTTTTTGTTCACTTTAAAAAGTTTGTATTAGAATTAAAGATACTATAGACAAAAGGAAAACTATGAAAGAAGAAGCTTTAATAAAAGAAAAGAAAAAAGACCAATTTTGCGATAGACTAGAAGAAATGTGGGGTAATAGATCTAATGAAACAAAAAAATTAACAATTAAATTAAGTTCTGGAAATCAAACTCTCTTATTAAAATTAGAAAATAATAAAAATGGCAAAATAAATGAGAGCTATAATATAATATCTAGTTTATTAAAGGATTTTTTCTCATAAAAAGAAATTATGTATTGATTTTAGTAAGCATAAAATTTGAATACTGCCACATAAGTATTAAAACCCATACTCCTTCTTCTGGATAATATACTGGAATTCCATTATCTTGTAAATAAGCTACAAATTTTTCCTCTCTTGTATTATAACATGTTAATATTATGGGTTTATTATATTTTTCTTTAAATTCTACAAGCTCATCGAAAAGAGCCATAAAAAAATCATCCATCATATCTCCAAAGTTTTCCAAAGCAATTACACTTTCCAGATCCTTCATATAATCTGGAACTTTAAGTATATTAGTAAAATATTGATTTCCCATCAGCCCATAAAATATTAAAGAATCGATCTCATCACTTTTTAAAAGAATTTCTGGTACAACATTCAGGTAATTTTGCATATCATCACTGTAGGTAAGGTCAATAGGATTCACTGTTGACGCAGTTGGTGGGAGCCATGGTTTAATTTTTTCTTGTAATGCGTCACTTAAAACAGGCACTTTCATTCCATGACTTTCAAATAAATCAGACATTAATGTACCAGGTCCTCCCCCCATAGTAAGTATCGCTACACGATTTCCTTTTAGAAGAGGAAGTGAATCAAACGCATTTAACAAGTTTAGCATCTCTATACTATTTTTTACCTTAACTGCTCCTGTTTGCTCGCAAATTGAATCAATAATATAGCCTGGAGATGTAATAGCAGCAGTATGAGATTTGGCGGATCTTGTGCCTGCCTCAGTTTGCCCTATTGGAATTATTACAATTGGTTTTTTATTATTTATTCTTTCAATTAATTCTATAAATTCTTTCCCTCGCCTAACTGCTTCAAAATATAAACCAATACAAGTAGTATCTTGATCTTCTTCTAGCACTTCTAGATAATCAACTAAGTCTGTATTAACTTCATTTCCAACTGAAATTATTTTAGAAATTCCTACGCCTATCTTTGTACTTATCGCAATTAAAGGTTGGACCGCATAAGTTCCCGATTGTGAAATAATTGAAACCCCCCCTTTTCTTGGTGGCCAAGGAACATGAGTAATGTTAATATTTGGAGCTACTACTTCTCCTGAACAATTAGGACCCATAATTTTAATTCCATATCTCTTAGCTATCTCCTTCATTCGTTTTTGTTCTTCTTCATTTCCGATTTCTGAAAAACCTCCTGATACAATAATAGCATGTTTTACCCCTTTTTGACCGCAATCTTCTAAAATATTATTAATTATATCAGGACGAGTAGCTATTACAACTAGATCAATATCTTCAGGCACATCCTTTATATTTTTATATGCTTTAAAGCCTAAGATTTTCTCTCCTTTTGGATGAATTGGTATTACTTTTCCTTGAAACCCTGCAGCTAATAAGTTTGTAAGATGTAAACTTCCAAACTTTTGCATTACATTAGAAGCACCATAGAAAGCAACAGTTTTAGGATTAAAAAATCCATTAAATTCTTCAAGTTTAGCCATTATAAATCCTCCCTTAAAATAATTCTCGCATCCAGAACCATTAACCCTTTACCTTTTTCAAACACAATTACGGGATTTAAATCTAATTCTTCAATTTCCGGATTTTCAATTAAAAGGTGACAACATTTTAATAAAACTTCTATTATTTTTTCATTATCCGCTTTCGGTTGTCCTCGATATCCATCCAACAATGGAAAAGCTTTGATGTTTCTAATCATCTTACTAGCTTCACCTTGAGAAATTGGACATACTCGATATGACACGTCTTTAAATATTTCAACAAAAATACCACCTAATCCAAACATAAGAACTGGCCCAAAATTAATATCTCTGATGCTTCCTATTATGATTTCAACGAGACCTTCTTCCATCATTTTCTGTATATTTACCCCTTCTATTTGAGCCTCAGAATTATAGTTTTTGCCATTATGAATAACTTCTTTATAAGCTTTTCTAACCTCTTCATCAGAATTCAAATTTAACTTAATCACTCTGGCTTCAGTTTTATGGATTATGTCTGGGCTCATTAATTTTGCAACCACAGGATAGCCTATTTTATTAGCAAATTTTACTGCTTCATACTCATTTTTAACAACTTTATATTCTCCTACCGGAATGTCATATTTAGCAATTAAATCCTTACTTTCATGTTCCATTAGGAATGTTCTATTTTGATTAAGGACATCTTTAATTATTGTATCTTGTTTAGTGATCTTAACTCCCCCCATCTTTTATATTTTTAATAATGTTAAATGATAACCCTGAGATTTTGATGAAATGTATAGTAAGGATGGCAAAAATTAAATCAATTAAGCCGAATAAAACCAAACCGATACAAATCGTCGGAATTATAAAAATATTTACAATGATAACAATTTGAATAATAAAACGTAGAAGTATTATGAAAATTATATTGTTTAAGAATTTTTTTATATTAAATGCTGAGAAAAGTAATATTAAACCTAGGATTACAGCCAATAATCCAGCAGTATGAGTAAATATAGGATATTCTATTTGCAAAATATTTAGACCCATTAAATTTAATAAAGGTACTATGAAAAATATCATCAAAATTCCAAATATTATTTCATAAATACCTCCAATCATTGATAAAATTTTCAATATCTTATTTGCTTTCTCTTCTTTCATTTTTTTCTCGCTTTCACTTTTTTCATCTTCCTAAAAATTCAGGATCTCTTTTTTCGAAAAATGCCAACAAGCCCTCAGTAAAATCCTCTGAATCAAATGCTTTAAATAAAGCTTCCGCTTCATTTTCAAGTGCTTGAATTGTTTTTTCCTCTAATACTTTATTTATGATTAATTTCACCAATCCAATTGAAAATGTAGGTCCTTTTGCTAATTTTTCAGCGACTTCCATGACCTTATTCATGAATTCCTCGACAGGAAAGACACCATTAATTAATCCCATTTTTAAAGCTTCTTGAGCACTAAATCTATCGCCAAAAAAGATGAGTTCTTTTGCCTTATGTATACCAACTATTCTTGGCAATATATATGTCGAAGACATTTCTGGGATAATGGCCCTTTTCATGAAAAAAGTACCGAGCTCAGCATTTTGAGCAGCATAAATCAAGTCGCAATTTAAAGCAATATTTAACCCTCCTCCTAGAGCAAGCCCATTAATCGCAGCTATAATGGGTTTAGGAGTCCTCTGCAATTTTAGCACTAATCTTTTTTGAGAAACATCTATTTCTATTTCTCCAGATTGCATTTTTCCTCCATCTTCTACACTATCTATATCTCCTGCCATTCCTTGGCTAGCTTGATTAAAATCTCCACCAGTGGAAAAAGCACGACCTTTACCTGTGATAATTGCAGCTCTAATTTCCTTGTTATTTGCTATCTCATCTAAAGCTTCATAAATCTCATCAAACATTTTACCATTTATAGCATTCAATTTATTCTCTCGGTTAAGTGTTATAACAGCCACATTATCTTTTACTTCAAATAATAGATATTTGAAATCCATTCTTTTAACCCTCTTTATCATCATTAAATATAAAATAAAAAAAATTAATCTATAAAAAATTTCATAAGCATTTGCTTATTTCATAAGCATTTGCATTTTAAGCATATCTTTCATAGGACCCTTTGCCTTTAACTTTCCTCCCATGAATGCTTTAGTAGGACTTAATTCGCCATCCATTATATCAATGATTACATCACTAGTTGTCGTAATAGTGATATTTGGATCGTCAACATCACCATCTTTTATTTCACATTTAGCATCTTTAAAAACTAAATAGTAATTATTAGTATCTTTAAAATTAAATTGTAATATCCTATCAAATCCCTTAAATCGTTCTTGGTAAGCAGGATCATCCAGTTTACTAACCATTTTCTTAATTCCTTCGATTAATTCTTCATCTGACATAATTTTTCCTCCTATAATTTTAATTTTAATATAATTTAAAAAAAATTTATTTTCCTTTCCATTTTGGTTCTCGATTATCTTCCATAAAAGCAGTAAAACCCTCAATAACATCCTCAGAGTGGAAGAGCTCCTGGAATGGCTCCCAAAGACTACCAATTGCTCTAGTTCTAGTATAATGATATCCTTGTTGAAACCACTTTTTAGTCCACTTATGGCTTATAGGAGCTACTTTTTTCATTTCTTCAGCCATTTCCTTGGTAGCTTCCCTTAATTGATCATGGGCTACTACTTTGTTAACCAAACCCATTCTATAAGCTTCATCTGCAGAAATAATTTTCCCAGTTAGTAAAAGCTCTTTTGTATGGCGCATTCCTATTAGTTCAGGAAGCAATAGAAATGCAACACCACTTGCTAACCCTCTTCGATTTTCCCAAAAGCCCATTAGAGCATCATCCGCAGCAAGAGCACAGTCACACCATAAAGTAAGCTCTAAACCTCCGGCGTATGCATAACCATTAATCATTGCGATCAAGGGTTTGGGATAACGTGCCATTAATTCACATGGATCAAGCAGGATTCCTAGAAAATCACCAAGATTCTTAAACCCTGTTGTTGACATTTCCTTTATGTCAAGTCCTGCTGAAAAAGCCCGACCACCTTTATATTCCTCATCATTTCCCGTTAATACAATTACTCTTACATTAATATCATCCCAACTATCCGATAAAACTTGGCCAATACTTGCCCATACATCTCTAGATAGTGCATTTCTTCTTTCAGGACGATCAATAGTAATCCACCCAATACCATCTTCCACTTCAAACTTAATTTCTTCATATTTTGTCATCTTTTCTAACCTCCTTTCTTATAAATCTTTAACATCTTCTTCAGTTGGACCTCTCACAGATGGAGTTAACATGCGAGTATCAACATCTTGCATAAATTCATTTCTGCCAATGAATAATTTTAAAATGTCATTAGAACCTCCTGCTATTTGCATTAACGCAGCATTTTTGAGAATTCCTCCTACACCTATTTCTTGAAGATAGCCATCTCCCCCACAGATGAAAAGAGCATCCAAAGCCATCTCAGTTAATGATTGCGTTCCGAATACTTTAGAAATTGAAGATTTCACTCCAAAGCTGAACATATCAGCTTCACCTTTATCCAATAGATCAGCTAAATAGTACAAGAAGACTCTAGTTAGATTCATTTTCATTGAAATATTTGCCATTCTTAATTGAACACCATTATATCTCGAAATAGGCATTCCAAATTGAACTCTTCTCCTTCCATAAGCTCTTGCTGTTTCTAATAGATTTCTGGATGAGCCTACAACTCCAGCTATTCCTAAGCGCTCAATATTTAAAGCGCTAGTCATAACAGTCCAACCATCTCCAGGATCCAGTATCATATTTTCTTCTGGTACTCGAACATCATTATATCTAATTACTGAATTAGCCATTTCAACATCCCCTATTAATGAATTAATTTTTTCAATTGAGATTCCGGGAAGATCAGTAGGAACAAAAAATGCTGTTAAATGTCTATAAACTCTCCTCATGTCTGGATCTGAGTTAGCATAAAGCATATGATAATCACTTATTGCTCCTAAAGTAATATAACGCTTCCAACCGTTCAGAATCCACTCATCTCCATCTTTTTCAGCATTTAATTGAATTCCAGCAGCATCATTACCCACATCTGGCTCAGTGACAGTAATAGAAGCCCATTTCTCACCTTTTACTAATGGAACCATAAATTTTTGTTTTTGTTGTTCAGTCCCGAACAAATGTATCGGGCCAGCTCCAAATACACTTGTTAATAATGGGTTTATATTTATCATTGCCCTTCCTACTTCTTCATTTAAGATTGTATAACCAGCATATCCTTGATCAACTCCACCATATTCTTCTTCAGCTAAAACCATTAAAGGATGGAATCCTTTATCAATACAAAGTTTTGAAGCTTCCCATTGAATTGCCATTGGATCTTTATTCTGCTCAAGAAGTTTAATTGCTCGGGGTTGGAGTTCCGTATCCATAAAATTCTCAACTTCATCTGCGAATTTTTTTGTTCTATCACTCCACCATGGCATATAATCAAATGTCATTTTATTCTAATCCCTCTTTTTTATAATTCTCATATGCTTCTCTTCCCATCCCAAATTTTAAATTAACATCACCAATCTCATTTAAGCCTTGCCAGGAAATCTTCGCTAACTTAATTTTATCCCGCTCTTCATAAATATTGATTAGTTTAGAGTCAGCTAGTGTTTTCAAAACAGCCTGTATATCTTTTCTTTTCACGTCTAATAATTTTGCCATATCAACTGCTTCCATATGAAGCGCTTGATTATATTCAAATTGCTTAGCTAATAATCTAAGCGCTCTTAATTCTAATTCTTCGTACAAATCTCACACCTTTTTAACAGTTTATTTTAAATTCAAAATTCTTAAATATTTTAGATTGCACTATATAATTGCTTGAATCCATTTAAGAAAATCCTAAATGGAGTCTTAATTCTTTTAATCTAAAATTAAGATGATAAAAATATTTTGAATAAAATTAAAATATTTAGAAGAATACTAATAATTTTAGTTGGATTTTAATAATTTCAAAGTGAGCATTTCTTGAATTTGAATGAGATTTTTATCGAGTTCTCGAATGATAAGAGGTTAATTGTCTTTAAAAACTTATATGATAAAGAAAAAAGACATAGTGAATTAGAAAAAGAGTTAAATATCCCAGGATCGGAAATTTCTCGACACCTAAAAAGATTGTTAGAAAAGGATTTAATAATAAAGACAATTGATAACAAATATACTATTTCTAATATTGGGAGAATTTTTTATAGGATAATGGATATTTTTGAGGTTTCTATCAGTTTGAAAGAGTTTTTCAATACACATCATTTAACTTCAATTCCAGTTCACCTTATACTTCAATTAGGTAAACTAAAAACAATAGAAATTAATAAAAAAACATTACAAAACATTGAGCTTTGGTCTAACTTAGTAACTGATTCCCAAAGATTCATTTTTGCAATTTCAGACCAACTACAAAATTCTCTTTTACCTATTGTTGAAAAAAAAATTAAAGATCAGTCTATAGATGTAAGAGCTTTAATAAATCCTGCTCTTGCTAAATCTTATAAAATTCCTAATGAATGGTTAAGATTATTTAAAAATGCTCAGGAATTTTTCAAGAAATTAAATATTTACCAAAATATTCGTTTATTAGATCAAATTAATTTCTCTTTAATAGTATCTGATAAAGGAGCCATACTTTTTTTGAATAAAGATGGTCAAATTGATTATAGCCAATGTTTAATCGATTCTAACGATTCTTTCATAAATTGGACAATAGAATTATTTGAATGGTACTGGAAGAAGGGAAAAGATCTGAAACCTTTTATTAAACGAGAGCTTATTTCCGTTCATTAAACCGATTTTGACTAAAAATTTAAATAAATTGGTCTTCATGCCTAAAAATAAGAAAAATATTTTAAAAAAGATACTAAAAATCGAGCTTGAGATGTTTGAAAATGTAAGAACTAGTCAACCCTCATTATGTCAAGAAAATTCTGTGACATTTAAGTTAATGAGGGAAATGAATCATAGTGCATTATCTTATAATGTACTTAAATCATATCTTGAAGATTTAAAAGCTGCAAAGTCAAAGGGGAGGAACTTAATGACTGAAAAATATGCCCGTATGAATAATATTATACCCCCACTTAAAGTTAATCCACTAATCCAAAAAATTGTTTCTATAGAATTAAATTGGATGAATGAGTTATTCAATCGATATCCATTAAGTATTAATCATAAACCAGAATACTTTAGTAGATATCTCTCGTGTGAGTTAGAAACTTATTCTGATAGATCAATTGAATTATATGTAAATGATATTGAATTAGCAAAAAACAGTGGGATAAATTTAGCTAAAGTAAGATTTGATCATCTTATTAAAAAATTGGGGTATTCCTCTTTAGAAGAATTCGAATCCAAAAGAGAATTAGACACACAGGATGATTAATTACATACTTTTTATTTATCAAAGAAATATCTAATCAGCTTTTAAAAAACTACTGAAATACATTTGATTGTTATGAGTTATTAAACTCACTTTTATTATTGCTATTTTGTAGGTGTAATTAAACGATCTTATTTTAATTATTTAATTTATTTTTTAGAGTGATAAGTTATGTTTGAATCAGAAATGGTAAAAAGGAGCTATAATAAAATTGCTGCTTCTTATTATTCACATAGAGACTTAGAAAAGTTTAATGGTGAATTAGATAAATTTATTGATCTTTTACCTAAGAATGGGCATGTTTTAGATGTTGGATGCGGCGCTGGAATTCCCACAGCAAAATATTTAGTAGGTAGAGGCTTAAAAGTGACTGGTATAGATATTTCAGACACAATGCTTGAGATGGCTAAGAAAAATGTACCAGAAGCCGATTTTATTAATAAAGATATGAACAAGCTTGATTTTCATAAAAATTCATTCGATGGAATTATTTCTGTTTATGCCTTATTTCATGTTCCAAAAAATAATCATCCAAATATTTTCAAAGAATTTTTTAAAATCCTAAAACCTAATGGAATTTTGCTAATTAATACAGGAACTTCTGAATCTGAAGGAGTAAGCCAATTTTTTGGGGAACCTATGTTTTGGAGCAATTATGATCCTAAAAAGACATTGGAAATAGTTAAATCAGTTGGATTTTCAATATTATTTGAAGGTGTTCTTGTTAGAGGTAGCGAATTTCAATATTGGATATTTGCTAAAAAACTATAAGATTTAAAAAAAATCTAATTTAATTTTAACAAGGCAGCTTCAATCGCCTTTCTTAGTATATTTTTTTCTATTTCTGGACCTATTTCCATTATTTTACCATTCACATAAATTCTTCGAGAAAGACCATATTGCTGCAAAATTTCTTAATTTTTTCCTGAAATATTTAATTCTTTCTTAATATTGGCATATTTAATAATATATAATTTACTTTCCAATGGTTTTGTAGATACATAGAATTAATGAAATAAAAAAATAGGTAGATTTTGAAGATGAAGAGAAATATTAATCTCTAAATCCATAATAGACATTAATTAAAAGTAATAATGAGTCTCTTAGAGAGATATTAATGAAAGGAATAACTAAGATAATAATATCTAGAGTATATAACATTAATGCAATCAATATCGCAACTAACAAAATGATTGATATCAAGCTCTTTCCTATTGTTTTCCACTTTCTTGCTTCTTTTTGAGATAATTTCTCAATAATATCTTCAGTTGATAAGGATTTATAACCATTAATATTTTCAATTTCTTCTTTTAGCTTTCCCTTTTTAAGTGCAATTCCAATTGCTCTAAATATAGCTCCAATTATGAATAATACAATAATAATCAAAATATCTTGAAGAGTGTTCGTTGTTACAAAAGGGACCATAGGTCCTAGTAGATTATAAACTAATGTGAATGCTAAAATAATTATTAATGTAATTCTCACTGAGTATTTTGGTAAATATAAAGGATATTTTTGTGTTTTTGTTTCTAATTCCAATTTTTCAGGACTTTTGATATGCTTGATAATCTTTTTTAATTCTTCTTTAATACCTTTTCTGGCTTCAAAGTAAAAAGCAACTAATATAAAAACAGCATTAATAATTATAGGTGGAATTTCTTTACCTTGAATTAAATTATTCAATGGAAAAGATACAATTAATAAAGTAATTAATGCTCTTATTGTACCACGTGGTAAAGATAACGGTTCTCCCTCAATTTTTCCCTCTTTACTAAAACGCATTATTATTATCCAAATAATTAGTATTACACCTAAAATCCAAGTTATCATAATTTTTTCATTTTAATATAATTAGTAATATAGTAATTATTATCTCTATTTTAAAAAAAGTTAATCTATATAGATTCAATTGGTATATTAACTTTCAAACAAATTTCTATGAACTAAATTTTTTATCTCTATCTTTCTTTACTATAAATCTAATTTTGGTAAAAATTTAGGTGATTTGCGTATTTGGGTTGATTGCTCAAAAGAATACGCAATTTTTAGTAATTTTGGCTCCTGAAAAGCACCACCAAAAAATGAAATACCAACTGGTAAACCAAACACATAACCTACTGGAACTGTTATATTGGGATATCCTGCAATTGCTGCAGCAGAAGAACTTCCCCCAGTGAAATGATCTCCATTGACATAATCTATTGGCCAAGCAGCTCCTCCACTTGGAGCTATAATAGCATCTAATTGATGCTCTTCCAAAACTGCATCAATTCCTTCATCTCGAGCTAAGCGATGACATTTTTTTAACGCTTCTTCATACTCATCACTCGTTAGGGGGCCTTTTTCACTTGCCATAATGAATATTTCTTGTCCAAAATAAGGCATAACTTTCTCTTGATGTTCTTTGTTAAACTGGATAATATCATCTATATTCTTCATAGAATTAACAGGTCCATATTTGGCTAAATACTCATTCAAATCATGTTTAAAATCAAATAAAAGGACTTCAAATTCAGGGTCCTCTAAATCATCAATAGCTTTAATTTCAACAGGATCTATTATTTCTGCTCCTAGTGCTTTCATTTTTTTAATGGCTCCCTCTATAATTTTATCTATATGATCATTTTTACCAAAATAGTTTCGAGCAACACCAATTCTTGCTCCATTCAAACCATTAGAATCTAACAATTTCGTATAATCTGAA
Source organism: Promethearchaeota archaeon (assembly GCA_048940645.1). Classification (GTDB taxonomy): domain Archaea; phylum Asgardarchaeota; class Lokiarchaeia; order Sigyniarchaeales; family SOKP01; genus SOKP01. The sequence goes on along the minus strand of JBHLOI010000004.1, from coordinate 62,624 downwards.
GGAATTTCATTGTTATGCTTTATAGTGCTTGTATCATCAGGATCAACCCCTGCTATTATACCCAGTAGAATCGTTGCATCTCGAACGGTTCTTGCCATAGGTCCAGCAGTATCTTGATTATGTGAAATTGGTATAATTCCAGTTCGGCTAACTAATCCAATTGTTGGTTTAATTCCTACAATTGAACTAACATGTGAAGGACATATTATCGAACCATCGGTTTCAGTTCCTATGACAACTGAACATAAATTAGCTGCTACAGCAACAGCGGATCCAGAGCTAGAGCCACATGGACTTCTATCTAATGAATATGGGTTAAGAGTTTGTCCTCCTCGACTGCTCCAACCACTAGTAGAACGAGTTGAACGAAAATTTGCCCATTCACTTAAATTTGCTTTTCCGAGAATTATTGCTCCTGCATCTCGTAACTTTTTAACAATAAAGGCATCTTCCGAAGCAATGTTCCCTTCAAGGGCTAAAGATCCCGCAGTTGTTTGCATCTTATCCGCAGTGTTAATGTTATCTTTAATAATAACCGGAATACCATGTAAAGGTCCACGAACTTTGTTGTTTTTCCATTCCTCATCTAAATTTTCTGCAACTTTTAATGCTTCTGGATTAATTTCAATTACAGCATTTATTTTGGGACCCAATTTATCGATTTCATGAATGCGAGTTAGATACATTTCAGTTAGTTTTCTAGCAGAAAGTTCACCTTTTTTCATTAAGGCTTGAATTTCAGTAATACTATATTCCTTCATTTTTTTTACATTCTGATTTTGCTGTCTATTCTATTAATGCTAAATTATTGTCATTGGTATCTAAATTTTTCCGAAAAAGTATTCGACAAATGAATCTGAAAAATCTACTTGGAGTAATTCCTATTTTTTTTTATTTATGAATAGATTATCCTAAAATATCTCATGTGGGTCACTTTCAATATAAATAACATTTAAGGGTTTTTAGGTTGAAATTGAAAATATATATATTTTTCCCAAAATAACTCATTAATAGAATAGTCATGAATGAAGCTAAATTTAAAAAGTATTTGAAAGAAAGAAAAGTTGAGAGTCAAATCATTACAAAATTAATTGAACAAATTAAGAATTATGAAAAATTTCTCTCTAACGATAACCTAACCCTTGAAATAAGTTTACCTGAAAAGATTATGGAATATTCTGAATATCTCGTCTCGCTGGATGGAGAATTTGTTTTAGATTTCCTAAGAGCAATAATGTACTATGCTAATTTTACTAAGAGATATGAATTTATTACTAAAGTAATAGATATTAGTGAATCTTATAACGCAATGGATAACTTGTACTCGAGAGTAGCAGAATTTTATAGCGAACCTTTAAGGGATGAAATCTTCCAAGATTTAATTATTCCCCCGCTTGGTATTCATCCTGAAAAGAAACCCGAATTTACAAAGGTTATTTTAAAAAGACTGGAAAAAAAAATTGGGAAGGAAAAAGTTGTTGATCTACTTTCACCATGCCTTCATGGACGACCTCCAGATGATATTGAGGGTGATAAAAAACTCCTAAAGGAAGTAGGGATAGATCGTTTTTTAGTGAAGAAACATCAAGATCTAATAGCAAGACTTGAGAAACATAGAGATGAAGGTACTTTAGAATTTGCACAGAAAATAGATGATGAGATAATACAATATGTAAAAAATAATCAGATGATTGCTGAAGGGATTAGAGATAAAAATATCATATATGTATCAAAACTTCCTTACCAAATGAGGAAGTTTTTAGATGCTAAAGATGATCGAATGAAGAAATTTTTTATTTGTTATTGTCCTTGGATTAGAGGAGCAATAAAAAATGGTACTGAAAAAGAAATTACAGAAGATTTCTGTCATTGTAGTGCGGGTTGGTATAAGCTTTATTGGGATCAACTTTTCGAGCAATCCATTAAAGTTGAACCTGTGCAGACTGCTTTAAATGGTGCCCTGGAATGTAAATTCGCAATCCATATCCCTAAAAGTGTACTTACTACGAATAAGTGAAAAAGGGTTAATCTCATCAAATATTTATTCCTTCACTAATTCTTTCTTTTAATTCCTTGAAAGCTTTTTTCCAGGCTTTTTCAAAGAAATTACGAGCATCTTGCCATTCTTGGGTTTTTCTCCACCCAGTATGGAAAAGGTAAATATTAGTGTTATTCTGGTTCAGATGATCATTAACAGAAAAAAATACAATAATGTGAGTTAACGGATCAGCAGAATTCATAAAGGATTTAAATTGTACAGGTCCCTTCCAATCAAATGAAATAAATTTGTTAGGCTCAACTCCAGTAACTTTACACCCAATAGTACTATTATCTTTGGGATTGTTAGGGTCCCAGAAAAGCTCATACTTACCTCTAATTTTTGCTTCTACATCAGCCTTCTCGGTTAACCAAGATTCGATTAAATTATTTTCTGTAAACATTTTAAAAGCTGTAGGTACGTCACAATTAAATTCTTCTTTAATCATAATTATATTTTCTATATTTATCACCTATCGATTATTGTTTGAATGTTTTTATCTCAGATAATAGTCTATATAAACCTTAATAGTTAAAATATTTATTATATAATAGATTGATAGTTCATTAGTAATCTAAAAATCATTCCATTTACATCTTTAATTAAATTTTAAGTGTCAATTCTTATGAGTAGCCAAGATTTGATTTTATACGAAATAAAAGGACGAATTGCTATTATTACAATTAATAGACCCGATAAGGCTAACTCTTGTAATGTTGCAATGTTGAAAAAGATTCACGAGAGTTTAATTGACGCTGATAAAAATGAGAAAGTTAAATGTATCTTAATTAAGAGTACAGGGGATAGGTTCTTTTCTGCGGGATATGACCTAAAAGAGATTCAAGGATCTCCTGAAAAGGCAAAAATGATCCAAGAATGGGGAAGAAACGTTAATGAGAGTATTGTTCTACTAAAGAAGCCTGTGATAGTCCAAGTCCAAGGTATTGCCGTTGGTTTTGGAGTATTAATAACCTTGGCGTCAGACTTACGAGTGTTTGCGAATAGACCTAAGGATGAGTTGTATTTAAGGCTTCCGGAAATAGCTATATCCGCTTTTCCGCAGACTGGAGCTACATTCCTGCCTTTAATAGCATTTGGATTAACTTACGCAAAAAATCTTCTTTTTACTACTGATAAAGTAGGGATACAAGAATTGCAAAATATTAATTTTCCAACACGGGTGTTTCCACCGGATAAACTTGAAGAAGAAACTCTTACTTTTGTGAAGCAATTAACAAAATACCAGACAGAATTTTTATTCTTTATAAAATCAATGTTAGCCATCATGAATAAAAGATATATTAAATCATTTTTTGATTTAGAAGATGAGTGCGGGATAGTTGCATATGATACAGAAAAAAAGTCTATGAAGGAACTTGATGATTTTATAAAAAGCTTACATGAAAAATACACTTAAAAATTCTTTTTTTTTTTAATCCAGTTTGTTAATGTTGCTCGAAAGGTTAATGTTATATTTAGAGTTGAGAAAGGATATGATTAAATTTATTTTAAATTTATTGTTAGTTTTTCCAAATTCAATTTCCATACTTTTTCAGGGGCTCTTTTACTTTCGCTTGGCTTGTAATCTGCTTTAATAATACCTACGTTTTCTAATTCCCTAAGATGATAATATAAAGATGGTTTCTTTAAATCCTTAAAATCTCCTTTACCACACATACCATGGCATTTTATATTATCGTTAATTTTTCCACTAACACTTTTAAGATGGTTAAAAATCTCATCAGAAGATTTTGGACCATCTCGTAAAATGTCTATTAAAACCCAACGAATTTCACAATGCAGTGCTTTTATATAATCACCCATATTTTCAAGATCTATTTCTTTTGTCATATCCTTAAACCTTCAAAATCCTATAATATAGAAATTTTAGGAATATTTAAATATATGGTTTGATTAGTTCAATCTATCATTTAACTAATTAAAAAATTTTTATAAAACTCTATTGTGATAGTTGTACTTGTTCCAAGTATTAAGAAAAACCAAAAATAAAGAATTGAAGGTAATTACAAAATGAAAATAAAGGAAACAGAAGAATGTGCTTGCGATAAGCCTGAAATAAAAGATAAGCATCCACACGGGTGTTCTCTAAATCAAATTATCAAATGTCATGGTGATCAACCTATCAATGAGCTTTTAAAGCACATTCAATTAGATGAAGAAGAGAAGTAGAGGTATTAAAATGAGCGCAATAATTGTAAATAATCTAACCAAACATTTTAAATCCCCAAAAAAAGGGAAAAATGGGAAAAGGGGACCAAATAGTCCGCAAAGAACGCAGGGTATAATTCGAGCAGTTGATAATATTAACTTTGAGGTGAAAAAGGGGGAAATCTTTGGATTTCTAGGTCCTAATGGTGCTGGAAAAACAACCACGATTCGTATGATGACAGGAGTATTAAACCCTACTAAAGGAAATGTATCTATATTTGGACTGGATGTATGGAAGAATCAAATTCTCGTCAAACAGATTACTGGAAATGTTCCTGAGGAGGCAAACGTATATTTTGAAATGTCAGGTTTACAAAATTTAATGTTTATTGGAGAAATATATGGTGTTTCTAAAAAAGTCCGCTTAAAACGAGCAGAGGCTCTACTTAAGAAATTCGAATTATATGAAAAGCGTAATATGAAATCAATGAAATATTCGAAGGGAATGAAACAAAGATTATTGCTATGTATGGCATTAATGAGTGATCCAGAAATTTTATTTCTGGATGAACCGACAAGTGGATTGGATGTACAATCTGCTCGCATTATTAAGCAATTGATTAGAGAATATAATGAAAAAGGTGTGACAATCTTCCTTACGACTCATGATATGGAGGTAGCAAACGAATTATGCCATAGGATTGCAATTATTCATCATGGTAAAATCATAAGTTTGGATACTCCTAAAAACTTGAAAAATTTAACTCAGGAATATAAAGCAATCGATTTTTATTTTGCCAATGGAGTAAATAAAAACCAAATTGAAGAATTAAGCACAGTGAGAGAAGTTCAAGAGGTAAGAGAAGGTTTTCACATAATTGTAGAAGACGTTCATGAAAGTATATGCGAAATAATAGATTTCATAAAGCAGAATCATCTAATTATAAAACAATTAAATACACATCAACCAAAATTAGAGGATGCATTTTTAAAAATCATTGAAAGGGGTGGTAAAAATTAATAAGGAGTACTTAATTACTAAAAAATCCAAGTTTAGAAATTTTAAAACACAATTAAAAAGATCTTTTACAATAACTAAAAAAGATTTGAAAATTTATTATAATAAACCCCCTGTATTAATTCAAGGAATATTTTTTCCGATAATTTTATTTCTTGCTTTTACAATAGGAAGAACTATATCACCCGTTTATCTTATTTCTGGAATAATAGCAATGGTTCTTTTCTTGACTTCAACTTCTCTGGGCCCAATCATCTTTCCATGGGAGACTATGCGTGGTACTTTTGAGCGTTTAACTACTTGTCCAGTTTCAATTAAAACTATATTAATTGGTAGTATTTGGGGTTCATTTATATATGGCTTGTTATTCTCATCAATTCCTTTAGTCTTAGGAGTAATATTTCTCTCAAGTGGATTGCTTATTAATTATTTTCTAATTATTGCTGGTATGATTATTTCGGCACTAGTCTTTTCTAGTTTTAGTTTGATTATCTCTGCTCCACCAACAAAAAATCCTGGAAATACAATGATTTTACAAATCTTCATTAAATTTCCATTGCTATTTATTAGCCCGCTTTTTATGCCTATTACTTCACTGCCAACTGCGATAATATCTCCACTTACATATTCTCTTGATATAATAAATGTAGGGTTAGGAGAAGTTAGTGCATTCGGACCTTTTGGATTAATAATTGACATTTTAGTTTTATTAGGATTTGGATTTGGTTTTCTATTTTTAGCCTTTGCAATACATCAAAAAACACTGGAAAAAAGATTTCAAGGTTAATACATAAAACTTTTTTTTATTTTTAATAATAGATTTTTGTAGTCTTCAATTTTATCTACTCTAACTTGATGAAAAGATTTAAATATAAAATTAACATATACTCTCATATGAGAATATTCTCAAATGAGAATATTCGATTTTTTAAAAAATTAAGATTAGGATGTCTGAAAACTCAGAAAATGGATTAACTCATAAGCAATTTGTTTTACTAGGTTTAGTCGCAGAATTTCCTAGCCATGCTTATAATATAAATCAGAGAATAGAAGAGAGAGGTATGAGAGCTTGGACTGCAATTGGGAAGTCTTCAATTTACCGGGTTATAGGTGAATTGGAAGACGCCGAATTTGTAGAGTTTTATGAAGAAGAAGTAGATAATAGAGTTCGAAAGGTTTACACTATAACTGATCTTGGATTTAAAGCGTTAAAGAAAAAGATGATTAATGTATTATCTGAATTTATGGGGAAGAAAGATGAGGATTTCTATGTTGCCTTTTCAATGCTTCCTTTATTATCAAGAGAAGAACAAATTAAGGCAATTAATCATTCATTAGCCAAAATAAAAAAACATAAAAAGGGATTAGAGTGGATGTTAAAGCAGAATTCTCATATGCCATTGAATGTTAGAGGTCTTTTTGAACATCCTATTAGGATATTAGGAACTGATATTGAATTTTTGAAATGGGTTTTAGAAGAAATTAAGAAAGGAGGAGGCCAAATTGACTCAGAATCATTTGGTAAATAACTTTATTCACAAAATTGGCTCCCATTGTGAATCTTCTGCAATGAGAGATATGTTTGAATTTTATGGATTTCCCATGTCGGAACCAATGGCATTTGGACTTGATGGAACAATGGGATTTGCATATTTTGATAGCTCCACTAGAACAGCTGGATCAGAACCCTCAGATATGGCTATTTTTGTTGGTGGAAAACAAGATACAATCACACCAAATTCCTTAGCCTGTCGGCTTTTAGGTATTACTTTAAGAAAGCAATCATTTACAAGTGCAGATAAAGCATGGGAGGAATCTAAAAAGCTTCTCATGCAAGATGTTCCATTATTAATTCAAGTTGATTTAGGTTTCTTGCCTTATTTTGAAGAAGAGGAAGAGATCCATTTTGGGGGGCATGCAATAACTCTTGCTGGATACAATGAAGATAAAGGATTTGCGTATGTGGGAGATACCGAATTTGAAGGTTTTCAAGAAATTTTTATTGAAGATTTGAAAAAAGCACGAAATTCTAGACATGGTCCAAAATTCTTACACCCTAACAATACCCAATATTCAATGCAACGACGTGTGGACGGAAAACATCCTCCATTCGCTGCAGGGGTAAAGCTAGCAATCCAGAAAGTTGTAAATCATATGTTAAGGCCATCAATGAATAATGTTGGAATTCAAGGATTCAAACGCTTCGCAAATGCAATATTAAACTGGAATGAGACATTAAAGGGTCAAATTATTAATCCCTATAATGGAAAAGAAGAATCATCTGCTAGATTAACCTTTGAATTAATACATGGGTATATTGAAACTTGGGGGACTGGTGGAGCAAGTTTTCGAAATTTGTATAAATCCTTCATCGAAGAGCTTGTAGATCACCCGGAGTTAAAAGAGGGTCAAAGAGCATGGAAAATTGATGAATTGGAAATTTTAAAGGCTTCTCTTCCACACTTGACTGCATCTGCTCAAAAATGGACGCTTTTAGCAGAGACTTTAAAAAATGCTGCTGATGAATATAAAAATGAATGTTTAAAGCACGTAAATCTAAATGAACTACATAATCTTACTTTAGAAATATTGTCAGAAGAGGAACAGCTCTTTAAGAAATTATCCAAAATTAAAATTTAATTTATAGGAGTTTGAGAGAATGAGAAATTGGAAATCATATTTGAAATCAGATCCAATTGAATGGTTATTAGAAGAAAATAATCCTTCAGTTCGTTATTTTACGCTAACAGATCTTTTAGATAAGAACCCGAACGATGATAAGGTTAAAAAGACACAAGAAAAAATTATGACGGTTGGTGTTGTTCCTAAAATTTTGAGTAAGCAAAAAACCGATGGATTTTGGGAAATTGCTGAAAATTTTTACATTAGAACAAAATATAAAGGAACAATTTGGCAGTTCATAGTATTATCTGAACTTCATGCTGATGGTAATGATGAAAAGATTATGAAGACTTGTGAATTTATCCTTCAGAATTCTCAAGATAAGTTAAGTGGAGCATTTGCTTATTATAGTGGAGAAAATGGTGGTGATCATAATAAAGTATTAGCTTGTTTAACCGGTAATATGCTCTGGAGTTTGATTAGATTTGGATATTTGGGGGATTCTAGAATCCAACAAGGGATAGACTGGATTACCAAATATCAACGCTTTGATGATGGTGGAAAAAGGCCTCCAGAAGAATGGCCTTATACTGTAGGCTCTAAGAAAGGTGAAGCTTGTTGGGGAACACACACATGTCATATGGCGGTTGTGAAAAATTTAAAGGCACTGGCGGAGATACCCCCAGATAAAAGATCAAATGATGTAAGAGATACAATAAATAAAGCAACTGAATTTATGCTTAATCATCATATTTATAAGCAAAGTCATAATTTGGAAGCTGTTGCGAAGCAAGAATGGGTTGAATTTGGTTTTCCTTTATTTTGGAAAATCGATTCTTTAGAAGTTTCAGATATCTTAACAAAATTAGGCTGTAAAGACGATAGAATGACAGAAGCCATTGATTTAATTGTATCAAAGCAAAATGAGAATGGTCGATGGATATTAGAGAAATCTTTTAATGGGCGAATGCAGGCAAATATCGAACAAAAAGGAAAGGAAAGTAAATGGATTACATTATTTGCCTTAAGAGTGTTAAAACGATATTATAGTTAAAATAAATACATAAAAATAAAAGCATGAGTAGTGGAAAAAATGGTTGATAATAATTTAGCAGCACCCTGCGGTATATATTGTGGTGCTTGCAGGCAGTATCTCCTCTGGAAAAAAGATTTATTAGAAGAAAGAGGGTATAAAATAGGTTGTAAAGGTTGTCGAATAAGAAATAAAAATTGTGCATTTATAAGAAAAGATTGTCCGGCATTGAGAAAAAAAGAATTAGAATTTTGTTATGAATGTGATAGCTTCCCTTGTCAAAAGCTACAAAAAATGGATAGTCTTTATCAAGAAAGGTATTCCGTCAATATGATTAATAATTTAAGAAGAATTGAAGAAATTGGAGTTGAATTGTGGCTCCAGGAGCAAGAAAAACTCTATACATGCCCCAAATGTAAGGGTGAAATTTGCATTCACGATGCAGAATGCTATGATTGTGGTAATAAAATTAATCCAAATATAAAGTAGAAGGGGAAAAAAATGGTTAGAATAATAATAGATGATTTTAAACATATGGCAGGTGCAAATTGCCAGACTTCAAGTTTAAGAAAAGTCCTCGCTTATTATGGCATTGAACTTTCCGAACCAATGATAATTGGATTGTGCTCAGGGTTAGGTTTTTTCTATTTCTACATGAAAAGAATGCCCTTTCCAATGGTTTTAGGACTAGCAGTGAAGAAAACCGAGGTTTTTGAAAGGGTTTTAAGCATTCTAGGAGGAAGTATAAAAGTTACAGAGACAGCATCAGAAAATGCTGCCCATAATAATCTAATTGCATTATTAGAGAAAGGAAAACCCGCTATAACATTTGTTGATTTTGCGTATCTGCCTTTCTTTTTTGCAGAGGGCACCCCCATCCCTAATGAACAATCGGGTCATTTTGGCGCCCATACATTTGTAACATATGGAATTGATGAGGAAAAAAATGAAGTTTATATTTCTGATCGATATGCTAATCCCCATATAATGTCCTATGAGCAATTAAAGGCAGCAAGGGGGAGTAAACACGCACCTTTTCCAGCCAAGAATAAATTAGTTGAATTAATCTTACCAAAAAAGGTTAAGAATTTAAAGGAAATTATTCCCACTGCTATAAAGGCTAATGTGAATTATATGTACAATCCTCCAATCCGTAATATGGGATTGACTGGTTTTGAGAAATGGAGAAAGATGCTTCCGACGTGGGCTACCAACTTTAATGATGATAATCTATTGTTTGGTATAGTTTCTGTGTTTATTTACATGGAGACGGGGGGGACTGGTGGTGCAATGTTTCGAATTTTATATCGGGATTTCTTAAAAGAAGCAGGAAATTTATTAAGTAATAATGGGCTTCTTAAAGCTTCATATATGTTTGATGAAATTGTTTATAAAATTCGAGAATTAGAAACTATTATGTTGCCGGATGACCTTCCTAACATTGGAAAATTAAGAGGATTATTCCTAAAAAGCAATGAGATTACGGAAGAAGGAGGTAGTAATTATCAGAAGCAGTTGAAAAAGCTTGATGATGAAACTGAAGAAGTTACAAATGGGGCTAAAAAGGAATTAGATGCATGGAGAGACCGTATCCCCCATATAGATAAGGGTATTCAAGAATGGGCAGAATTAGAAATTAATGCATGGGAAACAATAAAAAAATCAATTTAAAAAAAAGAAAATGTCGTTAGATATTTCGAATGAATTAGATGTTGAAAAAATGCGCGAGGTCTTCTTAAAATATACAAGGAAAACATTTAATATGCTTCCTAAAATGGAAAATCCAAGTATTTTAGATATTGGTTGCGGGTCTGGTGCCCCAACAATCGAATTAGCAAGGCTTAGCGATGGTGAGATCACTGGAATTGATATAAATCAAACTGCTTTAGATAGATTTAAATTAAAAATTGTAAAAGAAGGTCTTTCAACTCGTATAAGAATATTAAATCGTTCTGTATATAATACAGACTTCTCAGCGGAGAGTTTTAATCTTATTTGGGATGAAGGAGTATTACATCTCCTTAATATCAAGAAAAGTTTAGTGGAATGTCACCGAGTATTAAAGCCAAATGGGTTTTTGGTAGTGGGAGAAGGAATAAAATGGATTAACAAGAACTTAGAAGTCTTTCCTGAATACGGTTTTAATCTCTTAAATAAGTTCTTATTACCAGAAGAATGTTGGTGGAAAGAATATTATTTACCGATGGAAAAAAAGATCAAGGAATTACGTTCTAAATATAAAAAATATAAAGAGATTAAAAGTTTGAAGCCTTATGAAGAAGAAATCAACATGGTTAAGAAAAATCCTAAAGAATTTGATTGTGCATTCTATATTTTTCAAAAATAAACTAAAAAAAGTGATGAATTAGAATATGGATGTAATAAAAGTTGTTGGAGCAAGAATCCATAATTTAAAGAACATAAATGTTAATATTCCAAAAAGAAAAATAATTCTTATCACAGGAGTTTCAGGTTCAGGTAAATCGAGCTTGGCATTTGATATTATATTTGATGAGGGGATGAATAGATACCTTCAATCCATCGGTTTTCCACCTAAATTTGAAGATGAGAAGCCTTTTGATTTAATTGAGGGGTTAAGTCCCACAGTAGCAGTGGAACAACGAACTACACGTATATTTAATCCTCGCTCTACAGTAGGAACTAAAACAGGAATTTATGGATTACTCAGAATGCTATATGCCACTGAAGGTATTTTGATATGCCCTATTTGCAAGGAACCAGTTAATAATAATCTAGAATGTGATTTGTGCGGGATGGTCGTGGAAAGGAAACAAATTAAACATTTTTCATTTAATGAACCCTCAGGTATGTGCTTATCTTGCAAGGGTAGAGGATATACCATGCACATTACTGAGGATTTAATCGTTCAAGATACTAATAGAAACTTAGTTCAAATAACAAAAGCAGGTTCAGCTGTTTTTGCTGATCAAATTCGTTTTGTTGAACAATTGCCAAGATTTTACGATTTTGACATTAAAACACCGTATAAAGATTTACCGGATGATATAAGACAGGTATTTTTATATGGTAGTGGTAAAAAATTACCTTTTGAGTGGGACTCTAAGACATTTACAGGAATATTAGAAAGAGTGTTTGAAGGAATTATTCCCCATGTGAAGCGTGCTCTCACAGAGTCAAAGAGTACTTATAGAAGGCATAAGATTCATGAAAATTTCATGTCAATGAAAAAATGTGAAGAATGTGATGGTTATCGAATAAATGAACATGCGAGAGAAGTTAAAGTCGCTGAAAAACATATTGGTGAGTTAGCTATGATGACTATTGATGAATTGATTGTATTTTTAGAAAGCATTAGTGAAGAACATGTAATAAGTCCGCAAGGTAAATCAATGTTAGATAGCTTATTAGAAGGATTAAAACGTATGATTAATGTTGGTCTTTCATACTTACATTTAAATCGTTCTTTACCTACATTAAGTGGTGGTGAACTTCAACGATTAACTCTCATGACCCATTTAGATTCTGGCCTTGATTCTCTTGTCTATATATTAGATGAACCCAGCATGAGTTTACATGAAAAAGAGAAGGATTCCTTAATTGAAGTATTAAAACAATTAAAAGATTTAGGAAATACAGTAATTATTGTTGAGCACGATAAACGTTTTATAGATATTGCTGATGAAATAATAGATATAGGTCCAGGAGCGGGCGTGAATGGTGGTGAGATAGTTTATCAAGGTTCGATTGATGGAATAATAAATGTAGAAAATTCATATACTGGTCAATTTTTAGCTGGTAATATTAAATTGCCTGAAAAACTCATTGAGGAAAATAAGGTTATTAATGAAAACACTAAATACATTACAATTAGGAATGTAAAAACTAATAACCTAAAAAATATTACGGTTAAAATTCCATTGGGAATGATGGTAGGTATTGCCGGGGTTTCAGGGTCTGGGAAAAGTTCTCTAATATTGGATAGTCTTGTACCACTGATAAAACCATTTTTTAAAAGAGGTGTTGAAATAAAACAAATGAAAAAGGAGGAGGAGGATGAAAACGAGGAAAATGATAAAGATCTGTTAGAGTACTCTGGAATTATAGAAGGATGGGAAAATTTGGATGGAGTCATTGTTGTCAACCAAAAGCCAATTTCTAGGGTAAGAACCTCGACACCTTGTTCTTTTATCGGGATTTGGGAAAAAATTAGAAATATCTTTGCTAAAACTCCTGAGGCAAAAAAGAGAAATTATAAAGCAGGACATTTCTCTTATAATTCTGATAGTGGAAGATGTCCAGCATGTAAAGGAAATGGTGTTCAGGATTTACAAATATCATTTCTTAGTAGCTTCACAATCCCTTGCAAGGAATGTAAAGGTATGAGATATAAGCCAGAAATCCTAGAAGTTAAATATAAAGACAAGACGATTTCAGAAGTGTTGAACATGACAGTAAGTGAGGCATTAGAATTATTTAAATCCCAAGTAAATATTTCGAATGTACTAAAAATCCTTGATAGGATCGGTATGGGGTATGTCACACTTGGACAACCAGCTCCGACATTGAGTGGAGGTGAGGCTCAGCGTATCAAACTAGCGAAAGAATTAGGAAAAGCACGCAAAGGTGATTCACTGTATATATTAGATGAACCAACGGTTGGTTTATCATTCTATGATGCTGTAAAGTTAATGGAATTACTCGAACAACTTGTTAAAGAGGGAAATAGTGTCATTATAATTGAACATGATCCTCAAATCCTTGCTTATACTGACTATATCATTGAGCTAGGACCTGAAGGAGGGCCAAAGGGTGGAAAAGTTATTGCTAAAGGTAATCCAGAAGAAATAATAAAATCTAAGGAGTCTATAACAGCGGCTTATCTAAAAATGAGTTAATTCATTTATCCTTTTGTACAAATCTGTTCACAATGTGTAACATAAGTTCATTTTGATACGAGTATTGAGATAATAATTTAAAAAGCATCCAATATATAATAGAATAACATAAATTTTTCTTAATCTGGGATTATCTCATGAAATCTAAAAGACTTTTATTATATTTTTTTATTTTTTCTTGTCTCTTTACAAATATCCAAATTATTAACATTGTTAGTATCCATCCCCCTCATCCTATTGCTCAATCCTGTACAATATTTACAGCTAAGTTAGGTGATAAAGTCTTCTTTGGAAATAGTGAAGATTACGATATGGAAGGAGTATACATATGGCTTATTCCAAGTCAAGAAATTGACCCGGGAACTCCTGAAGGAAAGCAACTTATGCATGGAATGATATTTTTTGGATTTTACAATAATTATTTTATAGGTGATGGAGTGCCACAGGGCGGGATGAATGATCAAGGCTTGTGTTATGATGCAAATGGATTACCAGTCGCTCCCCTGAATGACCACCCCGAACGGAATGATACTTACCCAGAAATACACGTTGGGTTTCAATGGTTATGGGAATTAAGTAATGTTGAGGATGCTATTGATTTTTTTGAAAATTATTATTTTGGTACAGCAGTTGCAGCACAGATGCACTATGCTGATGCTACAGGTGATGCTGTAGTTGTGAGTGCGGGAATTGATGGAGAATTCGCATATACACGTATAAATGATTCAAATTATCTAGTTTCAACTAATTTTAACTTAGCAAATCCATCAAATGGATGGTATCCATGTGAGCGCTATGATGCCGCCTGTTCTATACTTGACGATGTTAATTCTGAAGAAGTCCTCACCGTTGACATTTGTCGGGAGGTTTTAAATGCTGTAGCTATGTATCAAACATGGTATAGCAATATTTTTGATCCTGTTAGTCGTGATATTTATATTTATTATCATCACGATTTTAGCAAAGTTGTTAAACTGAATTTGGATGACGAATTAGCCAAAATCGTACCTGGAGCTCCTGGAGTTCAATATTTCGGATTTACACATGGTAGAATCTATCCCAGTGGGAATGAAAGTGGAATTATTGGTAAGATGATTCCAATTGCTGATTTGTTTAAAACCGAGCCAATTTATAGAATAATTATGGATGAAAAGACTATTTTAATAATCTCTTTGGTAACAATTGGAATTGTTGGTGCAAGTTCATTAATAATCTGGGTATTTATTGATGAAAAAAAGAAAGCGCGTGATAAAAGAAAGCGAAGCTAAAAGTATATCTATTCTTAACTTTTTTTTAATTTTCTTTTATTAAAATTAAATTATGTAGGGATAAAATTTGCATAATCTAAATAAGAAAGATTTTGAACCTGAAAGCCTTATTAATAAAGCAATAGAAGATCCTAAAATATTAGTTGAATTGATAAATAATCTTATAGCTAAAGCTGAAATTATTCGATATAATAGCCATAAAGTCTTATTAATTATAAGCCAGAATAAACCAGAAGTCCTTTATCCACATTGGGATTTTTTTATTGATTTGCTAAAAAGTCAAAACAATTTCCATAAAGTTATTGGAATTCAAATTCTCGCCAACCTTGCCAGAATTGATACTAAAAATAAGTTTGAAGATATTTTTGATATTTATTGTAATTTAATTGATGCTAAAAGTGTAATGACAGCTGGGCATCTAGCAGCGAATCTTGGCACCATTGCTAAAGCAAAACCGCACCTAAGAGATAAGCTAACTAAAGTATTATTAAGTATAGATGAGACACATCACGAAATTAGCCGTAAAGACTTAATAAAAGCATATATTATTGAATCTTTCAATGAATTCTTTAATGAAATAGAAAATAAGGAAGAAGTCATTGAATTTGTAAAAGCTCAACTGGAATGTAAAAGCCTTAAAACTAGAAAATCAGCTGAAAAATTTCTTAAAAAATATAACTAAATCTAGTTTATGAATATATATTCATTTGTCGCAATGATGCGACAATATTGTGACAACATTTAAATAGTTAAATTTATTTTATCATATTATAATTATATGCTGTAATTCATCAATAGATACTAAAATAGTTCTTGGATTTAACTATAAACCAATTTATTTTTATATTCCATTATTTTAAATTTCTATTGTGAAAAATTAGCATATAATTTCGAAAAAAAATTGGTGGAGGAATAAATTATGGAAGAATTAAAATTTAATAGGGCTATTATTTTAGATAATGGAACAGGAATTTCCAAAAACGGTTTTGGTGGAGAAGATCAACCACGATCGGTTTTTCCTACCATGATTGGTACTCCAAAATATGGAACTGTGATGCCAGATGTAAAACATTTTTCTAGAGATTATTATATTGGAGAAGAGGCAATGGAACTTAGAGGTCTTTTAAGTCTTAAATTTCCGATCGAACATGGTATTGTAGAAGATTGGCCTGCTATGGAAAAATTATGGCATTATACATATTATACTGACCTAAGAATTGATCCTTCAGAACATCCGATACTCCTTACAGAAGCACCATTGAATCCGCGACAAAATAGAGAGAAAATGGCAGAAATCATGTTTGAGACATTTAATGTACCTGCATTGTACATTGCAATGCAAGCAGTGTTATCTTTATATGCTTCAGGAAGAACAACAGGAACTGTAATAGATATTGGCGATGGAGTGTCTCATATTGTTCCGATATATGAAGGATTTGCATTGAGCCATGCTATACAAAGAATAGATCTAGCAGGAAGAGACGTTACAAAATATTTACAAAGGTTGCTAAGACAAAAAGGTTATTCATTCACCTCAACTGCTGAAATTGAAATTGTAAGAGATATTAAAGAAAAGCTATGTTATGTTGCAATAGATCCAGAAAAAGAATTATTACTTTCTAAGAAAGTTGCTGGAATGGAAAAATTATTTATGCTTCCGGATGGAGAAACTGTTAGCTTAGGAATAGAGAGATTCTTAGCTCCTGAATGTTTTTTCAATCCATCAGTGATAGGAAAAGAGTTAGACCCAATTGATGATCTTATTGTAAGCGCTATATCTGAATGTGATGTTGACCTTCGAAGAGACCTTTATAGCAATATTGTATTGTCAGGTGGTTCTACTATGTTTCCAGGTATTAAGGAAAGATTAACAAAAGAGATAAAGGAAATGATTTCTGAATCCGTAGAAGTAAGAATTATCAGTCCACCAGAACGTATGTATTCAGTGTGGATTGGAGGCTCAATTTTAGGATCATTAAAGACATTTCATAGGATGTGGATTACTCGACGTGAATATAAAGAATTTGGCCCTAAAATAATACATAGGTGTTTTTAATGAAATATTTTAATATTTTCAATTTTTTTTATTCCATTTTAAAAAGGAGGTTAAGGAGAATTGGAAAAAATTATCAACAGGTTAGATAAATTTCTTACACCTGAATCTAGAATTATCTCAACAATCATTATTGAAGGAAATAGTAAAATAGTCTATTCATCTGATAATTGGGATATTACTGATGATTTAGAAGAAATTAATTCTTTATGGGATTCACAAGAACTCGGAGAGCTTCTTATTGATAAAATTAAATACAAAATTATACAAGTTTCATATGAAAGGCTTGTTGCTATGAATTTAGAAAAAAGAGGTAGTATCATTGGATTTAAGGATGATGAGAGGAGAATTATCTGTAGAATAGAGCCTGGAGATACAATACTATTAGGTTTAATGGATGCTTCAAGGACTTTAGGAGAACTACGTAAAAAGGATCCTTATTTAGATCCCCATACAAGTTTAGGTAAAATTAAAGAGATTAAATGGGCTACTCCAAAAGTTTTGCTAGATGACACTCAGAACTTACAAAGATTAGGTTTATTGAAGGTTGGATTAACACTTGAAGAGGCAAAGGTGTATTTGACTCTACTTCAGATTGGTGAAAAAGGAGAAAAGGTCGGAAATCTTAATAAAAAACTGAATATCAAGAGAACGACAATTTATAGGATCATTGAACGGTTAATTAATAAAAGATGGGTTGATAAAGTCATGGAACGCCCAACAGGTACAATGATCTATGTTGCTAGACCTCTCAATGAAGTTATTGATAATATAATTAGTGAAAGGGAAGATGAGTTAAAGATTCTAAAATCTTTTAGATATATAATGGGTGAGAGTTCAGAAAATGGTTGGATTGATGTTTCAAAAGAATATAACGCTTTAGGAATAATTGGAGTTGAAAAAGATTGTGGGCTTATTATATTTGAATATGATAAAGCTGTGAAAGAAGAAGTCATCATTCAAGCAGCTTTACAACTGTCGTACGAGAAACTAAAAGGACATTTACAGCCAGATCCAATAAAAGAAGAATTCACAAATCCAGATTTAAAGGATATTAAAATCACTCATACAACAATAAGTGATTATTTTGGAGCAATTATGCATCTAAAATTTAAAGAAGATACTAAAACGGCGAATAATATTGGAACAGATTGGATTGTTGCGGCAAAGCATGTTGCTATACCAATTGATGATAAAATCTATGTGATTTGGGGGTCTGAAGAAAAATTTCCAATCTTGTTAAGTATAATATTGAGAATTAGTTAAAAAATAAAAATAAAAATTTGTTTTACATAATACCTTCTACTTGATCAAGGTTAGAAATTAAAGTTAGCACCGATTTCTCTCGATTACTTAAAGCTTTAAGTGCAGTTTCTAATTCATCAGGATCTTTAATCCACCTTCTCGCATCATCTAATGATTTGTGAAAATGATCCGCAAGCTTCTCCAAAACTTGATTATACCAAGGTAAATTCTTTAAGAACAGAAGGAAAATTCTTTTTCTTTATCTTTCATCAATAATTTGATGATAAAACTTCACTATTATTTTTTCACGTTTTATTGCAATTTCTTTTGAAATGTCTAAATAAATCTGACTTTTCAATTTCATTATTTTGTTCTCCAAATGTTCAATCACCTGATCAACTCCACCCCTACTTTTAACTGTAAATCCTATTGTACGATATAAACCAATAGCTCCTAATGCATCCAGTTTGTCTGCATCAGACAAAATTTTTGCTTCCAGAGTTTTAGGCTTTAACTTGTTTGAAAAAGAATGAGCTTTTATACAATGAATAATATTCTCAAAACTCTCTTTAGGGAGTCCAATATCTACGTTAGTTAAAAAGTTAATTGCTAATTCTGCAGAAATTTCAGCATGATTTCTGTTAAAGGTGTTTACTCCTTCTTTATTTCTTCCGATATCATGAAGTAATGCTGCAATATTTAATATTTTAATATCAGCATCTAATTTTTTTCCTATTTTAAGACACAAATTATATACTCTTTCAACGTGAGGAAATCCATGAATATCATCAGATTCGGAATTTTCTCTCGCAAATTTACGAATTGCTTCCAACATGCTTTATTTTATAATTTTAACTTTTAATGATAATTTCTGTAAAAAAAAAAGAATAAAAGGGAGTCGATAAAAAATATTAGTTTTTTAAGAGGATTAAACTTCTTCTCCTCTTCTTTTTGCTTCAATATCTTTTAATTCCTTCCTTTGAACTTTACCAACTAAGGTTTCTGGAAGTTCTTTTCTAAATTCGATGAATTTTGGAATTTTATATGGGGCAACATTTTGCCTACAGAATTCCTTAATTTCACTTTTAATTTCTTCACTTTCTTTATATCCATCTTTTAATACAACATATGCTTTTACTTTTTCACTTCCGCGGAGATCTGGGTCAGGAATTCCTATAATCGCAACATTTTCTATTGCTTCATATTCAAACAAAACATCCTCAAGTTCTCGAGGATAAACTTTAAAACCACTTACATTTATCATATCTTTCTTTCGATCAACAATGTAAAAATAGCCATCCTCATCCATTTTTCCAATATCTCCTGTCAGTACCCACTCACCTTTCAATTGATTCGCTGTTTCCTCTGGCTTATTCCAATAACCTTTCATTACTTGTGGTCCTTTTATCATTATTTCTCCTGCTTCTCCAAGAGGAATTATTTTTGTATAATCCTCAATATCGACTATTTTTACTTCAGTATCAGGTATAGGCATTCCCACAGAGCCGATCTTTCTTTCTCCAGCTATAGGATTACTATGTGTTACTGGCGAAGTTTCTGTCATTCCGTATCCTTCTATCACTTTTCCACCAGTTCTTTCTTCAAATTCCTTAAGAACTTCAGGAGGCATTGGAGCTGCACCTGTATTGCAAACTCTTATAGATTTAAGATCTTTAGCATAATCTTCTAAATCATCTCTTTCTAATAAACGCATATACATTGTTGGAACTCCTGGAAACATTGAAGGCTGTGTTGCTTTTATTATTTCAAATAAAGATTTTTGATCACGAGGATCTGGATTTAAAGCTATTGTCGAGGCATTATAAACATGTATGTTCATACAAACAGTTTGTCCATAAATATGAAACAGTGGTAAATTTGTCAAGATGGTTTCCTTTCCTCTGTTCGATTCTTGACCAATCCAAGAAAGCGTTGCAAGACAATTTGAAACTAAATTGTAATGGGTTAACATAGCGCCTTTAGGCACTCCAGTTGTACCTCCGGTATATTGAAGACTGGCAACATCTTCTTTCGCGTTGGTTTCAAACTTAGGGGGATTTGATTTTGTACTGTCAATTAAGTTTAAGAATTGCTTCGTTCCTGATATTTCAGGAGGATTACGAGGAGCCATTGGAGAATAATCTAGCACATTTGTAATTATAACATGCCTTAAACGCGTTCTATCCCGAATCTTATTAATTTTATCTACTTGATTATCCCAAGCAATAATTATTTCTGCTCCAGAATCGTTTAATTGGTAAGCTAGTTCATGTTCCGTATGGAGTACGCTACAGCAAGTAACTACTCCACCAGCTCTTAATATTCCATAGTAACTCATTATGAATTGCGGAAAATTAGGTATCATTATTGCCACAGCGTCACCCTTCTTAACTCCTAAGTCAACAAGAGCAGTTGCTAATCTGTCGGCTATATCTTTTAATTTCTTATAAGAAATTTTATTTTTCATAAACCATATTGCTGTACGACCACCAAAATCTTTTGTGGCATTATCTAAAAATTCATAGATATTTATTTCAGGATAATCTATGTGAGGAGGTACTCCCTCATCGTAATGTTTTAACCAAGGTTTTGATGCATATGGATTTTCTTCACTCATTTTTCATAAATACCTCAAATATTTAGTAACTCATATAAATTCAAATGATTTAATATTAAATAAAAATATTTTGATTAAACTTAAAATCACTCTTCTGTTAAACTATCTATAGCATTGATGGCAGATTCACAGACATAATCGCATTCGTCATGGATTAAGCTATTTAAATTAGAAATGACTTCGTTTGTATTAACTCCAATAAAACCTAATGCTTCAGAAGCTCTCCATCTAACATCTGCATTCTTATCTTGTAATGATTTTACTAACGTAGGAACTGCTCTAGTGGCTAGAGAACCAATTTTTCCTAAAGCTAGTGCTGCCTCACGTCTTACAATGCTTTTTGGATCATTAAGGGTGCCTTCCAATGCTAAAACCGCTTGCTCAGAATTAATTCCAATTTTTCCTAATGTTCTAGCCATTTCAGCTCGAATTTTTGCATTAACCTTTGTCTTTAATAAATCTATAATAAATGGAACTGCCTCTATA
This sequence comes from Promethearchaeota archaeon, assembly GCA_048940645.1. GTDB lineage: Archaea > Asgardarchaeota > Lokiarchaeia > Sigyniarchaeales > SOKP01 > SOKP01. The sequence goes on along the minus strand of JBHLOI010000004.1, from coordinate 41,198 downwards.
GCATCTGGGCCCATTCCTCCAAGACTAGAAATAATCATTATTTTTTTTCTTTGATTGGCCATAATATGAAGTATTAACCTTCTGAGCGTGAGAATAAATGAAATAAGTAATGGCAAGATTAAGATATAAATCCCTCCAAAAAGCAGCCAATAAGGTACAGCTAAGAAAATTAAGACCCAGTAAAGAACCCAATCAATTGGAAATTTCAAATTATCATCATAGGATTTAATTAAGGGTGGGATTGCTTTTTTTCCAATACTTCGGAGTGTATCAGCTGTTTTACCTCTAACAGCTTCATTTCCATCTTCTAATAATGGATATAAACTTTCAAGAACTACAGGATCAGATTGTTTAAGTTCTCCTAAAGCATCAACTGCTTCCTTTCTAACTTGTGATTTATTATGGTTTAAATATTTTAAAAGATTAGAAACTATTTCATCTCCTCCTATTTGTGCTAGAGTATTTATAACTCTATAACGAACTCTCCAATCCTTATCTTCCAAGGCACTAATTAAGGTAGGAATTGCTTTTGGAGATACTTTCCCAATTTGACTTATCGATTGAGCAGATGTGGTTCTAACTAACCAGCTTATATCCTTAAGACTTTTTATCAATTCTGGAACAATTTCGTAACCTTCAGGTCCCATCTTTCCAAGAGCTTTTGCTGTTTCAGCTCGAACCTCTTCATTGTTGTCTTTTAAAGCACTAGTTAATCCTTTAATGGCGTCAATAGAAAGTTTTTGAATATTTCCTAAAGCTATAGCCGTTTCTTTCCGAATTGTATCTTCCTTGCTGGTTAATAATCCTGTTAATTTCGGAATTGATTCGTTTGCTAGTGGTCCTATTTTTCCCAATGATCGGACGGCTTCACGTATTATGCTCCAATCCTCACTATCTAAACAATTTATTAATTTAGGAATTCCATTTACAGATTTCTGACCTAATTCCCCTAATATAAATATAGCATTAAATTTAATTGATCTTATTTCACTATCTAAATATTCAATCACTTCATTTAACACAGAGGAATCTTTCTCGATTCTTGATAAAACCAAATCTATTCTTGCATCTCTTAATAATTTTTCTAATGTTGCTGACATTTTAACCCACCTAAATCCCTAAATATACTTGTTTAATTCTAGGTTCTCGATTTAATTCTTGTTTTGTACCTCTCATTTCGATTTTTCCTTCTTCTAGTACATGAATATAATCTGCTATATCCATAGCTAAGACAGCATCTTGTTCAATTAAAAGTGTTGTAGTACCTTCTTCTTTAACTTTTTGGATGGCTTCAAATATTTTGTTTTTAATTTTAGGTGCAAGTCCTAACGAAGGTTCATCCATTAAGAGTAATTTTGGGTTTGACATAAGAGAACGTGCTATAGCAAGCATTTGTTGTTCACCACCACTGAGAGTTCCAGCTCTTTGTTTCTTTCTTTCCTTAAGACGAGGAAAAATTTCAAATATAAATTGTAATAATCCCTTTAATTTTGATTTATCCTTTAGTGAATATGCCCCCATGCTAAGATTTTCCTCAACGCTCATATCATAAAAAAGTCTTCGGCGTTCTGGACAATGGGCGATTCCCATTCTCGCAATTCTATAAGGTTTTTCTTCATCAATTCTCACTCCTTCGAAGATGATTTTACCTCTATCAGGCTCTTCTAATCCGGAAATTACTCTAAGAAGAGTTGATTTTCCAGCACCATTGGGTCCTATAACGGAATCTAAGGATTTTTGTTCCACTTTTAAATTTATCTCTTCAAGAGATTTAGCTTTTCCATAATAATGATAAATTTTTTTTAATTCAAGCAAATTCTTCACCTCTCCCTAAATATGCTTCAAGTACTATTTTATTATTTGCGACTTCTAATGGAGAACCTTCAGCAATAAATTTACCTTGATGCATAGCAATTACTCTTGGGACTAACTGCATTAATTCTCTTAGCACATGTCCTGTAAGAAAAACGGTTACCCCATCATCATGTAATTTTATAATTAAATCTGTAATAACTTCCTGTTCTTCATGCGTAAGACCGCTAAATGGTTCATCTAGAAGAAGTAATTTAGGATTAGTACCAACAGCTTTACCAATTTGCAATTTCCTTAAATCACCATGCGGTAAAATAACAGGAGGGATTCTAGCTCTATCTACAAGTCCAACAGAAGCAAGAATTGAACTAGCATATTCCTCAAATCCAACATGTCTTGCAACTTTTTTTCCTCTAGGAGAAAGACATGAAACGGTAACATTATCAAGCAGATTGAGAAATTTAAACGATCTAACTAGTTGAAAGGTTCGAGCGATTCCAAAATTTACAATTTTATGAGGTTTTTTACCTGTGATATCAATACCATCAAATCTAATAGTCCCCGCACTTGGCTTTTCAAAACCAGATATTAAATTAAAAACAGTAGTTTTTCCAGCACCATTTGGACCAATTAGTCCAAGAAATTCTCCTTGATGAATTTCAAAACTAAAATCATTAACCGCTGTTAATCCGCCAAATTTTTTTGTTAGATTCTTTACTTCTAAAATTATTCCCATATTATAATTCACATTTTTTAATTATTATTATATTTTTTTTTATTTTCCTAATACCAAATCCCAGAGATCTCTTAAGTGTTCTAAGACAGGTCTTAAAAGTCCCATTTCAGCAAATCGAATGATTAAAATTAAGATGATAGAAAATAAAAATACTGGATCCCATACGTCACTTAATAATGCTTCTAACCCAAAGAAAATAAAGCCTCCAAGGACTGATCCAGATATTAAACCTATTCCTCCGATAGCAGTCATAATTATTGCGTAAAATGAATAAAGAGGCTGAAAAAATGCAGGAGCTACATTCCTAGATTGCATAGCGAGAAGGCCTCCAGCAATTCCTGCAAAAAAGCCACTTATCATGAATGCAATAACTTTATATTTAGTTAAATTAATACCTGAGGCTTCGGCTCCAGTATCATCATCTCGAATGGATTTGAAAATTGTACCCATTTTAGAATCACCAATAAGAATCATTATTATAACTGAAACTATCATAATAATCAGATAAACATAAAATATTTCTACTACATCTCTAGAGATGCGAGGGACTCTATCAATTCCCTGTGATCCGAAAAATAGCCAGTCACTAGCTGTTCCCAGTAACTCATTATTGAATAAAGCCATTGTAAAAAGACCTAAAGCCATGGTTCCTAAAGCTAAGTAGGGGCCTTTTAATCGTAAACAAATAATACCAATGAAAAAGGCAATTAATACAGAAAAGAGCCCACCCACAATAAGTGAAATGGACCATGCGACATTAAAATAACGAACTAAAGATGCAGTTATATAACCACCCATGCCCAAAAATATTGCATGTCCAAAACTTACTTGTCCGGTATACCCCCCTAAAAAGTTCCAGCTTGCAGCAAAAATTGAAAAAATCGCTGCATTAATAAATATTCCCAAATAATATGGATTATCAGTAAGCAATGGTAAAGCAAATAGTCCAAGTAAACAGAGTAATGTTAAACTACCCTTAAAGGTTTTTACCCAAGATATTAGACGACGAGAAGGTTTACTTTTAATCCTAATGTAATTTCCTATAATTTCCTTTAATTTTGACACTTTTATATAAACACCTTTAATTATTACTATCTTTTTAATAAATTAATCAATTTCTTTTTTTCCAAATAAGCCCTGAGGTCTTAGTACAAGGGTTACCACGATCACAATACCAGGGATTAAAGCAGCAAAAGAGGGGTCGATCAGATAATTACAGATAGAAGTTGCATAGCCAAGGATGAATGATCCAGCAACACTACCAGGTAAACTTCCCAATCCTCCAAGAACAACAACTGCAAATGACTCTGCTAAAATGCCCCAACCCACATAGGGTGATATATATTCTTTGGGTACATTGAGGATTGCTGCTACACCTGTTAAAAAAGCAGAGATCATTACAACATACATAAGGATTCTATCAGCATTTATACCCATAAGCATTGCTGCCTCTCTATCTTGAGCAACTGCTCTAATAGATTTCCCAAGTTTAGTTTTACTAATAAATATTGTAACACCGATTACAATTGATAATGAAAGAATAATGATTAAGATATTTTGAGCGCCGAATGTAACGTCAAAAATTGTAATACTACCTGGAATTAATTCATCCATTAATAATGGGTGGGATACTTGAACTATCAGCAGAATCAATGCTTGAAAGAAATAAGCAATAGCAAATGTAACCATTAATACACCTATAGGAGAATTCATCAAAGGTTTAATAAATAAGAGGTATGAAGCAGCTCCAATAATCGTTATAGCTATCAATACTATAATTATACCTAATATTATTCCCCCAAATGGCATGAATACTTTCGTAGCCGTTACCGTCCAGTAAAAAATATATCCTGACATTAAATAGAATCCCCCATGAGCTAAGTTCATAACTCCTCCTACACCATACACTAATGAGAGCCCGATTGCAAGTAGGGAAATAATAGCTCCATGCGTTGTGCCAAAAATTATTATCTGAGGTAACCCCTCTGGTACCTTGAAAAAATAATAACTTAAAGATAATAATATGATAACAATTGCAATTATACCAGCTGTTCCTAAGGTAATTTGTAGTCTTTTACTCAACTTTTTCGTTTTTTTAACGATTTCATTATCTTTCATATCTTTTTCTAATTCTACTATCATAATAAAACAATCCCTCAATATTCAATAATCTTTAAATAAAGTTATTTTGTTCTGATTTTTATTATGTTATTTCTACCTCATTATATTTAAAATTAATCTATAATTTGTACTAATTTTTCTATAATTCTATTTTTCCTAAAAACTTATACACAAATATTAAAAAAAAAAAGACTTAATATTTTAAAATATTCAAATATTCGCAGTTCCTAATTTATACCCCAATATGGCAGGAAAATATTTCCAGTCGCTAATGAATTTGGATATACTCCAAGAGCTAAATTTGAAAAATCTCCATATGGACCAGCTGGATATCCACGGGTATATAAGGTCCCATTTCCAGTGGGTATACATACTATAGTCCCACCTTGCCACTGACCAAATCTGGTACAACCCCATGGCCAGCCCTCTTCAACATCATGCGCTGTAGGGTTGCTTGGAGGGAATCCACCACCAACTTGAGTATAGGACAATCTTCTGGCAGCTACAGCTCTAGGACCTGAAAGGTAAACCCCAGCACTTCTATTTAACGTTTCTAGTTGAGCAATAATGTCTAGCTCATCCAATGATTGAGACTGGTTAATTGCCCATGCTAAAGTGTTAACCGCGTCGTAAGTACCTGGTGCTGTGTAGATCGTAGGTCCAATACCATACCTCGTGAGATAATCATTGTAAAATGTTGTGGAATAAGGTGTTACGGGGCAATTAGGAGTAAGAGTTGTTAAAAAGATTTGGTAATTACAAGCTCCACCCGTAGTCGACCAATAGGTGGTCATCTGCCCTTCAACATCAATACCAAATACAAGACAGTGAGGTCTCGTAATTCCATATTGTTTCATCATGGTTATTCCTGTATCTCCCGAAACAACGGGTACAACTATTTGAGCACCTGCCGCCTCAGCTAGATCCCAATATGTCTCAAAATCAGGGTTAGCAATGTCATAAGCTACTTCGTATACTACAGTGTAATTAACAGCAGCGGCGAGACCATTTAAAAGACCTGACATACCTACAGTCCAATCTAGCTGTTCTCGAAAGATTGCAATTTTGTTTACTCTTCTTGACAAGTTAGCTTCCATTACATTTATTACATGACAAAAGCCTTTAATTATTTCTAATGCGAGGAAAGTACTTGAAATGGGAGTTTGCCTGAAGTAAGATTTATATCTTGGATAGTTGTTGTACACATTAACACAAAATTCATCTGTAGAAGCACCGCAACCATAATAAATTAAGTCTTCATCCATTGCTACTTCTACAATCGCTCTTGTGACCTCTGTTCTAAATCCACCAAAGAGGTATCTTGCTTCATCCACGTATATCATTTGCTCAGCTGCAGCCAACCCTGTAGAGATAGGTATTTGAGGATCATGTTCATTAGTATCTCGTGCCTTAACTGCTATGTAATATGTCTCATTGCCAACCTGAATACCACCATCTTTAGTATTTATATCATATGCCGCTAACCAAGCACCTTTCCAACCTCCATCACCTTGTATCCCTCTCAAGCCACCAAGATATCCACATCTAATCCAGTTATCGCTTGGTACACCTGAAACTCCTGGGGTCTCCCATCCTGCTTCTCCAACCTCTTGGGTTAAATACCAAACACCGATGCCTATTCCAGCACCTGCGATTGCTATTACAAGAACTATTGCAAGTATTCTTTTTGTTGTTCGTTCCATATTTTAATCACTTCTATATATTTTTGAGTTTAATTTTTTGTTCAAATTAGATTTGACAATTAGTGTTTCAGATAAACATATATTTAAATATTTATCATAAATAGAAAATCTTTCATTGAAAAAGAGATTTAAACTTGATTTATCTTTAGATTTACTTACGTAATTTTTAACTGCAGTAAAAGGTTTTATACTTTAAACAAGTTAAAGCCGTCAGATATATTATCAATCGTATCTGCTTTTCTATTAAACACTACTTTGAGTGAGTAGGTTGAGCCAGAAAAATAACTTTCTGTTAATATTAAAAGTATAGTATATTTATCAAAATCTTTTTCTATAATTGGAATAACTGCTTCCCACTTATTAAAAAATACATAATCTTTCGAGATTTTTATAGCTTTTTCATAGAACTTCATATCATCGGAGTTTATAGATATCTCTGATTGTAAAATAAGAGAATTTTTGTTTAAAAATTGAATTTTTTTTGAAAATTTATACAAATTAGATTTTTCCAAGGAGATATTTTCATAAATAAAGTAGACAAAAGGAAGAATACCGGGGATATAAAGAGAATTTTCTGGTAATTTGAATTGAATCCAGATTTTGGAAATGAATCGATAGGAGAAATATACGAGATAAAATCCAAAAATATAATGATATAAATCTGAAAAGAATACTTCTGGTAAATAAAAAAACATTAAAAAATAGGATAAAACAACAAGTCCAGAGATTACAGCTAAAAATAAATTAATAGCTCTATCTATGAAAAATCTATATCTTTTCTTTGAAAAAGGGTAGAATATCGGAATTTTTGATGCTGTGATTAGATCCAGTGTAACATGCAGACTATAAAAAAGAAATCCAATAAGCCAAGCAATCAAGAAATTCTCATTGGTAATAAAAGCAAATAATATTGCTGTAAAAAACGAAAATATCAAAGCAGTGAAATATGAATGGGATAATCCTTTATGGGATAAAAAATTTGACTTTTTAATCAAACGTAATGGTGCTAGAAATATATCGAAATCACTAATTACTGACATTATAGACGCATAAATTACAAGGCTAAATGGTAAAGATTTAAGGCCATAAACACTAGCGAGTATTCCGATTATAAAGTGAGTGAAAATATCCATGACTGGTAGAAAGTTTAAATAAATAATTATTTTTTAAGTTATAGATTTTAAAATAAAGGAGTAGATAAATTAAAATAAATAAAAGTTTACTTGGAATCGATAAAAGATGTTTTACTTTAAAATTGCTCTATTTTTTAACCAAACTTGAATTTGTTCATAAATTTGGTCTCTGACTTGTCGAAATTTATCCAGTTTTTCCTGTCTTGTTCCTTCAAATGCAGCAGGGTCTTCAAATGACCAAAATAACCTAGTACTTACTCCAGGAATAATAGGACAGGTCTTTTCAGCTTTTTCACACACAGTTATAACAATCTCGAAGTGTACTTTTCCTAGGAATTCCTTTAATTCTTTAGAATATTGATCTTTTAAATCATAGTCTAATTCTTCCATTACTTTTATTGTAAAAGGATGTATAGGTTGAGGATCGAACCCAGCACTATATACTTCAAAATGCTCACCTGCCTGTTTTTTAAGAAATGCTTCTGCCATTTGACTACGTACCGAATTTTCAGTGCAAAGAAAAATTACTTTTGATTTCTCCATTGATAATAGTTGCTTTTATATTTTCAAGAATTATTTACTTTTTTTTTTAATGATGATTAATAATTTTAATTTTTATTCTTATAATATATAGGAAGCAATCCCTTTGTCAATCTTTCACTACTATTTCTTGAAAGATTTCATCCAAAAAATTAAATTTGAAAATAATGGAGAAAATATTTATTATTTTTGCCATATTTTTGCCTAAGTTTTATTTTGAGTGTTTCATTATCCACTCTTTCTTTCACCTTTTCTCATCAACATCCTACATCTGGTTGTAATTGAATCAAACTATCAGGATATAGATTAAATTCAATATTTTCCCTAATAGGATTAAATTTTCGCATAATTCCATGGTCATCAGGCGCATATGCATACACTCCAACATCATCGTATATTGAAGCTTCTTCAAGATTTATAAAAAGCTGAAGATAACTATGAATATAGCCTTCATACACTGGAAAAATACTGGTCTTGGTCTCTATCATCTCGATTTTATCCACTAATGCTAATGTTTCTATGAAGGTAGTATCATCTTCGACATTAAGTGTATATTTTTTACCTTGCTGGAGTCCTTTTATTGGAATACTAATTTCAAATTCTATTTTTTTAATTTTTTGACCACCCCAATTTAATAAATTTGCTTAAATCAAACCTTTTTCTCTTAGTAAATTGGGTAAATCTTTTTTTAATGAATAGGAAGCAGTATACTTTTTCTTATTGTCAACAACAATTGTATTTCCATGTAAATCTAGGTTTCTTGCTTCCTCCGAATTAAGATTTTTCGTATTATAATTAATGTATTTTATATAAGGTGTTAAAACTATAAAAACCCGATTCATAAACTTATCCCATTCACAGGCACATGCATCTAATGGAACGTAAATATCAACTTCTAATTTATTATTTTGTTTCATGATTATTAACCAACTATTTTACCCACAATTACACGATTGATTCGATTGATTTGAGCTTTTTACTCTATTCCTAACATTCCACAAACATCCACATCCCGCTTGTTCTTGCATGATAATGGCTTGAGTTGGACAATTTCTTTTACAAGCGCTACATTCTGTGCAAAGATCTGGGTTTGTTATTTCAAATTTTCCATTAGTGCTAGGTTGAGGTAATCCAAAAGGACATATCTCTCCACACAATCCACATCCAGTACAAGCATCTCGATCAATAAATATTCGAATATTCTTTATGATTTCGGTAAAATTAAAAGTTTTAAAATCTATTTCTGTCATCTTTATAACCTCCTATCTTTTTATACTTTTTAATTTTTTTTATTATTTTAATAAAATATAATTCCAATTGCTAAAGAAACCAAACTTATTATTAATAAAATTTTATTTAATTTTTTAAAAATTGGATATTCATTTTCAATTTTTCTTGGACTTGTTGCCATTGTGTAGCCACTAAATGACATCGTTGAAAAGAAAGTGATCCAAAAGAAAAAAGGTAAATTAATCAATGTATAAAAAATAGAACGATGAATTAACCATGTCAATCCCCCTAAAATAACTATATTAATAAATCCAAAGAAAAATCCTTTATTTACAAATTTTTGAGTAAATTTAGAAAGTGGAAATAAGAAAAATATGATCACATTTGCGAATAAAATCCAGATACACAGTTCACCAATCCACCATAATTTATCAAAAACTGTAAAGATGTATAGGCCTAAAAATAGCATTAATAAAGCTATTATAGGTAAGATGAATATTTTACGGAATAAGAATGTTGTATGCGTTATTCCAGCGCGAATGCGATGAGGTATTGTAAATTTGGCAAGCCTCATTTTTTCTGGTTTTTTAGAAGGTTGATTCTTTAAGTAGGTTGGTATATGTTTCGACCAAATTGGACCGTATTTTACTTTAAATGGGAACTGTTCTGAATTTATTGGTAAATCTGGAATAGCTACTCCCCCAGCAGAGAGTTGAGGGAGTATTAAGGTTTTTTTATTTGTATAATTTTGAATGCCGGTTGCTTCTATTGCTTCAAGTAGTTGTGCATTGCCAAAGTTGCTACCACGAGCGGCACACCATACATTAATCCCATTAGAATCCACACATAATACCCATGCATCAATACCTTTTAAATCTCGCATCACTTTAATGTAAGTATACTCATAATTAGCTGTAACAGTAATCGGAGAATTTTTATCAGGCTTACCAGCTTGGTAAATTCCTGGTTCAATAGGAACATGATCAACTTGTCCAGTAAAAATGCATCGGTAAATCCTTAATTGGGAACGCACTCCCTTAAATTTTTTTGGTATAGGACGATAATAACCAGGCTCCTCAGTTTGGGTGAAATTTATTTTTTTTAGTTCCATTACCTGAATAGCACCATGTTTCCATTTTTTTTGAGCAATGATTTTAAATCCTATCGGTTCTAGATAATTAAAAAACCATTTCAATAGAAAAGTACTTCTTAATCGAAGTCTTCTAAGCTTTTTTTTATACCGCCATCTCTTAATTTTAAAAATTAGTTTCCAAAATCCAGAAGGGATAAACTCTGCAGCTATAATTAATCGCCCCTCTGGTTTTAATGCTTTCCATGCATTTCGAAGGAAAATTTGTTGCTCAAATGGTCGTAATTCTGATAACATGAATGTACTCACTATTATGTCTTTCGAATGGTGCTCGGCTTGGAGGTTAGAGAACGATCCTATTTGAAATAATAAATGTAAATTTTCTTTTTGAGGGTAATTTTGCATAGCATAATTAATCATTTGAAAATTATTATCAATGGCAACAACATCGTTTCCTTTCAACGCAAGTTTAGCTGAAAGGGCACCAGTTCCACAACCAACATCTAATATTGACTCTGAAGAATTTATTCGATTAAGAATCCAATCTTGAACTTCCATATTTACTCCCTTTGTTAGGGTAGTAAACTCTGAGTCATACGTCTCTGGTTCTTGCTCCAATTTTCGCATATACACGACGGCCATTAATTTCTCACCTAATAATAATTAAATTTTAAATTATTCAGATTTCCAAAATCCACGTTTTTTTAGATATCTTCCAAGATAGACTATCGATAACATTACTGGAACCTCCCAAAATAAACCCATTGTTGTACCCAAAGCAGCAAATGAACCAATTCCATACATAGCGATAGCAGTAGCAATCGCGATTTCAAAATGGCTAGAAGATCCAATAATGACAGTAATTACAGCTTCTTTGTACTTCAACTTGAAAAGTTTAGTAATTAAAATGTTATAACCAACTACGATTAGAAATCCTAATAGGAGTGGAATTGAAACAAGTAGCAATAAATCCGGATGATTGATCATAACATTTCCATTCAATGAAAAAAGTACTATTAATGTTGTTAATAAGGCTACTATGGAAACTTTTCCTACGATTGGTCGATAAGTGTTATTAAACCATTTTTCTCCTTTAGAAGAAATTAATAATCTTTTACTTACTATTCCAAATACTAGAGGAAGCCCGATAAAAACAAATGTTGATATTAACAGAAGAATCCAATCAACTGGTATGGCTTGAATACCTGTTAATAATGTTACCATAGGAGCATAACCAAATATGATTGTAATTGTATTTAAGCTGGTATTTATTACATTCTGTTCTTGATTGCCTTTTGCCATCCAGCCCCAGACGAGAACCATAGCAGTACAAGGTGAACTTGAAAGTAAAATTATAGCAACTGATAACTGCGGATTTCCTTGTAAAAATAACCTAACCATTGCTAAACCCACAAAAGGAGCAATGAGCCAATTAGATATTATTGTTAAGATAATTGGCTTAGGATCTCTACCCAATTTTTTTAATTCAGAAGTTTGTAGATTTAACATTGCCGGATACATCATTAAGAATAAACAAATTCCAATTGGTATAGAAATCTCACCAATTTTAAAAGCTTCAATCGCTATACTTATCCCCGGAAAAATCTGTGATAACAAAATTCCTATAAAGATGCATAAAGCCACCCAAAGAGGAAGGAATTTTTCAAAAAAACTAATTTCTTTACCCTTTTCCTCCTTAACTTCGATAGTGTCTAAAGCTTCCTTTCCAGCTTCATTTAATTCTCCTTCTTGCATAATTTAATATATTACCTCTTTTAGTAATAACTCTGAATTTTTATTTCTTCTTTTATATTCCTTTCCAATATCTTCAATAAAGGATTGCGAATTTTTATCAAATTTATTTGAAATTTCATTAGGTATACTCTCAAAAATTGAAACCAAATGAATAATTCCCGCTACTTCTTTATCACATGTATGCCCAAAACGAGGAGCACGACATTCATAACAAACACTTAAAGCAAAATTTTGAAGATTTTCTTTATTGAAAGTTTTATTCAGTAGGTATTTCGCTCCAGCTTCAGAAGACCCACATAGTGAAGAACGGCGTACTTCAACCCTATTAATAACCCTATCTTCATTTATATTAACCTGATAAATAGGTCGGCCAAAAAAACTAGTAAATAGGTCAATTTCAGGAATCCCAGTATTATTTTCCAATGAACACATAGTAGGAGCAGATATAACTTTAGGATTTATTTTTCTGGCTTGTAAATATAACCCAATTCCCGGAAGTATCCCTAAAATCAATGGTTTTTGAAGTTCTGCTAACTGCAGCATTATATCTGGGTGTCTAATATATGAAATATAAAGGTCACATTCAGGAATTTCAAAATTATACTCATTATCTAATATAACGTTTTGTGGTATCTCTGGGAGGAGTATCCAGCGGGTTTCAAATTTCTTTTTTATATTTTCATATGCTCTATCTCCGTACTTACCGTCTGAAATTATTCCAATCTTTAGTTTTTTATTGTTTTCCATTTTATTCATTAATGAATTCTATATGGTTAGAGCTTAAGATATTAATAGAATGTTTCAAATAAAAAGATTTCGATGTGAATCTAGATGACTCGATTTGAATAAAATTTTTATAATTTAATAGCTTCTAATATAATGAAGAAGGTTATTACCTATAATAGGTGATTTTTATAAAAATTGATCGGGAATCTGAAATCAAAGAAATGCTTTGTAGTTGTGACGAATGTTTTGATAGCGACAAATATTTTAAAAATTTACAACAATTAGGAAAAAATTTAAGATTTGATGAGAAATTAAATTCAATTTTAGCTTTTTTAAATGCTTTGGGAAATAAAGAAAGAATAACTATAATAAACGCGTTAAAAGAGAAAGATCGTTGTGTATGTGAATTGGAGGCAATCTTAGATAAATCTCAACCTTCAATATCTCACCATTTACGAGAATTAGAGAAAGCTAATTTGATAAAGGGTTGGAAAAAGGGGAAGTTTACATATTATAGCCTTATGAAGGATGAATTTAAAGAGCAATTAAATATTATAAATCATGAATTTAGTATTACATAAGAGCAATTTTATACTTCTTATAAAGTTAAATACTAGTTTTACTATAAATCAGGATTCTATAAAAATTTCCATTATAATTAATTAAATATCTTTACCTTAATTTACGATATTATAAACTTTAAGATTTCTGTCGTTTGCTTAATTATTCAAAACTATGGCTACCGCTAAATATATATGTGTAAATTCCTATGTAGATTATGTTTAAAAATAGGATAAAAGATAGGATTTGATTTCCCAATGGAAGACCCAGAAGCAAATATAAAATATAATCAGTATTATCAAGTAATATCGCCTTCGGAAATTGATATCAAGAGAGAAGACATATTTTATAGGGATAAGTATAACGATATAATTAATTATATAAAGGGAATGTTAACCAACAATGAATATTCAACAATTCAACAATACCTTATCCCTAAAGGCCTACTTTTAATCAATATTAATTCTGGAACAGATATCTTAGATTTCTTAAAATTAATTTCAAAAAATTATTATTTAGATTTTATAGAATTAAACTATTTAGAAATTTCAAAAGAACCTGAGAAATTCTTTAAAAATTTTAATATCATTCTCGAAAAAATTGTAGAGGAATTGGCTTTTAAAGTCAATAATCTAAATGAAAATAAAAATAGTTATGATGATGTTAATGAAAAAAACAAACCAAACAAATTGTTTTTAATTGATCAAGTAGAATTAAAAGAAGCTTTATTTAATGAAAAGAATTTATTGAAACTCTTTATTAATACCCTCAAAAATTATGAAATCCATTTCTTGGAAAATAACATTATTCTAATATGGATAAATAAAAACCTGAATGAAGTAGAGCAAAATTCAAAAGATATATTTCAAGTATTTGATCTTTTCATTAAAATCCCTTTATTAAGCAATAATGAAAGGGAAATAGTATTGAAAAATTTTTCAGAAAAGAATCAAAAAATAGTATTTGATATTAATCAAATCGTTAATTATACGCAGAATTGGGAAATTCAAGAACTAAAATATTTATTAAAAACAGCAGTTTTCAAACATTTTCTTAATTCTGAATTAAATGAAACTTCGAATGAAATAACTGCTGTTATTGTTAATTTAATTGAATCAGGTGAATTTATCCCATCTTTATCAGATAAAAGTAAAGAAATCCAAGATAAATATAATGAAAATTATAAGTTCGCTTCCAAAATTGGTCAAATTCAAAAATCACAGGATTATCAAAAGATTAACTTTAATGAACTTCAATCTATACAAGAACACATCCAAAATCAACCTATTTCCGAATTTATGTTGAATCAACTATATGAAAATGCGGCTTCAAAAAATTATACAGAACTTGTTATTATTATCGATAAATTAAATAAAAAGGAAATCCTTGAGGAAAATGAAAGAAGACTGTTAGCAAAATATCCTTTTATTTTAAATGATTCTCCCAGTAGAGCACAAATCAATTTAGAGAAGGCTAAGAAAAGAATGGATCATATCAAACAAGCTTTTGGTAAATAATAAGAAGGAGGTTGGTGAAATCATCGCTACAGAAACAAATAATATATCTCTTAAGAAAGTAATTCTTGAAAATTTCTTAAGTTTTCAAAGAGATGAGGTTGACTTGGATAATGCCAAATTCATCATAATAATTGGCCCTAATTGGTCAGGAAAAACATCAATATTTCAGGCAATCAGATTTGCATTAGGAAGTAATGAAAGAGATGAGCGATACAAAAAGTGGTCTGACTTTATCAGAAATGGACAAGATCATGCAATGGTTGAGCTTCATATTCAAGACAGTAATGATGTAATTAAAATAAGAAGACTAGTGATAAGAGGGCAATCACCATTTTTTGAGATTGAAAGAGAAACTAATAAAGGTTTTAAGCGAGCGCATGCCATTGAGATTCAAAAGCTAATTTCAAATCTAAAAATCAATCCAGATAATCAATTTGCTTTTGTAAGTCAAGGAAAAATCGATGCTATTAAAAATTTGAAGCCAATTGAACTTTGCATCTTTTTAGAAGAGGGTATTGGACTTAAAGGATTGAGAGATGAAATTATACAACAAAAGGGAAACATAAATCATTTAAATCGAGATTTTCAATCATTAGTAAGTAGAAGAAATACCTTAAACATCAGCTTAAACCTTCTACAACCCAAACTTAAACGATTAAAACAAAAACACAATTTACTAGATTTAAAGAAAGTGTATGAAGATGAATTGTTATATGCGAACAAGAATGAATTAGAAGAAAAAATACTAGTTTTAAAGGAAAAAATTAAAAACCTTCAAATAGTAATCGCTGAGATTAAAAAAGATTCAGATAATAATGAAAAGCTACTTCTAGAGAAGGATTCGAAAATAAATAGGATTGAAGTAAAGATTAATGATTTTTCAAAAGAGCTAGGGAAATTAATCTATAAAAAGAAAAATTTAATTGAAAAAATTAAGACTTGGGAAAAGGAGAAGATACAAGCAAAAAAAGAATTAGATATTTTGAATCAAGAGATAATTACATTAGAAAAAAGACTAAGAAATGTTGAGAGCCAAAATAAAACTTTAGACACCGAAATTAGTACAATTAAAAAGGAGAAAAGGACTTTAAAATTAAAAATAGATGATTTAATAAAAGAACAAAATACAATAGCAAAAAGGATCAAGCAAAATGAAGACTTTTTAAAAGATTATAATCAATTGATTCATAGAAAACAAAAGTGCTTAACTAAAATCGAAGGAAATAAAAATGAAATAAAAGACTTAAATTCTGAAATTAATGAGATTTTTCAAAGTTTTAAAGATATTGAACATAAATTGGAAAAAAATAAATGGTTTCTTGAGAATCCAACAACAAACTTACTCATGCATATCGATAATGAGCTTAGAAAAAACTCTAAAGATTTATTTGAACTAGGGAATCAGTTAAACAAATCGCAATTTGAACGAACAAATTTAATAAATAAATATAAAAATTTACAAATATCCTTAAGAGAACGCAGAGTCGTTTTACCGTCTAGCATTAATATTTTAAAAGAAGAAATTGAAAAAAGGGAATTAGATAGGAAGGTAAAGGGCCCAATTATCGACTTTTTAAAATATGATGATAAGCTAAGTTATGCAATCGAATCTGTTCTAGGAGAAAGGTTGCTATATAGCTTCATTGTAAGTGATTGGGATACATTAAATCTTTTAAATAGATTAAAGAATAAATACAATGCTTATTGCAATATCTATATTACTAAAAATCTAAATATTCGCCCTTTACTGGAATTTTTCGCTGAAAATGTTTTAGGTTATTTAGCAGAGTTAATAAAAGTTGTTAATGATGATATTGATATTAAAAAAGTAATTTATTCTAAGGTAAAAAACTGCTTAGTTGTTGAAGATTACCATTCGGGTATTCAAATCTATAAAAATTATAATTTTAAAGGCAAGTGTGTGACTTTAAAAGGAGAACAGTTAATCTCTTATAGATATGTTTATGAAACACCTTATCAAAAACGTCTAAAAGGATTTCTCAGCACGGGTACACTAAAAGAACAATTGAATAATTTAGAGTCAGAAATCAATTCTTTAAATGAACAAATCTCTGAATTAAGAGTTGAACAATCTAAAATTGATTCAAACCAAAAGGAACTATATGAGAAGAAAGAAGCATTTAATGATCTTTTATACAATTTTAATCAAAAACAAAGATTAACTACAAAAAAGAATAGGCTCTATGAAATTATACACAACCTTGAAGATAATAGCGTTATAGTTCAAAATAACATAATTGATATTGAAAAGAAAATACAATATTTAGAATCTCAGAGAGATCCTGAGATTTTTAGATTGAGTGAAAGGATTAAAGAAATACCTGATGAATTAAATATTCACAATGAAGACTTAAAAAAATGGGAAATTAAACTCAGCGAAAATGTAGAGCAAAAGCATGAAGTTAATGAAAAATTAAATGGTTATAAAGAGAAACTCAATACTTTAAAACAAGAGTATGAACTGAAAAAGCAAATTTTTCAAAAATCAGATAAAAATGCTTTTGAAATTTACCAAAATTTAGAGTTAGTTGATGATGAAATTGATCGAATAGAAGAAGATATCGCTAAGTTAAAAAAAAATAAATTAGAAATCCAGAAAGAAAGAATAATTCTTGATAAAGAGCATATAGAGGTTAAAATAAAATTAGAGCAAGAAATATTAAAGAATACTGCCCTAGAACAAGAATTAATGGCCAATGAAAGTGATTTAGAAAGAATCAATTTTGAGATAGGTTCTGTCTTGGCATCAAAAGAATTTGAGATGCGTAGTATAAATGAGATTAAAGAAGATATTTTAAGAATAGACAAAGATTTATTGAGATATTTAGATGTAGATGACTCAATTTTAATTGAAAAAGAGCAAATCTTATCAAGTATGAAAGAAATTACAAAAAATCAAAACAGTTTGCAAAAAGACATAAATGCTGCTATTAAAACTGAGAATAAATTAGAGGACACGTATTATCAAAAGTTTAAATCAACACTAAATGATTTAGAGTTAAGAATTAACCAAAAATTCAAATCTGCTAATATTAAATCATATTGTTCTCTTAATTTAATTGGTAATTTTGAAGAATTAGGGATAGATATCAAAGCTGCGACAACAAAAGAGCAATTAAAATCTTGTAAAGCACTTAGTGGGGGACAAATTTCTATGATTTCCATTTGTCTTATTCTATCTTTGCAAGAAATCAAGGCATCACCATTATGTATGTTTGATGAAGCTGGTATGTTTTTAGACGATAAAAATGCAGAGGCCTCTTATCAAATGATAAAAACGACACTCGAACAGAATCCCATACAACTACTTATGTTCTTACCAAAATCCTCAAGTAGTTTGTTTCTTTTAGCAGACAAACTAATAGGCGTAGCTAGGGTTGGAAAGAAAGAAGTTTCTACAATATTTAATCCAAAAATAATAAAAAGAAGAAATAAATGATTGAATTTACAGACCTTTCTGCAGAAATAAATCAAAAAATCGAAAATTTAAAAAAAGAAGTTTTATCGGGAAAAATTTCCCTATTAAATTTAGAACTCAGTCCCATTTTTCAAGATTTAAAGGATTCGCTTAATGTTTTCAATTTAGATAGATACTCTGGGCTATATAAAGAAGCTTGCTTCTTATTAAATCAGAAGTTTGAAGAATTAAAAGGTTTTTTAAAATTATTGGAAAGTGATAAAATATTTTTTAATTTTTTAAATTCGAAATATAGTGATTCTGAAATTTCAGATTTATTCAAAGGTTGTTGGAGACATGTTTTCTATATCGAAAATACTTCCATTAAATTTTTGGAAGATAGCAATCAGAAATTTTCAAAGGAAAAAGTTACAGCAATCCATCTTGAACATTTAAAAAAGCAATATATAGATAGAGAATTTTTAGTAGAAATTCCTAACAAGAATTACGCTGATAGGATACTAATTTATTTTAATAAAATTAAATCAAAATTACCTTGCCGTTTTGAGGATATTTTTGAAGATGATAAAGATCAAATTCAAATATTTGAAAATTTTGTATATTTATTGCATTTACTTCAATTAGGTAAAATAAAATATCAAAAAGAGACAAAAACTTTATATTTGTGAGGAATTCTTAAAATGAATGAAATTTCAATACTAATGCATTTATTAAGTAATAAAAAGGATTTATATCAAATTGGAGCTACAAAAAAACAGATATTAAAAGCTTTAAATTTAACAATTAAGAATAAAACAGTATATTTTCAAATGCTAATTACCGAATTATCTCGAATTATTGAACCCTTAGGACTTCAAATAAGATTTAATCCTTTAGATTCGCATTGGTTCATCATATTTGAACCTGAAATCTCGGATCATGTAAAATCAAATCCCTTTGGAAATAAACCAAGTTTAGCAGCAACTTTATTCAGTATAATTGCATGTTGCCTAAAGAACTCAGGTTATACTACAGTTCAGGAAATTCAAAAATTAAGAAAAAAGAAAACAATTCTTGACGATATTCGAGAGTTGGAGAAAAAAGGTTATGTTAACTATAATAAAAATCGAGACCATATTTCTCTTACTCCGTTAATAGGCTATCAATTAGATATGGAAAAGTTATTTATAAAATTATCATTAAAATTAAAAGAAGTAGAAGAGAATTAATTTATCTTTTCAAGTTATTAGTGGGAAGTAGTGATTTTAAGGATCATTTCAGCAACATGGTTATTGTATTCTTCAATATCTTCAAAATCATCAACAGTTTCACCACAAGTGACAAAAATTTCATTTATGTTTATTTTTCTTTTATTGAAAAAATCATTGATTTTCTTTATTAGCTTCTCAAGTTCTTTCTCCTTGTCTCCTTCTAATAAATCAATTTTATTTATACAAACATATATTTTTTCCGGGAAAAACCTCACATCATTAAAGAACTCAAACTGCCTATCTAATTCACGGTCTAAAGAAAAAACAGCAATGATTTGAGTAGCTATACGAGATATGGTAATAATACCCATTTTCACTACGGCACGAGAGCGATCTCCTCCAGGAGCGAAAATTGTATGAGCTTTTCCCGAAGAGTCCTCTCTAAATACTACTCGATTAGGATGGATGGTTTTAGTTTCTTTTTCATCAAGAGTATCCGCTTTATTACCTCTTGGTACCGTAGCCTCGCCTGAGAAATCTGTTTTAACTACACTGGCGGAGATTCCACCCTCAACTTTTTCAATTTCTCCTCGATTTATATATCGAACGAATAAGCGAAGAATAGAAGTTTTACCAACACTAATATCCCCTAATAATCCAATATTGACCACTATACTTCACCTTCCAATAATTTATTTAATAACAATTCATAATCTGGAATTAAGAATTGTTCTAAATACGCGTTATTATGTGCCTCTATCAATGCTATTAAAACTTCTTTTAAGTTTTTAGCATTTTTGGCATATTTTACAAGATTTTCAGCTGAAGGGTCGTTGTCAAAATCTTTTGCTTTTTCTTCAAACCCAAAATTGGTTCGTTCAGGTAATGAATCAAAAAATCCAAAAGCAGAATATCCTTGATACTGAAAAAATACGAAAAATCTTGTTTTAATTGATGAAATAATTTTAGTTAGATATGCTGAGGGGTAAATTTCCCCTAATATTAACTCATCGTCTTGTTCAATAACAAAATATGGTGAAATAGGTGAAACTTGATTCCCATACATCTCTTTTGGTGGTAATGAAATGAATGGTAATTTTTCAGATACTATTGTCCAGAGATCTTCGCGATGCTTTTCTAAAAGAATATCTTTAATCTCATCATAAGCAAAATAAAAATCTGATTGTAATGCTAATAGAGAACTCAAGTATACCGATAAAGAAGCAAAAGTAGCTTCTAATAAAGGTCTTCTACCTTCATCCGATGTGGAAGGTTTAACAGCTCCTTTCCATGCTCGAAGGCCCGTATATACAAAACCTTTTATATCGAAAAAACTTCCAGAAAGAAAAATGAATGAAGGCACAAAACCTTTTTCTTTAGTTAATAGGTCTCTCGATTTATTAATTAGCAGTTCTTCTAGACTACTATCATTAAATTTTGAGTGAATCACTGGCATAATTAGCCATTTCTTTTTTTTTGCCAAACTTGCGCCACTTCTCTTCTTTTTATTAAAAGTAATATAATTTGCTGTATATTTATTTTATTCTATATTTATTAAACAATATATTATCATAATATAATTTTTTGGAAATATTCTAGACGAATTATTGAGTGTTTTTAATGATTTTCATTTCACAGTTGTTTACAATTTAAATTTAAAAAGTAGATTTACAATGGAAAAGAATCTTTCTTAGGCTTTCTTTTCTTATATAAATAAATTGCACCAATTCCAACAAATGCAGCAATTGCTATAAACAAGATAATTTCATTGATAGGTAATCCAGTTTCGTCGGTTTGACAATAAGAATCTGGTGCGCAGTCTAAATATCCATAACTCCCTATTTCATAAGTAGAAACAGCGAACCATGTGATATTATCATGAATTAAAAGTGCTGAGATAGGAATTGTAGCTTCAATTACATAATCTGAAGAAGTTCCAACAATATCAGCAGAAATATTGGAAGAAGTCCACCCAATAGTATTATTCCAAAATTCAAGATCATAAGTATCATTAGAAAGGGTATATTTGATAAAAATCACAATAAATCCCTTTCCCGTAAAGTTAGAGTAATTAATCATATACTCTACTATTACGTTATTTGGATTATAATGTTCAAAGAAATAAATATTACAATTCATATCATGTCCAGTTATATTACCTGCAAAAGTTACATTCGTATATTGCCCATCAAGAGCTATATTAACAATATCAATTTCATCATGGCTACTTACTATTTCAACATTACCAGTAGCAAGTTCTACTTTAAAAATATCGTTTTGAGGATCGGTGAAACTCTCTGTAAGTCCTTTAGCTACAGGAATATATTGGAATGAAATTATAAATAAAATAAAACAGAGTAAAAATAATGAAAAAATTTTTCTTTTAATCATTTTAAATTTTATTTCTTTTTTTATTATTTAAAATTTATTCAAAAAAAGTATTCATTTCAAAAAATGATGGTTAATTAATCTTGACTAGCTAATAATTCTCTAATTTTTTCTGTAATGAGATCATAATCTTTAATGGAATTTAGATTAGAGATATGTATATACTCTATTTTATCTGTATTTTTATAAAAATTATAATTAACGCTTAAATTTGGATATTGTTCTTTAATTTTTATTAATGCACCTTTTAAGAAGATGTTTATAAAATCTTCAGAGGTTTCTTTTATAGATCTCATATCAGGGTCTATAAATTTAATTTCTAACCTTTTAAAATCATAGAAATTAAGGACACATAGTAAATCTTCTTCATCAGCTGAAAAGATTTTTCTCTTAATATTTGTACCTTTAAATTTCTCCTCAGATATACCTTCTTTAAAATAATCCTCACTCAATAATTTGGAATAAATTTCATCAGCACTAGTAAAGGACTGATTAGAAATTACAGAATTCAAGTGATTTATAATTTCATGAAGGTCTTTTATTTCTAACTGCAATTCTTCTAATTGCTCTTGTTTCTTATGGTAAATACTTCGAAGTACTGAAAGTATTCTAGTTAATTTCTCCGTCTCCTTCTCATTATCTATAGAACCCATTGTGTTCATATATATTTAAAGATAAAATAAATTTATTTATTTATTTAGTGCTAGTTCTATTAAGTAATTTTTTCTCAAAGGGATTAGAATGCATTCAATGATCATTACTCCAAACCCTGCTGATTCAGAAGTACAACTTCTTTCAGAAGAATTTAAGAAACTAGGTTATAAAGTACAATATTTTATACCATCTAAATTTGTTGCAAAAATTAATATTAAGCAGTTTCAAAAAGAATTTGAAAATCTTGAGCCTAGAGCAGCTCTAGTTAGAGGTTTTGGAGCAGCTCCAACTCAAAAAATATTTTTTAGATTAGATCTATTAAGTGCCATTGAAGGGTATGGTGTTAAACTAATTAATTCACGAGAATCATTAGAAATTGCCAGTGATAAATTCTTAACTTCACTTTATTTAGAAAAGAACAATATACCTACACCAAAAACTATAATCTGTGAAAGTCCAGATGATGCTCTAGCATCCTTTGAAGAACTTGGTGGAGATATGGTTTTAAAGCCACTTTATGGATCTAAAGGAATAGGAGTTACACGAATAAATGATAGGGCTTTTGCTGAAAATGTAATATATGGATTAAGCCGTCTAAATGAGATTTTTTATTTACAAGAATTTATCGAACATTTTAACAGAGACATTAGAATCTTGGTATTAGGAGATAAAGCCATAGCAGGCATGTACAGAGTAAGTGATAATTGGAAAACTAATATACATGCGGGAGCAACAATGGAACCTTTAAAAATGACGACAAAATTAGAAAAGTTGGCTATTAAGGCAGCGCAAACTACAAAAACTGAAATAGCTGGCGTGGATATAATAGAAAGTGAAAAAGGTTTATTAGTATTAGAAGTGAATTCAATCCCAGGATTTACTGCCCTCCAAAAAGTGACAGACATTAATATTGCTGAAGAAATGATAAGGTATTTTTTAACAAACACGGAAACCAAAAAATAGAGTTTAAAAAAATTAAATTTTATATGAATCTTATTTGATATTTCAAGTTATAAATCTTCGATTAATCCTATTAAAAAGGCTATAAGCACCAATATACCTGCTAAGATATCTACAAAGATAATCATCAATACTGCTAGGATAAATAACATAATCCAATTAAAAGGAATGGGATTATTTGGTTTGATACCAGCTAAAAGTGTTATTATTGCGACCGCAAAGCCAATTATAATTGCTACGACAAAATGAAGGCCAATATCTATTGGAAATAATTGATATCGAGTACCTATTTCAGTTAATCGAAGTATTAAGTAAACTATTCCTATTAGGGCTCCTATAATTGTTAAGAATTTCATTATTCCTTCGTTTTTATAGTGTTTCTTTACCATTTTCTATCATCTCTTTTGAAATAATATTTTTTATTAAGTTTTTAAATTATAAAAGAATTTACTATTTTCTATACAGAAAGATTAACTATAATCATTAAAATTGATTTTCCAAACAAAACTTTATTTGATATTTAAAACAATCTAATTAATATGACATTTTCAATAGTAGCTTATGAGCCAAAAAAAAAGGAATGGGGTGTTGCGGTTCAATCCAAATTTGTTGCGGTTGGTGCAGTCGTTCCTTTTGCTAAGGTTAATGCCGGAGGTATAGCTACACAAGCATATGCTAATACAAGTTATGGTCCTAAAGGTTTGTCATTACTTGAAAAAGGTTTAAGTGCTGAAGAAACTATTAAGGAATTAATCAAAGATGATGAACAGAGGGAAGAAAGGCAAATCGGGATTGTAGATTCCTATGGAAATACTGCAGCGTTTACAGGAAAGAAATGTTTCGATTGGGCAGGTCATTTAATTGGAAAAAATTTCTCTTGTCAAGGAAATATATTAGCCTCTGAAGATGTTGTAAAAGCAATGGCAGAAGCTTTTGAAAATACTGAAAATGATTTAGTAGAGAAATTATTTGCAGCATTAGAAGCAGGTCAAAAAAAAGGAGGAGACAGAAGAGGAAGGGAATCCGCTGCAATCCTCATAGTAAAAGAAAAAGGAGCATATGACGGTGGGACTGATAGGTATATTGATATAAGAGTAGACGAACATCCAAGACCAATTAAAGAATTACGTAAAGTTTTTGAGATTTATGATATGTGCATCCTACTTAGAGACGATCCTAAGGATATTATAAAATTAGAAGGTGATGTAATGAAAATTGTAAAAGAAAGGTTAAAAACTGACGGTTTTTATATGGGAGAAATCGATGATTTGTATGATAAAAAAACCAAAGATGCCTTGAGAGACTGGTTAGGCACAAATAATTTTGAAGTTAAAGAAAGGGAAGATGAATACATGTGGGGATCTGTTTATAGATACATATTAAATTTAAAAAAGTAAACTAGATATGTTTTTCATTTTGAACTCTCTACTTTAATTCAATATTATGGAGATAATATTACGATATTTTTTATTTTAAAATATGGTTTTTTTAGTTATTTATGTGTGATTGACGACAAAATTATGAAATATAGAAATGATTTGGTATTGGCAAAAAAATTAGCAAGAAATAGGCATGCTAATCAAGAATATTATGAACAAGTAAGCATAAAACTCGAAAAATTGTTAAAATTTTATGAGAATTTGAAGATCTGGAATGAAATTTCAGATAAATAATAATAAATATCATCTAATTAAGAAATTTATTCCTCTCAAATAGATTAAAATTAAATTCCTTATTTAAAATTTCATTTATTTTAAATAATGGCAAACCTACTACATTAGAAAAAGAGCCATTGATAGACTTTACAAATAAGCTCGCTTTATCTCTAATTGAATATGCTCCAGCTCTTCCCTTCCATTCACCTGATTTTACATAAGTCAAAATTTCTTGATCTGATAAATGGGCAAAATAAACAACTGTATTTTCATAATCAACTATCAATTTTTGGTAGAAGGTTTCAGTAATCGCTAATCCTGTTAATAAATTATGTGATTCATTCTGTAATTTCTTTAATATACGAAAAGCTTGATCTTCGTTATTTGCTTTTCCGATTATTTCTCCTTTGAATTCTACAATAGTGTCGGCCCCTATAATTATGGCATCAATATTCTTTTCCAATACTTTTTTTTTAGCGTATAATACTTTTGCTTTAGCTAACTCTTTAACTAATTGGATTGGATTATTAATCCTATCCTTAAATTCATTCTCATTAATGTTAGCACTTATTGTATCAAATGAAATCTTCGCTCTCTTTAAAATTTCACATCTGTCGATTGATTTTGAGGCTAAAATAATTTTTTTCTTCAAAATTTGGTAGATCCTCAAGATTTTTCAGCTTAAATAAAATTAAGGCTATTTTTTTTCTATACTTTTGCAATTTGTTATATTTAATTTAATAAAATACTTCTGTTAAATGATATTAAAGTTTTAAATTATTCTTCAAATAAATTTACTTAATAGAACATTAAAATTATATAGATCGATTTATGATTGAATTTTCTATATGGTTCATTTTTTTAGCTAGCTCGTATTTCCTAATTTTATTTTTATTTTTGGGTTTTTCGAATAGAAAAGAAAAATATAATAATATTGTAGGGTTTGCTGCATTGTTCTTTGTTTTTATGCATTTATTATTAATCTTAATTCTAATTTTTCAAGATCTTAGCTCTCATTTAGATTTGATGCCATTGTGGACTTTAACTTTAGGATTACCAATATTAGTTTTTGGTTTTGTTGCACTAATATCATCTCTTTTAGGATATTCTTATAAAGTTTTATTTAAGTCAAAGAATCTAAACAGTTTTATAATTAAAATGGAGCAAAAAGTTAAAGAAAGAAGTAGGTCAAAAAACGATTTATATCGCAAAATTCCTCATGTTCTAATTTTTATAGGAATTTTTATTTTATGGCTAATTGGGGTTTATATTATCTATTTAACAACAGGATCTAATGAAGGTATGATCCCCTATGAGAATAATATGCTTTATTTATACTTACAACTTATAGGAACACCGAATGAAATTCGTAATATTTTATTTGCTCTTGGCTGGTTTTATTACCTATTATTTTTCTTTTTTTATGGTTTTGCTATATTAATGTTAATAAATGAATTTACCAGGAAATCTCAGTATTTCAGCTTCCCTTTTAACATTTTGTGTACAATTTTTCTAAATAAAGAGGAAAAACAAGGATATGGTACTTATTTATATTTTGGAATTGGCCATATGTTTGCAGCTTTTCTATGCCCTCCTATGGTTTTTTTTTCAATTTTAGGGATCAGCTCCATTGCAGATCTAGTCGCGAGTCAAATTGGAATAAGATATGGAAGAACTACTATAAAGTTTAATAAAAAGAAAACATGGGAGGGAACCATAGCGGGGTCTATTGCTACCTTTTTTATAACTTTTCTTTTTTTGGGCTTGATATGGGCAATTATGTTCATTCTTGTATTTATATTTATAGATATTTTAACAAATAGACCAATAAATGTATCAGATAACTTGGTTAATCCAATTTTATTATCAATTATTTATTTCTTCATAAGATTCATATTTAATTTGAATTACTACACTATTATTATATAAAGGGTTTTTTTGAGTGATTTTTTTATAAAAATTTTTAAATTATTCAACTTTAATGATTAAAACATGTTTTATCTACCAACAAGCATTATTTTAATAGGATATTCAATCATTACATTAGTTTATATAATTTCAAATTGGAAACAAAAAGTTGAGAAAGGATTAGTTGCCAATGAAATTACAGTTGGATTGCTATTTCTAATAGCAGGAGTATTATTTCCTTTCATGTACCGATTTCACTCAATCTCAATTCCTTTAGAAACTCTAGATTTCTTATGGCTATCTACTTCAATTATCTTTTTAATTGAAATGGGGATTTGGTTTATAATTTTAATTTATAATTCAATAATTTCCAAAAGGAATCCAAAAACCATGGCTGAAAGGGATTATATTAAATATTGCGAAGAATTTAATCGGAACTGGACTGATGACTTAAAAAGTGAGTATGGAAGGAAACTATTGCATCTATTTACATGCTCAGTTATTTTTATTTTTTGGAGTTTAGGAACCATCCTTGATAATTTTGGAATATTAGATAAACTTAATCTCGATAATTATAGCTTTTCATATTGGCTTATAATTATAGTTGGATTTGGTTTTATATTCATGTTTCAAATAGCAGATCTTGCTCGTTTGACTAAATTTTATATATTGCCCAATTGGGCTCGAAAGTGGTATTTTTCTATGAGACAAGAAGAGTTGGAAACTTTTTTGGCTTCTACACCTTTGGTTTTATCTTTTGTGCCTTTTATTTTTACTCCGTTCCCGATATTTGCTGCTGTAGCCTTGATCACTACGGGAGCAGATGCTATGGCATGTGTTATAGGAAAAAAGTATGGAAAGCATGCCCTTCGAAAAAATTCAAAGAAAACCATAGAAGGATTTATTGCTGGAGGAATAACTACCTTTTTGATAGTTATAATTATTATGAATTTATATCATACCTGGATGCCAGTAGGTATAATAAAAATATTTTTGATGGCGGTAACTGCCACAATTATATTTTTACTTATTGATATGTTTGCAAAATTTATTTCTGACAATATTTTAAATCCAGTTCTAACTGGTTTTGGAATGTGGTTAATCTATTTATTATAAGAAAGTAATAATTACCCACCAAAATAGAGATATAAAAAAGCTATGTCATCTCCATCTTTCAAAATAGTATCAAGAAATTTGTCATGACGATAACTCTTACCATTAATAATTATTGATAAGAATGAGCTAAACTCTTCGGGTTTTTTTTTATCCCATAGGAGATCTTTGAATTTTTCCCCATATTTTTTATAAAAGTATTCTAATAATTCTTTTAAAGTAAGTTCTTTCTCAATCTTAACAATTTCGTTAGTTTTTTTAGTAACCTCATTAAATGGAGGTTCAAAGCGAAGACTTAATGAAATCATATAATCTTACCTTATTAAATTGACTAAATCTTAAGAATTTAAAATAATTAAAATTATAAATTTTTAATGAAAATAAAAAATAAAAATAGAATTTTTAAATATTAAACATCTTCCAATGTATCTTTTACATTATCACCGATTTCTTCTTTTCCTTCTTTTATTGTTTTCTTTATCCCTTTTTTAACACTCCCTTTCTTTACCCCTTTTTCAACTCCTTTTCCAACGGCTTCACTACCAGTTATATCTTCAACTATGCCGCCTGATACTTTTGCTAAACCCTTCTTTAACTTTTTACCAAAACCTCCCAATTTAACTCACGTGATTGATTTAGTAACTAAAAAATAAACTCGAGCCTTTTAAATTTAATTTAATACAAATTTATCCAAGTCTTATCATTTAAACAAGAAAAGTATTCATAAAATATTAGGAATTTTTATTAAATTTTTAACAAGTAGATTATAAAATTATAGAAGATGAATAGTTAAATGTAATTGAAGAGGTTTTGAAATGGCTCGAGTATTTTTTATTTCAAAAGAAAATGTACGTGATGCTTGGCTTTCTGCCTTAACTCAAGTCCTGTTTAATGGAGATGATATTAAAACAGAATATGATAAGGCGAAGGATCTTCCATCAAAAGATGCAACGGTATTGGTAGAGATTAAGGATCCAATGAAAGATCCAATTATGAGAAAAGATAAAATAATGAAAATTAAGACAAAATATGGAAAATCATATGAAGTTTATGGTTGTATAGCTGATACATACTTAATCGGATCAATACAGAGTGGGTATATAGAAGAGATTTTGGAGGGGGTAAATGATCATTATATCTGGGAATCAGATGTAAGTTTTCCTTATTCTTACCATGATAGAATCTTTAATTATACTCCCTTTTCCCTTGAAGACACTATACATGTTGATTATGATTTAGATATTGTTAATAATGATTTTGTTAGAACACATAAAAAATTAATTAAGGCTGATAAAATTGTAAAAACCCCTGATTCTAATATATGGAAACTAAAAAATCTTGTTGATTTTAAGTTAGATAAAAAGATTTCTGACCAAGTTGGAGTAGAAAAAATACCAATTGGTGTTCTAAATTTTCCACGAATCAATCAGATTGAATACATCATTCAAAAATTGAGAAAAAAACCATATTCACGTAGAGCTCAAGCAATTACCTGGAGACCTCTCGTAGATCCATTTCATATTGATCCTCCTTGTCTTCAAAGAATTTATATGCGAATAAAGGATGGAAAGCTTTTGATGCAAACAACTTGGAGAAGTAGAGATCTATTTAGAGCATGGGAGGCTAATGTAAATGGAATGATAAGAATTCAAAAATTTATAGCTAATGAACTTGGTGTAGAAATGGGTCACTATTTAGATTTTAGCAACTCTTTACATATATATGGAAATACCATTTCAGAAGTTAAAGATATGCTGTACCGAATGAAAAAGAGGGGGGAAAAATTTCCTTCAGAAGTTGAAATTCTTCTTGAAAAATATTTAGATTCTTAATTATCAAAAATTTTCGGAAAAATCATTTTTGTGTTAATAAGTATTTGTTCTTCCAGTTGTTTAGCTGGTATGTTTTTTATTTTTGCAATAGAGTTAAGGGAATTTCTAATCATTGCCGGGGTTCCAGTTTTACCCCTGTATTCGACAGGTCCATCACTCTCTAAAAGCAAATGCTTTAAATCAACCATCATTACTGTTTTTTTAACTGCGGGAGAATAAAATACAGCAGGAGTTATTGAGAAGTAATAACCTCTTTCAATTCCTAGTTTTAAAATATCTTCAGGACCTGAATACCAATGTATATTGACATTAGGAATCTGATATGATGGAAGTATATCAAATACAATTTTTTCAGCACCCTTTGTGTGGATATTTACTGGCAATTTTAGATCTTGAGCTAGTTGTAACATCTGTTCAAATATTTTCTTTTGTAACGGATAAAGTTCTTCATTTTTAATGAAATGGTGATCTAATCCAATTTCTCCTATTGCACAAAGCTTTTCTTTATTTAGTTTAATATAATCTATTATTAAATCTAATTTATTTTCAATATTTTTATTCATTCTTACCTCTTCTGGGTGTATACCAAGTGCAGGGTAAATAATATCAAATCGATTTGAAATATTCACAATACTTTCTTGGCTCAACGCACTCATCGCAACTGCTATTATTTTCTTTATCCCTGAATCTAAAGCCTCTTTGATAATATCTTCAAGTGTTAAGTAGAGATTAGCATGACAATGAACATCTATTAAAATAACAATCACCTATAAAAAAATTATAATTAGAAATAATAAAATTAGTTAATTCTCACATTCGGCTTATTTCGGCTCTTAAATCTACTATTTTTTTTACTAATTTAAATTTTCCTCTTGGATACTCTTTAGTGTCCAGATAATGCATTAGTTTTTCTAATTCCTGCATTAAATAATTCTTGATATCTTCCTTAGTTACGTGTCCTAATAGTTTCGGTAAAGGTTCAAATTTTTCTTTTCGCTTTACTCTTAAACTTGAGATAGTTTTTGCTAATTGTGCTTGAAAACCTTTAGATTCAGAAAGATCAGTGCCATCAAGCATATCTAAAGATGTCTGTAATCCATCAATAAACGCTTCTAAATCCCTGATCTCTATATCATCATCTGTCATTTATTAAAAAAACACAGTGAGTTAATATCCTTATATCCTAGAAGGATTTTTACTATATATATTTCTTTATGTTTTGTTTTATTATTATTTACGGAAAATTAATGCAAATTCATTAACTAGTAATTCAGCAAGTGTCAAAACAACTTTATTTCTAAGTTTTTTGTCAAAAATTCTAACTCTATCCGAAATTTCAATTTGTAGTGCTTGACTATTTGCTATTTTACTTGCACCATAATTCTTTATTATAAAGCCTCCAGTTAGGATATATTCTCTCCTTCTTTGATGTCCAGGGGCAATGGGTATATTTAATTCAATAAATTTACGTATAATTCTTCCACGTAAATTTCCGTCCCAATATTTTTTAGGTATAGTACTCGAAAAAATGGATTCTAAGTTATTGGTACCTAAAACTATTTCAACATCACGAAAACCTTGAGGCTTTTTATTTTTCTCAAATCCATGAATATCAATTAATAACGAATGATTAAAGGATTTGATATTGTATTCAATTAGTTCTTTTATTTTCTTATGATAGTATTGGTAAATCCTGCTTGCTAGTATAGAATTATGATTATAAGCTTTTGATTCACTTCTATTTAAATCGATTTTACTTCTATGTATCTGTGATATAATATATGAAGGTGTTTTTTGTAATGAATATTTCGATCTAAATAATTTCTCTACTCTATCAATTAATTGGAAAGCTAATTCAATAGTTCCTTTATCAGTTCCAAGTACACCTTCTTTCCTAGTAGGGATTTTATTATATTTTGTTGTACCACCATGAGGAACTGAAATAAGGAGAGGAATATTGCCTTTGTGAAATTTTATGTACTTATTTGAAACTTTCATTTTATAAAATAATTAACTAATCTGCTAAATTAAGTAGAGTAAAATAAAAAAATTAAAATTATAGATTCAAATTTATAATGAAAAGAATTAAGTTATTGTATAAATTCGAAGTATGATAAAAACAACTAACCATAAAGCAAATCCAATTATACCGAAAATATAGTAAGCCCAGATGCTTTTCTCTTTTACAAATATTATATAACAAAATAACCAAGATCCAAGACTTCCTACAGCACCCATCAAAATATCTGTGGTGATATTTTGCCAGCTATCAGCTCTACCTTCAAATTTCCAACCAATTTCAATAAACAATGTATTTTCTAATACTTCCCAAAGAATTATTATAATCATAGTACATATGAAAACGAATAGGAGAGAGAAAATAGGTGTATGTCCTTTGTTCTTTGGGACAGTATAAAAAAGGGAGAAGAAGAGAAAAACACCTATACCAAAACATAGGTGTCCTATCGAATAAAAGTCAAACCAAGCAAGACCTACTTGACTTGGATCAGATGCGAAAAGATCTACAAACAGCATTTTTATCCAGTAATTATATTATAATTTTATTTTAAAATTCATTTTAAAAATATAATAATATTTAATGAATTTAATTTTAAGTCGTGTTAGTATTTGCAAAGGAGAATTGCATTTGTTGCATTTTATCAGAAACAAAATATATATAGTTTTAATGCTTTAATCGGAGCAATTGAAACTGAAGAGTTATTAAATGATATCAAAATTCATTTTATTAGGGGTTATGATAATCTAATAGATGAATTAAAAAAGATTATAGAAAATAATGATAGGATAATAGTCGGAATTTCTTTTTTTACCACTCAATTATGGGAAATAAAAAATTTAATTAAAAATTTGAGAAGAAAATACTCAAAAAAAGTATTTCTTATAGCTGGTGGCCCTCATCCTTCTGGAGATCCATTTGGAACTCTTAAAATGGGTTTTGATCTTGTTGTTGTAGGTGAAGGCGAGGAAACTATCGTTGATATTCTTAATAAGATTAAGCATGATGAAGATATCTTTAAAATAAAAGGAATATCTTTCTTTAATAAAGATAATAACTACGTTTATAATGGAAAAAGGCAACCCATAGATTTAGATAAATATCCTCCTTTACCTATGAAAAACATTAGGTTTGGAGCAATTGAAATAACGAGAGGATGTCCATACGTATGCTATTTTTGTCAAACTCCTTATCTTTTAGGCACTAATCCAAGACATAGAAGCATTGAATCTATTTGTAATGCTGTGAAGTTTATGAAAAAATATGAGAAAACTGATATAAGATTTATTTCACCAAATTCTTTCTCTTATGGATCTCTAGACGGTAAAACACTGAATCTTACTAAGTTAGAAGATTTATTAAAACAAATAAATCATATTATAAAACCAAATGGAAGATTATTTTTAGGCTCATTTCCTTCAGAAGTCCGTCCAGAACATGTGAATAAAGAAACTTTGGGATTAGTTTTAAAATATGCGGCAAATGATAATATTGTCATTGGAGCTCAGTCAGGAAGCCAAAAACTTTTAGATTCATGCAATAGAGGTCATACTGTAGAAGATATATATAAAGCGGTTGAATTAACCATCAAAAGTGATTTAAAAGCTAACGTGGATTTCATATTCGGATTACCTTATGAAAGTGAAGAAGATGTGGATTTAACTATAAAGGTGATGAAAGATTTATCAGATATGGGAGCAAGAATTCACACCCATACATTTATGCCCTTACCTCAAACCTTATTTGCTACGAAACCTTTTCAAAAAGTCAACAAGAAAATTATAAAAGTAATCACTGAATTAAATTCAAAAGGTTTAGCATATGGAGAATGGAAACAGCAAGAAAAACTGGCTATTAAAATTACTAAATATTTAAAATCCCAAAATATTAATGGTTTAGCCTGAAATAGTATAATTTTGATTACTTTTTTTAATAAATCCTTCTTTCGACATTGTATTTAAAATTTTTTTCACTCTTTCTGAATTTTTATCAATTTTTTGAATTAAATCCATTTCCTTCAATGCCTTTTCTTTAAGTAGTATTTTTAAAATTTCTCCTCTTATCTCTCGATTAGATCCTTTGTATTTAGATTGTTTTTGGTAATGAGCACTCTTCTTATTTAATTCTGGATGAGTCTTTTTAAGCATCACTCCATAATCCATTAAACCGTAATACCATTCTCTAGGATTTAAAATATCTAGTGTTTTTTTGGCTATCTTTAATATGTCTTTATCATATACTATTTTTTTGTCTTGAAAAAAAAAATGTATATACACTCTTCTAATATTTGTCTCTATAAAATAAGTAGGAATATTAAAAGCAAAAGCTAATATTGATGAAGCAGTGTTATTTCCAATTTGTGGAAAAGATTTGAGAGTTTCAAGATCATTAGGTAATTTTTCATTATAATTACTAACAATTATTTCAGCAATATTTTTCAAGGCAATTGCTCTTCGATTATAACCTAATCCCTGCCAAACTTTTAAAACAGCCTCAAGTGGGGCTTTTGCTAATGCTTTAAAATCTGGAAACTTTTTTATAAATTCCATAAATTTTTCAGATACTCTACTCGTTTGAGTTTGCTGAAGCATTACCTCTGAGACTAAAACTCTATAAGGATTAATATTTTTTCTAAAAGGAAAATCTCTCCCAGATTTTTTATAATATAAATGAATTATTTCTTGGAAAGTTCGTATTACTTTTTCTGTTAACCCTTCTTTCTTGTAAAGCTTAAAAAAATCATGAATAAATATTTTTTAGCACCTATTTTTCTTATAGATTAGCATATCTATAATAAAACGATTACTTAGTAATATCAAAAGCAAATTCAGTTACTCCCCCTTCAATTTTCTTTAAAGTTAAATTAAAACCAGAAGTATCAATTATGTGAAGCATGGCTTTGTTTTCAAACAAAATTGTGCCTCCAAATGTTTTATAATTCAATTCCCTAGCAATTTTCACTAAATAATTCAATAAAAATCTTGTAATTCCTAGCCCTCTATAATCTTCATGAGTAACAAACGCAAGTTCTGCCAATGTGGGTTTATTAGTTTTGAAGAAAGCACCTAACGCTATAATTTTTGATTCTTCTTCTTCTTTTATTTCTCCAACTAAAATCATATCCGTAGTATAATCAATATTTACCATTGGTTGGATTTTTTTATGACGAAAATCATGTACAGGTATGAAAAATCGATAATATCTATCTTTTTCGTCCAAGGAA
This sequence comes from Promethearchaeota archaeon, assembly GCA_048940645.1. Lineage (GTDB taxonomy): Archaea > Asgardarchaeota > Lokiarchaeia > Sigyniarchaeales > SOKP01 > SOKP01. The sequence goes on along the minus strand of JBHLOI010000004.1, from coordinate 5,895 downwards.
TAGTGAAGTTCTTGAATCCCTCTCTCATCAGTCGGTTTTACAGGTCTTATTTTTACTATTTTACCATTTTTTAAAGCTAAGGAAGTTTCATATTTTTCTGGGTAAATAGCGATTCTCCCATCAATTGAAATGGGTAACTTTTGATCTGAATATATATATTTCCACTTTTTAGCATGCTCTAACAATTCTTCCCGAAAATCAGGGTGTGCAATATTTATCATTTCTAAGACTCTTTCTCTTACACTTTTTCCATAGAGATAGGCTATACCCCATTCAGAAACAATATAGTGTACATCACCTCGTGTTATAACCACTCCTGAACCTGATTTAAGATGAGGAACTATTCTGGAGACAATTTTACCATCTGGTAATGTTGCTGTTGAGGAGACTACCATTATAGGTTTTCCATCTTTAGCTCTACCCGCTCCTCTTACGAAATCGACTTGTCCACCAATTCCACTATAGAATTGGTGACCTAAAGAATCCGCGTTCACTTGCCCCGTAAGATCTACTGTAAGAGCTGCGTTAATTGCAACTTGTTTCCTATTTTGAGAAATTATAAAGGGATCATTCGTGTATTCACAGGGATGAAATTCAACCATGGGATTGTCATCACAAAAATCGTATAATCTTCTCGTCCCCATTACAAATGAACATAGAATCTTGTCTTTATGAATTGTTTTCTTTTTACACGTGACAACTCCTTTTTCTACAAGATCTACAATGCCATCTGAAAATACTTCACTGTGTACTCCCAAATCTTTTTTGCTTTCCAATTCCATAGTTACTGCATTTGGGATTGTCCCAATTCCCATTTGGATCGTTGATTCATCTTCTATTAATGAAGCGACGAATTCTGCAATTTTAGTTTCCGTTTCACCTGGAGGTCCGTAATCAAATTCAATAATGTCATGGTCAGAAAGTATGAAAGCGTCTATATCATCCATATGGATAAAAGAGTCTCCAAGAGTACGGGGCATTTTTGGATTTATTTCAGCAACTACAAAATCAGCTGCCTCAGCTATAGGTTTGACAATGTCTACATTAATTCCATAGCTACAGAATCCATATCGATCTGGAAGACTTACTTGAATTAAAGCAGTGTCTAAATGCATTTTACCAAGCTTAAATAACCTAGGAATTTCTGATAAAAGCATGGGAGTGTAATCTGCCTGGCCTTTTTTAATATATTTGCGAAGCGATTTTCCTATAAAAAAAGCATTATGTCTAAATAAATCTTCAATACCACCTGCAGTCTCATAATAATCAAGATCACTTAGGCTTAAAAAATGCATTATCTCTACATCTGGTAACTCTGGACCAAGTTCTATCAATTTTTTAGTCAAATCTATAGGTTCAGCACACCCAGAATCAATAAAAATTCTATCTCCAGGTTTTATATACTTTTTAATAGCTTGATTTAATGATACTTTCTTTTTACTATACTTATTCAAGAAAATTTTGACATCTTCATTACCTAAAATTGACAATAAATCACCTGACTTATTTGATCTTCACATTTATGAATAGGATTTGAATCATTTTAAATATAGCTACTATATCTAACTATAAACCAATATGTTTGATCTTATAATAGAGTAATATTTTACCAAATTCTAAAAATATCTTGAATTAAGAATTAAATTAACAATACGATTAATATACTTGCCTTTTTGAATTTTACAAGTTCGAGCAACTTTATTGAAATTGAAAGATTCAGCTAAAGCATCTAAATATGAGATATTGTATAAAATCGAAACGTTTTTATTATTTTTCATAAATAATTTATCCAATTCTACTTGAATTTGATTATTATTCATCCTATCGGATTTTTGTTTTACTCTTTTAATAATTTCTTTTATAGAATCATTAAAATTAATATTTCGAATACTTGATATTAAAGCACTTAAAACAATCGTATAGAGTATAACGACATCAAACTTGGTATCATGTAATGCAGTGAGCCTTAATTGAATTTCTTGATATATTTCTTGTAGATGGTTCTCATCTAAACCCTTTATATCCTTGAAAGGATTAAAGAATTTTAAATACTTTTGCTCTAAAAATAGATGGATATTTTTGATGAATAAATCTTTAAACCTTTTAACTATTAAACCTGAATTTTTTATTTTTAATGATACCTCGGAAGTTCTCCCAATAATAGTATCACTACCACCTAAATAAAATTGTTGCTCTATAAGGTTATCCGTAGCGTTGTATAGTTTTTTTAAATTCATATCTTTTTTTAAAACACTCACATAACTCATTTCCAGTTTTGTCGGATATATTTCCTAAAATTATAATCTTAATTCACTGATTTAATTTTTTTGATAGCGAAAAGATCTAATATTTCTATTGGTTATAATTCTCTACAATAATATTAATTAGAAAATGTTACATGTATATCATTAATAAATTATTTCTAAAAATACAAATCATATCCAAGTTCAATTTTAAATAGAATTAAATAAAATTAAGTGAAAAAAAATGGGATTGAAATTAGCTTCGTCAATGGCTATAATTTTCTTATTTGCGCTTATTTATGCTGTAGTGTTTGCGATTGGGATTTGGTTCCTACCTTCTGATTGGACAGGATTATTATTAATGGTTGGTTTTACTATTTTGATTGTACTGTTTCAATATGGAGTATCACCATATATCATACAGTGGATTTATCGAATAGATTGGATTCCATACGAAAAATTTATTTCAATGTATCCTCATTTAGGTACTGCAGTGGAGAAAGTAGTTGCAATTCAAGGAATTAAATATCCAAGAATGGGGATTATTCATGATTTAAATCCAAACGCATTCACGTTTGGTCACACAAAAAACAACGCAAGATTAGTAATTACTGATGGTATCTTACATTTTCTTGACGAGGATGAACAGACAGCAGTAGTAGCACACGAATTAGGACATATAGTACATAGTGATTTTATATTAATGACTATCGTTTTTGCTATTCCATTAATTCTATTAACAATTGCAAGATGGTCATATTATGCTGCACGCTTTTCTGGCAGAGGTTCAGGTAAAAAAGATGAAGGAAGTTATATATTTTTGGCCCTAATTGTCATTGCTGTGATATCCTATATTTCGTATTACATAGGTTATTTGGTCTCCTTATTGGTAAGTCGAATCAGAGAATATTATGCCGATCAACATTCTGCAGAACTCACAGAGGATCCTAATACCTTATCTACAGCATTGGTAAAAATAGCTTATGGATTAATAGGTGAATCAAAGGAAGAAGTTGTCGAGAAAAAAAAATCTAGAGTATGGGCACTTCGGGGGTTAGGTATCTTTGATCCAAAAAAAGCACATCATTTTGCAGCTCAAGGTATTGGTCCTTCAGGAAAGTATTCTAAAGAAACTATTCAAGCTGCGGCAGCTTGGGATTTATTTAATCCCTGGGCTAAATATTTTCAAATATACAGTACACATCCCTTACCAGCAAAAAGAATCCAACGATTAAACGATCAATGTGCAATCTATGGAAAATCTGTCGAAATAGATTTTTCTCAAGCCAGAAAAATTAAAGAGGAACAAGTTGGTAAATCTCTGATTGGCGAATTTCTTACAGATATATTTATTAAATCCTTACCCACAATCATTTTCCTAGTTTTAATCGCATTAAGTGCGGTTTGGTTATTTGATTACATAGGATGGCTAAATATTGGAACATTAGCAACTCTTAGCAATCTAACCCTTATGTGGGCTACTGGATTTTTTGTAATGGGCGTCGGTTCCATACTTAGAACCGCATTTATGTATAGAAAGGGTTTTGAACCTGCTACTGTACTTGATTTAGTAACAGTAATTAACGTTTCGCCTGTACGCCCTATCCCTGCCATTATTGAAGGAAAAATCATTGGAAAGGGGGTACCGGGCTATTGGCTTAGCGACGATTTAAAATTTCTGGACGATACCGGATTACTGTATATAGATTATAGATTCGGTTTAAGCATTGTCGATTTCTTTTGGGCACTTACCAAAGTTGATAGACTAATAGGACAACGAGTTAGAATTAAAGGATGGTATCGCAGAGGACCTATGCCGTATCTGCAGATTGATACACTAGAAACTGAAACTGGTAAACGCTACAGAAACTATTCTAAGCATATGACATATATCCTTGCTGTTGTATTTTTCATTATAAGTGCATTAATCTTCTACTACTGGTTTACCACTTTCTTCTTTTAAATTAATCCAAATTTTTTATTCTTTTTTATTTTTAAAAATTTAAATATTTATTACAACAAGTTCTTAAAATATTAAATTGAATTAATCAATATGAAAAATGACAGTTTCTAATAATAAGAATGTTGAGTTAATGGCCCCACTAAAGAATTTCAAATCTTTAAATGCGGTAATTGGTAAAGCTGATGCTGTTTACTTTGGTGTTGAATCCTTGAATATGAGAATGTTCAGTGATAATTTCAAATTAGCAGACCTAAAGAAAGTAGTAAGAGTGTGTCATGATAATCATATTAATGCTTATCTAACTACCAATGTAATAATCTACGAAAATGAGATTGAAATATTAGATTCAATTTTAGATAAAGCTTTAGATGCTAATATTGATGCAGTTATCATCCACGATGTCGGAGCAATTCAATTAGTTAAAGAAAAGGGGCTTGCATTCCACATTTCGACGCAAGCCAATATTTCTAATTCTCACTCAGCAAGATTTTACGAATCCATAGGGGCAAAAAGATTAATTTTAGCACGAGAATTGTCCTTAAAGCAAATTAAAGAGATAAAAAATAGACTAAAGGTCGTAGAAATAGAAACATTTATTCATGGAGCTCAATGTACTTCTATTTCTGGAAGATGCTATTTTTCTGCTGAATTGTGTCAATCTCAAGATTATTCAGCTAATCGAGGTAGATGTGTCCAACCCTGTCGAAGAAAGTGGCGAGTTATTGACGATCAGAATAACGAATTGCTCTATGATGGCGTTTTCTTTATCAATGCTAAAGATCTTTGTATGATTGAACATATACCTAAATTGATCGAAGCTAAGATAGACGCTTTTAAAATTGAGGGAAGAATGAGAGATCCAATCTATATTGAAGAAACTACAGCATGTTACCGAGAAGCTATTAACGCCTACTATGAAAATACACTCACTCAAGAAAAAATTAAAAATTGGCTAAAAAGACTGAGCAGAGTTTACAATAGGGGTTTTTCAACAGGTTTTTACTTTGGATTGCCTACCGGTATTGAAATTCAAAGAGATTTTGATGGAAACATCTCTCAATACAAAAAATTTGAAATTGGTAAAGTTTTAAATTATTATCCAGAAAAAAAAGCCGCAAAAATCCTCCTAACTGCTGATAAATTAAAAATTAACGATGAAATTTTTATTATTGGTACTCATACTGAAACTTATATCAGGCAAAAAGTTAAATCTCTTCAAATTAAACAGAAAAAAAACTTAACTGAAACACCATCAGTGTCAGCTAACAAAGACCGAATTACGGTTGGAATCACTGTTGATAAGCCTGTAAAGAAAAATGATAAAATATTCAAGCTGAAATAATTTTTTTTGGATAATTCAAGCCTCATGTTTATCACCTGATTTATGGATGACTTTAGAAACTGTAAAATTTTTTAATAATAAATTTAAAAATAATTAAAAAAAATTAGTATTAGGGATATTTTGTAGAAATTTTGAATTAAATCTACAATTTAGTAATACTAATCAATTAAATCGTCATATGCTTCTAAGGCAAGCTCGATAATTTCTTGAAAAGCCATAGCATCTTGAAGATTTCCTTCCACTGTAATATCCCCAGCCATATAAGCGCTAGTGGCATCTACTTCACCAAAAAGCATACCTGCACCTACCTCTTTAGCGGCTGAGAAAGTAAAAGAGGGATTATCGAC
>JBHLOI010000095.1:0-9385 GCA_048940645.1 Promethearchaeota archaeon | reverse complement strand
AACAAGCCTTTCACGAAATATTATACTTCACAGATATTTTCTGGATAATATATATGAATTATGTTAAGAATGAAGAATATACCTAACTTTTTCTTTGGAAAGCTGATCAGCTAAATAGAGTGGTTCAGGCTGTCTATGGTTTAAAGTTGTTTTTAACGCAATTTCTATGGCTAAATCTAATGTCGTTCTATATCCTACACTTATGAAAACTGGTTTCAAATTATCATTTAAACATATAGCATAGCCTAATATTTCTTGTTTAGATTTTTTTATTAGGTTTGGGTCAGAAGCCAAGATAGGTTCCTTATTTCCCCTTTTTCTTTTTAATAAATTCCATTCGCAATATCCAATAAATGGGTTTTTCGCTATGCCTATTGAGGGTGTATCTAAAGCAAATCCTAATTGAACTGCTTCGCCAAATCTTCTTGGATGGATTATTCCATGACCATCACACATTATGAGATTGAACTTTTTTGGAAGTTTTTTTATAGCTTGAGCAATTAAATTGCATTCTCTAAACCCTAAAAAGCCTGCATGATATGGAAGCTTGATTTTATCTCTTACAAATGCACTGTATTCCAGTTTTTCGTTGAACACGTCCCATAATGCAGCACAAGATACTCCAAGCTCTTCACCTTTCCATTTATAATATGATATATCTACGCCTACGACTCGTTTTATATCTTTCAATGAGGGATATTTATACGTAGCATTTTCTTGTGTTTGTATTATAGAATAGTACTTCGTTTGTAGATGCTCAGCTTCCTCAAAATCAATGTCATCTCGTAATAACTCATGTTGTATATTTACCATCTGTAATCAAAATAATCTATCTATATCAATACTCTACCTCGGGGTTTTTGGCCAAAAAAAGTGGGGACTGAGGGATTTTCAACGTGTTTGGAATCCAAACATCTTATTGAACCCCCGATCTACAGGTTTCTGCGCGCTTTGCTAATGGGATCTGGAGCCTGTCGCGCTACCGGGCTACGCCAAGTCCCCTTAAAGAGGGTATAAATATATAATTTAGATGAATTACTAAATTTATATTTTTCGTAATTAATGATATAATTTGAGGTTATTCAATTCTTATCCTATTTTGTACAAAGAATCGCAGCAATTGTATTAATTTCAATAGAATTGAGCTTACTACTTTTTTTTTCTATTTTAAAATGGTTTTGTTATTTTTTCAATCTCGCACCACAATATTCACAAAATCTAAGGTTTTCAGTATTTTTTAGATTAGCACCACAAGTGGGGCAGAAGTTTGCCTGTTCAGGTGCTGGAGAACCTTTTTGTATTATTTCAAACTCAGGTTTTTCTTTAGGCTCCTCAAAAAATTCAAACTTATGTCCACAATTATCACATGAGTCTGTTCCGATCCGAATGTATTTATTACATTCTGGGCACATATCAATAAGTTTTAACCCACAATTTCTGCAATATTCTGAATAAACGCTAATTGGTATATTGCATCGTGGACAGTATTTTTGGGATTCCCATGAAAAACGAATAACGATTATTATAATTATTGAAATTATAATTAAAGGAATTAAAGCCGGTAAAATTAGATTTATATCAAAAAAATTAATTCCAATTATAAAAATGGCTACTATAATTGCAAATATAAAAATACAGATTATTGAAACTGTTTTTCGATTGTAATTTCTGAAACTCATCTCAATCATTTCAAGGAAAAATTATTAATATATTAGATTTTTAGTGTTTTGATTACCAAAAAATATTTCTATTTAGAAGTTATTGATTCTTGTTTTGTATTGCAATAAGGGCATATTTTAGTCCCATCTTTTATATTTTCACCACATGCAAAACAACTAATTTTTGATTCCCCATACTGAATTTTTTGATCAATAAAATCTTTCGAGTTAGATTTTGTATTATAAGGTTTTTTTTCGACCATGTTGATTCATTTAATTATAATAAATTAATATTTCACTGATATTTAAAATATTGAATTAAAACACTATAAAAAAATTGGAGTCCAATTTTTATATTTAGAATAATAACAAAATTTAAGAGTTTGGATTAATTTTTAATATTATAAATAAAACAGTATAACTGTAATATGGAGTTGATGTGATATTCCTGGTTCGCACGGATCATTGACCAAAGCGGGAAAAGTAAAGCAACAAACTCCCAAAATAGAACGGACGGGAGTAAATGCTAAAAAGAAAAAACCTCCAAGAATCCGCTTCAGAAATTTATATGTAAAAAGGGTTGAAGAGGGTAAATATGGTGGTCAAACTGATTCACTTGGGGCTAAGCGTGCCTCTTTTTCACGCTAGTTTACTTTTTTTATTATATCTAATCTAGTACACCAATTTTTCTAAGTTGATTAACTAAAATCTGGCTCTGTTTATAATAATAAGTAGAATTATTACTATCTCTGGCTAGAATGTCATAAAAATCGCACATTAATAAATTCCACCTTATTGCCCTTTTAATTCCTGGTATTTCTTTGACGTTGAGAGCTAGGCGACTTTCAATTTTTTTTAATAAAAACAGCGCTTTTCGTGAATCAACACGATGATGAACATAAAATTCTGCTAATTCTAAAACTAGATCAAAAAATAAATATTCATATTTCTGATCTTTAAAATCCAATCCTACAGCTTCTATCCCTGATCTTAATAATTTTTGCGCTTGAGATACTTTACCATTAGTTTTATATTGTTTTGCTCGGAGTAAATGATAATTTAGCTTAACTTTGATAGAACTATTACCCAATTGAAAAGCTAGTTTGAAATTATTTTTTGACTGAGCTAATTGGTTTTGTTCCAGATTAATTAATCCTATATAAAGATAAGCCATGCCCAAGAAATCATTTGTATTTATTGAGTGTTGTTCCTCTTTTTTTAAGAAACTAATAATAATATTAAAATGTTTCATGGCATTGGTAAAATCTTGTTTGTTATAATACGATTTTCCTAATTTATAATGTATCTTTATAATATATTCTATAGGTACTTCTCCTGATTTAGCTACACCGAGAGCATTTTGTAGATAGTTAAGCGCAATATCATCTTGATTTAAAAGTGAAGCGATTTTTCTCAGTTTAAGTAGAATTGAGACAATAATTTTTCTTTGGCGATTTTTATTAAAAATTTTTAAAGAATTATTTAATAACTCTGCTGCTTCATTGAATCGATAATTTTTTATTAATTCTTCCGCCTCTGTATATGTATTTAGAGATTCAATAACCTCAAAATTAATAGGCGGAGAATTAAGAAGATCATTATGAATTGGATACAATTCTCCCTTTGAAATAGAACTCTCATAATGAAGGGGAGAAAAGGGAAAATTATTTTGACCTAATTCATAATCCCAAGAGGCTAATTCCCTTTCCGGTTTAAAGTTTATATAGTCATTTTGAAGGAAATTTCCTGAGGAAATTAATTCTAATACGGAATTTAAAATCATCCTAGAAAATTTAATCCAATTTTCTATAATCTCTTCTAATTTAAAATCTGTATCATCAAAAATGTTACTCAAAATATATGGAGTGTAGCAATCAAAAGAAGATCGAATATAAAATTTATTATATTCCAAATCTTTAAAATATGTAAAAAAACCTTTCTCTAGAATAAAAAATTCATCAAATTTTTCATCATTTGAGAAAAACAAAGTTTCAGAAGCTCTAAGTTTTGGTACTCCCTTACTTAATTCCCACGGTAAGTTGAATGTAGGATTTAATCCTACGTTTTTTATTTTATTAACTATGCTTGTAAGACGAGTAGTATCAAATTTTTTAAATTTTTCCCTTTTATTTGCTAAAGAAATTCGAATTCGGTTTATCCAAGTTTTCTCATTCTCGTCTTTTATTACTTCCGGCATGATAAGATTTAATATCTCAAGTAAATCATTTTCCTTTCCTTTAATTTGAAAATTATGTTCAATTGAGACTCTTAAGGCTAAATCTCTCAGAGTTTTCATAAAATAAAAAATTGCCGTATTAATATTTTTATTTATATTCCAAAATTTAAAAGCCATAGAAACTCGAAAACTAACTACTTCAAATGGAATATTAATCCTTACTGGTAAAGCGACCGGAAATTTTATTGTAAATAACAATAGTTTTTCCTTTGTGATACTATATCTAAAATAGTTCTGGATAAATCCGTGAATCTGCCAACCATTTTTTTCTATGGCTTTTCTTAAGTTTTCAAGTTCATTCTCAGAAAGGGGACGTATCGACATAAAATTTATCTAGATAAAAATAATCAAAATGATTTGCTTAATAAACTAATAAAAATCTATAATTTTAATCTTTACTTTAAATATTAACAATTATAAATACTTGAATTTACTTGTTAAATTTGAATATATATAAAAAGTTATTATGATTTTATCATGGATATCGCTGAATTTAATAAAGAACTTGGATATAGAGTTGCGAAAGCAACCGGATTTGAAAATAATAATAAAATTAACGAAGCGATTGATGAGTGGGTTGAAATTTCAGAAATGGTAATAAAAGCTTCAAAAACTCCTAACTTAGAATTTTCATATAGGTCTATGTTAATTGAAAAGACAAAACAAATTATTGAACATATTAAAAGCTTAAAATTAAAATTAGCTAGAGAAAGAAAAATGGAAATTTTAGAAGAATTTAGTGATACCCAAGAAGAAGTCGAAGTTTCAAACAGTAGTGTTGAAAATGGAATCGATTCTACTGAATTTGAGATTGCTAGCTCACCAAAAGAGGAAGTAGAAGATAAAAAAGATCCTAAAGTGATTAAAGAGAGTAATTTCAAAAATCTCCCCAAAGGATTCAAAGAAATTAAAACTTCAGATGATTTTGAAATAATAACTCCCCACAATAAAGATTATGTTAAAAAAATTCTTTCCGAAGATAAAACAGATGTGAGGAAATCAAAATATCCTCGAGAGGGTAATAAATCCAGAGATACAAAATCAAATAAATTTATTGACCAGAGTAAAGGTAATTGTTTTGCATGCGGGGAAAAAGTGAAACCAGGGATTAAAATATGTCCTCATTGTGGGACGATTTTAAAAAATTAAGTTTCTCCCTGTTTTTAGTTAGAAATTATAATACCTATTAGCATCTTCAAGTTTATAAATTCCAAATCTTTCTGATCTTCTAAATTTAAATGTTTGCCATCCTAAATTAGTATCTGTTAAACATAACTGAGTTTTATAACCTTTCATTAATTCATAAATTCTATTACGATATTGTCCCATCCGTATTTTTATCTGTTTTTTCATAGGAATCTTTAAAATATTGTAAATAGCGTAAACATAAAATTCAACATCTTTAAGTTCTAAATCTAAAGCGGCTTTTTTTATCATTTTATGGGTTGCTTGATGGTCAGAGTGGTTGTTATTATCACTTGGTAATACAATTCTATCAGCATCTTTGATAATTTCTTTTGATAATTTAATTCCATAATCAATTTGGTTTAAAGCATCTTGATCATGAAATTTGAATAAATGGGTGTTGTTTTCAAGGAAACCAAATGCTTTGGCAACTTTTTTTGCTTCAGCTAATCCGATTCTTCCGAGTTCATCCTCACTTAGATTTGAATATTTTTTAGCTTTCTCTTTATTTATGTTATTATCTTTTAAACCCCAGGAATAAAAAGCACGATTATCAGTTACATAAACAATATGAATATCATGACCTTCATCCATCCATTTTAAAATAGATCCTCCACAACCAAATATTTCATCATCGGGATGAGGAGCAACTACAACAATTTTCATTTCATTAATTTCATGTTATTTTAATACTAATATCGAAAAAAGAATTTTCCTTTTCATCAGAAATATAAACCTGTTCAATATGGCAAATTACTTCTTTGTTTAATACCATACTAAGTAGTCCTTCTGTAATTCCACACATAATATAAATATGGTATATAAAATCATCAGAATTTTCTAGGAATATCGAATTCTTAAATCTATATGTTGCACTATTTTCATCTTGATTAATTTTTAAAATAGAGATTTCAATGTTTGGCTGAAATATATCATATACAGGGTAAAAATTTTTAAAGCTTTCTAAATGTATTCTCGAAATGGGGTGATCTTTTAGTGTCTTCAATTGTTTATAAACATTAGGGCCAAATGTAAACTTTATATCTTTCATAGCCTCCTTACCTATCTTTTTAGCCATTTCCTCTATATTTGGATAATATTTTTTGATTTTTGATAAAAGAGCTTTATAATATGAAATAGCAGTTTTAAAAGGGATAAAACTTTTTTTTACAGCAAAATACAATCTATAAGCCCCAACCTTTTTACTAAAGATTTGTTTTTTGAGTTCTAGAATTGAAACGTATTTAGAAACTGTATTTCTGGAAAATTTCGTAAAATTGGCTATATCTGAGACGGTTACACCCCCAGGGTTATCTCTTATGCATTCTAAAATAATAAATTCATGATTAATGGCATTTCTTTTATTAACCATGAGAATAACACACCTTTTAGAAATTGTATAAATAAAATCTATTAACTTTCAAAAGAAAGATTTATTTATTAATCTATCACTATTCAAGATTCTAGTTTACCACTACTTGAAGATGTTTCTTTATGCTTTATATTTTTACTAATAGGTAGTTTGGAAGTTTTTTTGCCTTGTGCCGGTTTTTGCTTCTTCATAATCAATCGTTTTCGATTCTGAGTTGTTGTAAAAATCATACCAGGTATAATAAGAGCGGCACCTACACCAATACACCCCTGATACAAGATTACACTTAGATCTTGAGCTGTATAAACTAAGTTTTTAAATTTATTAGCAAGATTTTCTGTTATTTGTCCCCCAAATTCAAGCCATAGAATGGGCATTATACCTTCCCAACAATTTATATACCACATATCTGTGTGATTAACCATAAAATTAACCTGTATACGTTCACCTGCATTCATAACAGCCCCACTTAAAGGCTCAACATCTATGTAAATATCATGAAGTGTCTCATTGGGATTTAAACCAGAAACAGAATCTTTCAGATGGCTGCTAGCATCAAGAAAGTGGGGTTTACTTAGAAAAGTAGGAATTCCTTGATCTATAGTCATATTGGCTAATCCTTCAATGGATTGGTAATATTTTGGGTTTATTTTTAAGGTCTCTTCTGATAATTTGAATCTATATAATTCAATACCATAAATATTATTAGTTCCAGAATAGGTAATCTCTACTGTTCTTAATAAATCAGTTATGAAGACGTAAAGAGGGTCATTTTTAGAGACCCCTGGTGCAAATTGAGTACCATCAGTTCCTCGCACTTTTTCTCTTTCTTCCCAAACAGTAATAACTTCCATACCATCATATTTAACAGTGTTAGAGACTTGATCAATATCAAGTTTACCTGTGTTTACAGTAAAGCTTTTCATATCTACAACCTCTGCTTCAGCTGCAGAAGAACAATTACTAAAAAGTTCAACATGTGCTTCTGAAGGATCTTGTTCATTGACTAAATTATCCACAGCTGTGAAGAGCCATTCCTTAACAGTACGAGTAGTGAGTAAACCGCTATTCCAATCTTTTATCGAATATTCACATATATTTTTAAGCCATCCGTTTATACTTGTAGCGATCCAAGTTAAAATTAATTCTAATTGAGTTTCATTTAGAGAAAAAGTATTCATTATGAAAAATTTAGCTTCTTCAATTCCAGCCAACGCTTCAAACCAGATCGGATTGGTCAAAGGATTCATACCTAGAAGCGAGTTTGGATTGTTTTGATCCCAAAGAGCCTGACATTGCTCTTGTGTAATTCCAGACTCGCCATCTTCGCTACGATTGATGATATTTAGATCAGAACTTGGGCCTGGAAAATTATATGGCTCTCGACCATCGATATCAACCCCTTCACCGGTCTTACTACCCTCTTCATCCACTAATTTACTCCCTAAACTTCGAATCAAATCTGCAAGGAGTCCTGCAATTAATTCTGCAACTGGAGATTCAGTAAATAACTCTTCAAACATATTCATAAGTTCTTGATGTAATACATCTTTAATAGCATCAAATAAATGTAAGACGTCCCAAAAGAAAATAAGATCAATAACAAAATCAACTATATCACTTATTACATCTAAAATATGCCCAAATAAGATTGATAGATCCACTTCAACTTCAGGAAAATAATCGTTTGCCCATTCCCCAAAGAAAATTGCGTCAGGAGAAGGCATTGCATCATCCATAAATTCAACAAGATCTTCTAATGGTACTATATGTGTAGTAAGAAAGTCAACTATCCAAGTAGCAGTTAAATTTATTGCTTGGTCACCAAGGATTCCGGAAAAAAGATCGTAAAGCATTTCATATAAAGCCCCAACAAGCATTTTATAAATTCCTTCATTAGTCAAAAGCTCATTCAATGTAATATTTAATTCTTCTCCAAACATTGTTTTCACTTCTGAAAGGACAGACGGAAACATAACCTTAATTAGATTTTCCTCATTTTCAGCTAATTCAAGAACTCCTAAATAAGCAGGGTTTATATTTATAATATTATCATCAAGAGAACATAATGGAGCAGACATATCTGGTTGAAATCTGTATGTTGAATATTGTTTATAGGTTACTTCATCCAGTTTAGCACTATAACTTACCTCATACTTTGTGGTATATTCTCGAAATACATAAGGACCAATTTCTTCAAGGATTGGTCTATTTCCCGTGAGAAATTGAGCAGGATTAGACAAATTCCACATGTAAAATTTTCGATACTCGGGAATAGCATCGGGATAATCATTTGATATCCATTCATTATAACCCGGGTCATTAGGGCCAGGTATTCTTATTTCTTCAGCAATCCCTTTTTCAATTTCTGTTTGGATAAAATTATGAAGTAGAAAACCAGTGGGCATCAAAGCTACACCAAAGGCTAATAATATAATAGTAATTATGAATTTTTTTTTAGAAAAAGAATTGTGTTTGTTAATTGGAGTTTCACCAACTTTTTTTTTAAGTGTCAAATTTACCAATTATTGAAATTTGATAATTATTGATCACTATTAATGATAACATAATATTTAAAAATTTTTATGGAAAAATCCTAAATAAAAACAATAGTCGAATTAAGATAAATCAATTCGATCTATAGCCATGGGTATATTTTTGGCTTTTCATTCTTTTGTATTTTTCTATAGCACGCTCTCTCCAAACGAGATTCCATTTGCGAAAACCCGTTTTCACGTATTTTTCGCGATTATTAAAGTCGTAGCTAACCCAGTTAAATAACACAAAATACCGTCTCGCTCCACTAATTTTTGTAAGCTTCTTAGATTTAATACCAAGCTCATTTCTAAAATGATTTAATAACCTGCCTTCTACTGCATCTTGTAATTTGCCCTCAATTATTTCTTGTTCATATAGAATTCCTTCCTCATCAAA
>JBHLOI010000033.1:22120-39744 GCA_048940645.1 Promethearchaeota archaeon | reverse complement strand
GGTGAGTTAAGAATTGTTTTTTGGTAAAAGATTTAGTGGTCATCGAGGTGGACCCTTTTCTGGCCTGAATATATTGGTGCTTTCAATAATTAAAAACCATGAAAAAGGTATAACCGGATACGATATAATACATGAGATTAATGAAAAGTTCAAAACCATGTGGAAGGCTTCACCAGGAACCATATATCCATTATTAGGACGACTCGAAGAGCGCGGATTTGTTAAATCAGAGGAAATTATTGATGAAAATAATCGTCAAAAAAAGATCTATAAAATAACACCAATTGGAGAAGAAAAGCTTGAAGAAATTTTAAAAGACAATTTTGAATCAAGTGTAAATACATTAGGGGATTATATTAGAACAATTATACAGACTTGGCTCCCTGAAGAAAAAGGCATGAAGAGAGTTATGTCATGCTTTCCTTTCCATTATGGATCGCATAGACGGGAGATAAATGAAGAAGATTGTTCATTAGAAAATATTAATCGACTAGAGAGGATTCTGAATGATTTAAAATTTAGTAAAAAGAGGTTAAGGCATAGATTAGAGGAAATAGATAAGGAAGTTGAGGATTATCAAAAATTATTGGAAAAGTTAAAAACTAAGAGAGATCAGAATGCCAAGACAATTCCAATCGTGGATGGTGATGAATATGAAAAGGATTTTTAATTTGAATGAAGATGGAAAAACCTCTAAGCGGTATGAAGGCATTGGAGTTTCTTTTTTCATGAAGAAATACATTACCATACACCAAAAACTTAGAGAGAATCTTGATAATCACACAGGAAAAAAAAACCATCGAGCTCACCAAAAAATTTAATAAAAAATAAAAATATGAGGTATAAAAAAATGTGTCATGAAAAGCATTATGGACCAAATGTTTTTGCAGGTTGCTGTTCTCCCAAAGACATAGCGAGGATGAAACATATGGCAGGTCGATTTATGAAACATTTCATGAGCGGATTTGGAAACTGGATTCCCCACAATATCGAGGATTTAGGAGAGGAATATTTGATAACTGTGCCATTACCAGGGCGCACTAAAGAAGATGTCAAAGTATCATTAATAAATAAGAACCTCAATATTAATGCTAAGAAACCAAAAGTTCCTGAAAGAGAAGGTATTAAAAAGGAAGATAAAGAACAATTTTCATTCCCATTTCACGGATTTAGATTTGTAGATGTGAATATGGACATTCCGCTTCCTGCCGATGCTAATGAAGATTTAATTACATCTAAGATGGCGAATGGTCTTTTAAGAATAAGAATCGGTAAAAAGCCTGCTAAACCCATAAATATTAATGAAGAGGGAACTACTTAAAAATTTTATAATTTATAAGGAAGGAGCACTTCAGAATTAGGAGCCTCTTAAATTAAGGATGGTGGTAGAGTAGATATTCTAATTCTAAAGTACCCCAAATAATAATATTTTTTTTTATTTTTTAAATTATCTTAACTATTCTTTAAAACTAAATAAGTAATTGATAATTAACAAAAAAGAGTTTAAATTTAATTTATCTTAAATCGATTTTTCTTCAGTGAAACTATAATTCCAAGTAAAATTAATACTGTGATTAGAATTATGATGTTAAAACCCGGAATTTCTGGTGATGAAACAGGTACAGTATAACTTACTTCTATATCTTCTGTAATTAGCTCGTCTTGTCCTAGATAAGATAATTGTACTAATACATTATCATCATATAATAAGATAACGCTTTCTGGAATTTGTTCTAAGGTAAAAGATAACATTGTGGTGTCGTTTATCCAAATTCTTTCACTAAATCTTAAAAATGCTCCGATAGAGTACACCCTAAGTTCAATTTTTTGTGAATACTTATATTCATGTAAATTTTTATTTAAATCCGTAATGGTTATGTTCATAATATCGGTTCCAGTATCATATGTAACTTGAGTAAAGTTATATTTGGGGAGATACGCATTATTAAACCATGGTAAAAAGTACCAATCGAGCGAGCCTTCATAGACTGTTTCAAATGCATGTTTAAGATCTGACAAGGTTGCAAAATCAAAATAATGAGTTTGGAAGAAAAGTCTTAACCCAGGAATAAAATCATTCAGAAGAACAGTTTGCCTTAAATTTTCTAAAACTGTTGGCGTTTTTATATAAGCAGTATCCCAATATATATCTGTACTGATAGGAATAACATCATAAACAGATTGATTTATTTTATTTGGTAAACCAACAGTAAGATTATAGCCCCTGACTGTATTTAAATATCGATAAGGACTAAAAAGGTACCAATCAGGGTGACGGATATCTCTGAAATAATCGGTAATCCAAACAGCTAATCCTTCATCTAAAAATCCCCAATCTACTTCATCAACACCAAGCATGTTATAAAACCATTGATGACCTGTTTCATGAGCAATGATAAGTTCTAACGCATATTCTGGATATTCATATTGATCCGCAGCAGAGGTAATGTAAACTTGCAAGGGATATTCCATACCCCCAAATTGAGTATGTTCTTCAACGACATTAAAAGTACTGTATGGATAAATTCCTAGAGTATTATTATATAAGGTTAATGCCTCAGTGGCAATGCTTAATGCCCAAGAATGCCATAATGGATAAGATTTTGGAAGAAAATAGGTTGATATATTAACCCCATTTACAATATTTGATTCTATATTGAAATATCGAGATGCAGAAAAGGTGACTTCCCTTACCGGGTAATGAGGATTATAATGTAAAACTTTTCTATTACTATAGTAATTTGCTTCCATCAGTTCTCCAGTCGCAGCAACAATTATCCCTTCTGGTACATCAATTGTTAAATTATAGTATGCCATATCTGAATAGAATGGGTCTCCTACATGTAGATACGGATCAATATTCCAACCATCTAATTCATCATAAACACATGGCATTGGATAAGAAGATGCAAATTTAAATATTCTTGTTTGACTTCCATCAGCGCCGTGTTCATTTCCCCTATCAATACCACCATCAGGAAGTGTGGTATTAAAAGAAATGCAAAAAGTCACTCTATGTTCAGGTTCTAATTCACTGCTCAAATTTATCCACATCAATTGCTGGCCTGAAAGAACTTCAAATGGTAATTCTGTTTTAGGATTTTCTAAAGTGGTAACATTTATAATTTCAATAAGTCCAGGTCTGGTAGCATATTGCATACCTGAAGGATATATATGAAATGGGAGTCGTGAAAAACTAATTGCATCATCATTAAAATAATCTACCGTTAAATTACCTGATACTGTTGAGGTTTCCTCACTTAGAAAGACTGAAAGATTGTATTTTGAACATTCGAAGTCAGAAAAGTTCCCTTTTGAATATTGTTCATAATTAGAAGGAAAAATATTTGGAGTAAAAAATTGTTCTACTGAGTAAATGTTTTTGGGTGTGAAAGTGCTATTTCGGAAGGTAATTGGAATTAAGAATGCTAAAACTAAGGTTAATAATAATAAGGCTTTCATAAAAAATTTGGATTGCATTAGGATTTTTCACTGATTGGAAACTTATAAAATTATTTGTAGATTTTTGTCCTAAAAATTTATTATGATGTAATTTAATTTTATTTTAATTAAATCTTAATCTAAATTAAAAAAATTAGGTATTTGATAGGTATGAAAACTAAAAAGCTCAGAGATGATGATTCTCGACCAGTCAATCGAATACTTGTGGCTGTTTCTTTTATAATTTTTGGAGTATTTGGTATGATTTTTTTAACTCAAATGGAATTACAGCCAGGATGGGCATGGGAGGATATTCTAGATACTTATCCAATTGAAATAACGCCTTTAAAGGGTGAAGATATAAATGGAGATGGCATTAGTGAAATTATAGCTTTTGCTGATATTCAAGGAACTGATAGGCCAGAGCGTTACACCAATATCCAATATGGGGGAGTATTTTGTTTGGATGGATCTAATGGAAATGTATTATGGTTAAGAGAGTATAATACTCCCGTAAGAAAGTTATTTCCTGTAATGGATATTGATGGTGATGGTAAAAAGGATTATTTTATTAGTAAAGTTCCAATTTCTCCTAACTGGACAGAACAGAATGACCATTATGTACCAGACTTTTATCTAAATTTGTGTACTAATCTAATAATTAATGGAAGTGATGGGGAAGATTTACCAATTCCCTCTGTTGGCGTTTTCAATTATACTAATTTCTATATACATGATTTAATCTCTTTAAACGATGGATTTGACGCATTTGATGATCGTGAAGATCTAATTGTATTAGAAGGTGAAATGTATGATTTCTATAATCCCTGGGATGATAGATGGGATCTTAATTATGCTTTTAATATTTCAAGTTATTTAATCAATGGAACTAGGACTAAAACTATATCTGCATTCAATGGTACCGTCTTTGAACGCTCAAATTTTCCTAAACTCGAGCTATTTGAGCACTCTGGTCAGTCTCACATATTATACCTTGATTCTAGGTCTATTATTTTGCTTAATACAAGTGCTTCTAATTTTCTTAGCCCCATTTATAACATTCCTCTCACTAAGGATATTAATGAATATTTAATTATTGAAGACTTAAACTTAGACAATATTCCAGAAATATTAACAACACGATGGGATGGAAATTTTTCTCTAAGAGATGGGTCTACAGGAGCATTAATACGAGAATTTACTTTTCCACCAACTACTAGTGACGTAAGGTTAGAGTACGTTCATAGTCCAGAGGGAGATGGTTTAGCTTATTTCGTATTAAATGTTGGGTATTGGTATGGTGAGAATGAACCTAGAGAAAAGCTAATACAAATCTTTTCAATTGATCTTACATCTCAAGAAGTAATATGGGAGCATTCAATACAGGGTTTAGAGATCGAAGCAGAAGTATATGTACTACATGAAGATATGAACGGTGATCTAATAGATGAAATCATCTTTTTTGAAAGACATATGCCACTTATAGGGTTAAGCGAAGTAGGACGCTATAGACTTATAAATTTTATTACTCATGAAGATTTGCAAATTTTAAATACTGAATATCATTCGAGTTCAGTACTTACTATTGATGACTTTGATGGTGATGGTAAAAAAGATTATGTCCTTTCGGGAGATGATAGAGTTGTAGCTTTATCGAGCAGGAAGGAAATGGGATTATGGTTATCGCCGTTATTTCCTATGGGTTTACCATTATTTATCATTCTTTCGATCTTATTGGTTTTAGGAATAGTTATTGCTGCTGTTTGGGGAAAACGACTGAGTTATCAACGGAAAAATATAAAGCAACATAAACTCACAGTATATGTTAATGCTATCGCAATAATTCTGATAAGTTTGTTTTTTGTACTCTTTTTAATTTTAATGAATATCTTTAACAATACATTGATTTCTGGCTCTAATAATACAGAGATCATTATAACTTTTCTTATTGTGATAATCGTATGGTATGGCGCTTTACCTCTAACGGCAGCCTTATATAATCGTTTTGCTCCCCAATTTGCTTTCATCTTCGTTAAGTTGAGAAGTTTATTCTTTAAAATTTCAAGGAGTTATCAACATGACATACTTGTGTTAGATATGGAGGATAGAAAAGAGATTGGTTTAACCATACAAGTTAAGAGATTAATTTTACCCTTACTTCTTTCAATTGCTGTAGGATTTTATGCGTATAATACTTTAGCACCTATACTTGGTTTACCTCAAACTTTTGAGGTTTTCGGCTCTACGGAATTTTTTGATTTTATAAGAGGCTATATGTTATGTTGTGTATTGCCAATGATCTTGTCCTTTCTATTGTTTGCATTCTTTATTTCGGGCAACTTTTTACTAGATGATGCTGGTGTTGTTTACTTCCGTCAAAATAAAAAATATAGACAGCCAGGAGATATAGAGCCCATCAGTATTTGGGCACAATCTATCATAAAAGGTATCGCTGGAGTCTCTGCGTTAATAACTTTCACCTCCTTTCTTACAACTATTGATTTTTCTGGTTTTTTCGGTGAAGAAGGTGATCTCTTTATGTTCTTCTTCGGAATTTTAGTAGTAGTTGTTATGTTTGGGGGTATTCCATTCTTAACGGGCTTTTCTTATACACTCCTTGCGGGAGAGATTATGGAACTTACAAATGAAAAGAACGTTAGTAAATTGTATAAATTAATGGAAAAAGACGGATATGACATAAAACCGAGAAAAATTTATAATATTTATCCTGAAGGAAACATACCCTCTCAACAAGAAAAAGAAAAAGTAAATGATTCTGAATAATTTATAACAAATTTTTTTTATTTTATCTAATTTAAGAAGTAAAACCACTTTTCTCAAATTTGTATCCACAGTAAGTACAAAATTTATAGCCTTCTTTAAAAACCTTTTTTCCACAGTGTGGGCAAAAGTTTGGGGAGTAGGCTTTAATTATTTGTTGTGGAATACTTCGATATGCAAGATTTTTTGATATTATAACTCCAATTATTGTTATACCACCACTGATAAATAATCCAATTACTCCAAATCCAGGATTTACATAAGACCAAAAACTTATTGTTATTCCATATGGATTTGGTGTTAATATATATGAAACTTCTAACCAAATCATCCAAAAGATTGTAACAATTATAATTAGGATTGATCCAATCAACCAATTTTTCTTGGCAATATCAATTATTACTGAGCCTTTTTTATAAGAGTAAGTTTTTGCCAAAATCAAAATTGAGCTAACTATCAGAATTAAGGTACAAATAATTGATGGGATAAGTATTAATAAATTATCTGAAAATGTCGTATAAGCAAAATAGCCTGGAATATTAAGCGATGCTAATCCCCATATCCAGAGATTAAATGAAGCACCAAAATATGAAAAATACGCTGCAGGTGTTAAAAGCGCAATAATTGAAACAATTCCACCAATACATGGAGCTACCCATGCATAATTTTTTCTTTCGCCCATATTATCTGTTATAGTAAATTATTAAAAGAACAAATTAAGTGCTTTTATTATATATATTAAATGGATAGTTTAATTTTTAAATAATTCTGTGTTTGCATTTTTCACATTTCTTACTAGCATTTCGTATGTATTATCGTAATATTATATTCAATTATTATTCTGTTCTTGCTCCTAAATATTAAAAAAAATACTCCAATAGTAACGGGTGGTTTTAATAAAGCTTATAACCTGTCATATTCCTGAGGCTTATTTAAAAGGTATTGAAGAATTAGTTAATATGAATATGTATCCTAATCGTTCAGAAGTCATTCGCGTCGCAATTAGAGATTTACTTAAAACGGAATTAAGTACTATCCTACGGAAGGAATAAATTAATTCTTTTTTTCTTTACTTTACAATGATATAAATTTATGAATTCATTTTTTCAAGATTTTAAGGGTTTCATTGATAATCCTATTTGTATTTGGTAACACCTGGTCCTCTAATTCTCTTGAATAGGGTATGGTAGTTTCAGTGCAGACACGGCCGTATTTGAATAGCATTTCTTCTTCTAATAGCATAGCACATATCTCCCCTGAAAGTCCGAAATTCTTGTAATCTTCATCAACGATGAGTAATGCTCCTGTTTTAGCAACAGAATTCTTTAACCCTTTTAAATCTAATGGAAACACGCTCCGTAAGTCTAAAACTTCAACTGATATACCCTTTTCCTCTAAGATTTTAGCAGCTTCGAGAGAACGATGAACCCCAACTCCAACACTAACTAATGTAATATCATTTCCCTCTTTCATCTGATTTAATTTGCCTAGAGGGATTGGTTCCCATTTATCAGGTACATTTCCCTCTGCACCCTCTTCTGGAACATTAAAAGAAACCGTTGTCCTCCCACCAATTCCCATGTAATCAAGCCAATAATCAGCAAGTAACTTATGTTCGAAAAATATTACAGGATTATTCTCATAAATAGCAGAAAGCATCAATCCCCCCGCATCAGCAGGATTTGATGGAACAACAACTGACAATCCAGGTATATGAGCTAACCAACCCCACAGACTCTGTTCATGTTGTCCTGCATCACCATAACCTCCACCACAAGCAGTTCTTATAACTAAAGGAACATGCCATTTATCCCCAGAAAAGTATGAAATTTTTGCGGCATGATTAAAGATAGCATCCAAGGTAACACCAATAAAGTCAACTAACATTACCTCTACAATTGGTCTTAATCCAGCCATAGCGGCAGTAACCGCAGCACCAACAAATGCGCTTTCACTTATAGGTGTTGGTTTCACTCTTTCTTTACCAAATCTTGCGAAAAGATTTAACCGAAATGTGTGTACATCTTCTCCCATAATAATAATATTTTCATCTTCTTCCATAGCTTGAGCAATAGCGCTTTCAATTGCTTGAGCAAATCCCATCTTAGTCATTCTTCATTCCTCCAGTAAAAATATTTAAAGCATTGTTGACTATTTGTTCAATTTCTATACTTACTTCTTCTTCTATCTGTTTGAGTCGATCTGGGTTGTTCTTCAATTTTTTCTGAATAACAACTATAGGATCCACTTTCTTTTTAAGTTGTCCTCTAATTTTGCTTAAAAGCAAAAGAACTTCATCTAGACTTTCTCCAGCGTATTCCTTGAGAGAATCAGCAACTTCTGCTAACATGGAAGGATTTCGATTATATCTAAGTAGTGGATCTCCAAGAAAATGCCCTTCCTTGTGCACACAATGTGCATGGATAAACTGAGGTCCACCATTATTACGTATTTTTAATATTGCTTCGTTTACTACTTTCCAAACTGCTTCTACATCAGTTCCATCGACTTCATATCCTTCAATACCAAAACCTTTAGCTCTATCTATTAAATTCCCTCTTATAAAGTTATCATTAACCGTGGTAATCGCCCAATTGTTATCTTTGCAAACGAAGAGGACAGGTAAGTTCCAGACTGACGCTAAGTTCATTGATTCAAGCATCATTCCCTGATTAATGGCTCCTTCTCCGAAAAAAGCAACAGCTATATTTTTTTGTTTTTTAAGCTGTATTGCTAATGCAAAGCCTATAGCTGCTGGCCCAGATGACCCTACTATACCTGAAGATGAAACTAAATGTTCTTTGGAAAAGAGATGCATATGACCACCTTTTCCAGCGCAAAGACCTCCAGGATGTCCTAAAAGTTCCAATAAAATCAAAATTGGGTCTACTCCTCGCATAATAAAAGGAGGTGTTCCACGATGATCAACTGCCATAGCATCACCCTCTTCTAACTGCGAAACTACTCCTGCTATAATCGCTTCTTCTCCTGTTCCAAGATGCATCTCACCTGAAATCTTTCCTTCTTCCCATAGATTCATTATAGCATTTTCAAAAAGGCGACTTCGCAACATCTCCTCATAGAGCTTCCATACTTCGAATTCAATCATAAAACTCACATAAATTTTTATATAATACTTTTAACAATTTAATTTTTTAATTAATTCTATATTTAGTTGATTTTATTAATTATATCTTTTTTTATATTTATCTTGAGTTCTAAATTGTGAAATTTCTCGAAAGCAATATTGTCAGCTAGAAGTTATACCTATTTTTATTCGAGATTTTTTGATTTTTACAATATGAATTTTTTATAAAAAATACAAAATATTATTATAACTATGTGGGAGATATTATTTTGGTTACTCGTGTTTGTAGGGGGCTATTTTACAATATTTTTTGCGGCAGATGTCTTTCTAGATAATTTAAAAGATTTATGCTTAATTTTTAATTTATCTCCCTTTATTATTGGATTATTAGTACTTGGAATTGATCCTGAAGAATCAATAGCTTCCATAATAGCAGCTATTAACGGACTTCCATTTATAGCAGTAGGGAATGTAATTGGAAATTCAATATTTTCCTTATCTTTATGTTTCGCTTTAGCTGCCTTTTTTTATAGAATAGAATTGAAAGCAATCTCAAAATTTTACTTTTTAATTTTATATGCATGTATGATTGCTATAATATTTAGCTTCACTTTTCAGTTTGGTTTATTCATTTTTGGGATTATTACCCTTATATTATATCTCCTTTATATTTTTAAATCTTTAAAAGATGTCTCTAAAAAGGGAACAGTAGAAGTTGTTGAGATTGATGAAATTATAGAAGAGAGAGAAAAATTTGAATTTGGGAAAGTATCAAAATTTAAAAAAGTTGTTTGGGTTTTACTTAGTTTATTATTTATAATTTTAGGTGGAGAATTACTTATTTTTTCAGCAGAAAATATAATTAATTTAACTAATATAGCTGAAGAGTTTTTCGGATTTATTATAATTGCTTTTGTAACAAATGTGGAAGAATTGACATTGATATTCAAATCAATTAAAAAAAAAAGTATAGAAATAGGATTAGGTGGTATGATTGGCAAGGTGATATGGAATTTATCTTTAACTTATGGTATTAGTGCTATAATAGCTATCAACATTCAATTTTTGCTAATTCTTATTTTAAATTGGATAATTCTCCTAGTTTTAATAATATTTTTCCAATTTAAAGCTTATAAGAAAGAAATGGGAAAGCCCGATGCAATTTTTTTGGCAATAATTCTTGTCATTTTTTTGATAATAAATTTATTGTCAATCTAGATTAAATTAATATTAAAAAGTATATTTTATTTTACAGATGACATTTTCGCATTATGATTTTGAGTATATTGATGTACATTGTCACTTTTTTCCATCCCAAATATTTAAGGCAATATGGGAATTTTTTGAAAGGCGAGATGATGAGGATAAAATTAGTGGATGGCCAATTAGCTATAAATTACCTACAAATGAACTAGTAAATTTACTCAAGAAAAAAAATGTAAAATTTTATACTTCCTATAATTATGCTCACAAAGAAAATATAGCAAATTATATTAATGAGTGGACTTATAAGTTTAAGAAGAATTATGTAAATGTGATTCCATTTGGATCTGTTTGGCCAGATGATGACGATCGAATTGAATATATTACGAAAATATTTGATGAATATAATTTTTTTGGAATAAAAATTCAACCTTTAGTTCAGATGTTCCATCTTAATGATAAACGTATGTATCAAATTTATGATTTAATTATTGATAAAGGCAAATGGTTAGCTGTTCACATAGGTACGGCTCCATATCGCAATGAATACGTAGGATATAAAAATTTTGTAAATTTTTTGACACGATATCCTAATATGAACATTATCGTTGCCCATATGGGAGCTTTTGAGTATAAAAAATTTATTAATCTTTTGGATCAACATGAAAATCTATATTTGGATACTGCTATGATTTACATACCTGATAATATATTTCCAGAGCGAGAGTCTAAGCGCCCTAAACCTGAGACTTTGTTATCTTACCAGGATAGAATATTATTTGGTTCAGATTATCCAAACATTCCATATGAATATACTAATTCTACTAAAGGACTTCTTAGCTTCGATTTACCAAGAAAATTTTATGAAAATATTTTTTATAATAATGCGAAACGTATATTCAATATATCTTAGAGATTCCTAAATCGAAATATGTTTTTATAATATTACTAAGCTTATAGCCATGATAAACATCCCACCAATAATTCCTAAAATAGAATAATGTTCTTTAGCTAATGAACGAGAAACAGGTAGTAATTCATCTAATGATATGTAAATCATAATTCCACCTACTACTCCTAGCATAGCACTCAATACCATATCACTAATGAATGGAAAAAGAATTAACCAAGTTATAATTGCACCTAAGGGTTCGCTCATTCCAGAGATGAAAGACCATTTAAATGCCTTCTTTTTATTCAATGTAGAGGCATAAATAGGGACTGCTACAGCAATTCCCTCTGGGATATTATGCAATGCTATGGCGATAGTCAATAGAATCCCAAGTTCAATATTTTTTATAGTTCCTATAAAAGTTGCCATACCCTCAGGGAAATTATGAATAAATACTCCAAAAAAGATAAATAAAGAGGTTTTTACTAAATTTATTTTTCTCTTTTCGCCACGGTGATGATTTCTTCGACGATGACGGTGCCCATAATGAAGATGAGGCTTACTTTCACCAGTTTGATTATTTAAAAGAAATTCTACAGAGTCTTCAAATTCATATTCATGGGAAATTAGGATATCAATAAGAAACATTATTATCATTCCTAAGAAGAAAAATAACAACCCAAGTAAAAGACCTATGTTTTCTCCCATTGAAAGCCCAATTCCTTTAATACTTTCTTGAAGCAGTTCAACAAATGATATCAAAATCATTACTCCTGCAGAAAATCCCATAATAAATGATATAAATTTTGGATTAGGATTTTTCATAAAAAATGAGATAAAGCTTCCTATGGAGGTTGATACTCCTGCTAACAAACTCAATAAAAGAGCAAATAAAATTTGATCCATTTTTCTTTTAAATTTATTCTTTTTCTAATCAATATACAGCTAATAAAATTATTAACAAAATTCTGAAGTAACGCAACGAGTTAAATTGAGTATATCATTTTAATAACAATAAAAAATAAAGTTTTTTTAGGCGTGTCTAATTTATATAAAATAATCTTTCTATTTAAACATTATGAAATACAAAAGATGTATCTTATTAATTATAGAAATATTATTAATTTATAAGAAAGTAAGGATTAGTATATAGAGTTAAAAGACTAAAAGAAAAAGAACATACCAGTGTAGTTATCAAAAATATATTCGATGTTGATACTATATATAATATTGCAACATTTCATTATTTATAATTATAGCCAATTAATTAGGATTTGATATTGAAACCCTTATCTATTCAGGATAGACTCTTCTTTTTTGAAAGGAATTTTTTTACCCTAGATGGCCTTTGGATGGTTGAAACTGAGAGAGAGACAAATTGGGAAACCGCATTAAATATTGATTTAGTTGTCTGGAAAGAATTGCTAAAAATTATTTTTCTCAGACTTAAAAAATATCTAAATATAAAAGGAGAGAATTTAATAGACTTTATTAAAATTTTAACTTTTAGGTGGTCAATTGAGGGTTGGAATTACGAGTTAGCAATTAGAGATCAGGATACTATCGAAGTTAATATCAAAAATTGTCCTTATTACGCTGCAATGGATCGAAATCCCGATCGTCATGACAAGATTCCATTAATTTGCAAAGATGTTTGTATTCCTTTATATGAATCTATAACTAATAAATTTAATAACAAAATAGAAATAAAAAGATCTAGATATAAAGGATTAGGAGATATTAAATGTAATTTCATATTTAGTCAGAAAGGGGGTTCTCCCTCAAAATTACCTAAAGCAAAAGGATTATCTAAAAAGAGCTTGAATAATAAAGATAAATTAATTTATTTCGAAAATAATTTCAGAACGCTCGACAGATTATGGATAATTGAAGTTGAAAATCAAATTAATTTTGAAACTGCATTGAAAATAGATACTATGGTGTGGCAAAAACTATATGGAATCATATTTAGAAGAATTATTAAATATCTTAATATTCAAGGTAATTCTCTTAAAGATCTCACTAAAGTTCTTTCTTTTATTTGGAATTCTGAAGGTAATAAACATGAGATAGTTAAAAAAACTGAAACGGAGACAATAATAAATATAGTTAAATGCCCTCATATTGACGCTATGAAACATAATACGGAGTGGCATAAAAGAATTTCCTTGATATGTAAAGATATGTGCATATCTTATCTTATTCCTGCAATAAAAACATTCAATCCTAAAATTGTTTTAAAACGTGAGAAATTTATAGGAATGGGAAACAAAATCTGTGATTTTCATCTTACTTTGGAATAATAGATCTTTCTATAAGTCAATAAATATTCCTAAAAAAATCTATTTGTTCCTTTATGATGGATATTATTGTCTTTTTTTCCTGATCTGTAATTGAATATAATCCGAAAACTAGATTATCAATTTCTTTTACAAGCTGTTTAGTTTTGTTTATTAATTTTCCATTACTTCGAAAGAGAAATTTAGAAATATTATCAACTTTATCTATAATTTTTTGTTTTGAATCTTTTTGGCAATGAATAATTGGGAGATGCCTTATCATATACTGATTTAAATTAATTGTAGTATCTCTTTGATTATTTATTGCATATCTACAATAAAATTGCATTAAAATTGAATTCAAAATGGCGCATAAATATTTTAATTCATCATAATCAGCGTGAAGAAGTGAATAAATTGAAGATGTGAAGCAAACATTTTCTTTTGTAAAAACTGCTTGAGGATAAATGTTATTATGCTTAAGAAGTAATTTTGGATTAATATAATATTCATAACTGTTACCCTTTAATATTTCAGCATTTATCCTATCAATGTTAAAAGATTTTGTCTTTTTAAAATAGAAATATGTCAAATCCTCTTTTGCATTAATAAATATACAAGATCCATCAAGATTATTTTTAATTAATTTTCTCACTTTCTTTAGGCCCTTTGCTTCTTCACCTCGAATCATCATTGGAAAATCCTTGATATTTAAATAATTTAGATCTCCAATATTTTCTATTTTGTCAATTAGTGTTAATATTTCCTGATTTGCTTTAATTCTAATCCTGTTCATTGATACAGTTTCAGAATTACAATAAGGACAAAATTCCTGAAAGGAATAGGTAAAAATTTTTTTAATTTTGTCATTTAAATTACATCTATCATTAAAACAAATTCTTAGAGAATCTACTTTTTGATCCTTATAAGATGTAATTTCTTTATTAGGGTATTTGTAAACTCTTAAATCTTTGGACAGATTCCTTTTTTTCTCATATATCACTATTTGGACTTCATTAGTGGCTTTTTTAAAAAGATTGGGGCCAATATCATAAATTTTTAAAAGATTAGATTTGGATAATAGATTATTTCTAAATTTGATATATCCTTGTCTTATAAGAAAACTTTTTGGAACCAAAAAAGCTATAATTCTTTCTGTCCACTCAATTGCTTTTAAAATGAAAGCGCAATAAATATCATTATAAAAGATTTCCTCTTTTTTCAGAAAATCTTTATGAATACTTCTCAGAATATTGCCGTATGGCGGATTTCCTATAATAATATCGAAATTAGAGGTTTTAGTAGTAATTAAACTATTTTGTTGTTTTAGGTTCGAATTTAAAACTGCTAATAATTCTTTTAGTTTTGCGGGATTTTCATGATAATACCAATTTATGAGATTTAATTTACTTAGCTTAATTGCAGAATCATTAATTTCAAACCCATAGAGGTTGTTTATAATTTTTAATTTAAGTTCAATAGGAGATTTGTCATAATTCAATTTTTTCATTAATTTATGAATTATAGAAGCCGCACTAAGAAGGAACACTCCAGAACCACATGCGGGATCACAAATTCTAATACCTAGTAAGATTTTTTTAATTTTATTCTGAAGATTTAAATTTAATGAGAAAATCTCATCAATCCTTCCAAGTTTCAGATTTTCAAATTCATTATTGAGTAATGAAATTAAGGCTTCAGAAAAAATAAAATCCGAAATCTCTTTTTGGGTATAAAAAACACCTTCCTTCTTCTTCTTATTGTAATTTGATTCAAATTTCCTTTCAATATCAGTTATTAAAATTAAATTTTCTCTTAAATTATCATAATTATTGAACTCAATAGCATTAAGTACTGAATTGTATAATTCATTGATTTTATCAGTATTCTCTAAAAGACTCATTCTTAAGAAGACAATTTTGTTTTATCACGAAATTATAATAAAGAATTTAACTCATGAACACTAGATATATTATGGAGATTATTGTTTATCTTTTTATAATTTTATCGATATTAAAGATTTGAAAATATGACTGAAAAAGAAGAAGGAAAAGATTATCAGGGAGTTGCTCCAATAAAGACTATTATAAAAAAAATGAAAAAGGACTATGATAAGAGTCCTAAAGGATGGAGAATCATAGGATCAAGTGATAAACACGGAAATACAGATACATTTATTACGAAAAAACCTGATGCTTATTGGCTAAAATCAAAAATGCTAAATCCTTATTCATCTCTAACAATGGGATCATTAGCCCGTAATATTGATAAGGATATCGATGAAAAGATAGGAAAAAAAATGTCTCCTAATGATATGCTTCGCTTGTTTGGCATGATTGTCCCTGTTAAACAGGATCAAAACATTATTGCGGCAGGTATTGAAAAATATTCCCAACAACATGGTGATCATCTCAAGAAAGTTATCCATGAGAATAATCCGAATTTAGGGTATCAGCTCGCAAGAAGAGTTGATGAGGAATTCACTAAAAAACATCCACAAAGAAAGAACTTATATATCTAATTATTAGATAATTATTCTAAAATTTAAAAATCGAAGTAGTTTCAGAAGATTTTTACACTTTTTCTTTTAATCTTACTAGATCATCTTTACTTTTAATTATAGGAAAATTTGCAGAATATTTAGAAGAGTTATTAATTAATTCTGCTATTATTATACTCATTTTTTCCGGTCCTGATTTTCCTTCAAGAGTTAAGGCGAATTCTTTTAATGAAAGAACGTTTAAATCTTCAATATAGAAAGAAACTCCTTTTTCTACTTCTTCAAGGAGAAACTGATAAGATAAATCCGCATTTCTTTCTGTTTTTATTAGTGGTTGATCAGGATCTTCAAATGTATATGAAACCTCTGTCCAGCGAGCACCACTTGAATCGGTGGGTATCATACCGAAAATATAATCACTTGTATAAAGCCATAAAGGAGTTCCATTATTATAGGATGTATCTACAATTTGTTTAAATTCTTCGCTCATGTTGCTCAATTTTTTCAAACTAAATTTAAATAATCCTTGAATAGAATAGTTAAAAATCCAATTTTAATTTTATAATTTTAAATTTCTTATTTTAATCTTTTCTTTTCCACTTTTTTATAAATGAGTTTTTAATATAAAGGAAAATAAGATCAAATATGCGAACACTAGATTTTAAAAATTTAAGTATAGATATTCAAAATTGGATAAAAAATTATATAGACTCTGCTAATGCTGATGGGGTTGTTGTGGGTTTAAGTGGAGGAATTGATAGTTCTGTTACTGCATCTTTATGTGTTAATGCGATGGGAAAAAAAAAAGTAATAGGATTAGGATTACCATGTGAATCAACAATCAAAGATCTTGAGGATGCTAAATTAGTTGCTCGACATTTAGGAATTGAATTTATAATCATTGACTTAACAAAACCTTATAACCAATTTTTAGAATTATTTGCCCCAATCATAAAACCTAATACGATATCAAATGCTAATATTAAACCTCGGTTAAGAATGATTGCTTTATATTATGCGGGTCAATCTTTGGGAAAGTATCTAGTGGCTGGCACAGGAAATAGAGCTGAATTAGCTATTGGTTACTTTACTAAGTATGGAGATGGGGGAGTTGATTTTGAACCTTTGGGAATGCTCTATAAATCTGAAGTAAGAGAACTTGCCAAAGTTCTTGATATCCCTAAAAAAATTATTGAGAAACCTCCCTCACCTGGCTTATGGCCCGGTCAAACTGATGAGGGAGAAATAGGTTTAATATACAATACTATTGATGAAATATTATATAGAATGGACTATAATTTAGGATTTGAAGGATTAAATTTGGATAATGTTAATAAAGTTAAAGAAATGATGAAAAAAGCAGAACATAAGTTAGTAATGCCACCAGTGTATGAAATTATTAAAGATAAATTTTCTACTAATTAAGTTTAACATTATAAA
>JBHLOI010000033.1:0-22020 GCA_048940645.1 Promethearchaeota archaeon | reverse complement strand
AACATAAGTTAGTAATGCCACCAGTGTATGAAATTATTAAAGATAAATTTTCTACTAATTAAGTTTAACATTATAAACTAGCAATAATTCTTCTTATTTTATTGATTCTCGAGGTTATATCATTTAATTTATTTTTAAGAACCATACTTTCATTCTTGTATTGAATATCAGCAATAGAACCTTTTTGATAATTTGTATCTAATTCTTTAAAATCTTTTTCTAATGAATACCGTTTTCCTTCTAAGGCGATTAATTCTTGGTATAAAGAATCCTTATCTGTTGGTAGTTCCTCTTCAGACCCTATAATCTCATTCTCCCTAATAGCTTGCTCTGATTGATTAAAATTAATAAACGGAGTGACCTGGGAACCTTCTTCTTTTTCACTATTTAAATTCATCTTAGGTCCTTTTAATCCTGCTTTCTTTTCTTTAGATTCTGATGATTTTTCTCCTACCGATGAAAAAACATTGAATAAATCTGTTGTACTTGATTTTATTGATCCTGTTTCGATTTCCTCGATTTTCATAGAGGAAATTTTAGGTTTTTCAACTGAAAAAATTACAGATTGCTTTTCTTCCGACTCTAACTCCAGTTTTGGTTCAAATTCAGATTCTTCTACTACAATGGGAGTAATTTTACGTTTTTCAGTGATGATTGGGATATCATTGGTTTCTTGTACAAATGTACTTATCTGTGGTTTTTCTTTTGGAATAGGAATTGCAACTCCAGAAATTTCCTCAGCTGACTTCTTAGGAATAGGGGTTAACTCCTTATGAACTTCTTCCTCATGTCTTTTTATAGGTTCTAGCTTAATTGGCTCGATTTTAGTTTCTTCTTTCTCTTGAGTTTTTATCTGAGGTTTTATTGGTGGTCTTTTAAAAACTGGAATTTTTATTTTTGGGGGAGGTAATATAGGTTCTTTCTTAGGCACGATTTTCTTAACTTCTTTCTTTTTAGAAATGGATTTAAGAGTTTGATCCTTTTTCTCTAATTCTTTTTTAAGATCTTCAATCTTACCTTTTAAACCTTCAATTTCTCCTTTAAACTGTTCAGATACTTTATTGACAATTTGGGTCATATCTATCTCTGTTTTCTCAACTACTCGTTCAGTTGGTTGTTTGATTGATTCGCTAGCTTCTTTTTTTAAAATTTCTTCTGGTTTTTGAGGTATTTTTAATAATGTTCTTATATCATCAGGAATTGAAGTCTCTGAAAACCATAAATCAAGCGTATCCCAATCTTCTAATTTGTGAAGAATGGTTTCAGTAAGCTCTTTATATTCGGGAAACACATTGAAATTTTTGATATGGCTGAAATTATTAATAAGTTTTCCTCTAGCATCTATCTCATCGTCCGGTGATGGTTCACCTTCAGTTAAAAACTGAAAGATTTCTTTAATCTCATTAAGTACTGAAATAAACTTTCCTTCCTCAGTCATAAAGAATTTTATAATATTTTATTTATGGAATCTACCTATTAATTGTTCTTTCTTAAATATTAAAAAACTTTTCATAAATTTATTTTTTTGTAATAGAAAGGAAGATATATTTAGATCCTTAGTAATAACGAGTTTAATTTAACACAAAATTGTTGGGTTTAAAGAAATTAGAGAAATTTTTAATATAATGAATGAACTTATCTCCTCCAAACTGAATTACTTATAATGAGTTAGAATAATTATTATCTCCTAACTTAAAAATAAAGTGTAAATCATTGTGTATCCCAATATAATAAAGAAGTGAATCGTTGCGAAAAGAGCGCCATTTTTTAGCAAGCGCTTGTAATTTAAATTCACCACTTTATATTTTTTTGCCAATGAGAGGGTTAGAAGATCACAAGCAGAACCTTGAGGTAAAAAGTTGCCTGCCATATTAACACCACTTATGAACGCAATGATGATCGGATTAGGAAAGAAACCTTCTCCGATGAGTGCCGAAAAAATCGGGAGAAGGATTATAGTAACGGGCGTTCCAGCTAGAAATGCGGACAAGAGAGAAGAAAGGCTTAGTGTTATCAATACAGCGAGGTAAATGTTATCATTTACCAAGTTTACCAGACCTGTGGAGATCAACTCTGAAAAACCTAATCGTGATAAAGAATTCGAAAGAATGAACAAGATTGCAAAAATTATGATGATCCTCCACGAAATTTCGTCTTTAAGATCCGAAAATTTAGTTTTTTTAGAGTGAATAAGAAGAAGAATAGCTGCAGATATGATTGCAACAAGAGCAGGTTCAAATCCTATGATCATTAACCCAAAAGTGGTAAGAATAATGATAATTGTTATTACAAAGTACTTTTTACTCAGGATCACAATTTCCGGCTCGATTATTGATAACAGTATTTTCTTGTTCTTTTCAGTCGGTTTCTCTTCTTTTTTTAATATGAACCGATCCATTAAGAAAATAGTGGATATTAGCGTGATTATAAACAATATACCCATATTAGCAAGGTATTGTCCAAAACCCCACTCAAACTCCCTCCCAATGATCAAATTTTTTAAGCTAGAGACAGGCGTTAGTATTGCTCCGATGTTTATAGTAATAGTCATCCCCATCATATAAGTACCAGCGGGTATATCTAAAATTCGGCATGTCCTGTAGATCAATGGAATCAATATCAATGAGAGGGTTAAATCCTCTACAAAGGCAACAATAGTGCCAGTAAACAAACAAATCATATAGAAAAATAACCGATTATTCCCTTTCGTGATAAAAATCAATTTAATCGCAATATATTCTATTACTCGATTATATGTGGCAAAATAGATGATTATCTGCATGGCAAATATGAAAATTAACGTGTTAAAATCGATAAATCCGAGAATTTCCGCCTCATCCATAGTAGTAAACGTGAGCATTGAAACTACTGCGATGGCTCCAATGATTAATGCAATAGGGAAATAATCAATTTTAGATTGAGAAAAAAAAGCCATTAAAATCGCAAATAAAACCAAGATAAGTATTACTGCAGATAAATTCATTAAATATAAAGAAGTGGTTTCTATTATATAAAGTATCACTAAGAACAAGGAACTATGAACAGATTCAATTTCTAAATCTTGTTAGTATAATTATCAAACCAACTGTAGAAAATGTCGTGGTTCTTGAATTTTTCTATATCAAAATTATTTCCAACAATCATTAAATTTCTTAATGAATCCATTAGAGCCTTGAAAAATGCATCATTCATTACATTAAATTCTATAACGTTTCGATGGTTGTCAACTAGACCAAATTTATATTCATTCAGATCAACAGCTTCCGATTTAAAATGGTCATAAGTTTTTACGCTGTAGTTTAACTCATCTAATAGTTGAGTCTTAAACGCAATAAGATTATCGTTCTTAAAAGTATCAGAGATAAATATATTAATAAATCCCATTAAATATCCTTGATCCTCATTAATAGGTTTGATTTGTTCCTCTGCCCTTTCGATAAAGATATACTCAACCGCAATGTCGGGTTCTTCGTAATTTTCAAGGATTTTCTCATCATCAGGCATAATTTTCACTTTTAAAATTTTAATATTATACTAAAAGAGTAAATCTAAACGGAAAATATTGAAAAATACTAATGAAAATCCTAATAAAATTGTTGCTAAAAACAGATAAAAAGAATAGAGGTTAAACCTGTAGTGCAAGGTTTTTTCGTATTTATCTCTCTTTTTTGATTTTTTAAAACCTGTAATAACTCCAGGTATAACTAGAATGATGGATATTAAAGCCGTTATACCATGAATCGTAT
The DNA here is from genome assembly GCA_048940645.1 of Promethearchaeota archaeon. Taxonomy (GTDB): domain Archaea; phylum Asgardarchaeota; class Lokiarchaeia; order Sigyniarchaeales; family SOKP01; genus SOKP01. The sequence goes on along the minus strand of JBHLOI010000033.1, from coordinate 18,274 downwards.
AAAAAATAGCTCCTCTATTTGTAATTGTAGAAATAATCCAATATAAGAAAACTCCCAGAGAAGTAAGAAAGTAGCTAATACCAACAGCAATATGGAACTTTTTATTTACAAATTTTGGAAGATCACGGAAAAATTTTGTTATAGGAGACCTTTTTAAACCTGATATAATAGCAACACCTCCGAATACTAAAGAGATCGATAATAGCATAGCATGCCAAATCCAATCTGAGAAAGGTGTAATGGAAGCATCATCATTCCATCCCTGACTTTCCCAATAACCTTCATAATCATAATTTACAACCTCAACTCTAACAACCCATTTCACCCATTTATATCCTTGATGGTTTGGAGCAACCACTCTGACAGGAAACCCTTGCTCAACAGGAAGAAGCTCACTATTCATTTCATATGCTAAAAGAACATCATCTGCACTTGCTTCTTCAATAGTTAATGAGGAAGAATATGCATCTGCGGCGTAGAAAACAACATCTACAGCTCCAGTTTTTAATTCTGCTAAGTCTAGTAAATATTTAACAGAGACACCTTTCCATAAAGCTGTACCAGAAGGCCCTTCAACACATTGAATTGTTGCCAAAACCTCTTTTGAAGGCTGAGAAGTAAAGTCGGAATAATTAAAGAGCAAGTTATTGTTAATATGTCCGTCAAACGTTAATGTCCAGTTACTTATATTAATATCTGGGATTTCTCCCTTAGTTATTACAAAAAATTCATCATTAGGAGTAATACTAGTTCTACTAATTACAACTCCAATCAGTCCAAATAAGGGGAGTAGTAATAAAATAAGAATCCCAATATATCTTATAAATGCTTTTCTTTTTCTGTTCATTTTCTTCAAATCTGAAACATTTAGTACTAGAGAATTAAAATGTTTGAAGAACTGCTTTCAATTGAATCAATTAAGATTCCCTCATTTTAAAATTTCCTTACTATAAATTATAAGATTCATTTTTAAAATCCGCTTGATCTTTTCAATAAAGATATTAAAATCAATTCTTTCAGTAACAGATATTGGCGCCGGCTTAACCGATCCATCAGTTGTGGACAAAATATATAAATAAAAAATGATATATGGCTTTAAAAAGATTTATTTAATCATTCAATATTTGTTAATTTATTGAGTAAATCCATTTGTGAGTGCTTTCTTTCGATTAGTTGAAATATATATAAAGGAAATTAACCTCCTTATTAATGAGCAATTGACAAGTAAGCAATTATGAAACCTAAATTTATTTTTATTATAGTTTTAGGAATCCTTTTCACCTTAACACTTATTAATTACATAAATATTAACTTCAATGATGGAAATAGGCAAATGAATTCGGGAAAAATAGATAATAATAATTTAGAAAGTATAAATCTAAAAAGCTCAAAAATATCGGGAAAAATTCATATAATCAATAATTCAGGATGGGTTGCTTTTAGAAATGCGGATAATTGTACGGGGCAGGGTACTTATTCCGACCCTTATGTCATAAAAGATTTAGAAATCGATGGCGGAGGTTCGGAAAGTTGCATCCTTATTCAAAATTCCGATGTGTACTTTAAAATTGAAAATTGTACGGTATATAATTCTGGAGGATCTCCTAATGCGGGAATCAAAATAACAGATGTTGAGAATGCCCAGCTAGTTGCCAATAATTGTTCATCTACTTATTATGGGATATATTTATGGAGGAGTAATTATAACATAGTTTTGGGAAACACCTTAAATAAAAACAATGGAGGGATACGATTAACATATAGTAATATTAATGAGATATCGGGAAACACAGCAAATAATAATGATTATGGGATGTATTTAATCTATAGTAATGGCAATAATCTTATAAAAAACACAGCAAGTAACAATACTTATGGGATATATTTAGACAATTGTTATGATAATGATCTATTGGAAAGTACCGCAAATCACAATCAGTATGGAATATTTTTACGGAGGAGTAGTTATAACACAGTTTCGAGAAACATTCTATTAAAAAATGATAAATGCATCATTGAAGAGAATTGTCATGGAAATGTATTTAGTGAAAATTATTGCACTCTTTATTTAGGTGGTGGAGAGATTCCTTATGAATTGATTATTCCAATTTTAAGTATTAGTGGAGGAATAGTAATAGTAGTAGCTTTGCTATTATTAAATAGAAGAAAAAAGAAAAGATTATAAGTAAATATTTAAATTTAGTTATCCTTGATATTATTAATTTTAGTAGGTGTTGAATTTTGTTATACTTAAAATACCAGTTTTCTATGAAATACAAACTTTTTTTTCAATACTATTGGCAATAATGTAGTTGTAGCCCTCGAAGGCTACTTTGGAAAATTTACATACGAGATTTTAACTTACGGTTCTTTAAGTAATTTTTTACGGTAAAGAGTAGGTTATTACGCGCTTTTTGAAAATACATGCCATTGAGTCAAAATTCTCAATAAGTGATATAGGAAATAGTGCCTCAATAGAGCAAGATTTTTGAGATTTGTGACAAAAAGTGCATTATTGAATCATAACGTTAATTATATATATGTACACACTTTTCTAATGGCTAATCAAAACATTTAAGTACTATAGATGATATTAAATAATTAATACGATATGGAAGAATACTTTTAATTATAATAAGAAGATTATCAAGTATTATGAAAAGTTATATTAGACTTTTTTATCCATTATTTATTATGAGCCCAATATGTAGTCATTATTCAAGACTTAATAAAATTAAATAATAGAATAAGAAAAAGATTTAAAAAGAGTAGATGAGGTGGCTAATTCGGATGACGGATTAGCATGTCAATTATATATCAAAGGCAAAAAAGAAAAAAACAAAAATATCCACGAAACCGAATCAGTAGAAAAGTGCTTCATACGCAAAAAATAAAGAAAAAAATTCTCAAATCGCGTGGATGGAAACTTAAATATCCTGAGGAATTTGAATTAATCGATAAATACCCTTATATTATTAGAAGGAATAACAAATAAACATTAATTTTTTTTTATTTTATTTCTAAATTATTACCTTTCTTTAGGAAAATATCTTATTATGGCAAGAACAACAAGGGATTCCTATCTTAATTTTATTCAGGTAATGATCTTCAAAATTTTCAGAGAAATTCATTAATTGTATTAGTTTTTCTTTAAATTTTTTCATACGAGTATCTTTAGAGAAAAAAACTCTATTTAAAGTGCTTTGATGGTTTTTAGCAAGGCAAATTGGACATCTTGAAAAAGTTAAGATAAATTTCTTATAGAGGTTCTGATCATTAATAGAGATTTTTGGAATTTGAGCTTTGTGAGAGAAGATATATTCAGATATTCGAGCAGTAATATCATCAAATATTTGGGAGGCTCTAAATACTTTTCGAATAGACATAAGATAAAACTCATTAATATCGTTTGCTTCAACAAAATCATTAATCTCTTCAAAATTAGTTTTTTCCTTAATCTGAGATTTATAGGCAACAATATAAATTGGAACATAACCAGGGTTTGCTCTAATGTGTTGTATCCAATGATTTAATTGTTCAAAACTTTGGGGAATTGATATATCATAAAATAAAAGGCAAGCAGCAGCACCTCTAAAAAAAGTGGGAACAATAAAATGAAATCTTTCTGAACTGTTGATATCCCAAATATACATAGATAAACAATCTCCAAATTCGTCGGAATAAGAAATTCTTCTAATAGCAACTCCTACAGTTATATAACACCCATCAAAGAAGCTATTTAGATTTCGATCACAATTTTGAAAGAAATATTTTTTTGCTGGTTCCCATCCAGCAGCTACTACCTTTATTTTATATGAGCTGGACATTATTAAATTTCCCCCCGTATTATTTTATTCCGTGATGAAAAAGAAAATTCACATATTAAAATTTTTTGATTGCTTTATTAGGTATTCAAATGTGAAACCAACGATGGGTAAAAATTATAAATTACTTCGATTTCTTAAAAATAAGTAATTGATTAACTAGTTTTGTTCTTCTTGATAGGCACTTTTTCTCCAATTAGCCTTTTAAATTCTGGCAATTCCTTAACATTTTTTAAGAACCTATCGGTTTTGGCCCATTTTTTAAATTTTTTATTAGCTTCAATTGCTTTTCCCAATAATTCTAAAGCCTTTTCATTGTTGTTATTTAAAGCTTCTATGCAGGCACAATTATAGAGAATATCACCATTGGTAGGATAACCCATTAATGCTTTATCAATATAATGTTTTGCTTTTTCATAATCTCCTAAAAAGAGGTTTGCATTTCCAACATTATTCTGTACGAGAGCTATTTTGGTAGCATAGAGTTTTTGCTCTTTTTTGGTTAATTTTTCGAGACCTTTTAAAGCTTCAAGATACATCTTTTCTGCCTTATTGTAATAATAGATCCCCAAATAAAAATGTCCTACAGTATTTAGTGTTCCAAGATAATCGAGCAAATATAAGGTCGGATTTCGCTCCGAAAGTTCTTTCTTGGTCTTCAAGCAATCCAGGTACATCTCCTCGGCATCTTGATTCCGAAATAAATGTGTGTATAAGGTTGCTAAGTCGTTTTGGATGATTGCAAGCAAAGGAAGATGCTTATCGGGGTATTGTTCGGCGAGTTTAGCTCGAATTCTTAAAGCTTCAAGATGCATCCGTTCAGCATCGCCATGCTGAGCCATTTCCATGTAGGTTAAGCCTAAATTGCTATATACTGTAGCCACATCAGCTAAATGTCCGTCGTAACACGTTTTTGCATATAGTTTTTTTAGAGTCGGCTCATCAAGAACGGCCCCTTTTTTCTCTCCCAAGAGATCCAGATCGATGTACACATGACCAATCTCGTCCTGGCTTGAATTGATATCGGGTAAAAATACATCATGATACTCCTTCACTATTTCCCTATAATCCTCAAAAGCTTCCTGGCATAGTTTTTCAGGGTCCAAATCGATGGGTAGGTCCACCTCGATTTTCTGATAGTCGGGTTTATCTAACTTTCCTTGGAATTTTATATCTTCCTCATCAGGTGAGAAAATATCATTATAGCTTTTTTCTACCTCCTTATAAAGCTTTAACGTTTCAAGATAAATTTTTTCCGCTTCCTCAAATCTCTTGAGATCCACGTATAATTTTCCGAGACGATTGTGAACCGTTGCAACGTAAGGTAAATATATCTTGTAATAAGTTCCTGCCAATTCTTTGTAAGTATTTAAGGCGTCAAGATAGGCAATTTCTGCTTCCTCCCGTCTTCCCAAATCGGCATAAAGGTTCCCAAGTGCCACCAAAACCGGGGCTTTATATTTATCTTCCATACCGATCAATTTCTCTCCAATTGAAATTAGCTTTTGAAGTCCAAAACCAGCAACTCGTAATGTGTTATTTACTCCAAGAAATCCGATAGCAAGCACTTCATCGATAGCAATTTCCGATTGATGTTGTAAAATCTCCATTACATTATTGTAGTCTTCCTTAAAATACTTACTTTTTTGTTCGTAATATTTTACAGCGTTTTCATGGCATTTTTTGTCGGAAATAATTAATATCGCATTTTGAACATACATGGATGTAAATTCAAGGATTTCTTTCTGCTCTCTTTTATAAATGAGTAATCCCGTTTCCACCAAATAATTCAATTTGTCTAGAATGTTATGCATATCGTACGACTTCTCAACACTTTTTCGGTGAATATTAGTTATTATTTGCACATTCAAAACACTTAAGTTCTTGAGTAATTCTAAAGCTTCGGAGTTAGCGGATAGTATTTCTGTTACGATGGTTGTATAAAAATCAGTTGTTATTTCCTTTTTATTGAAATCAATTGCCTCCAATTCATCCAAATTCAGAACTTGATAATTTTTTTCTATAAGTTTTCTCAAGACCTCATGTTTTTTGGGAATTTTATTGATAATTTTTATTATTTTGTCAGGGAGCGTCATTTTACTTAACCTAATAATAATTATTTCTTTGAAAGTATTTTTTCAACCTGATTTGCAACCATTTCAAAAACAGCGTCTTGTTCACCCTTTGTTAAATTCACCAATGGGTTTATAGGATCATTGGCTGCTTGAAAATCTGCTAAGCCTTTCGTTTTTAAAAATCTACAAGGATTTATAATCACAGGAATAATTTTTGTTCCTCGCTTTTCAGCAGCATATAGTAAATCTGGCAACTCTTCTTCTGAAATAAAATCAGAAGCTAAGAAATCTGCGCTTACTAAAAAGATACCAACTTTTGCTGAAGTTAAAGCACGTTTTATTTCATTAAACCAATTTTGTCCCGGCTCAATGAGCGTATCATCCCATCTGCGAATTATTCCTTCTTTTTCAAGAGGTTTCAGGTATATCTGTAAACGCTTAAGCCAAGGATCTTTATCTGCATGACTATAACTAATAAAGATCACATTTTCTTCAGCGGGAGTGTATGGTTCTGATTTAATTTTTCCATAAACCTTTGTTTTGGCTTCCATTATCTCTTCTGGTTTCTCCATAGAAATTAAAAATTCCTTTATTTCCATTCTAACTTTATCTGGTTCGGCTTTTTGATCGCTAAGCTGGTCTTGGAATTCTTTCAATTTGCTTTTCATAAGCTTAATCTCTTTATTTATCTTCTTTTTTCGTTTTAAGACGTTGATTAAGATCTCTGAAAGAATTGATTCATAATCATCATAATTGTTGATTTGATACTTTTCTTCTAATTTTTCTAACTCTACATATCTTTCTAATTCTAGATTGGATGGAGCAATGAAATCTTCTGAACCTGTAGTTAAAATTATTTCTAAATCTGGAAACATATTTCTTAGGCTAATACACATATCAGCGGCATTATTAAAACCTTCTCGGGTATTTGGGTCGTAAAAAACAATAACCCCATCAGCTTTTTCGCATGCCTTAAGAAAAATATCCTTATTTTCATTTATTTTTTTCAAATCGCTTAAGAAAAAAACTTGAAATTTCCAATCTTTAGAGTATAAATTCATTTTATAACTTGATGTGTTATAAAGAATATTAATAGATTCTGGGGGCCAGACAACTCCCTCTACGCTTAATAATTTCGATATTAAGAATTTTTGTACTTCTGGATTTCCTAGAATTAAAAATCGGAAATCTTGTTCTTTTGAGGAACTTAGTATTTCTCTAACTCGTGAATTGATCTGATCCTTATAATCTATTAGTAGATCCGACCATTTACTATCAGGCTGAATATAATGATCTTTAATGTCCAAAACTCCAATTTGTCCACGATACCCGATTCCTCTTCGAGTTAATTCCCTAAAGGCATGTTCAACATTTACACCTGTCTTCGCAGATGTTTCTATATAAATGCTTCCCTCATTTTCTGCAAAAGAGCGAGCTTCGTCTCGGTTTATAACTGCACCAACATCTTCAAGCAAATCTTCTTTATTTCCGATTAAAGCGAATGGAATATTACCCGCACTTTGACGAATATCAGAGAGCCATTTTCTTGTTTCAGTGTATGTCGCTTCTCTTGTTAAATCAAAAACTATTAGAGCCCCAGTCGCTCCTTTATAAAAAGCTTCTCGAATAAAGTCAAATCTTTGTTGTCCACCGATATCCCAGATGCTTAAAGTAACTATTTCTCCAGGTTTGAATTCCACATCTTTAGTTAGAATATCTACACCTACAGTAAGCTTATAATCAGCTGCAAATTTGTTTTTGACAAATTTCTGAACTAAACTTGTCTTACCAACGGCTGCTTCACCTACTAATAATATTTTTATTGGGCCGACCAGCGGCTATTTCACCTATTTTTCATTGCATTTAATCAATTTTTAATATTAAATTATTATTCTTTTTACTATTTAAAGGTAGAAAAAAAAATGAATGAGCTAAAATCTTATATATTTCAATTACCTTATTAATGAGATTGCTCTACCCTTTAAATAGAATGTTTAACTATATTGCAGAAATTCAATAATTAAAATAATAAAAATGTGATTTAAATTGCCAAAATGCCCGTATTGTAAAGAAGAACTCGAATTAAAACTCGAAATAAACCCAACACCTATCAATGACCAGTTTAAAAATGATCTATTAAAAAGTTACGAGAGTTTCATAGAAATTCAAGCCGAGGTTGTCCCATTTGGGGGAAAGATGCTAAAAAGAATGGCAAAGTATAGTTTAAAATTTGTTGATCGATATTTAGATCGAGTTGGAGCCATACCTCTAATATTCCACTCTTGTTCAAAATGTAATTCTGTAATAACATCCGAATCCTTAATAGATTTAATGTCCTCACGAAGCTCAGGCTCATCATAAAAAATATTATACTTTATTTCCATTTAAGCGGAATTTTGACTTTTTTTTCTTACTTATAATATGAACTAAGAATTAAAGTTGGGAAGTCTATTAAGATTTTTAATGATCATAACTTTGGAAATTGCGTCGATTAGCAAATGGGATAATTAGAGTTTGCCATTCTGCAACTTGAGCTTAAGATATCTATGTATCTACTATTATTTTTTTATTTTAAGAATTATAAGACGTTTTAAAATTTTTAAAGATTAAGTCCATAAATTAGATTCTGTTAATCTCCATAACCCATATGGATTATGGCATAGCCAATAGATGTTTTTATCAAAATTATCGTAGATGTGGCATTTCTCATAAGTATATCTGTATATATTAGGTGAATTTTCATCGATTCGGAACTTACCACCAGATAGGAGGACAGGATTATATTCTACTAAATAATACGCGAAAGCTTTAGCCAAGTAATTTGCTTGGTTATAATCTAGGTAACCTGGAACAACAACATCAGGATATCCCAAATTATGCATTCCACATGTAAAATAAAAATTTTCTTCAACATTTTGGATGGTTTCTACGAAGGCAAAGATAAAATCCATTAATCTATCATTTTCTATAAATTTTTTCCAAGTTTCTTTGCTATGTATTATTCCAGCAGTTACGATCCCAATCTCATATCCACCAACATTAAGGATACAATTAGCAGCTAACATTATTTTTTTAGCATTTTCTATAGATCCTCCTTTACTCATGAGATATAAGGTTGAGTGGTGTTGATTATTTTTATTCTCTTCATGTTTTTTCAATGGATTAAGACCTGTATGAGTATTGTATCTATTTAATATATGTTTATAATTCTCAAAATGAAAGATAAATTTTCCCTTTCCCTCTTTATGCAATAAATGATTTTCAATTAACCAGTACTTACATTTAGTAGAATTATCAATTAACTTTCTTAATTGATTTATATCATTCCAGAAACCAGAAATACTAATTATTATATTAACTTCGCTTTTGTAAGTACCTCGCATTATATCTTTAAGGAAAAATTAAATCTCACAATTGACATAGCAATTTAATTATTAAAATTTTTGCTAAAAAATCAAACAATCAATTATACCAAAAAGCTAAATAGATAGGTTTTTTTCGAAATTTTTTAGCTAGTAGGAAATAATTAAGAATCAAGCTGGTATAATCCGTTTTTTCAAAAATTACAATATTGACTATGACTTCAAAAATTACAATATTGACTATGACTTCAAAAATTACAATATTGACTATGATCCGTTAACTTTTTCTGAAGTGTTTAGTTACTAAACATAGAATGATAACTAATCAGAATCTTGTAAGCAAAATTTTGGAGACTATTAGTAAATTAACATTTTTAGAGAGAAGAAGAAAAATCACATATAAGAGTATCAAACTGTATCCTTCAGAAATTCATCTATTATTATTTGTTTATCATATTCAGGATAAAAACATTACACAGATTGCTGATCATCTTGGCTTGACTAAAGGAGCAATTTCTCAAACTCTATCTCGTCTTCAAAAGAAAGGGATAATAATAAAAGAGGCTGAACCATTTCAAAAGAACCAATTACATATTCAATTTACAGATAAAGGTAAAATATTGATGGATCATGTGAAAGAATTTAGAGGATTTCTTGAAACTGAATTTTTAAGCTATTTAAAAACGAAAACAAGTGGAGAAAAACAATTGATTTCAGATTTTCTTGATACCTTGGTTTCAATAATGTATAAAAAAGTTTAGTAGGTTCTATACGATATTATCCAATAAGTATAGAAAGGTTTATAAGCAATCGAAATCTTATTCTTCTTAGTGTTTAGATACTAAACACAGAACAATTTATATTAAAAACTTTAGAGGTAATAAATTTGGATACTACAAGATCAGAAAATTTAGTACAAAACTTTTTACAGCAGGAGCCCAAGTATAAAAGAGAAATACGGGAATTTACTGGAACATTAGAAACAACTCCAGATAAAATTTTCCCTCTTTTATGTCCTGCTCGTGAAGCTGATTGGATTCCAGGATGGGATACGGAGTTAATTTATACAAGTTCTGGATATGCAGAAGATAAGTGCGTATTTCGTACAAAAAAATCGAATTCTGGAGGGGAAGTTTTATGGACATTTACTGGATTCAAGTTAAATGAGTATATTGAGTTTGTAAGGTTCCAACAAGATATGTTATCACATTGCAAAATAAGTTTATCTCAAAACAGTGATGGAACAACGACAATAACTTGGAAAACTATTTCAACATCATTATCTGAAAAAGGAAATAAAGAAATTGAAAAAATGGTTGAAAATAAACAACATACTCCCATAATCCATCTGATGGATTACTACTTAAAAAATGGAAAGATGATTTCAAATCACTCTTTTATAAAGAATAAGCTACATGCTCAGCATTAAAGGTTCTAATTTCTTAAAAAATATTTTTTTTTCTTCGAATCATATTAGCATCCTAGTACTATTTATTTATTTTTAGGGCTATAATATCTTGCTAACCACTGACTTAGACCATCTAGTCCAGGAAATAAAACTCTTTCTGTAATATTTGATTGGTCCAGTTTGTCTCGAATTTCCCATTTTAACGATGCTGGAATAATAACTTTAAACCAAGCATCCTCTAATAATGGAAAATCGTAAAGGAAATCATCCAGAGTTACATCAGAACGTGAAATAAGTGAGAACAATGCTGATTGATTTACTATTCTATCATCAATAGATGGTGGTTCAAAAAAAATAACAAATGTATCATCCATTATGGTTTTTAGATCATTTAGATTTTTAACGGAATTAGCTAACATTTCAACTGTAAAAAGGGCTGCTCCTTCATCATCTAATTCTTTCTTAAGTTTAGATTCAACAGGCAGTAGTTGGTGATAATGGTCATAATTAACTGCCCAAATTATACCATCCTTGTCAAAATGCTCCATATTTGCTGTAGCAAAATGTAATGCTACATAAGGAGAAAATGTCCAATCTAGAAGTCTAGTAGGTAATCCATGATGCTGAGCTAAAGCTAACCAATGCCATATAGAATCGTATTCGACAAGATTTCTACTAGCATATTTTCTAAAATTTCGAAGCAAATCTTGTTCGCGTTTCATATAATTTCCACCTAACCTAATTAAACTAGTTTTAAGTTTATAATCCTTGTCCGGAAGACCACGAAATGCATAAGGAGAACGATACCGTCCAAGATCTTCATTCCAAGATTTCATAAAAAGGATATTATTAATTTCATCCCAACTATTAACTTTTTCACTTCTATTAATTCCTTCTCTCATTATTAATTCCTCCTATTGTTATCTAATTAAAAAAATAAAAAAAATTTTTAGATTAGTTATTGAATCAGAATACCTTTATTCTTATTATAATCATAGTAGAAAAGTGATAATAAATTTACTTGTAAAAGACTCAGATCGAACCCCTCAGATAGTACTTATCAGTAATTATTTTCTGGCTTTTTTAGCGGCTTTAGATATATCCTGAACATTGACAATCATCCCGTCTTTAAATTCAAACTTTAAGACTGTTTTATAAGCTGTTGAGCTCTGAAATCCCATATGAACATATTTCGATCGTATTAAATCTTTCGCTAATATGATACTCCCCTTAAACGATATTTTTTTCTCTAAATTCCTGTATTCAAATTTAAACATATGGTGCATATAATCATCCTCTCCTGCCGTTTCTTCAGTCAATTTAACAGGTTTTATACCATTAATCTCAGGGAGATCATCAGTTTTCGAACTAAACCAAAAGCCATCCAAAACAAGTTGATTTTCAACTATTTTGTATCTCATTATATATCCTCTCCGACAACTAGTAGCAGTCATATGAGTTTCAATTCCAAAATCTGACGGTAGGAGTAACCCTTTACCATTTATACCAATAAGATCTAATCTCTGATCTTTATAATAAAATCGATCTGGTTCTTGTCCTGTCATTTATTTTGACCTCCTTATCGCTTTTTTCATACTAGGAATGAATTCTACGAATGGATAACTAGCTAAACTAAAAATATAAAAAGCACAATACTTATTACCAATATAATAAACACCACTATAAATATCAATCTATTCCTTACTTTTCAGTTATATCAACCCACACGTTTAGAACTATCCCAACTATCAAGATACATGTGAAGACAATTAGTTTAGCGTAAAATTGTTTATTTTTTTGCTTAATGTGGAGTTCATAAATTTCGGCGGTTGATTAAATAACTTTCTATTAAGAGTTGTATTTAACAATAAAAACTCAGAATCTGAATTTACCTTTCCTTCCAATTTTCACAGAAAAATTTTAATTCAATGAGATTTAAATACAAAATATTGTTTAACAGAATGAGGAATTTTATGCGATGTTTCAAATAGAAGAAGCACCCACGGGCACCACTAAATGTGATTGGTGTGGAGACCTTATTAAAAAAAGCACACTTAGGCTTAGATTTGCCCCACAAAAAGGTTATAATTATTATTGGCATCAAGATTGCGGGATAAAATATTTGGAGGGCCTAAAAATTTTGCTACAAAATGGCGAAAAAGGTCATATTGGTCGAGGAGAAGCAGATAAAGCTCGCAAAGATGCGGGGTTATAAATTAGCGGTTTTGCTAGTCTTTACCCTATCTGCGATAGAGCAGAAATTTTGCTTATCGTTTTTGTATAAATAGCTTAATTGTTTAATACAATAAAAGCCTCATTAAATCGTATTGTATATGAAGAAACTTAAGAAAAATAACTTAGATAATGATATAGAGAGAGTTACAAAAGAAATTGTCTTAAACTCATTAAGTAAACAATTTCAAAGTGTAAATAATATTGTATTTAACATAAAAGAAGTAAAACATCCTATAGATTACTATTATGTAGAGTTAAAATTAATGGATTTAAAAAGAGAGGGATTAGCTGAAATGGAAATTAAAGATGGGAAGAAATTTTATAAATTAAAGTAAATGTCAAGATGAAGATCTAATCTGGCATCCTACAAATGGAAGTTAAGAACTTCAAAATCACCAAAATTTCTTTTAATTATGTTAACCATTGCAGAGCCTATGATGATACCATTTGCGCCTGCTTCTATTTTATCTTTTTTTTTAATTTATTTATACTATTTTTTATTGTTAAAGCATCAGGAGAATTTTCTAATCCTTGAGTTTTCAATATTTTTAATCCCATTTTGTAGTATTTTAATGCTTCCTTACTTTTACCCATCCCATGATAAGCGTTTCCTATATTATTATACACTATAGCTTTTCCAGGGAGATCGTTTTTTAATTCCACATACTTTAACATTTCCAGAGCAGTTTCAAGTGATTTATGATAATTCCCTTGCAATATATACACTCGCCCTGTCAGATTTAAAATTGCTGATTTATAATGTAACTTATGGTTAAAATCGCTTAATTTTTCAGCAAGTTCTGTGGCAATTTCGAAATTGTTCATCGCTTCATTATAGTTTCTTGTTAAAATGAGACTACTTCCTTTCTTAAGAATCTCATTAATTTTTATCCTATTGTTTAAATCCCAATCGATGCTTACTTCTTCTGCAGATGTAACAACAGAAACTCCCTTTCTCTTCAATGGGACAAAGAATTTTGAGAGATTCTCAATATTATTTCCATTTATATTTAAAAGTTTAAGAGAATTTAGATTTAATATTGATTCTGGGAGGTTCGTTAGATTATTATTATTTAATAATAAAGTTTTTAGTGAATTGAGGTTCCCAATCGATTCGGGGATAAATGATAATTCATTATCTGTTATAACTAGCAACTCAAGTGAGTTTAGATCTCCAATCCAATCTGGAAGCTCTTTAAGTTTAGAATTAACAACATACAAAGTTCTTAATGATATTAAGTCTTTTATAGGATCTGGTAACTTTTGTAAGAAATTTGAGTTTAAATGAAGTTCATCAAGAGTTTTAAGGTTTTTAAAAGATTCGGGAATAGTTTTAATTTGATTATTGCCTAACCTTAAAGTAATAAGTGAATTTAAATTTCCAATAGAATCAGGAAGTTCCTCTATATGATTTTGGCTTAAATCGAGTATCTCCAGGGATTTAAGATTTCCGATCGTGCTTGGAAGTTTCTTTATTTGATTATTACCCAAATTAAGCACTTTCAATGAGTGAAGATTTCCAATCGACTCAGGGATATTTTCAAGAGCACCTGCGTTTAACACTAAATACTTAAGTGATTTAAATTCAGATATGAAGCTTGGAAGATTAGCCATGCGATTGACATATAAACCCATTCCAACTACATTATTATTTGAAATTGCTAATTGCCAAACAAAATCAACTTCATGGCTCTTATCATATAAATAACTTTCAGCTTTTATTATGAGTTTACGGAGTTCAAAAGTTTTCCACGTAATCTCATCTACTATTAGAAACTGATATCCAAGAATCTTTTCAAATTCTAAAACTACATTAACCTCAGCTTTAACAAGTTCTGTTCCCCTGAATGGGACAATATTTTCATTCATTTTCTTCATTCTCTTTAGTTGTGAGTAGATTTGCCCATTTTATCTATTTCATTTAATCTTCAATCCTTTAAATATCTTAATTATTATTACAAGCAGAAAGAAAAGTTTGCTTAAAGATTTCTAAACTAAGATAATAAGAATCGAAAGGATTAATTCTACGAGGTGGGCAAGGAGATTTATTGCTGAAAATTGAATAGAAATATTTAGTTGGGTTTTTAAAAATTTTCTATTAACTAAATGTATATGGTTCTCATTATAGTTTTTTCTGCCATTACCATTATTTTACTAGTCTCTACTATTATTTTCTTTATCATGAGAATAAAAGAATACAAAGTAAGAAAATCTAAATTTATTTAGTAACAGTATCAAGAAGCATTAAAAGACTTACATTTACTCGTGAATGCATTATATATAAATGGATTTCAATTTAAATGGCGAAGTCCAGTGATCTGTCTACCTTGGTGGTTCAATCCCGAATTATTTAATTTTAAAAATCTTGAGAGCAAATTTGGTCCATTAGATAGATATCTAAAACAAGAAAATTTTAACCAGATTTCTTACTTAAAAGAAGGGAAATTGTTAGACAAAGACAGAGTTATATTGCCCAGTTACTTTCGTTTATTTCAACATGATATGATTGATGCCTATTTCATTATTGATGCGTCAACATTTTTGGAAGCAATGTTCACTAAAGGTAGTAATGATTTTGTGAGTTTACGATTAAGGCTTAATGCTGCTTCTATCTTAGCTAAATATAGAAAAAACTTTTGGAAGATATACAAGTTTATGGGGAAAATTTATAGGATAAGGTCAATAACAGTACACGGAAGTGACTGGATAAATGAGTTTGAAAAACTTATAAGAAAAAGGTATTGTATGAATGAGGGAAAGATTACTAACGCTGTTATTAAATTTCGAGATGAACTCATCCTTTATTTAACGACCAGTCTTACATATTTAATGACAAAATTGATTGAAGATCCCGAGATTTTTGAAAAGATAAACGCTGATCCATTATATTTTTTTAATAATAGCATACTAACCGAACCGGGAAAAAATAGAGATAAAATTATTAAGAAGATAAGAAACAATTATATAAATCAGAAATATAGATTTAAAAATCAATGGGAAGAAATATGTTATTTATTTGGGATTAGGGATGAAACCGAATTGTAAAATAATATTTGGAATTTTAAAGTAAAGACACTCGATTTGACTCTAGAAGAACAGCAAGAGGTTCTTTTTTTACAGGTTTACGTATTTAAAATGATTTACATAATCATCTTTCAAGATGAAGATCGTATCTTCGATATGAAAGAGAAAATTGCTAAAAAGTTTCTAAATAAAAAAAAATAAAATCATTTGATTTTATGTTATTCCGATATACATAATCAAATAATTAAATATTACCAATGTGATAATTCCTAAAACGGATGCTATCAACATTCCCCTTTTGACTTCTATTGAAAATCGCTTATCAGTCATTGCTCCTACAAAAGTTGATATTAAAAAAAAGCCTAGCCCTAGATTCAGAAAAAGTGTCGAAAAGGTTCCTAATTTCGTTATCAAGTCGATATATTCCTCATAACCGGGATCTCCCCAGCTAACACTTGGAATAAAACCAATTACGCTTTCTAAAAGAAATCCAGTCAATAGTGAGATTATTCCAAGAATCCCCTAGTATTAAATTTATACAAATTGATGTGGCGTTTATTAGAAATAATCGGATGGTTTGGTATTATTTGGAGTGTTATACAATATTTTAAGAAATTTCTTTAGACTTAAGCTATCGAGAAATCTTCAAAATATCGTACAAATAATAAATCTTGGGTAGTGAATAAAAGGTCTACTATCCTTATAATTAAACTACCTTAGAAATTTGTTTTTAAAAGGAATTTTCATGGAAATCAGATGCTGAATTTACCTTTCCATTCAATTCAAGAGACTCGAACTTTTTGCTGTGTTAATGAATTTATTTCTTCTTTTCTTTTTCCTTTTTTTCACAATAACTACTACAGTTAAGCTGATAAGCGCATTAATGAAAATGATTACAAGCGATATTAATGTAAAGATTATGGGCATTGTAAGACATATATTACCGCTAATAACATTATTTTCACCGTTATCTCTAATACATACATTATTATCAATCATTATATTTTCGCTGATGATATTTTCATTGGATTGAGGCGACAGGAGTATGGCTGTCGAGTGGCCCCGGATGGTATTTTTAGTAAATAAATTGTAACTACTTTGGAAGAATTGTATTGCTGCATTTTCATTAGAGATTAAAGTATTTTGGTCAAAAGTATTGGAATCACACCGAGTCAGATGTATTGCAGGATCATTATAAGAAAAGGAATTGAAAGTTATTTTATTATTGAAAGATTCATACATAGATAGTCCGCCACCATAGGAATTATTCCGCATAACACAGGTGGAAATGATATTGTTATCATTGTGCATAAAATCAATGGCGGTATAACTATTTAGAATAGTAGAGTCTAATAACTTGCTATTGTCTGTTGAGTAAATCCCGATTCCATAGTAATTACCTTTAACATAATTACTTTCCATTAAAATATTGTTTGAACTTTCCACACATATGCCATAATGATTATTATAACAGGTGTTGTTAAGGAGTTCCCCATTTTGCACATTGGTTAGTCTAATACCGCTACTCTCGGAATTGTAAAATATAGAATTTTTGATTTGGAAAAAAACATTAGTTGATTCGATAGATAAGCACCGGATATTTTGGTTTTGGGCGTCAATTTTGACATTTGAAATGATGTAGGGATTGTTTTCAGTCCCAGCTCCAGAACACCAGGGCTGCGTGACAGCTTGAGCCCAAGTATAATCATTAGGGATAGCAAATGGGGTTAACTCAAAGTAGTTGGACATCTTAGGCGTGTCAGAGACAAAATTTTTACTGATATCTTTATGAGGAGTGAAAAAGCAAATTGGATAAATCATATTAGCGATAACCATTATGTTAAGTAAAAGGAATATCGAAGTACCTTTCTTAAGCTTCATTTGATAACAAAATTTATTCTTTTTTGTATAATATTAATAGCACTTTTTTTTATATTTAGATTATTTATTTTTTCCAAACCTTTCTAAAAAAAATGAAAAACAATAAAAGAATCATAATAAAGAGTGAACGATTAAGAAAAATTCGATATAACCTTAGAAGAATTATGAATTTAACTTTCCATCCAATTTTCATAGAAAAATAATGTATTATCTTCGCAATACTGAATAAGAGTATAGAAATGCTTTACAAGGAAAACTTGTGACTTTTTTTCTCTATTTGTTGTAAAGCAAATTGGGAAGCTCTAAAAAGTCAGATAAATTATATGGTGTGAACCGGAATAAGGCTTTAATATTTTTTTGAATATAATAAAATATTCAAAAATTAATCTATATGAGGAGAAAAAAATATGAAAGTAGGAAGCTTCTCTGAACAAGATGTATATAACTTAGCAAGAAAAGCGTATA
>JBHLOI010000003.1:0-119497 GCA_048940645.1 Promethearchaeota archaeon | reverse complement strand
GTTTAAATATAAAACTATTACATTATGACTTACACAAGAAATCAATGAAAATTACTTTAATTAGAAAGGTGAAATGAGAATGCCCGTTTATAAAAGTATACAACTTGTTGGAACTAGCGATAAGAATTGGGCTGATGCAGTTAAAAATTGTTACGATGAGGCAAAGAAATCTTTACGGGGTATACGGAATATCCAGATTATAGAAAGTGATGTAAAGGTAAAAGAAGATCAAGATAAATTGATTTATCGCGTCCGTGTACAAGTCAATTTCCAAATCGAAAGATAAGCTTAACCGATTCGATGTCCTAGCAAAAATATGCAACCTAATCTAGAAGATCAAAAAGTAAATGTCTAAAAAACCCTTTTATACATAGAAAAAAGTTGCATAAGACTAAATTATATCTAAAATTTTTTTTTCTCTTTATTTATCAATTTACGAGTTTTCTTGACTTGTACTTTTTTAAGAATATAATTTTAAATATACAGATTCTTTAAAAATTAATCATTAAATGGAATTTCTTATAAACAATTATGCAAATCCTCGAAGCTTATGGCGGATATATAATAGGTGGCCTTATAATTTTGACAATCATAATTATCTGTTGTATTATTCATAACCGTCTAATTAAAAAATGAGAGTAATTAAAAGAAGAATATGCAAACTTTTTTAGATTTTATTTTCATACCAAATATGCTCAGATTTTTTTGCTCCTATCTTTAAGAGAACACTTCTTAAAGCTCCATCAGAATCAGGACAAAAAATAAATACTTTATCATGTTTTAGGGTTTTCTTAATATATAATTGAAGTTCACGAATAATCATTTCTTCTATACCTTTTTTTTTGGAATCTTCTTTTCTAGTTAAAATTTGGTGAATTATTGCCCTTTCATTCCCTAAATAATCTATAAAAGAAGTATATGTACCCCAACCAACAATCTTACCATCTTCTTTAGCAATAATCATTGAATTTCTGTATTGAAGATCGAGAGCTCTTCTATTTAACTCGTTCTCAAATTTTTGCCAATGTGAATAGAAATATGATTTATTTTCAATAAAATCTTCAAAAATTTCCTTAAGTTCATCTTTATCTAATCGGGGGTCATATCTGTCGATAACAATCATAAAGTTTCACTTAAATAATAAATATTTCCTAATATTATATAATTCGTTTAATGAATAATGGTTTTATAAGATAATTTTTCTTTAATAAAAATTCTTTTTTATAGGTTAAACTATTATAATCTAATAAATTATGAAGCAAAAAGATAAAGAAAAAATATCTATTCCAGTTCAAAAATTAAGAGAGGGAGTAATTCTACCAAAACCATCGAAACCTGGAGATGCTGGTGCGGATGCACGTATTTTCGGTTTTAAAAAAATAATTAAAAATGGTGAGAAAAAAGAATTACTCGATATTGAGACCGATTCTTATATTTTAAAACCATTAGAAAGGATAGCATGTCCATTAGGCTTCGCAACTGCTATTCCAGAAGGATACTACTTTAAAGTTGTTCCACGAAGTGGATTAGCATTATGGGAAGGGATTTCTATTGTTAATAGTCCTGGAACAATAGATTCTGGCTATAGAAATGAGTGGATGGCAATAGTTGTTAACTTATCAAATAAGGATGTTATTTTGAAAAAAGGAGATAGGATTTGTCAAATAATTTTGGGAAAAATGCATGAGTACGAAATTACTGATGTAGATAAATTACCAGACTCACAACGTGGATTAGGAGGATTTGGTTCCACTGGCAAATCATAATAATAGGGAAAAAAAGATGAACTCTAAAAAAATAAAGTTTTTCCTAAATGGTCAAATAAGATAAAAGTTCTAGATTGGCACTTGGGTTGGGATTTAATAACCCAAAATCCAAATTGGAATAAAAGGACGCTTAAGATGATAAAATTGGTAAAATTTTTTAAAACTGGAAAAATAATTTTATTGAGTTTTGCTGATTAATTCTATTTTGCAAAAATTCAAATTTTTTACTTTATTTGCTTTATTATTACTTTCCATAGATTTTTATATTTATCTATTTAGGTCTGATATTTGTCGAAAAATAGCAAAAAGACACCAAATAAAGGTCACTTTTTGTATAATATATTGAATCCTAGGTCAATTGCTATATTTGGAGCAAATAATAACTTATTAACTACAATGGGTTCTATGCAGCTTCGAAATATACGTTTTGGAGGAGGGCTGGATAATAATATATATCCTATACATCCTCGATTAGAACAAGTTCAAGGATATAAAGCATATAAATCAGTATTGGATTTACCTATTGTTCCAGATATGGCTTTCTTAATATTACCAACCAATGTAGTACCTGAAGTCATGGAAGAATGTGGAAAAAAAGGCATTAAAAATCTTCTTATAACTTCAGGTGGCTTTAGAGAAAGTGGCATCAATGGAATCGAACTATCGGAGAAAATAGAAGAGATTGCTAAAAAATACGATATAAGCTTTCTCGGTCCTAATTGTCTAGGCGTTTATAATGGTTGGTATGGATATCCTGAAAAAGAAAATGCATATTTTAATACATTTTGGCCCTATGCCATTCCTCAAAGAGGAAATATTTCAATAGTAAGCCAATCTGGTACAATTGCTGCCCAAATTTTTTGGCATGCTAAAGAAATGGGTGTTAAAATTAGTAAATCAATCTCAGTTGGAAATGAAAGAAATATTGATATGGTGGATTGCTTAGAATATTTGAAAAACGATCTACAAACGGATGTAATAGGTATATATATCGAAGAAGTAAAAAGAGGAAAAGAATTCATTCAATTAGCTAAAAGTATTACTCCAAATAAGCCAATAGTCGCAATATACGCTGGAGGTACTGAAGCGGCGATAAGATCTATAATGAGTCATACAGGATCAATCGGAGGGAGCCAAAAAATATATAATTCAGTTTTTAAAGAAACTGGAATAATTTCAACTGATCTAATAATGGATTTTCTTTATTACTTAAGAACTCTCTCTTTTGCTAAGAGTTATAATGTGTTTCCAAAGGGTAAAAGAGTAGCAATTGTCACTGATTCAGGAGGAAGCGGGAGTATGATGGCCAAAATGGCAGAAGTATATGGATTAAATGTGCCTGAATTCTCAAATAGTCTTAAGGAAGAAATCTCAGAATTAATACCTCCCACCGCAAGTGCTAATAATCCAATAGATGTGACTTTTGATATAAATTTTATAAATTTATTTTATAAATTTCCAAAAATCCTGATGAAATCTGGAGAAATAGATAGTATAATTGTTTATGGAGTTTTTGATTTTGATGATGTAATAGGAACAATGGAAAAATCTGGTATGAAATTTGATGAAAAAACAAAGGCTATAAAATTCATAATTGATAGTGCCGTATTAAAACCAATAAAACGTTTAATGAAGAAATACTCTGTCCCTGTTTTTTACGCAGGACCTTTTCCTTATAAATATTCATGGTTTCAAAAATTTATCTCTTATGATGTTCCTATTTTTGAGTTGTGGGATCATCCTACCAAATGTTTAGCAATTCTTACGCAATATTCTGAATATCGAAAAAACTCAAGAATATAAATTAATTTATAATTAAGTCTTCTTAGAAAAATATTCAAATTATTCTATTAATTTTTCATCTCAATAGCTCAATCTTTCAAAATATTTTAAAATTGATTGAAATTAAAGAAAATCCAACTAAAAACCATTTTTTATATTCTTTTTTAAATCCAAAAAGAATTTGTGTATTTGGGGCTAATAATGAATTTCTTTCTACAATGGGTGCAATGCAACTTAGAAACATAATCTTTGGTGGATTTCCAAGAAATAAAATTTTCCCTATACATCCAAAACTTAATGAAATCCAAGGATTGAAAGCTTATAAAAGTGTTTTGGAGTTACCGGAAGTACCAGAATTAGCATTTATTATTCTACGTCCAAATATTGTACCTAAAGTCCTTGAAGAATGTGGAATGAAAGGAATTAAGCGTGTAATAATAACATCTGGAGGATTTCGAGAAATTGGAAATAATAAATTAAATAAACAGATAAATGAGATTGCTAATAACTATAATATTAGATTTATTGGTCCCAATTGCCTTGGTGTGTATAATGCTTGGTACAGATTTCCAGAATTAGAAGATACTTGCTTCAATACAATGTGGATTTATGCTACACCAGAAAGAGGTAATATTTCAATAATAGGTCAATCAGGAACAGTTGCATCACATATTTTTTGGATATGTCGGGAAATGGGTGTTAAAATTGGGAAATCAATTTCAATTGGAAATGAGGATAACATCGATATAGTCGATTTTCTAGAATACTTTCGAGAGGATCCTCAAACTAGTGTAATCGGGATCTATATTGAAGAAATTAAGAGAGGAAAGGAATTCATTGAGCTTGCTAAAAAAGTTGTACCTGAAAAACCCATTATAGCGATTTATGCTGGCGGTACAGAAGCGGCAACAAGATCAATAATGGGACATACGGGTTCAATTGCTGGAAATGACAAAATTTTCGAATTTGTATTTAAGAATACAGGGATAATCTCTACAATTTCAATAAAAGATTGGATGTACTATTTAAGAACTTTTTCAACTGGAATATTTCCTAATGGAAATAGATTAGGTATAATAACTGATTCTGGCGGTTGTGGTGCAATGATGGCTAAAGCTAGCGAGAAACTTGGTTTGATGGTTCCAGAATTCTCAGAGGAGTTAAAGTCAAAATTAAAAAAATTTGTCCCTGATGTGGCAAATATTGATAATCCATTAGATTTAACTTTCCAATTCAATCAATATAATTTGTATATCAAAATTCCTAAACTAATGATTAATTCAGGTGAAGTAGATGGAATTATACTCTATGCCGTATTTGGTTTTGAAGAAGTATTGGATATAATTAAGAAATCGGGCGGTAGAACCTATGAAGAATTTAATATTTCAAATGATATGATGAAAGGGACCTATTTAAAGCCTATTCAACGACTAGTTAAGAAAAAAAATGTACCTATTTTATACATAGGGCCACAAGGATATAATAATCCATGGGTTAGAGAATTTATCAAAGATAATCTGCCGATATTCGATTTATGGGATATGCCTGTGAAATGTTTTGCTGCATTAGTAGAATATGCCAAATATTGTAAAAAATTATATAAAAATCTTAGACAGTAGTACGAACATTGTAATTTAAAAGAAATATTATAATGCTATTATTTTCTTATTATAAAAAAGAGCCATACTTATATCTTTAAATTCAATAAAAACATTCTAAATTTGTCATTAAAGGGAATTGATTACACGGATTCTAAGAAATCCTTAAAATACTATAAACCTTTTTTTGAATCAAGCCCAATTTCAATAACTTTATTAAATTTGAGAGGTGAAATTGTTGAAATCAATTCTGCTACGGAAGAACTCTCTGGACTAAAAAGGAATGAGTTGGTTGGAAAAAGTTTTACAAAACTACCTGTCTTTCCTCCAAAAAATTTAGATTATATGATTGAAATTTTTAAAAAATTAAAAAAAGGAGAATTATTTGGCCCTAAAGATATTCAAATCAGAAATAAATACGGAAATGTAATTTGGATAAATATTGTAAGTTCTTTAATTAAAATTGGTGAAAATTTTCTAATTCAAGTTTTAACACAAGATATTACCTCAAGAAAGAGATTAGAACAAGATTTAGAAAACTCAGAAGAAAATTATAGAATCCTCGCAGAAAATGCTAATGATCTAATAATAGTACTTAATTCCGAGTTCATGATTGAGTATATTAATGAAAAAGTTCATCGAAAGATAATGGGATATGACAAAGTAGATTTATTAGGTCGTAAAGGGTTTGATTTAGTGCATCCTGAGGATCTTAAGAAAGTTTCACAAGTAATAAATACAGCGAATAAAGATGGAGAAGGTTCAGTCGAAGCAAGGATATGGAATAAAAATGGAGAATATATTTGGATTGAGACTAATGGAAAAATTGTAGAAGATAAAAGTGGAAAAGTAAAATATCTTTTAATTGGAAGAGACATAACAGAAAGAAAAAGTGTTATTAAGGAGTTACAAGAATTTAAAGACCAATACCAAAATTTAGCAAATTCTCTTCCACAAGTTATTTTTGATATCGATTTAGATTATAATATAACCTATACAAATACAATAGCATCTAAAAAATTCGGTTATTCTATTGAAGAATTCAACAAAAAGCCAAAAATCTTCCAATTTTTAGCACCTGAGGATGAAGAATTAGTTTTAGAAAAACTAAATCATTTGGTTAAAGGAGAATATATAGAACCATTAGTTGTGCGTTTAAGGAGAAAAGATGGAAGTTTCTTTTATGCGAATATTTATGCAAGACGAATTTTCAAGAATAAAAATGTTATTGGCGTACGAAGTATTATTCATGATATAACTGGGTTGAAGGAGGCTCAAGAAAAACTTATAGAATCTGAAGATAAATTTAGAACTATAGCTGAACAGTCATTATTAGGTGTTTGTATTATCCAAGATGAAGTTATTAAGTATGTTAATCATATTCTTGCTGATTTATTAGATTATTCCATTGATGAAATATTAAACTGGAAACAAGGAGAATTTTTTAAGACGATACATCCTAAAGATAAAAAGAAGGTAATTGAACTTGCAAACAAAAATGATAGCGAATTCAAGAATGGAATAAGGTATTATGAAGCGCGGGGAGTAAAAAAAAATGGAGAAGTTACATGGTTTGAGGTGTATTATAAAAAAATACTCTATCAAAAGAAATCTGCATTTTTAATCTCTTTTTTAGACATTAATCAAAGAAAAAAAGCACAAGAAAAGTTAAAAGATCTAAATAAAATGAGAAGAGAGTTTATAGATAGAGCTTCACATGAGCTTAAAATACCTATTACGACTATCTACGGAGCTTTCCAGCTTTTAGATCAATTCCATAAACATAAATTTGATGATGATACTTCAGCTATTTTTGAAATAGCGCTTTCTGGTACAAAACAATTAAAAAAACTTGTAGATTCTCTTCTAGATTTGTCTCGCTTGGAAGCAAAAATGTTTAAACTTGAAAAAAGTAATATTGATTTAACTAATTTAATAAAAAAGTGTGTTAATGGGGTAAAATACTTAATGAAATCAAGAAATCAAACCTACGATTTAGCGCTTCCAAATTCATTACATATCGATGTTGATGACTCAAGAATAGAATTGGTACTAAATAATTTATTAACAAATGCTATAAAATATACCCCTACTAGTGGAAAAATTTCTATTAAGCTAGAGAGTATAGAGAATTACGCACAAATTTCAGTAAGAGATACGGGTATTGGTTTAACAAAGGTTGAGTTGAACAAACTTTTCAAGAAATTTAGCAAAATTCAGACACCTTTACATGATGAACTTAATATTTCTTTAAAAAGCACTGGATTAGGGCTTCATATTGCCAAAGAGATTGTAAAATTACACGGTGGGGAGATTTGGGCAGAATCTGAAGGGAGAAATAAAGGTTCTACTTTTTTGGTCAAACTCCCTAATATGTAATGGGGATTAGTAAATTGAATTGAATCAAAATAATTTAAAAATTAAAAAATCGCAATTCTTATTACACTAATTTTTTATATGATTTCTATTCTATTATAATTAGAATTTTTCAAATCATAATAAAAAAAATAAAATGTGATACTTTTATTTGTCATTAGATTTCTTTAATCCTCCCTCTGCAATTTTAGCTTCCGGAAGTAGGAAAGGTGTGGATATTGGGGGCTCAAAATTAATTGTGAGTATTGATAGTGACCATAATTTCTATAATGAAGGCTTAATTTACACAGAAATGTCATGGGCTGCTTTTTATGAAGAAAAAGGATTGGAAGATCAAATAGATACGTTTACAACTACAGAATTTGATTCGATTCGAGAAGATCCTGATGCTTTAAATGATGCAATTATCAAAACAATTTATCAAATAATAAACAACAGCAAGATATTTTATGGTATTGCTGATTTTGAAGTAGATGCCTTTCTAGATGCAAATGTTTCGGTTATCCCCAGTTTAAAATTAGATTATAAAATTATAAATAAATTAATGGAGGCTCATAAAACATCTAGAGAAAAAGAACTCTTCCCAAACATTCTGGATGAAGAAGGAGTAAGAAAAATAAAGATTGAGTTTCAAGGGACTAAAAAGGATAATGTGCACCTAAAAGGATCAAGTTTAGAGGATTTAATAAATAAATTACGATTAGCAAAAGGTTTCGCTGTGGGAATAGTTTGTACTTCTAGAAATGCTGCTAACCTCTATATCATGAGTGATAATATAGTTTTTATTAAGGATGAATTACCTGAGCTCTATATTGATGAAGAAAATATTAAAATCATTGAGTATGGAATAAAGAAAAAAATCCTATTTCCAATTAGTTGGTTTCGATTAGATGTGGGAATAAGATCGCTGGAAACCTTAGAATTATGGAACACCATTAAAGATAATCCAGACTTAAATAAAGCATTAAGTCATTATGAACGTTACATAAATGCTTTAGTCTATAAGAAATTCAAGCCTATAGCAGAATCTCAAAAGATTGGCGTCAATTTGGAAGAAGATTTTTATACTATGACTCCAAAAGAAAGAAAAAAAGCCTTAAAAGATATGGAGGAAACAATAAAAACACTTACAAAACACTATAAGGAGTAAAATATACGGAGTAAAATGTTAACCCTTTAATATTTTTGGAGCTTTGAAATAACCATCCTTTTTATGTTCAGTATTCTTTAATGCTTCTTCATTACTCAATGATTTTTTAGGTATATCTTCTCGAAACACATTTTTTAAACCTTCAATGGGATGGGTCATTGGTTTAATATTTTCAGTATCTAAATCCTTTAATTTATTAAAATAATCCAGAATCTCACTCAATTGCTTAATCAATTTGCCTTTTTCTTCTTCTTTTAAATCTAATAAAGCTAATTTGGAGATATATTCTAAAGTATCTTTGGAAATTTCTTCCTTTTCTGGCATAATGAAAATGAAAAGTATTCATTTGATTATTTTCTATAAAATATAATAATAAGAAATTTTTATCTATTACTTTTTTAATAAAATATGAATGATAAAGAAGATCTAAGGAATGAAATACCAGAATACGTTTACATTGCCCTTGCACGTAGAGGAATGGAAAAGATTTCATTAGATCAATGCTTTTTAAAAAATTGTGATAATGAAGATCCAAAGTTGTTAGAACCTTTTAAAAAGGATGAATATGAGGAAGGGAACAAACAAATAAAAAAGATCCATATTAAATGTAAAAAATGTAATGGTATTTTTATATTAAAACTAGAAACTTTAAAAGAGGTAGCCAAATCTACTAAACATAAAAGAGAAGAACCTTTAACTATGGGTCTAGCTTATGCTTTAGACGAAAAAGGAAAAAATTTAGGACATATTGGCTATTTTTAAAAGTATCTTCTTTTTTATTTTTATAATGATATAACTTTTTTAATGTATTTTGATAATTACTTATAGATAATACATAAAATAGAATTAAATACTCAAACCCATTCCAAAATAATATTAAAAACTCGAAGAAAATAACGTTTATGTCGAATAAGTTAGGAGAAGAGGATTTTTTAAGGAAAAAGATATGGAAAATAATCAATTTGATACAGGCAAATCAATTATTCGTTCATTCTAAAAATTTGGAAATCAAATACTTCAACGAGGATAGTGAAAAAGTTAAAACACAGATTTTACCTGAAATATTAACCCTCTGTGTATTAAATGCATTAGTACCGAATTCAGCAATGCTATTGATCGGAGGTCATGGTGGAGGAAAAACAACTATCTGTAAATTACTGGGACGTATGTTTACTGGAAGTTCACTTCAAGAAATAGAAAATTCAATTATTAGAGGACATCCTCAACTTACGGAAGAAAAATTAGTTGGTACTCTGAAATTAGGAAAATTGATGCATGAGGGAGAAGAAGTGGTTGTTTGGCGACACTTCATAACAAATTTTTGGAAAGTTATTGATGAAGTTAATAGACTAACACCATATGCGCAAGATATTTTGCTCTCGCTTCTTGCTGAAGGGACTATTAAATATTACGATGAAATTACTACTATTCAGAAATATTGCCTATATGCTACCATC
Organism: Promethearchaeota archaeon; assembly: GCA_048940645.1. Classification (GTDB taxonomy): domain Archaea; phylum Asgardarchaeota; class Lokiarchaeia; order Sigyniarchaeales; family SOKP01; genus SOKP01. Next base: position 109,368 of record JBHLOI010000003.1, on the reverse strand, counting down.
AACCCTCAAGATGTTGGTACATTTGAATTATCTCAACCATTTTTAGACAGATATGGTATTTCCGTTCCAATATCAATGCCAACCAGTTCCGATTTAGAGCTAATATTGAAGGGAAAAGATGAAAAATATAGTGGGTGGGACGAGTTAATTCAAGTTCCTAAAGTTTTAACAATTGATGAACTAATGGAAATCTGGTATTTTGTTAATAAAATACCCTTTGAAAATGAGGTTAATAATTATATCCATGCTATTGTAAGAGAATTTACTCTTTGTGATCGAATTGATAAAGGAAACTCAGAAAATCTTAAGCCAAGTAAAGGATTATGCTCAGGGTGCCACTTTGACACAACACAGAATATTTGTAATAAAATTGATTCAATTCTAAGTGTTAGAGTAGCAAAAGACCTATTAAGATACTCTAAAGCTTTAACGTGGCTGATGAATTTAAATAAAATTGACGTTAATATAGTAAATACTATAGCTCCGTTTGTAATTTCCCACAGGGTTATCTATTCAAATAGGGAGCTGGATAAAGCACCTTACTGGGGAAATAGATATGAATTCTCAAAAGGAATTTTAAATTTAATTCAAAAGAAGTTTATTAACCGTGAAATATGTTATCAAATAACAGAGAAATTTAGGGATGGAATTGCTGAAAAAGAAGAATTAACTACATTAAAAAATTACAAAAAAAATGATTTAATCGTAAAATTTGATTTACTACCCTTTGTTAATAATGTTAATGATAAGAAATATTCAACTTTAGCTCAAAAAATAATAAATTCTGCAAAGAGAGGAAATATTAAAGAATTAGCTGAATTAAGGAATACATTAACAGAAGATATGAATTTCCCAAATAGAGCTTATTTAATAAATTTATGTAACCAAGAACTTTATAAACAAACCGTTACAGATTATGTTTTTAAATATGTGAATCGAGATGAAGTATGGGCAGATATTGCTGCAGAATTTCCAAATTTAGATAAACCTATAAAAGAAACTCTGATTAGAAGACAAACTAAACAAATTAGAACCGAAGATTTATTAATAGAAATCAATGTAAGTGGAATAAATGAGGATTCATTAGTAAATATTCAGATATCTGGGGGTAGTGAAGCTTTAAAGTTGAGATCTATATTAGATAATTTAACTTATATTCAAAAAGAGAAATAAATTAAGATTCTATGTTAAACGGGCACCAAACAAACAGAAGAAAAAAGTTAAAGCAAAAAGAAAAAGAGTTAGTTGAATTAGCGCATATAGCTTGGAATAAAACATTGAAAGAGTATTATTATCCTCCATTAAATGAACCTAATTTTGTTTTTGATTATACTCATAAAGAAGGTTTTTATATTGATCCAGATCATCAATGGCAGATTACTATGAACCTGTGTAATATACCACTTTTAGCAGATCGTAAAGATCATATAAATTATTTTCATGCTATCTCCCTACATGAAGTCTCACATTACGTTATAATCCCATATGATGGATTTATTAATGCAAAACTATTAAAAGCCGCCATGAAGCATGTAAGTATAAATTATGCTCCAATCATAGTAAATCTTTTTGCTGATCTAATTATTGATACAAAACTATATAAAAAGTACCCCGAATTGATTTATTGGGAGCTAAAAAAGACATACCAACATATTCAAGCTAATTATAAAAATCAATTAAGTGAATTTACCTGGTTTTTATTTTGTACTTATGAGCATATTTTAGATGTAGAATTATTAGAAAGCCATCCTAATTCTTCAATAATTAATTTAGCTGGAAACGTTGCTGGTATTGTCTTAAAAAAGTTTGAAGATGATACTTTATGGGAAAAAAAGGTTGAAAAAATCGCAAATATCTTGAAAGTCTTAATTTCAAACACCTTTACATTAAAAGGTTCAGGAAAAAAAATAGATTTTCCAGAAGATATTTTAGAAATTATGGATAATCCTTTAGAAAATAAAAATTCAGATAAACTAAAAGAGAAAGATGAAGAAGAATTACGACAAAAAGCAGAGAAATTCGCTAGAGAGACACCTTATTCTGAATTTGGAGCGCCAGCTAGTCAAGCTGGGTTATTAATTGACAAAAATCCTTTAGCGACATGGTATCGAGGTTTGGCAAGAAATTTAATTGAAATTAAAATTTTTGAAGAAAAATCAGGGGGTAAGATGCCTGTATATCCTGAACCGTGGCGAATTGGCGAACCAATAGAAGAATTGGATGTAGTACAAACAGTGTTGACAAGTCCAATAATTATCCCAAATATCACTACTAGAAAGTGGTCTAAAAAAGAAAGTTTAGGATATTTAATTGAGAAACAGATTCCTGATTTATTATTAGTTATTGATTCATCAGGATCTATGAATTGGAACTATTCTACTAAAAATCCGAGGGGTCAATACCATACTGCTTTAGTTGCTTCATTTGCGGCACTTCATTATGCTGCTAGTAGAGGGATAAAATTTAGTGTAATAAACTTTTCTAATAAACCAGATATTTGTGAATGGACTAAGAATTATCATGATGCAGAGAAAATTTTATTGAAATATCAAGGTGGTGGCACACAATTACCTGTTAATGCAGTTTTGAAGCAATGTAAAAAAGCCGAAAGAAAGGTTTTGGTTCTTATTATCACTGATTTTGCAATATATAATTGGGGCGCTGCTAAAAAAGCTTTAATCGAATTATCAGAAAAAGGTCATAAAATTGTAGGTTTTTTTATAGGTTCCGCTAAGATACCTAAAAGTCGATTTAAGAATCTCCTTGATAAGGTTACTTTTTATGCAATTAAAAATGACAAAATGCTAATTAACTTGGTAATTGAAGAAATAAAAAAGTATTACCTATAATATCAAAAAATAAAATGAAATCATTCTGTTATTTTTGTTTGTTAACTTCTCGCAGAAACAATTTCATGAAATATCTCTGACTTTCACAGTACATTAATCTTTGTTTTGGATTTAAGTGTGCGCATCTTTGTAATATAGTTTGGATTTCTTCGAGTAGTTTAAAGTTGTCAATTCTGCTTTTTTCTTGTAATTCTCTAATTTCGGATTGTATTTCATTATTAATTGTTGAATCATAAAACAAATCTTTAAGGCTGAGAACTGGGTCAGGATCACCTATCTCTGTACTAATCATAGGTCTCACTTTTAAAGAAGGTGTTTAATATAAATATGTGGATATTTTCCACGTATATATAAACAACATATAAGTTCTTCTTTTGAAGTTAAGTGATATGCAGGTGTTACCTGCATAATTTAAAATAAAAAAATAGTATACTATTTGAGTAGCTAATTTAGTAGTGTTAAATTATAGAATTAAAGCTAAAAAAAATGGTCATTAGAAATTTTTATCGACCCATTCTTCAAATTTTACTTTTCTAAGTTGCTCAGCCCACAATACTTTAATATTTGGTTCCTGTGGTAAGAGTTTCTCATTTTTCAGGAGTTCATACAGTTTTTCAACAGCTTTTTCTACTAATATTTCATATAAAGGGATCTTTTCTTTAATCTCAGCCATATGTTTTTCTATTTCATTTGTTGTTTCTTTTATGATCTTAATCCATGCTTGTGAGAACTTATTTATGTAATTATCGATTTCAGCTAAATTCTCGAATTTTAAAATAGGAAAAGATAATTTATATTTATCAATAGTTTTATGTATTAAATGATACCATTCTAAATTTAACAGATGATTTTCTAATGTCTCTCTAGTCCACTGATAACTCACCTGACAATCATACTCATCCTTAGTAATTAGTAAAGGTTTTGGAGAAAAATTCATAATATCATAGAGTTCATTAAATGATTTTGCTCCATGTGCTAAGATTATTAGGATCTCTCTTCTAACTCTATTTTCTAAAACCCAAGGTATTTCTCCCTCATCCCATGGCTTGATTGAGGCAAAATCAAACCATGGTTGGATCTCATCAACATTAATTTTTCCAACAAACTTATAATTATGATATTTTGTATTTTCTTTCATCATTACTTCTTAAATTTTTAAATTTTGATTATAACACTTCCAATATCTCGGGAACTAATAGCCATCCCTTTCTCGCGTGTATAAGTTTTCCCTCTTCATCTATAACAAATTGACCAGGGCCCTGTTTTTCCCATCCCTCATATTCTCCATGTTCTATACCTAATTTCATTGCTTCTTTTAGTTTACTTCTAACTTCCGCTACTGCGCCTTCTGTCATTAACCCTAAACCATACTCTGCATACAATTCATCTTTAGACGAGGGAATGACTGGAAAATCTATTTTATATTTATCAATATATTCTTTAGCAACTTTTTCCCCCGATTGAGTTATATACAAGATTTTTGCTCCTTTTGCTTTGATTTTATCTAGATCTTCTAATAAAATATTAAGATCTAATTGACAGATTGGGCATCCAAAATAACGAGAAAAAATCAAAACAATTTTTTGTTTACCAATTGATTCTTCTAAATCAATTATTCCAGCATTATAAGATTCTAACCTAAATAATGGTGCATTATCTCCCTCTTTTAATTTTACTTTTTCCAATTCTACTCACTTTATTAATCATATATTTTAAATTTTCATTAATTTATTCTTTTAACATTGCCTCAATTAATATATCTGTGGCTTCCTCTTCAGTTAATCCTTTAGCCATTAGCTCATCGAGCCACTTTTGAGGAAATCTTCCTAAAGAGGCTTCATGAGATACACTTGAAGTTGGATCTATCGCTCTAATAAATGGACGAGCTCTACATATAGAACCTTTGCCCAGAACTATTTCACTACATTCTACATGACCGTTGCAGTGTGGCGCATTTCCCTCGGTTACACCATACATCAAAACTTCACCTCCATCTCTTGCTGCTGCTTTCATTTTTATGACACTTCGCGAATTTTCACCCTCCAGAAATACCGAATCTCTAATTCTGATAGAATCTTTTTCACTTTTTCCATATGCCTTGATGTTCGATCTTATTATGCTATTCTGCATTGCATAAATATCTATCACGATTTTTACCTTACCTGGTGTACCCTGTGTTAAATTAAAGTTATTTTCAAAAACACTATTCTCACCAATATACATATATCCCACTGGAGCTACTAATGCACCAGAATTTTCACCATGATAATGTGTCTCACTATAATTAAAATTACAATTTTTCCCAATATAAAAATGACCAAACATCTTATGGATAAGTCCATTAGCCTTCGGAAAGGAGCAATGGGCCTGTACTTTTACATCTGTATTATCTTCTGCTATAATTCTAGGAAAAATCTCTTGTATTCCCGTTTCTTTATTTACGCCAAAACATAAATGAACTGGTTCCTCATGCTTAGTTCCCTCTTTAATAATAATATCAGCAACTATTCCGTTGGGAATTTCACGGCCTTTTAAAATTATCCCTTCTACTTGATCAACACCAGTAATTTTATTAAAATTTAAAAGTAATTTAGCCCCTCCTCCATGACCAGGTATAAAGTCCTTAATATCAATATTGTAATCTTCTAGGCTTTGTAAAATTTCTTGAGGATATTCGTTACTTCTCATGACAATCCCTCCTCTCTAAAAATTCTGTCAATATATTCATCATCGAAGCATTTTCCTCCATTCTTGAATAGAGCTCTTTTACAAAATTCCTTTAATCCTGCTTTAGCACAGTATCTTACCATTACTCTAGGAAATTCATCAGTTAATAAAGCATCTCCTCTCCATAATAAGGTTCCATAATCAGCTACCATTCCAATATCTTCTCTGTGTGTGATTAACAGAATTGTCATGTTTAATGCCTTGATCTTATTGAAAATATTTAAAAAATCTTCAATGACAATCATGTCTAAACCAGAATCAGGTTCATCCAAAATTATTAATTTTGGTCTCATCGCAATAGCTGCTGCTAGCTCTACTCTCTTTCTTTCTCCCCCACTTAATGTTTCATCAATAATTCTATTATAATATCGTTCAGGCTCTAAGTTAACCGTTCTTAAAGCTTCCTTAACTTTTTCTTGTAAATTAACTTTATCTTTAATACCCAAAGTAATATATTTAAAGACGGTTAGTCCATCTATACGAGCAGGTTCTTGCCATGCTAGAGTAATACCTAATTTAGCACGTTCAGTAAGACTCATATTGGTTATATCTATTCCATCAAAGTATATTTTACCTTGAGAGATTCTATAAGAGTCCAAACCCATTATCGTATACGCTAATGTTGATTTTCCAGAACCATTTGGGCCTATAACTGCATGTATTGATCCTTCTCTTACCTCAAAAGAAACATTATTAACGATTACACATTTTTGGTCAAGGGTGGGAATAGTAACATTCTTAAGTTCTAAAAGTATATTCATAGCCTCTTCTTGATTATTATAGAATAAATATTTCTAATATGTAGTTTATTGATTTATAAAAAATAAAATTTGTCTATTTTATAATTAAATAGAAGTCTTACTTTTATTAACATGTTAAAGATTTATAATAGATTAATTTTAATATTGTAGGATTCACTAAATAATATTGAATTAAGAAAAATACTAATAACTAAAATAATAAAGATGTGCTTTCATTGGTAAAAAAAGAATATATATGTGAAAAAGGGAAGAAAAGTGCAATAGTGATATATGATTTTTCCACTGAAATTAAACCTGGTTCAACGATAATTTTAGGTTTTGCAGGAATTGGATTGATAGGACCGATAGTAGCCAACGCTTTAGTAGAACAATTATCTGATATAAAGGAAATCGGTTTTGTTACAAGCGATTATCTTCCCCCAATCAGTGTTTTTTATGCTGGTGTATTAAAACACCCTTTTCGGCTTTATTATTCCCCACAGAATAATTTAATCGTAGGAATTTCAGAAGTACCATTTCAAGTGAGTGCAGCCTATAATGATCTCTCAAAAACAATTAATAATTGGGCTCTCTCTGAAGATGTAAGAGCTAAAGAAATTGTAATTTTCCAAGGAATTCCCCAACGTGGAATAATAGACGATTATCCAGTGTATTACGCTGCTGAATCACACATGATAGAGCAATTAGAGAAATTCGGTTTGAAAAAAGTTGAGAAAGGAATAATTGTAGGACCTGAGGCCACAGTACTTAATGAAGCTTTATCAAACAAATTACAAGCTTTTGCGCTTTTTACTCCTGTCCTTGAAATACCAACACCAGAAGGAGCGGCTTCTATTTTGGAGGTTCTAAACCAAATGTACAATTTAAGTATTGATACTTCCAAATTAATTGAAGAAGGAAAGGAGATAAAAGCTAAAATGTTAGAATTGGCCGAAAAAGCCCAACAATTTCAAAGGCAACAACAATTACCAGAAGAACCAAAAGAGAGATATACTCAATATTTTCAATAAAAAACACTTACTTTTTAATTTTTTTTAAAGCTTAAATTATAATAAGTTAATAATTCATAAAGGCGAATTTTAAAATTTTTTAAGAATTGTCTAATTTAAGCTTACCTGGAATTGATCTACAGAAAATTTTATTGAGGTAATAAGTTATTAAAGAGAAATTTGTTCCGGTTCAAATTGACCAAGAACTTTGCTTAAGATGCGAAAGATGTTTACGGGCATGTAAAGCTAAAGCGATATATTTTGAACATAGTGTTAGAAGAGTTGATTATGAAAAGTGTAAAGCATGCCTAAATTGTGTCCAGGTGTGTCCTAGGAATGCAGTTGAAGTTACTTCGATACTTCATCCAGATCAAATACTTAGTATTAAAATAGATCATGAAAAATGCAGTATGTGTGAAAATTGCCTTGATGAAAACGAAAAATTTTGCCCTAAAAATCTTTTCTACAAGGACATTGTAAAAAAAGATAGAATTGAAGAGGAAGGAATAAGATATAAGTTTAGAGAAATATCGAAATGTCAAGGTTGTTTGAAGTGTGAATTAATTTGTCCCGAAGGAGCAATCCAATCCGTGAAATATGAAGCTTAAGGGTCATAAATATTTTTAACTTTTTTCATCAATCTTCTTCAAAATAAGTGGTTTAATTTCTGAGAAGTTAGAAATTATGTGGATACCTTCCATTTTTTTTAATCTTTTTATATTTTCGATTTCAATATCCCTAATTTTCAACGTTAAAGGACTACCATCAGGCCTAGTAGTTGATATGGGTTCTAAATCTTGATCTGAAGGAAAAACATATACAGTTACACCCCCTTTAATAGCTTGGGCAACACAATTAGTAATTAATGTATCAGCTATCCCATATGTGATTTTTGCCACGCTATTTGCTGATACGGGGCAAACCAAAAACATGTTATATTTCCCAAGTTGTAATGGTCCAGCATAGAAAGGAATATTAGGAGTTTTTTCAGTTTTTACCTTTTTAACGGTCTCAGTTAACTCAATCCATAATTTATACCATTTTACAACTGCTGTTCCTTCTTTAGAAAGAATGACAGTTAAATCAACGTCGTAATTATTTTGTAATTCTCTCATTAGATTAATTGACTCTTTTAAAACAAATCCTGTTCCAGTTATCCCCCAAATAAGAGAGAAGGCCACTTAATAATCAGCTCATTCCTTTTAAAAATATTAAAATTTTATTTTTGTAAGAATTAATATTAATATAAAAACTCTCATCAAATGAATTGTTAATTTAAATATAAAATTAATAACTATATGAAAATAATTTATCATGACTCGTTCAAGATACGTTTATTTGGATAATGCAGCAACAACCCCCATGGATCCAAAAGTTATTGATGAAATAAACATGCATTTCAAAGATACTTACGGTAACTCCTTAAGTTTACATTTTATGGGTCAAAAAGCTGGGCAAATATTAGAAAAATCGAGAGAAAATATTGCATCATTAATTAATGCAAAACCAGAAGAAATTTTTTTTACATCTTCAGGAACAGAGGCAGATAATCTAGCAATTATCGGAGTTGCAAGAAAAAATCGAGAAAAAGGTAATCATATTATCACAAGTTCTATTGAACACCATGCTGTGGAAAATCCGTGTAAGGAATTAGAAAAAGATGGATTTAAGGTAACTTTTTTACCTGTAGATAAGGATGGTTTAATTAACCCTAATGAACTGGAGAAAATCATTACTGATAAAACGATTTTAATTACTATTATGTTTGCTAATAACGAAATTGGCTCAATCCAACCAATAAAAGAAATAGGAAAAATAGCTAGAAAACATGATGTCATTTTTCATACAGATGCTGTTCAGGCTTTTGGGAAAGTTCCTATTGATGTAACTAATTTGAATATAGATTTATTATCTGCTAGTGCTCATAAGCTATATGGACCAAAAGGAATAGGATTATTATATATAAGAGATAAAGGGATAAGGAAAGGGTGGGGTAGGTTTATTAAACCTATTTTATTTGGAGGTGGACATGAAAGAGAAATGAGACCGAGTACAGTAGCAGTACCATTAATAGCGGGATTTGCTAAAGCTGTGGAAATCGCAAAACAAGAAATGGCTCAAGAAGCAGAAAGACAAACAAAATTAAGAGATAAAATTATTAATTGGGTTCTTAAAAATATTGAGGATTCATATCTTAATGGTCATCCAATTAAAAGGCTCCCTAACAATGTTAATTTAGGATTTAAATATATAGAAGGAGAATCTATTGTTTTAGACTTAGATATGGAAGGTATTGCTGCCTCAACAGGTTCTGCATGTTCTTCAAAGTCATTAGAACCCTCTCATGTATTACTGGCAATTGGTTTAAAACCAGAAGAAGCTCATGGCTCTTTAAGAATTAGTTTGGGTAAATTTGTTACTGAAGAAGATGTAAATTATTTATTAGAAAAGCTCCCATCCGTTATTGAGAGACTTCGAAAAATATCACCATTGAGAAAATAGAAAATCTAAGTAAAAAAAGATTAGCCAAAAAATAAACTTAATAGAAATAAATATCCAATTGATAAAATTATATGAATAATTGCAAAAGTTGCTCCTACTTTTAATAATCTTTTAAAGTTCATATTCTCAACATCAAATTTCTGGGCAATTTTTAACGTCATCATATCACATGCTGCTCCTTGAGGAATAAGATTTCCACCAAGATTTATTCCAATTATAAATGAGTATAATAAAGGAATTGAAGGGAAACTTCCTTGTAAAAATTCTATTATTGGTATAAAGATTAAGGCGGTAGGTGTATTTGCAACAAAACCGGATATGAAGCTTACTATAATTAAAATTACAAGACTCAGCATAAAGGGATTTAATACCCCGAAGGGAATTCCTTTAAATAATTCTTCAAAACCTGCTGCTGTCAAGCAACCAATTACAACATATAAAGAAATAAAAAAGAAAATAATTTCCCACTCAACATCTTTAAGAAGATCGCTTGTTTTTTTCTTAGTATACTTTTTATTAATCAGAATTAAGATGAACGCGGATAATGCTGCCGTTAAATAAAGTAGTGGTAAAATTGCAAATAAAATTATTGTAATAATTATCCCGATGCTATTAATATAGAATAATTTTTTATTTGAAATCATTACATCTGAATCTACTAACTCTAACACAAATCGTTTTTGGTTTTGTTCAATTTCAGGTTCTTTACTAAGAAAGAATTTATCTATTAAATAGACAGTTATAAATAAAAGTAAAAAAGAGAATCCCCAATAATATACTATAAAATACATGGTATCCAATCCAAAAGCGACAGAAATTATAATATTCTCTCCACTTGAAAAAGGTGTAATTATAGAACCTATATTTATACATATTGTCATTCCCAACAAATATGTTCCAGCCCTTATTTTCAAGAATCGACATAATCGAATAACAACTGGAGCTAATATTAGCACAACAACAACATCACTAATAATTGCCGCAAGTAAGGTAGTTATTAAACAAATAAGATAGAGAAAAATTCTTCTGTTTCCTTTTGAAAATTTAAAGAGTTTTACCGCCAAAAATTCTAAAATATTAGAATCCTGAGCGAGTTTTGTGATAATACTCATACATAAAATAACAATGATGGCTTCAAACTCAATGTATTCAATGAAACCTCTGATATCTATACTACCTAATAAACCTGTAATTGTAGCCGCTATAAAACAACCTAATAATGAAATTGCTACAAAATCTAAATTTTTCGATGCATAACTAATTAATATGAATGCAAATATGCAAAAAATTATGATTAGGAGTATTAAGTTCATAGGAATACATTGATACAAATAATTAGTATTAAAATCACAAAAAAATATAAAATTATTTAATTTTAATATGTTTAAATAGAATTTAATTCTTGTATTAACTAAATTTATATTAATGAATTAAAGAGAATTGTGCATTTTTTTGAATGGAGAAGTAATCTTTCTTCGACTAACCGACGTAGGTCGTAGTATTAATTTGAAGAAGGCCTCAAATATTTTTCCTGGTATCACTGATAAACGTATTATAAGAACGAAAGACACGCCATCATATGTAGATTTTCCCACTCCTCTCACATTAGAACTTACTCAAAATATTGTTTCAGAATCCAAATATATCAAAGAAATTAATCTTCAAGTTAAATTATATGAAGAAGGAGTGATATCACTTATTGCTCGAATAAACTTTCAAGATATCCCTTTAGAACACTTGCATAAATTGAGGATTACAGAATTCTCTACTCATGAAGGAGAATTTAAGATTAACCAATTTTTAAAATTTCATTTTAGTAAAGTTTTTTCACAAATTAAAGATTGTATAGAAGAAAGCTATATATTAGAAATTCCAAAATATGAAAAATATACGTTTTATTGTATCAATGATGATATTGAAAAACCTGAAGATTTTTTAGAGGAAAACAAAAATTATTTGGCGGCTCTTTTAATGGGAGAGACCCCCAATCTAGAACTTAATAAGATTCAGATTGATGCTACCTTATTTCATTCTTTTTCCTTTTTAAAGAATGACTTATTGATATTTGATTTTGATCGAGCCTTAATTATTGATCCCAATCAAGATTATGAAGATATTTTGCTAGTTACTGAAATAGCAAATTATCAGCTACTCGAATTGCGTACAGTTGATTATTTATTGGATAGAAGATTAGCTATTGCTGAAGGTGATATTCGCCAAATATATTTCAAAAATCGTTCCTTTGGTAGAAGTTTAAATAGAAAAGTGGGAAATTTGCTTAGATTACGATATGATTATATTTTTATATTAGAAAGTATCGAAAATGTATCAAAGTTGATTGGGGATTATTATTTAGCACAAATATATACAAACTTAGCAGAATTATTTCAATTGAAACAATGGAGTGATAGTATAAGACATAGGCTTGAAACAATAGGAGATATTTATAATATAGCACAAACTAATATGAATGAACGTTTTCTTTTATATGTAGAGATATTATTAAGTTTTATTTTTATTATGGAGTTTATTTTTCTTATTTTTGATTTTTTTAGATAAATTTTAAAAGATATTAAAATATAAAATGTTATTAATCAGAATTTTTATTTATACCTAATCTTCGTTCAGAAGTATTCAAAATTTTAATTAGCATATCTTTATAAGATAAACCATTAAATTTTGCCATTTTTGCGAGGTGTCCATCCCAGCACCAACCCGGATTAGGGTTTACTTCTAAAAGCTTTGGATTTCCTTCCCCATCTAGTCTCCAATCAAAACGAACATAATCTCTACATTCTAGCCTTTCGAATAATTTTAATGAACAATTTTCAATGATATGAATAGTATCTTCTGGAAGTTCTGCTGGAATTGACTTGAGATTCCAATAGGGAGAATCTGGTAACCATTTAGCTTCATACCCACAAATGTGTGGTAAGTTAGATGGCAAATTTGAGTAATCCTCTTCAATTATTGGAAGTATTAAATAGTCATCTGGGGGATTTCCTATAATACCTAAAGTTAAATCCTTGCCAGGAAGAAACTGCTCAATCAATATTGGTTTGTCATATCCAAATTTTTCTCTAATATCTGTAATCGCGTTTAGAAGTTGCTCTCCATTATTAACTACACTTTTTTGCGTAATACCAAAGCTAGAATCTCCAAAATTTGGTTTTACAATTGCCGGGAAATATAAGGACAAATCGATAATTTTATCTTCTGGTTTTATATAAATTGCTTCTGGAACAGGAATTTCTAATTCTTTAGCAATCCCTCGAATTAACGATTTATCATAACAAAATGCTAGACACTGAGGCCCAGAACCTGTGTAAGGGATATTAAACATTTCTAATAGGGCAGGCACATGTAATTCTTTTCTAGCGTCATTTAAAAAGCCTTCATCACATAAATTGAAAGCATAATCTATTTTTCCTTTCATTTTTTCGATATCATTAATTAGAGTATCATGATTGCATAAGTAAGAGAAATGATATTCTTTTAATTCTTTTAAAACTGCCTTTAATTGGTCTATTGTGTAAAGATCATCATCATCAAAAAGACTAGATGGCTTAAGATTATCCGGTTTACTTGGATCACCAAAAATAACGACAACTTTCCTTTTAATTGGCGATAATTTTCTTTTAATTTCAGTCCATTCTTTTTTAACTACAGCACTGACTATTATCCTCCTTTCCATCATACCTAAATCTTGTTGTCTTTGTGAATCAGGCGTGATTATCCCATGAAATTGTATATCACTAAAACCTAATTTTTCTAAGATTTCAGAAATATTTTTTCTAGAATATAGCCTTTCAGCATAAAATTGATCTACTAATACTCCTTTATTTACATGATTTATAACTTCTCGAGAAATAAGTCTTTGTTTATCAAGAGATAAGGACCGTTCTCGGCAGACAAAATAATTTTTATCAATCCATTCCCAAGAGCGAGATTGGAAATTATCTTTTAAATATTCTCCATCGGTTAGATCAATTAGAATTTTTCCCCATGGTTTTAAAGTTCGAAATACTTCCTTTAAAACTTGGTAATCATCTTTTATAGATTCAAAGTAACCAAAACTATTTCCTAATATCGTAATAATATCAAAAGAATCAGGAGGATATGGCAATTTACGTGCATCACCTTCACGAAATCTACAAATTAAACCTAACTTTTTAGCGCTTGCTTTAGCCTTTTTTATTAAATATCTTGATCGATCTAAACCCTCAACATTTTCAAATCCTCGTTTAGTTAATTCAATTGTATGTCTACCTTGACCACAACAAAGATCTAAAATATAATGATTTGGGCGCATTCCTAACACTTTGGAGAAAAGATCAACTTCAAAGGAAGTGATTTTTTGATCTTCAACAACATCTCCATCAGTTTTTAAATAATAAGCATTAAAGATCTTTTTCCACCAATCTTCTTTGACAAATTCTTCCAAATTAGAGACGGGTCCAAGACAAATAGGTTTTGAAGCCTCATTTCCATTTATTATCGATTTTTTCTTATCTATATTATTTTCTCTTAATGTCATCTTAAATTTTTATTTTTCAATAAGTAATTTATATAAAAATATTACACCTATAATTAAACCAAAAATGAACTTTTTCATTTTGTAAAGAAAATGTCGAACAATTTTAATGTTTAAGGTATTTAATTTCAAATAAGAAATCTTTAATTGGTTTGACATTTATAGCTTTTTCTTTTATTGAGCTTTGGTTTAAATTCTAATTATAAACTTTATTGCTTATTTAAAGCTTGCTTGAAGGTAAATATAGCAATTAAATTATTTAAATTTTTCCATTTTACTTTAATTAGAAAATAATATTATTAAAATTATGTTTGTTCTTAAGCTTTTCTTTAAATACCATATAAATCCAATATGAGCCGATTAATTATAACTACTTACTTATCATATCTTAATTTAATATTTAGGAAAAATATATATCAACAAAATTAGATTAATTCTTTTAATATTTCTCGGTTAAGCATTCTTTTCCTAAAATCTAAACATTGGAGCAAAAAGAAGGTAGTTATATTTTGATATATTAAAAAATAATATTTTTGTTAATTATATTCCACTTTTTAGGAGTCAAATGCTATATTTAGTATGTTTCAAGAAATTAACTAAAAGATTATCTTAAATAAATAACAACTTCATTCAATTAGTATAATTTACATATCAAATGTATTAACTTACAAATATTTGCTTAATAATGCTTTGATTTTTTATATAAAAGAAGTAATTTTTATGAATTATTTTATAAATTAAAAAGATTTATATATGATTTTTATTTCTTATGGTACTTGAATATATATATTATTTATAATCATATTAAAAATAATGTAAAAAGGAGCTGATAAAAGTGAATAATGAATATGAAATAGGATTAAAAAAAGATGAAGAGGATGAAGACTGGGATGAAGATGAGGATATTGATGAAGACGAAGATTGGGATGAAGATGAGGATATTGATGAAGACGAAGATTGGGATGAAGATGATTATTAATTAATTTAAAAAGAATTCGCTGATAATTAAACTCTAATCAAATTAAAATTTTTTATAAAGATTCTTTTTTTAGAAAAGAAATTTAATGGTAAGGAATATAGTGTTATTAGATGTCGAAATTAGATAATCCAAAATATTTAGCAATTCTAATATTGATTGGAGGAAAAAGTACACGATTTGGTACTGAAAGAGCAGTTGTAGAATTATTTGGAAAGCCCTTAATTTTACACCAAATAGAAACCTTATCTAAATTCGATCAGGATATTTTCGCAGTTGCTCACTCGGATGAACAAATATTTAACTATAAACAGCAAATTGAATTTCCAAGAGAAATTACATTTATTGTTGATGATCGCGAGATATTTAACTATCCTAAAATCTATAAACCTATGTTAGGAATTTACTCGGGTTTTAAAGAATTGTTGAGACAAGGTTTTGAAAAGGCATTTGTTTTATCTTGTGACATGCCTTTAATTAAGCCAGGAGTCATAGAATATATGATAAGGCAATCTGATGGTTATGAATGTGTATTGCCAAGATGGGAAAATGGATTTTTAGAGCCTTATTTTGCTATATATCCCGTAGAGAAAGGTTTTCAAAAAGCAAAGGAAATTCTCATGACTGAGAATTATGGATTACTTAACTTAATCGATAAAAGCTGGAGCATTAATTATATCTCAGTTGAAGAAAAAATCCAACCTTTAGATAAAAATTTAGTAAGTTTAATCAATATTAAGGGACCAATAGATTTAGTGAAATTAACGAAATTATATCAATAAATATCTTAAAAAGCCTTACTGAGAAGAAGTATGTTCTTTTTGATACAACAAAACGCCTCATCAGACACTCTATTAATTTTAATATTGATAACATTATTTACTATAACATTAGTAATTTTAATAAAAACAATAATCGCAGAATTAAAACAGCCTTTAACTGAACAAGAAGTATTAATATTTATAATGGGATTTATTTTGATTATAATGATATCGCTAATTATAGCTTTACTTAACATCTAATAATACAAAAACTTTTGTTTCCATTTGTCAAGGACAATCAGTTAACAGTCGTAACTTTCCTCCAAGCGGACAGGTTCCCTGATAATTATTTAGAAGATGTAAGGTAGATTACAAATCTATTAATAAAACTTTAAATAATTAATTTTAATAGGAACTATGAAAATTCGTAAGAATTTTTTGATAAGGTGATTTGAATTAATTAATGGTTGATGAGGAATTAAATTTTTTTAATAAATCAATTATTTTGCAAAAAAAGGAAGAATTAGATTCTTCTTTTAAAATAAGATCATATAAAGATAAACTAAAATTAATGAAACAAAAAAAAATTCCTCAAAAACCGATAAAAGAAGTAATAGATCATCTCTTTTTAAGAAATAGTTTAATTTCCAAGAAAACTAAAAATTCCGTCTCTAAAGTTATTTATTGTCAAGAAGACCGGATTATAATTATTATTACAAAATCAGGAAAAGATATTATATATAATCGAGACAAACTAATTCAAAATTATGGTTGGTTTTTTTATATAGCAAAATCAGATAAGAAACAAAAGGAAAAGAAAAAGCAATTAAAAAAGGAAGAAATTACAGTTAGCACTGAAACTTACCAATATGATGACCACTCCATTACCATCAAAGAAAAGCACAACATGCGTTCTCTCTATAACACTAAAGAATATTTTCATTACAAAAAGCTTATGGAATCTAAAAATATAGATCAAATTCCATTCAATAATGTTTTAGATGACTTTTTTCTTAAGAATAACAAAATCCCTCATAAAGAGAAGAAATCTATTAAAAAAATAATTTATTATCAAGAAGAAAGAGTTATTGTCATCAAATCACTGATTGGAGATATCATGTATGAAAATCTTGAGGAAATGGTAAGAAATTATGGCTGGTATTTTTATATAACAGGAATTCCGGTTGGTGATAGTGAAATCTCCATCGCTATTGATAAAATAGAGAAGAAGTATGAAGAAACTTATTTCAATGAAATTTCTATTATAAATAGTCCAGCTAATGTGAATAATGCTCGAATAACAATTTATCCTATAATTCTTAAACCAAATCATAATTGTCATATCTTAGGCATAGGAAGTTTAAATATTCTTTTGGATTGTGGATTAACCGAGCCAAATGAAGAAGAAGACATTGAAGGAGATTTGCGACATATCGAATATTATTTACAAAATCTAAATGAGATAATAAATGAAGAATTAAGAAGAAAATCAGAAAATGAAATTGCGGATATTATATCCTCTCATGAAAAATTAGAAAATTATATTGAATTTGAAAAAGAAAAAAATAACATTATTAGTGAAACAAAAATTGATGCGATCTTCCTTTCTCATAGCCACTATGATCATGTTTCTGGTTTAAAGGAATTAATTAGGATGTATCCTGAAGTTCCAATTTTGTGTTCGAGAATTTCTTTAGATTTATATCTACTCAGAGATTCCAATTTTTTAAAACAAGAATCTCATGAAGAAATTGAAGAAGAAGAATATCGAAATGTCGTAAAAAATGTAATTTATGTTGAAAATGGGACAAAATTAAAGTTTAAGGAAAAAGGATGTTATCTTTCTTTTTATCATGCAGGTCACATGCCTGGTGCCTTGATGCTTCTTGCAAAAGTAAAAGATTTTAGATTTTTATATACTGGAGATTATACTTACCATGACATTACACCATTTGCAGGGACAAGAAGATTTTTAGGACAAATATCACGTCCTATTGATTATCTCTTAATTGATGGAACTAGTGCTAGTGAAGATTATGGTAACTTATCAGAGCAATTTCATAGTCTTATTCTATTTTTAGAGCAAAAAGCAGAGTATGAAGATAATGTCCTAATTGGCGCGGATCCATCAAGCTTAGCTATTACTTTTATGCTGATCTTTTGGAGATATTTTAGGAAATTACAATTAAGAAAAGGTTTCAAAAAGCGCCCCAATATTTATGTAGATATGATGGTACGGAAAAATATTCAGGTAATTAATCATAGATATGAGTATATATATGGACCCATATCAAATTTAATAAGTGAAAAAGCAAACCCATTTAACAGTATTAAATTTAGATGGTTTGATCTTGAAGATTTAGACTTTTTAAGAAAGAAGAATAATATCATAATCTCACATCCTCCAGATCTTTCATATGGAATCATTAGAAATATTATCAATATAATTGGGCGTAATCCGCATAATCTAGTATTTCTTGCAGGCTCAATCAATGAAAAACCTGGTGAGGATTTAATCGATGGGAGTAATGAAATTCTATTCTCAGAGACGTGGAAGGTTCCATTTAGAGCATTTCTAATCAATACATTTGTTCCCTCTCTAAAAATAAAACTACATGCTGACAAGAATCAATTAACTGAAATGATAAAGACCCTTGAACCAAAAGAAGTTTGCTTTTTCCATCAGTCTGCTAAAAAATTAATTGATATAGTAGATTACGTTAAAGAACTCGGCGTTGAAAAAGTATCTTTACCAAAAAAGAGAAAACTTACAATATTAAATTAGACTTTTTACATCTAAGAATAACTATTAAAAACTTAGTTTAATAATTCTTAATTAGATATCGAATTAATAATTCTCAAGTTGATTCTACATTTACTCAGAAAAAGTGATGGATCATTTCAGAAATCCCCGAAATATGGGAGAAATGAAAGATGCAGATGCCGTAGGGGAGTATGGTAATCCAGTTTGTGGGGATTTGATGTTCATATACATTAAAGTGAAAAAAGAGGGAAATAAAGAAATTCTTGAAGATATCTCGTTTCAAACCTTTGGATGTGCGGCAGCAATAGCGACTTCCTCGATGATAACTGAGTTAGCAAGAGGTAAAACCTTAGAAGAGGCTATTAAAATAACTAGAGATGATGTAGCAGGTTCATTAGATGGTCTTCCCCCTATAAAAATGCATTGTAGTAATCTAGCTGCTGATGCCTTACATGATGCAATTAAGAAATATAGGGAACGAAAAAAGAAATAAATAATCTCCTTTTATATGTCTTTCAAAAAAATTCTAGCACATATCATATAATAAAATCATGTTTTATGGTGAGAACCTAAGTACGCTTTTGCACAATGAATACAACAAAAATTCATTTCTTTTCCATGAATAGTTTCTACATGAAAATCTTCATAAAGTTTCACTCCACAGCTCGCACATACTTTTAATTTTGATTGGATCGCAACTTCAATTAAGTTATTAAATCTAGAAAAAATTCTATCAGTAAAAGCAATCCCAGAAGAAGTTAATTTATAACCTTTAGATCTTTTTGATTTTGGGGTTGGCATATCCTCAATATATCCCTCTTCCTTTAACTTTTTTAAGAAATCATAGACATAAGTGGGACTGGCAGTTGTATGTAAATCTTTATCAAGTCGTTTTAAAATAGAATAACCTGTAATAGATTCTTCTGATTTTAACAACATTAGTATAAAAAATCTTGATAAACTTTGAACTTTAATTTCATCTTCTTCATTCATAATAGAAATCACTAATTAGGACAAGTAAATAATGATTAAGTAAGATATAAAAATCTTGTATATATATTATAATAGATATGTTTAAATATATACTTTCCAGTATATATCATATAATAATATTTTTTAAATCAAGGTGGTTAAATGATGTTTCATGAGTATGATTATAGCGGGTATCATATGATGGATATGGAATTCGGAAATTGGTTTTATATAATTTTAGGAATAGTGGTTATCCTTTTATCAATAATTATCTTAATATACTTTTTCCTTCATTATAGTAACCAACCCAATTCACAGAGTCTACTAGAAAACGAAAAGCATGTAAACCATAAGCCAAGTTCTAATTTAACCGATACTAAGGTAATTGGTTCAAACAACGCAAATTTTTGCCATAATTGTGGACAAAAATTGGATGATAATTCTGTTAAATTTTGCCCGTATTGTGGAGAAGAAATATGATTTAAGTTTCAATTTTTTTACCAAAACTTGAAGCTCTATAATATTCATCAATTAAAAATTACTACCTTGAAAACAACAAGAAGATAATTTACAAAATATAAACAAAAAATATAATTATCATTTTTGGTAATAAAAAGTATGAGAAATAGGTGATTTTTCATGGCAGAAACTAAAGAAAATATAAATATTAAATTAGGTGGAATGACATGTGCTAATTGCGCTTTAAAGATCGAAACTAAGTTAAATAGTCTTGAAGGGGTCAACAAAGCAGTAGTTAACTTTGCAAATGAGGAAGCTACAGTTGATTATGATTCAAAAACTATTGATTTTACTGCTTTTAAAGATGCAATTCAGGATCTTGGATATAAGGCATCATTGGCTAAAATCGATTTGAAAGTTTTAGATAAGCTTTCTGAAAGCGAATTTGAAAATTTCATTAATAACATAAAATATATCCGAGGAATATATGATATCAGAGGGAACTATAAAGCTTCTAAGATGTTCATTGAATTTAATGAATTAATAATTGGAGAAAATGAAGTATATTCTAAAGTAAAACAATTCGGCTATAATATCGAAAAATCTGCTGGAGTAATGGACATGGAAATTATACAACACAAGAAAGAAATGAGGTATCGCTTACGTATTATGTTAATTTCGCTAGCATTTTCAATACTTATTACCCCTATTAGTTGGTTTGTACCAACATCATTCGAGAGAAATTTAGTCCTTTTCTTTCTCGCAATTGCTAACTTTCTTATTTCTGGCTCTTTCTTTTTAATTGGAGCATATAAATCTTTAAAGAACAAATCTACTAATATGGATGTTTTGGTCGCTTTAGGTACCACTACAGCACTTATCTATTCTATTTTAACAACATTTTTTATATCAGGAAGAACTTTTTACGAAGCAATGAGTATGATAACTTCCTTCTTACTAGTTGGGAAATACCTTGAACATAAAACTAAGGGACAAACATCTGAAGCAATAAAGAAGTTAATCGGCTTGCAACCAAAAACTGCGACCATCCTAAAAGGAAACAAAGAAATAGAAATTCCCGTAGAAGAAATTGAAGTGGGAGATATATTAATAGTAAGACCTGGGGAAAAAATTCCTGTAGATGGAAAAATCATTAAAGGGAAAACTAAAGTAGATGAATCAATGATTACCGGTGAAAGTAAATATGTCAAAAAAGAAATTGATAGTGAAGTAATTGGAGCAACAGTGAATCAGACGGGATTAATTCATATAGTAACCGAGAAAATAGGAAAAGATTCATTATTATTTCAAATCATAGATTTTGTAAAACAAGCTCAGAGTAGGAAAGCAGCCAAACAACAATTAGCTGACAAGGTTAGTAATTATTTTGTACCATTAGTTATTATCATAGCGATCAGCTCATTTCTTTATTGGTATTTTATTGGGACTAATATATTTTCGTCACTTCAAGCTACTAAACTTGAAACATCCTTATTAGTGTTTACTTCAGTAGTAGTTATTGCATGTCCTTGTGCTTTAGGACTCGCGATTCCAACAGCTGTAATGGTTGGTACGGGAAAAGGTGCTGAAAGCGGACTTTTAATCAAAGGAGGCGATTCACTAGAATCTATTAATGCTATTAATACAATTGTGTTTGATAAGACAGGAACCTTAACTATAGGCAAACCGAAAGTTTCAATAATGTTTACCGAAAAAGAATTAAATGGTTCGGGGTATAATGACAATGATTTATTATTTTATGCTGGAAGCGCAGAAATGGGTTCTGAACACCCTCTGGGACGTGCTATAATCGAAGAGGCAAATCAAAGAGGTCTATCTCTTGAATCACCAATAGAATTTGATGCAATTCCGGGGAAAGGAATCAAAACAACTATTAAAGGAAAAACAGTTTTGATTGGAAATGATAAATTAATGGTAGATAATGGCATCTCAATTAAAGAATACAATTTTAAATTTAATGAATTTCAGCAACAAGGTGTAACTACAATTTTAATAAGTATTGATAAAGTAGTTAGAGGGATAATAGGAATTTCTGATAAAATAAAAGATCAAACGCCTTATGCTTTAGATAAATTACGAGAAATGGGCTTAGATATTTACATGTTAACAGGCGATAATAAGCAAACTGCTTTTAGTATTGGAAAAGAGCTAAAAATTGATGAAAAACATATATTATCAGAAGTTTTACCAAATGAGAAAGCTCTAACTATTCAGGAATTGCAAAAATCTGGAGATCATAAAATTGTTGGGATGGTGGGTGATGGTATAAACGATGCTCCTGCATTAGCTCAAGCAGATGTAGGAATTGCTATTGGATCTGGAACCGATGTCGCTATTGAGACTGCTGACATCGTGCTTATGAGAGGAGACTTAAGAAATGTCGTATCAGCAATTAATCTCTCTAAAAAAACTTATAAAAAAATGATAACGAACCTATTTTGGGCTTTCATTTATAATCTTATTGGAATACCAATTGCAGCTGGGTTATTGTATGCTTTTACGGGATTTTTCTTACCTCCCTA
Source organism: Promethearchaeota archaeon (assembly GCA_048940645.1). Classification (GTDB taxonomy): domain Archaea; phylum Asgardarchaeota; class Lokiarchaeia; order Sigyniarchaeales; family SOKP01; genus SOKP01. Next base: position 86,531 of record JBHLOI010000003.1, on the reverse strand, counting down.
TTTAGCAGCAGTTTTTATGGCAACCAGCTCCGTTTCAGTTGTAACCAATGCTCTTTTTCTTAAAAGATTTGAACCCAAAACAGAACAACAACTTGAAGAAGAAAGATCATTACGAGAAAAAAAAGTAATAGACCCGATATGCGGTATGCAAATCATTCCAAGCCATTCAATTGAATATAAGTACAAAGGAGAAACATATTATTTCTGTAGTGCTTCATGTGAATCAGAATTTAAACATGATCCCGAAAAATACAAAGACTTTAACCATATAGATCCCAAATTAATGCAGAAAGGAATAATTGAAGAAGATCTTGTAATAGATCCAGTATGTGGTATGAAAGGCAAAGCTGAAGATTGGATTGAATATGAATACAATGGAATGAAATATTATTTCTGCAATCAATCATGTGTAACTGAATTTAAACTGAATCCTGAAAAGTACACAAAAGCCGAAAGTGATACTCATACTGTTAAAGAAAAAATTAATAATAAAAAAGAAGTTGATAAAAAAATGGGAAAATTAGTATGTGAAGAATGTGGATTTGAACAAGAAATTCCAATGCATTGTGGTAAACCCATGCATGGGGAAGCAAATCAGCTAGTATGCTGGATGGGAAGCTCATGTGGAACACAACCCATTCCTGAGCATCATGGTAAGCCGATGAATATAGTTGAATAAACTATCAAAAATATTTTTTTTTAATTTTTTTTAATTTTTAACCAGAATTCTAATAATACAAATATTAGCAATCCAATTCCAGTTATTAAAGCACCTACTATAAAAGCGATTTGATATGCAAAAATTTCTCCAAACCCATTAAAAATTAAGAGGTCTATAACTGGTCCTGTTATTAAAGTGCATGCTAGGCCCCATGAAAGGAAAAAAGTTGTGTTATAAACTCCAAATAACCTCCCACGTATTTTTGTAGGGATTAATTTTGAAGCTATAGTATATGAAGTTGCTTTAATTATAACATCAGAAGTACCAATTAAAAAACTACCTACGAAAATTAAAAATAAATTTGAACTTAGAGCTGTAATTAGTAAAGCAACTATTGCAGAAATAGTTCCAAAAACAAGCGTTTTAGAATAACCTAATTTCTTACTCAACAGCCCAGCAATTAATCCGATTGTTAACACTGCTAAGGAGCGAGTATTTGCAATAAAACTTAACATAATATCATTAACATTAAAACCACTTTCTAAAACTAAATATTGTGAATAGGGAACAGAAATACTATTCCTGCCGAAATTTATAAAAACTAAAGCAGTTATAAAAATGATGAAAACAACCTTATAATTACTTTTTTTTCTTTTATTTTTGTTTATTTCATCTTTTTTAAATTCTATTTGATATTTTCCTCCTTCTGGAGCAAGTAACATTGGAATTGTTGAAATAAACATGACAAATGAAGCTACAAAAAACAATGGGCCATTGCGAAAGCCTAAACCACTATCATAGAGATAACCTCCTATTAATATTCCAATCATACGGCCAAGTCCGCCAACACTGGTTAATTGCCCCATTATCCTATTTCTATCCTCTGGTGAATAAACATCACTAATAAGTGCACTCCATCCAATATTAGACATGCTCCAAAAGATTTCAATACATGATAATCCAATAATAATAATATAACCCGCAATATAGAGATTTGCGAATATTGAGTGAATACCCCATACCAAAATGGTACCACCACCCGCTATAATTTCCCCTAAGATTATTAATACCCGTCTTCGTTGGATTTTATCTGATAATGGTCCCCATATAAAATTTTGAAATGTGACACTCATAATCATTGGCAATGTAGCATAGAGAGTAGTTTCTGTTACAGAAAGTAGCAAAAAATCTCTCATATAAATTGATAAATAGGTGTAAAACAATCCTCTTCTAAACATAACTAGAATTTGAAAAGAAGATAATCCCAAAAATGTCCTTGTAATACTTTCTTTAATTTTATTAAATACCAATATAATGCAATCAACTAATTAGATGAAAGTCTAAATATTGAATCTTTCTTGAATTTTTCCTTGAAATTTTTATACAAAAAAATTCACTTAAAATTAGGATTCACTACTAAAGATGTCAATATCTTTTTCTGGAAACATTTTAAAAACTTTTGATATTTCTTCTCCAGCTTGAATCTTTTCTTGCACTTCAGTATAAAGAGGATAATAATGATATAAACTATTTAATATTTTATCCCATAAACGCTGTTCTTCTGTATTTTTTCCTACTCCCCTTTTCAATTTAGAAATACCTGCTCTAGTTTTCTTCCTTTTGAGAAATTTGACAAATTGATTTATTATTTCAATTTTCACCTTGTTAAATTCATTAGGTCTAAAATTGGCTAATGAATACATAAGTGCTTCATCTGCAATAGGAAAAAATTTAATTATTTTATCTTCTGGGTCATGACTATTCTTTAAGAGTTTTAACTCAATGTCATCTGTATTTAAATTTTCTAAAATTGGATAAAGTTCTCCTGGAGTGATCTTTGTTTCCATTTGAACTATTGATGCTATTTCAGAGATAGAAAAATGAAAATCAGGATACTTTTCGTTATTTTCAATCCGATAAATATATTCTTTTTTTAATATTCCAATGATTAGTTCTTTTAAAGATTCTGTAATTTCTTTTTCAGTAAAAGATATAACTGTTTCTTGCTGTTTTTTCTTTCTAAGTCTTTCATCTTTTAGTTTTTTGCTATAAGTGTTTGTAAGTGAAGACATAAAGAGATCCGAAGCTTTATCTGATTCTAAATCTCTATTTAATTTGAATAAATCAGGAGATTTTTTAGTCATCGTTTCGTATAATCTCTGAGATAAATAAGATTTTGCTTTTTTCTGTGCAACTTCTTTTTTATCAAATTTTTCGGTGATAGATACAAAATCAATAAATTTTTGAGTAATACCATAATCATCTTTTATGTTTCTTATAATTATATCCATATCGCTGTCAACTAACTCCTTGATAAGAGAATATAATGTGTTTTTAGGAAGTTTTGTTGCTTTTATCAATTCGCGATCTAAAATTTCAACAGGATAAGCTTCACCTCTTCTTATATATTCACTCTTTAAGAGTTTATATATGATTTCTAATTTTTCTTGTTCTTCATCAACAGTTTCTTTTTGGAGTCTAATGAACATTGAGGTTGATTGCGGTTTTAGATAATAAACCAATAAAGTTGCTCCAAGAAAGATGATCATTATAATAGATATAATATACTTATCATACATTAAGAAATTCCCAATAATACTGACCTCTTGGTTCGAAATTTGAGCTTCTAAGCCAAAACGGGTTAAAGTTTGAGCTATAACACACCCCAAGATTAGTAGGATCAATCCATCTCTTTTAAATAAAAATATCTGCCAACCTAGAGACTTACCTAACTTTTTTATAACCCTGTATAGAAAAAACATAGAAATTGAAAACTCAAAAATAAAAATAAAGGATACAGTCGAGCTAGTAGCACCTACCGTAGCTTTTAAAGCACTAATTGTTTCTGGTCTTAATAATAAAAAGATAGTAATCTGAAAGATCTGAAAAAAAAAGATAAAAAATACAATTAAAGAAAATGTATAATTGTCAAATAACCCAGCCCTTTTAGTTTCTGCCTTTCTGCGGGTAAAAATAAACTCAAAAATAATAAATAAAAGTGTCATAATAAGACTGAAATAAATTAATGGCATTACTATTCGCATTTCTATTTGATATACCACAACTGCACCTTGAGGATCAAAGGGTCCAAAAAAATCTAAAGAAATAAACACCAGAACAAGACGATAAAATAAGGCTAGTACAATTAATAAACCTAAAATAAAATAAGGAGAGATTCCTGCTAAGAAACGTCTAGTAAGCGAATACTTTGCTATAAATTTGGCTTCTAATTTCGTTGCAAACTTTCTAGAATACATATAAAACCTCGTACTTAATAAAATTAACCAAACTGTTGATAAAAAAAACAGATAAGTCATTAAATTCACTTTAAATAAAAATAGCGTACGAAAGAGGAAATAAAATCCAATTCCTGCCCCTAAATAGATTATTAGTTGTTTAATACCGCTATGCTTCTCAAAAATAAAATTTCTGAGCTTATCACTGCTAAAAAAAAGAGATAGAAAAATGAATAAAGCGACAATAACATTTCCAACAATAAAAAGTTGCTCAAAAAGCAAGGAAAAAGTAATATCAGATATATTCATTGCTATTAAAAGTATTAAAGAAATTGAAAAAAAAAGTGCATAGATTCCTATAAACTTTTTATTAAATGCATATGATTTTGGAGGCTGCTTTCCCTCCATATAAATCTCTTTAAGAATAACCTTTTGATAAACTGTTTTTAAAATTCTTCTTATTTTGGATAATAGATTATTAGATTTCATAGTAAAAAGAATATTTAGATTAGTGATGGTGCTTAATTTAAGTTAATATAAATGATTTTTTTCTTTTATAAATTAGTATACTTTTAAGTTCATTTTAATAATAAAAGGCCTTTCAAAATAGGAAATCAAATTTTATAGATGAAAATTTTAAAAATCTTCAAATATAATATTAATATGAGCATGGAGAATCAACCTAATAAAGAAACAATCTTAAAATTAGTGAAACAAGCAATTGAAAGGCTATGTGAAAAAAACATTTCAGAAGTAGTTATACTTTCTTCTTATAAAATTAATTCTGTTTTGAAAGAAAATTATGGAATTGATATTAGAGTTGATAGAATTGGAAGGATATTAAGTAATATAGCAAAAAGAAACCAATTAAAAAGACTCAATACTAATATCCCTAAGTATAAATTAAATATATCCTCTGTATCTTCATTAGAATTTTTCTAATATAGATTAAAGAAGTAGTATTAAATAATTTCTATTTATTATTTTAATTGCCTAAAGTCTGAGATGACTTTTTGGAGCCGTTCAATTAATTCTTCGATTTCTTTATATTTTTCTTTAATTGGATCAGAATCTAAATTTAGATTTTCAATTTCTTCATTTAAGTTTAAACTAAACCTTGAACTTAGGCTTTTAATTTCTTTTAAGAGATCATCAGAAAGAGCATTTGTATTATTATATGTTTTAATTAATAAATCTGAGGATTTATTAAGTAAAGGTTTTATCTTAGTATTTGTTTGATTAATATTATATAGTTTTACTTCTTCATATGATATTTTTTCTTTTAACTTATCAGTAAATTCTTTTAAATTATTTTCTATTATAGATTGCATTTTATCAGAAATTTCTTCGAATAAATCTGAAACTTTGGTTGTAAACTCTTTTTGGGTCTCAACTCTTCTATCAATATATTCTGAAATATCTGTGATAAATACATTTGAAATTTCAGAAAAACTTTTATCAAAGTAATTTTGAATATTTTCTAAACCTTGTTCGAAAGAATCTTTCATCTGTTTTATAATGCTTCTAATCTGCTCAACGCCTCTTAATGAACCATTTCTAACATCAATCATCCAATTACTTAATTGGTTTTTATAGGCATCAATAAAAGTTTCTACAAATTGTGAAGTTCCCTCTCTAAAACCCGTGAATATTGGTTGTATTTGAGCATTAAAATCATCGTCACCGCCTTCAGTGGTGGCCTTTTCTACTTTTGGGATTTCTTGAAGCTCTCCCGGCATTGGTTTTCTAATTTCATCAAATTCATTGATAATTATAGGATTTTTTCTCTGAAGATCTTCTACAAGCGCTTTTATCCATTTGAAAAAGTCTAAGGTGTTAGGTACTTCAAGTTCAAAAGGAACTTTAACGTATTCACTGTCTACTCCTTTTGAAAAGGTTTTAAGTCTAAAAATCTCAAATCCAAATTTATTTCCAGAATTAAGGAGGTTATTATCAAATACAATTCCAAATCCATATGGGTGGTTCTCATTTTGAAAATATAATTGATTACTCCTATCTGCGTGAGAAAAGAAAAGACCACCTTTTAGTCTCGAATGATACCACCCAATCATTTTTAAATTTGTAGCAAGAATTTTTTCTTCAATTTTCATAATTTTTTCATGAATCTCTTGAGAAAACCCAAGTTCTACGATATCTCCATGACATACAGGAATGATATTCATTAAATTTAAAGTCTTGTCTTCTGAATTTGCTTCACCTACACAAATACCCATGACCTCTTGATTATCTTCCAAAGATTTATTAGCAAACCTCACTATATGACTAAGCATTTTTCTAAAAGCATTATTTCTTATATAAACTTTCCAATCTTCTGCAATCTCGATCTTTTCTTCTTTATTATTGTTAGGGGTGTTTATCATAATATTTCACTATCACTTCTTCAATTCTTTAATTTCATTCTTTAATTCTCTTATAGTATTATGAAGATTTTTTTTCTCATTCTCTAATTTTTCAATTTTGTTTAGAACAGGACTTTTAGAACCCTCGAGAACTAATATAGCTGCTTTTAGATCTGAGAGGAGTTTTTTTAAATCATTATCTAAATTTGAAAAAATATCTTGAATATTGGATAATTTTTTCCGAAAATTGTTTATTATTATCTCTTGATTATCCTCTACTGCGCCTTTTATTCTACTTTTCGTAGGATCGATGATATTAAATAACTTTTCTAATTCAGCATACTCTGGCTCTAAAGTTTGTAAAACCATCTCATTCATCTCATTTATTCCATCTAAATCTCCAAGATTCTTATCAAAGTTTTCAATAATTTGATTAACATTTTGTAAAAAGGTATTTTCAATTAATTGGTTTATTTGTAGTGTAAGATTCTCTCTAAACTGATGAATTACTATTTCCATATTATTCAGTCCTTCATCAAGTTTATCAAGCTTATCATCAATATAGAAATCCAATTTCTTTAAATCGTCTTGCAATGAGAAATTAAATGACTTCTGGAGATCATTTACGCCCGAGGTTAGATTTTCTTTCATTTCAATTAAATCATTTCTCATTTGTGTATTATTGTAGAACATCTTTTTTACAATATCTTGGCTCCAAAGGTTAAGTATGTCAATAAGAGGTTCAATTGATAGATCTATAAAAGTTGAAAACCCTTTCTTTAAATTATTTAACAATTCTTGCACTGATAATTGAGGCTTTTTACTTTCAAGTTGTTTCTGTTCAGGAAAAAATACATCACCAAATAAATCAGTAGTTTCATTTAATTCAAGAATTGGAGCTTCCTTCGAGTATATTTTATTTACCAAATCAACTATTTTCTCATAAAATTCAAAACTATCTGGTGGCTCTACTATAGCTTTAACTTCATAATACTTTGAATTTAATCCTTTTGAAGGATCATCTAATCTATAAACTTTAAAACCTAAATCACCAGGTTTTTCCAAATAAGCGTGATCAAATACTATTCCTAGACCGCTAGGATTTTTATCTTGCCAAAATAACTGATTAAATATATCAGTACTCGAGAAGAAAATTCCCAGATTTGGGTGACTATGATACCAACCAACACTAAACCAATTCTCTTCACCATGTTGTTCCCAGATTTGCCTATCAATTTCTCCAAAAGCACCAAGCTGTTCTGCAGAAAACTTAACTTCAATTGATCCTCCATGTGTTATAGGTACAACATCTTCTATGATTACGTCTTTAATTTCACCCTGTCCCTCTAGATGACCAATTAGCATCCCCATAACTTCTTTGTATTCGTTAATGGCTTGTGCTTTTGATCCAAATCTAAGAACATGAACTAACATCTTATAATAGGCCATTGGTTTAATGGTAACAACACTTGTATCTGTATCCTTGCCCATTACTTCATCACTCAATCTATTACGTTTAGATATAGTTAATTTTTGTCATATTTATAATTTATCTCATTTAAAAACTGAATAATTTAATTTATAGTATTACAAAAAATAAATTTAGAGAATTTTATAAAATTACTCCTAATGTGGAAGTTTCCCCCCACAAAAAGGACAATATTTCCAATCTAAATCTTTTCCGCAATGAGGACAGAATGTTGATGGCGCTTCTTCACCTTTAGGGATAGAAGGTAACTCTCTTGATGTTGCGATTGTTCCAGATTTTCTTGCTTCTTCTTGTTTCTTATATACCATTCTTTCTTTAAAGGCTTGGCGTTTTTCTTCTTCTAATTCCTGTACTGACTTAATACCTTCCTGTTTTACCCATCCCACCGATTGAGGTCTTTTTATTTCACTTTCAGGGACTTTTTCTAATTCAACCTTTTTAATTTCTTGTATGGGGGCCATGACTTTCTTTTGTTCTTTCTTTTCAATTGCCTGTTTCACCAAAGCTTGAGTTGTTTTCATTACTTGATGTGGGTTTATATTAGGAATTGCCACAGTACGTAAAACCCAACCTACGATGAGATTTTGATTAGGAAATCCCCCTTCAGCGATATCTTCATCCTTATAAATGTATGAATCTATAACATTTTGTCCTTTCAATAGTCTTGATGCCCATTTTCCATTAATTAATCCCAGCTGAATCCTATAAGAAGTCCCTGGTATACCCAGTTGACTTGTTAGTGGTTCAAAACCTTTTTCAGCCATTTTAATCCTTTCTTTTAGATGATTTTAATTATATTGGAATCAGTAATAATTTGCATTTAGTAATAATATAATGGTATATTATGAATATAAATAATTTTATCTTTTAAATGAAAAAGAGCTAATAGAATTATAATTTAATAATTTCTTACTATTTTTTAATATCTTGGATCTCCTACAAGCTACTAATCATTTTCAATAGATTAAGTTCTCTAATATTGAAGACTGGCTAGAAGTAAAATAAATTTTTAACAGAAATTATGAGCGAATTGATATGATAATAGAAAATTAATGGAATCCTATTGATTTTGGAAGATTCTTAAGAAAAAAATAAAAATAAATATATGCAGTGGTATAAAATTATCAAGAATGAACATTAACTTAAAATAGATAAATCATGACTGTGATTATTCCTAAACAGGCGTACTTAACAATTATTGCTGCGAGCGTGAGGTTTGCGAATCAAAAAATACCAAAAGATAAGTGGATAGAAGCAAATGGGATTTTCATTGGCAAAAATCAAAATGATGATGTATTAATTTCAAAAGCATATCCAATTATGCATGAAATTTATGATCCCAAAGCGATAGTTGATAAATACGTCTGGTCAGAAGAAGATTATGCTTCAACAGTAATCATTGAAGAAGAAGCTTTTGATAAAGGTGATTATGTAATAGGTTGGTGGCATAGCCATCCGGGCTTTAGAGTTATGCTTTCGGGATTTGGTGATAGAAAAACTACAGTAGCATATCAAAGTTTAAATCCCCTAGCTATTTCTTTAGTATTTAATCCAGAACGTCTAGTTAAACAGGTAGAATATCCAGAAAGAAAAGGGGATCCAGAAAGACAGTTAAAAGCCGATCCAGGTTTTAAAATTTTCAGATTAGATGATGGAAATAACGAGAGAAGTAAATTTCATGAAGTTGAATACAGAATTGAGGGATTTGAAAACATGGAAGAATTAGTAATACAAGCACAGAAATTTGTTATTGATATTACTAACTTTTTCCCAAGTGATAATATTTTAGAAACATATGATAAATTTATAAAAAACCAAATTAATCAATTAGACTCATTATTGCTTGGTACTGAAGAATATTTAGCCACATTGATGCGTAAAGGAGAATCTCATAGAATCCATGAAGTTTTAGATAATCAAAATCGTGAAATACGGAAATATGTGGCTGAAACCTTCATAAAAATAGAGAAAATAAAACAGTTTATGGATTATTTAGAATTTAAAGAAAGAGACTTAATCATTCCAAAAATTAAAGAAATTTTGGCAGAATGGGATGAGTGTGTTTCAAATCTCAACGAAAAACTAACAATATTATCTAAAAAATTTTAAATACTTGAATGAATTCTTTTTTTATTTTAATTTCATAAAACCTATTTTTAATCTAAGGTTTAAAAGGAAAATCTTTATTTTACTTAATATTATTTTAATTAAAAGAATGTCTAACTAAACAATTTAAACTGGAATAAAAATATGAAAATTTCATCCTTTCCTTTCGTAGCTATTTTAGGACAAGAAAAAATGAAATTGGGGCTTATACTAAACGTTATTGACCCACAAATTGGTGGAATATTATTATCAGGACAACAAGGCACAGGAAAATCAACAGCCGTGAGAAGCCTTGTTGAAGTTATGCCTGAGATTGAAGTTGTAAAGGATTGTCCATTCTCATGTGATCCTCACTTAGAAAATGAAGATTTATGTGAAGAATGTCGTATAAAGAAAGGAAAACGAGAAATAGAAATCCATACTCGTGAAATGAGACTCGTAAACCTCCCATTAGGAATTACAGAGGATATGGTTTGTGGTAGTCTCTCTATCGATAAAGTACTCACTGAAGGTATTAAAAGTCTTCATCCAGGGTTATTAGCAAAAGCAAATCGCGGGATTCTTTACATTGATGAAATTAATCTTCTACAGGATCATATAGTTGATACTCTCTTAGATGCAGCTGCTTCCGGTGTAAATATCATTGAAAGAGAAGGAATCTCTGTTATGCATCCATCCCGATTCGTTTTAGTGGGTTCAATGAATCCTGAAGAGGGTGAATTAAGACCCCAAATTGCTGATCGTCTTGGTTTGGAGGTTAAAATAAAAGCACCAAGAGATCCAAAATTAAGAGCAGAAATAACCAGACGAGTTATCAAATTTGATGATGACCCAAAGACATTTATTAAGAAATACGTAAAGGAAGAGGAAGAACTTCGAGATAAGATCAAAAAAGCGAGAGAAATACTAAAAGAAGTAAAAGTGCCGTCATCTGTTTTTGAATTTGTATCTATGATTGTTAATGAATTAGAGATATTTTCTCAAAGAGCAGATATAACCTTCATACGCTGTGCTAGAGCTCATGCTGCTTTTAATAGTAGAACACAAATTACAGAGGAAGATTTGAATGTAGCTTTGGATTTAGTTTTCGAACATAGAATTCAGTCGCTTCATTATGAGATGACTCCCAAAGAAATCCAAGCTAAAATTGCAGAAGTTTATGGAAAAATACAAAAAGCATATGAGGATCCAAATGCTTATAAGCCTAATCCTGATTCGGAAGGACCATTAAAACAGGATGATACATTGCATAAAGAATTCAAACGACAATCAGTAGATCCTAGAAAAGTCAAAATGCCGGAGACTAAAGAACAAAAATTGCCTCCACCTAAATACCCTGATAACAAAAAAAGGAGTCCTGCTCCTGCAGGAGGCTGGAAAGTAAAAAATATTCCTTTTGAAGAGATGGATCTAAAATTTTTTGAAAACCAAACTGAGGAATTGCCATTAATTTATAAAATGGAACAAAAAATGAATTCCGTTCTTGATAATATCCGAAAAGAACGAAAAGTTTCAAATTATGGGGGTCGTGGTATAGGAAGGCGAATTAAAATAGCATCTTCTCAAAAAGGGAAATATATTTCTTATCGAAACCCAATAGATAAACCAAAGAGTTTAGCTTTGGATGCAACTATAAGAAACTATTTGAAAAACACAATATACAATCAAACAGATATAGAATTTCCTATAAAATTCAATAAGTATGATTTAATGGATAAAATCTTCGAATATCGTGCACCTCTTTTACTTTTTTTTGTGCTCGATAGTTCTGCATCAATGTATTATGTGATAAAACAGATGACAGATGTAATTTTATCCTTGCATAAGGAAGGATATAGAAAAAGAGATAAAATCAGTTTAATTATATTTAGAGGTAAAGAAGCAATCGTTCTTCAAAAACCAACAGTTTATTTTAAAAACGCTCTTAATAAACTAAAAAGTATTGAAGGAAAATCATATACTCCCATGGCAGCTGCACTAAAAAAGTGTGTTAAGTTAATTAATGCTGAAAAGTTAAAGAATAGAAATGTTATTCCTGTTATTTTTATATGTTCAGATTGTGGATCAAATATCTCTGTAAAATATCCCGATTTAGTCGCCCAAATACAAACTGATTATACACTAATCATCAAGGAGCTAAAAGAGTTAACTAAAGTACTCTCAAAAAAAGGAGTTCATGTTGTTGTTTTAGAACCTAAAAAAAGTTACGCCACCCAAGCTTTAGGGGTTAATACTTACGCTGCAGATAAAATAAAAAAAAATTTTAAAAAATTTGGTAAAGCTCAGATATTTCAATTCGACCGATACAATCCAGAAAATTTGATTTTAGAATTAAAAAGAATTCTATGAATTTGAAAAAATTTCTTTAAACTCAAAAATTATTTATAATTTAATGGAAGGAAAAAAGAACTCTGTTTTAGTTGTTGGTTTTAATACACGTCCTCTTGCTTATTCTTTAAATAAAGCAGGATATGATGTATATGTTGTTGACTTTTTTGGAGATTTAGATTTATATCCCTACGTTAAAGATTCTATAATTATAACGAAAGAATTAAAAGCGAGATATAGTTCAATTAAAAATAATTATCAACAATTTTTGGCTCACTATACAATTGATTTATTAAATAAATATCCTGATATAGAAAATTTGATTATTGCTAGTGGTATGGATGATCATTTAGAAGAACGTAAATATATTCTTGATAAAATTAAAAAAAAAAAAGATGGTACTAAAAGCCTTAATAATAATATGAGTGTCATGGAAAATGCCAGAAATATTTCTAAAATTTATCATACTCTAAATAATTTGGGATATAAAGTTCCAATTAGCTATGAATTAAAGAAATTTGAAAAATTAAATAAATCTTTAGCACACCCTTTCATCTTGAAAAAGATAAAGAGTTCTGGAGGAATAAATGTATTTAAAATTGAGAATAAAGAGCAGTTAACCTTTCTAATTAAGAAATTAGAATTTAAAGGTTATAACTCTTCAAATTGGTTGATTCAAGAGTATATTGAGGGAATACCAGTTAGTTGTACCACAATTTCTAATGGGACTGAAACTAAAGTCATAACTATTAACCGTCAAATTATTGGTTTAGAGTATGTTAATCCACCTAAACAATTCATGTATTGTGGAAATATCGTTCCAGGAAACTTATTAAATGAAGATAATAAATTGATCTCTGAGATTTCAATCTTGCTCACGAATATATTAGGATTAAGAGGGATTAACGGATTTGATTTTGTGTTAAGAAATCATTATCCTTATTTAATGGAAATTAATCCAAGAATTCCTGGCTCCATAAGGGCTTCAGAGGATTCTATGAATATAAATTTATTAGATTTACATGTTAAAAGTTTTAATCAAGAGAAGTGGAATGAAATTATTGAGATATTGAATAATCAGATTTGTAAGAAATATGTAACTAAGCTAATTTTTTTCGCACCTAAAGAAGTTCCAATAGATAAAATTGAAAAAATAAACAATCTTAAGTTTATTCAAGATAAAAGCGAACCAATTAAGAATATGGTTAAGGGAGAACCTGTATGCTCCATCTTATTTAGCGCAAAATCCTTTTCTGAATCTTTTTTTGGAGCATTAAAGATAGTTGATGGGATAATTAAGATTATCTCTTGAATTTTAATTTTATTTAATTAATGATTTAATTTTTGCTATATAGGATCCTAATTTTCTTTCATCCGCTTCTGGTACAGCAATTGCAAGAATTCTGGTTTCATCTAATTCATGAATTATAATAGAACCATTCTCGCCTCCAATTATGGAGTATTCTAAACCTCCCCCCAATAGAATACCTGCTAAATTATATATTGCAGAAGTCATTGCAGAAAGTATTGGTTCAGGCATAGTTGATTGAATTTTAATTGGTAAACCATCTTTGGTTATTATTGCAATCACTAACGCATTTGGTATAGCTCTTTTTACCGCAACAAATATTTCTTCTTTAATTAGGTCAGAAGTATCTATGATTGCAGATAGTTGAATGGCAAAGATTTTTAGGGAATTTATATATGAATCTAATCCTTCAAGTTCAGCTAATTCCCTATTTAGATATGCCATTAGAGCAACATTTTCAGTTAAAATTGAAACTATTATTCTCTCCTTTCCAGTGATTAAATTATATGATATTTTTTGGTTTAAAGAATCGGTTAAAATCTTTGAGGAAAGAAAGACCATACTACTACTCGCAGCAGATATTTCTGTTTTGGTCATTTTAATCTCTTTTTTAAATTTACTCGCAAGATGGGTTCCTCCATGTGAAGATACTGAGATTCCAAGAATACCATGTTTCTCATTTATTTCTTTTTCAATTAATTTTGTTAAGTCAATTTCTAAATCATTAAAGTTTGGTTCTGAATTCATGAATTTATAATAGGAGTAATTACATATAAAACTATTCTTAATCCTCTATATATAGCAGAGAATAAAATTGGATATTGTCATTAAGAGGAACATTTTGCTATTCAATCAGCTTCATAAAATAGTGGATAGAAACATATTATTTCTTTCTTTTCACTTAGATTAACCATGTTGATTCTATAATTTTTATTAAGAATAAATTCTATATTTAGCTAAGAAATAAAAAGGAAATTTTTCTTATTTATTTATAAATCAGAAAAAAAATGAGATAGGAAACCATGGAAAACATGGAAAAGTTAAAAAGTCAAACAAAGACAAAAGGCGATCGTATCAGCACACTACTTGAAGAAATTAAGCTCAAAGATAAACAAATCAGTAATTTAAACAAAGAACTAGAATTAAAAATTAAGGAATTTGGGAAAGTAGAAGAATTGAATACAAAAATAAAAGCTATCGATCAAGTAATTAAAACTAAGGATGAAATGATAGATAATTTACAAAAGTCCATGAGACTTAAAGAAGATCAAATTCAAACACTTAAAGATTCTTTAAAATTAAAATCTGAACAAGTTAATACATTAGATAGTTCAGTCAAAATAAAAGATGAAAAAATCGAGGCATTAGAAAAATCTATCGAATTGAGAGAAAAACGAATTAAGACTTTAATTGATACTACTGTTAATAAAGATGCTCTAGTTGAAAAGGAAAAACTCGTTGACGATTTAGAAAAGAAAATAGAGATTCTAAATAATGAATTAATGACTGCGGATGAAGATTTAGAAGCATTGGAAAAAGAAAATGAAAAGTTAAGAAGTCAGTTAGCTGCAGCTTCTGGAGCAAAAATAATTGATTGGACAGAAATAGAAATTCCAAAATCAAGAATTCTTGAAAAAATGAGAGAGATTTTAATGAAATCACTACATAATGTCACCATTGCTGTTCCAAATATCAAAGATTTGCAGGAATTATATTTATATGAAGTCAGATCCTCAGTGAATATGAAAATCTCATGTTATATTGATGCATCATTAGAAGAAGATGCAGAACTTTTAGAAGAATTTGAAAGTCTAGATAATATATCAATTCGAATGTATGAAGGAGAAGATAGATACGTAATAGATCGGGATGGAGAAGAATTACTGTTTGCTGTTATTGGTAAAAATGTTATGAATCATTTAGTCATCCATACAAGAGATCCTAAACATTTGAAATTATATCGTTCCCTCGTAATGGAAGGCTGGTTACGTTCAAGGAAAATAGAATGATAACATCTCTTAGAATATATTGATAAACTCCTTTTTCTTATGCTCTTCAAAACATTGGACATGAAGATTTTTCGCATTTCTCATTTAGGATAGAAAATGAGCATTTTTGTTGAGAAAAATTCAAATTAATATTAAATTTTTCTTTAATAAAATCTAAGGCTTCGTAAATGGATATTTTAAGAGATCTTTTACAGCAATGCTCTAAATTATCAGCGATTTTTGATAAAGCCCTTGATGTCATCTCATTTGCTAAAGAACGTGGTATATTTTTACTGGGATTTGCTCCAGTAAAAATGCTTATGGCTATTCCAGAACCCATTCCTGCTCCACAAGACCCATAAAAGCCACACCATCCACCAGGTATTTTTGAAGCTCTTCTAATTGCTTCTTTAATATCGAATAAAGTAATTAGTTCTCCATTTGGTTTTGTGATATTATTATTTCTTAATACAGTTATGATAACAGCAGGAGTTAATACATGATGTTCGGGCCCATACATCTTGAATTTGTGATGCTTCATTATTTTTTCTACCAATTTAAAGGGATCTTTAATATTAGTTTTTTCACAGATCTCTTCAATGATTTTAATTGGACCTTTCATATGACATGAATCACATATGTAATGACCATCCTCGCAATAAGTATTACTATTAATTACATTCTCACAAAATTCGCATTTTAATTCCTTATATTCACTAGTGGTGGTTGCATAAACTAAATCTTTTCCACATATTTCACATTTATCTCGTTTTTTCTCCATTCTTATCACTTAAACTACATTGATTATAGTTCAATGAATGATCTTTTTCTCTTTTCAAAATAAGCCAGTTGTTCAAAACCTATTTCTTTTAGTAACTTAATTGTATTATTGAAATTAAATCCTAACTCATTAGGATGATGGGCATCTGAGCCAAGTAAGATTGGAATATCTAGCTCGTATATTTCTTTCATAATTTTAACACTTGGATATTGTTCTTTAATCTGTTTTCTCAAACCACTAGTATTTATCTCAATTGTTAAATTCTTTTTTTTTACAAGCTCTAATATTTTTACTACTTGCTCGTCAATCAGTTCTGAATTTTCTGGTTCTTTATTAAATTTTTTTGGCAAATCAAAATGGCTTATAATATCAAAATCAAATTCTATGGATTTTATCATTTTTTGTAAAGTGTGATAATAATCTAAATAAATCCCAGTTATACTCTCATACAATTCATAATTTTTTAAAAATCTATTATCATCAATTGCAAAGATCTGCCCTTTTCCTTGAAGGATATGGACAGATCCTAATATATAATCTAATCTATCAAGATGTTTATTGAGATATCTTTTATAGGCAGTAACCTGATGTTCTATATAATCCAATTCAAAAGCAATTTTAATTTCGATCCTATCTTTAAATTTTTCTTTTAATTTCTCAGCAGTTGAGAGATAATGTCCAATCTGATGAAGCTGCATTGCATATTCTTCATATGGTAATCCCTCTATTCCTTTTAAAAACTCGTAAGGAAAATGATCACTAAACCCAATAAGATCTATACCAAATTTAATTGCTTTTTCCACATAATCTTCAAGAGAACCAGTAGCATGACGACAAAGAGAGTTATGAGTATGCCAATCTTCTAGTTCCATTTTTTTATTAAAAAGGAAATTTTACAATAATTCTTTTATTTTTGACTATTAATTAAATTAGATAAACCTTATTATTATAGAATATATAGATGTGAATTTTTTGGAATTCAAAGATAAACAATATGATGGCCCTTATGAAGTTTCAGAAATAGAAATTCATAACGAAGGTCAAATTTTTAAGGGTATACTCTATTTTCCAAGAGAAAATTTTAAAAAACCTTATCCTTTAATAATTTATTTTCATGATTTTCCTCAACTTTTCACATTAATAGAGAATGTTAGAAATTATCAATATTTATTAGAAATTGGTTTTGCTTTTCTAGTTTTTAACTTTAGAGGATATAGATCTAGTGAAGGAATTATATCAATCGAATCACAAGTATCGGATTCTTTAAAAGTTTTAGAATTTATTCAAATTATGTCAGATAATGGAATTTTTAGCATTCAAAATGTCAATATTCTTACACACGGTTTTGGAAGTTACATTGCATTAATATTATGTTCCCAAATTAATATTATTAATAAATTATTATTGCTATGTCCAATTCTGGATTTAGAAAGACATGTTTATAATGAGAACTTTCCGAAATCACTACACTATATAAATCGATTCCTCCCAGGAAATATTCGGGGTATAGAAGATATTGATGAATTTATAAAGAAAACTAAATTAGAGTTAAAAAGAAAAGAGTATCAAGTTAAAAACTTCATAAAAAAAATTAAATACACTAAAATAAAACTAATAATTGGAGAATTAGATAAAGTTACTCCATTAAATGAATTAAACCAAATTATACCAATAAACCATAAAAATATTGATATTGTTGTGATTTCCGGAATGGATCATGTTTGTATAGAAGATGCTCATTTTGAAAAGATAAAGAATGAAATTACTTCTTTCTTTATCAATTAGAAAATAAATTTTGGGATTAGAATTATCAAATTATGTCTAATTTAATCAATAAGGCAAAATTATTTAAGATTGGAAAAAAATCCTATTACTTAACTAAATAAGAATATTACGATTTTTTAGGGTGCGAAAATGAGTTCAATACAAAAATTAGCCGATTTGAGTTTTTCAGATTTATTAGGTGATGATAAAAAGCTTGTTTTCCTTGCGGGTGCAGGATCTTCAATTGAATCGCCTTCATCGATGCCTAGTGCACGAAAAGTAATGGAAACTCTAATTAAGTATACATGCGTGAAATCAGAAATCGAAAAAATCCTTCAAATTGAGGAATTAAGATTTGAAATTTTAATTGAAATATTTCAAGATACTTTTGATAGTAAACTTTCATTTGCAAATTTCTATTTAGAAAATGATAAACCAAATATAATACATTTCTTTTTAGCAGAAATGCTTAAAAGGGGGCATTTTTTAATGACTTCCAATTTTGATTCACTTGTAGAACATGCTTTACTAAAACTAGATATTCAAAAGAAAAAGATCGTACCAGTGATTACTGAGAGGGATTATGAAAAATATAAAGATCCAAAGAAACTATTAAAAAGTGGAAAATATGCTATTTATAAGATACATGGTTCTCCAAAAAATATAATAACCGGAGAAGATACAAAAGACTCCTTTATTAATACAATCAGATTATTAGGCCTCAATTTCAACAAAAGTAATTTACTTCAACTAGAACCGTATAAAGCTCAATTTCTTGAAAACATATCCGATGATCGCTCTTTAATTATCTTTGGTTATTCTGGTAAAAATGATTTAGATATAGTTTCAACTCTTAAAATAATGAGAAATTTAAAGAATTTAATTTGGATAAATCATATCAGTGAAGATAAATCAAAAGAAAATTTTTATGAAATTCTACCTAAAAGGATGCAGGATATGAAAGAAGTAGACGAGATTGATCAATATTTATTAGAGATCAAACAAATCAATGATTCAGTTAACGTATATCGATTAAATACAAATACAGCGAAACTTATTGAGAGTTATTTGGAGAATAAAGATCTTATCACGTCTGAAAACTTTTCAGTTGATTTAATGGACTGGCTTAGAAGCAATATTAAGGAGCCTGATGAATTGAAAAAACTTTATATCTCACATAAAATATATTATGAAACTAAAAGATATAATGATTCATTAAGATGTTTAGAAAGAATATATCGCATAGCAGATGAATCTGGGGATGACTTATGGAAAGCAGTTGCTTTATTGAATATGGGTATAATAAATCGAGATCAAACAAATTACGATAAAGCTTTAGAATGGCTTAAAAAATCCCTTCAAGTACAATTTAAAATGAAGAATATTGATCAACAAGTTGCCGTATTTAAGAATTTAGGATTGGTTTATAACAATTTAGATAATTCTGAGGAAGCTCTAAAATATTTGACGCAAGCCTTAAAAGCAAATGAAAAAGTTAAAAATTTTCAAGTTAAATCAGAGATTCTTAACAATATTGGTTTAATTTATCAAAATCAAGGTAATTATACAGAGGCATTAAAGAATTTTGAATCCGCAATTAAAATTAATGAAAAGTTAGTTAATTTAAAAGAAAAAGCAATTAATCTAAAAAGCATTGGTAATGTTTATTATTCAAAGGAAAATTATGAAGAGGCATTGAACTATTTAGAAGAAGCTTTCACAATCAGTGATAAGTTAGAAGATTTGAAAGAAAAAGCAGAAATACTTAATAATATAGGTTATATCTATCATCTAAAGGATGACTCCTTATTAGGATTAGAAAAGTGCAATGAAGCCCTGAATATATTCGATAAACTGCAATATGTTGAAGGTAAAATGGATTCTCTTAGAAACCTTGGGATTATATATAGAGATCAATGGAATTATTCAAAAGCTTTGGAAAATTTTGAAGATGCTTTTCAGATTGCTGAAGAATATGGAAAAGTTGAAAAAAAAGCAGAGTTATCAAATCAAATTGGTCTAATTTTTCAAAATCAAGATAAATTTTCAGATGCTTTACAATGGTTTGAGGATTCATTAGCAATTTTTGAAAAGTTGAGCGATCTTAATGGAGAATTAAAAGTCTTAAAAAATATTGGTTTAATCTATAAAGATCAAAGAAACTTCTCTAAAGCTTTAAATACTTTCGACAAAGCATTAAAAATCTTTGAAGATTTAAAGGATAGAAATAGTAAAGCAGAATATCTTAATGTAGTAGGTTTAATTTATTTAGAACAAAGAAAGTTTACTGAAACATTAAGAAACTTTCAGCAAGCTTTAAATATTTACACTGAATTAAATAACCGTGAAGGAAGTGCTGATACATTAAAGAATCTAGGGTATTTCTATCAAGAGCAAGCAAATTTTCCCGATTCTTTAAATAGGTATAAAGATGCTTTGATTATATTTGAAGATTTGAGATTAGAAGAGAAAAAAGCTGAAATTCTTAATAAAATTGGGAGCATATATCAGGATCAAGGAAATTATTCGGGGGCTGCAAAATTATTTGAAAAAGCACTTGAGATTTACGATAATGCAAAAAATTTAGAAGGTAGAATCGATACACTGCACAATATTGGATTAAATTATCATTATCAAGGAGATGATATTAGTGCTTTAAAAAATTTAGAGGATGCGGTTAAAACTTGTGAACAAATAGGAAATTTACAGAAAAAAGCTAATTGTCTTATCTTTGTTGGAAGTATTTATAAAGATCAATGGAATTTCTTAGAATCTTTGAGAAGATTTGAGGAAGCTCTTTTGATTGTAGAACAATTGAATAACTTCGAAATACAACTTGAAATCCTTAATATTATAGGAAAAATATATCAAACTCAGAAACACTACCCAGAAGCTATCAGAAGATTTCAAGATGCGCTTTATGTAGCGGAACAGATCGGAAATCTTGAAATAAAAGCAGATGTTTTAAATAGCATTGGTGATATTTATTATGATGAAGAGGCTTTTTCTGAAGCTCAAAAATGGTTCGAAGATGCTTTAAAGATCGACGAACAATTAGCAAATTTAAAAGGAAAATCAATTCGTTTAACTAATATTGGTAATATATATTTAATTCGAAAAAATTATCCTGAGGTTTTGCAAAGATATAGAGAAGCTCTTGAAATCGAAGAACAATTAGGAAATTTATCTAGAAAAGCTACAATATTAAGAAATATTGGAATGATTTATTATGATCAAACTTATTATTCCGAAGCCTTGAAATGGTTTGAAGAATCATATACAATTTTTTCTGAAATAGAAAATCTTGAGGGTGTAACGGACTGTTTTAATAGTATAGGATTAGTTTATAAAGATTTAGAAGACTTTAAAGAGGCTCTTAAATGGTATCAAGAAGCACTTAAAACAGCTGATAAAATCTATGATTATGACAGAAAAGCTAATTTGCTTAATGAAATTGGCTTGATTTATTATCAAAGGGGTATATATAGAGATGCGCTTAAACGATTTAAACTGGCTCTAGAAATTTTTGATGAAACAGGAAACCTTATTGGAAAGACATTTAGTTTAAACAAAATTGGCTTGATATATCAAGATCAAGGGAATTATAATGAAGCTTTAAATTGGTATGATAGAGCAATAAAATTCTTTAAAGTATTAGAAGATTCAAAAGAAAAATCAGAAAATTTATACAATACGGCTCTCATTTATCGAGATCAAGGTGAATACCTTGAGGCTTTGAAAAATTTTGAAGCTGCATTAAAAATAGATGAAAAATTTAATAATCTAGAAAGAAAAGCCAAAAGTCTGAATCATATTGGTTTAATTTATTTAGACGAAGGAAATTATCCTGTGGCATTAAAAAGGTTTGAAGATGCTATAACTATAGCTGAACAAATAAGCAATAATGAGATGAAAGCTAAATATTTAAACAATTTGACGTTAGTTTATCTAAATCAAGGAGAATATACCAAAGCATGGAAGCGCAGTAATGATGCTTTAGCAATTTTTAATGAACTTCAAAATTATGAAGGGATTGCCGAAACGAACTATAAGATGGGATTGATATATTTAGATCAAAAGAGTTATCCCGAAGCATTAAACCGTCATGAAGAGGCACTTCGAATACTATCTGAAAATCGTTTAACCAAAATACCATTAGTTAAAGTATTAAAGAGCAATATAAAAACCATTAAAAGCAATATTAAATAATTAATTCCTCTTAATATTTAACTTTTATAAAAAAAATTGATTTTCATTAGAAATTAAGGGCGATTTTGAGCCATATAACTTCTAATATAACGCTCAACTTCACTAGCTGGTTTAATAATACCAAAATGTCCTTCACATAAAATATCAGCCTTTAATTCTAATAATTTTTGCATTGATTTTTGATAATCAACTAGATTAGAACCAAAACTCGCCATAAAGGGGCCATGAATGTCTTGACCAAATAAGACTTTAGTGCCTTCAATTTCAATAAAAATAGAGATGGAGCCGGGAGTATGACCGGGAGTATGAATGCATTGGAATTCTATATCCCCAAATCTTAAAATTTCAGTGTCAGATTGAAAATGCCGTTCTAATTGAATTGGTTTATAATTGACTCCATACCAAGAAGCGGCTGTTTTTCCATTGTGGCCCTTTTCTTCTATTGCGTTGGCATCTAATTCATGCGCATAGAATTTCACTTTAGTATTATACTCTTTGAGTTCAAAACAAGCTGCGATATGATCAATATGAAAGTGGGTTAAAATGCAATGTTTTATATCCATTGGGTCTAAGTTAAAATTTTGAATGCTCTTTATCATTTGAAAACTCATTCCGCAGTCAATTAATACAAGACCATCATCACTTTTTGTATCAACCATAAACACCGAACAACCTGAATCGCCAACATGATATATATTATTAAATATGGTTTCCAATTTTTTCCAACACTTTTGATTTAGATAACATTTTAAATAAGAAATATAAAAGAAAATAAAATCACAATTAGATCTTCCTTAAGTAGATTTTTCTGTATAATAAATTTGTTAAAACAGCAGCAAATGCAGAAGAAAATAGGACATCAGAGGCATAATGTGCCCCTACAATAACTCTGGACAAAGCAACAAACATCCCCCAACCTATTATTCCTAAAAGTAATATTAATTTTAATGGAAATTTGATTTCTTTATTTTTAACAATTATAAGAAGGGGTAAAAACATCCACCCCATTGCTGCATGACCACTGGGGAAACTAAAATTACCCGTTATCCCACGTGGAATAAACCACGGTGTGAAGTTTATATAATCTATGGCAAGATCTCTAAATCGTACTCTCCCCCAAAATAATTTTATCAATTGTACCAGTAATAAAGGGTTAATTATAGCCAAAATAGATATTATTGACGCAATTTTTCTATATTTTCTCCAATCTGTATTCCATGTAGTAATTAAATATATTAAAGGCAGTATAATTAAACTAATTCCAAGAGATATATCTGTATTATCATAATCAAAAATTCCAAGTATAAGATAAATTACACCAGTGATAACAGCTAAAATAATTAAGGTTTTCTGCTTTTTAACATTTTTAATGTAACTTCCTAACCATGTTGCTAGTGCTATTGCAATTAAAGCATAGCCCGGAACTTCTCCATAATCCGCTCCAAAATTACCCCAATTTGATTGTTCATTAACTAAAGAAATAGAGATTTCCAAATCATATAAACCGAATAAAGTAGCAAGGACTATCCAGATAAGTAAAACGATAATTAATAATTTAATAGATTTTGATAATTCCATCTAAAGTCATTGATTTTTATTTTTATTTGTTATTAGTCAATAATCTATTTAATAATTGTTATAAATAAATTCATTCTTTAAATAAATAAATTCATTCTTTAAAATGATCTTTCCAAGAATTAATTCTATTTCTATGTGAAATAATAAAAAAAATAATTTTTATAGAAATTTAAATTACTAATATTACTTCAAGATTTAACATGCATTTTTGAGAGATATGAATATTCAAGATAATAATAACCATAAAAAAGATACATTCTCAACCAAAATAAAAAAATATTTTAAAAATCTCATTGATTTTTCTAATTTTGATCGGAAAACTATCTTTTATATCATTGTATTTATAGCAATAATGGCTATAACTGTTTATTTGCTAATTTACATGATTTTCATAGACGATACAATTTTGTATAGATTTGTTGTCGAGTGGATAGTAAATCCCATTGCTTCATTGGAAATTATAGGCATATTTTTATTTATATTAGTTATGGCAATACAAGGAATTATCGTACCTCTTCCTTCAGAAGTTATACTTATAGCAGCTGGTTTAATATATGGAACTTTCGGTGGGGCTATAATGGGAATAATTGGATCACTAGGTGCAGGATTATTATGCTATTATCTTAGTAGGAAGGGAGGGCGCCCATTGGCCAGAAAATTTGTTGGTGATAGAGCTCTTAATATGGCGGATGATTTTATTCATAAATATGGAATATGGGCCATATTGATTTTTCGTTTTATACCTATTATTCCTTTTGACCCCGTTTCATACGCTTCTGGATTAGTAGATATGGATATAAAAAAATATTCATTAGGTACTTTTCTAGGGTCGATTGCTCGAGCTTTTTTTTATGCTTGGCTTGGAGATTTCTTTTTAGGCGAAATTCCAGGACCACCATATGATCTTAATGCACTTGATCCAGCTCAGTTTCAGGCTCAAGCAAACCTTTTTAATATTATCTTGTTAATTATCGTTGCTATTTTAATTATTGGATTTATATCATTTTATTTTTATAGCAGATTTTGGGAAAAAAAGAAAAAAGAACAAAGTTTATCTACTTAAATTTTCCTGGTGATAAAGTACTATTGTATTTCTGTTATTGAAAAAGATTGATGTTGAAAAATCATTTGAATTAATTTACCATAAAATTGAATAATAAAAAGCTTCAAACCTGTCTTTATCGAACATATATTACCGGGATATTATTCCCATTTTTTACTTTTTCAATTTGAATTTGCTATATGAGTAAACAGGATAAAATATTTAGTAAAACAGAGATCATTGAATATGATCAATCATACTTATCAAAATTATATAAAGATTTAACGAATGCGATTAGCTCAAATGATCTTCAGTCAATTTGGGAACTTTCTAAAACAATTACAAGATATCAATTTAAAAAAATATATGATTAAATATTTTTGTCATTTCATTTTTTGGAAAACTAAAATATTTATAGTCGGACCCTACTAGTTTCTTAGAGTATTATTTTAAATATTATAAATAATAATTAGGGTAGGGGTATTTATTTGTTTTACTGCGGGGATTATGATGATCTTTTGGAAGATTCTCTAATTGAGGAATTAGAATGGTTAAAAGAAGAATTTGAATTTTTATTTAATTCTAGGAAAAATCATCCCACAGAAAAAGATAAACAACTTGCAAACCAAATGATTGAAAATGTATTTAATAAAATAGATTTTTCAGATGATAATAGAATAAATGATCTTCTTATTGAAGCATTAGAAAATATTGAGTATAATTTTCCTAAATTTTTTTAAATTCAAAAAATCTTCTTTACTTTCAATTCAAGCTAAACAATAGCCTTAATTATATAATCTACTTTTAATAATATATTGGATAAATTATTATTTCTCTATAAATTGGTCAATAGGTCTTAATTTTAGATATTTAAACATTGGAATTATGGAAAGATTAATCATTGTTCATTGGAATAAAAGCACTGGACCCGAGCCGTTAATCCAATATCCCCCAGAAAAAGAATTCCCAAAAAAAGATTTATTTTTAAAAATTTGGGCTCAACATGAACTAGATAAAGAAAATTCTTTGATAGAAATAGAAGATCAGAATAATTATTTCATTTCTATATTGCAAGAATTCGAAAGTGAAATCTATTTTTTAGTTCTTGTTTTGAGTGGTAAAATAGAGAAACAGAATCTTATATCTCCTGATATTTTAGCTATTATTGGTAAAAATCTGATTGAGTTAATGAACACCAATAAAATGACTAGAGCTATTTCTGAGGCATTTAACACAATAAAGAATTATAACAAATTGGAAAGTGAAGATTTGATAAATTTTTTCCAAGATAAAATTAAATTCACAATTTTACAAATATTAAGAAATGGAGTAATTTCCAAAACAGAATTAACGAACTTATTAAGACAAGAATATGGATTTTCTACAGTAAATATTGATTTACTTTTAATATCATTTCTTCGAGAAAATTTAATTTTAAAGAGGAGTATTCCAGGTAGTAAAGAATGTTATTTTTTAATCAAGGATTTTACATGCGCAAGAGTCCCTCCCAAAAGGATTCCGGATGAGGAAAATATAGAAGAGCGTGTCCTAAAAAAATATAAAAAAGAATTTATTAAGTTCTATTCAAAGTATAATTGTAGCCAAGAGTTAGAGAATAAGGCAATAATCAATTTTCTAGTTGATAAAGATGTATATCTTTTAATAAAAAATTTGAGAAATACAAATCTTTCTGTAAATGATTGTTTAAGTTTATTAAATAATCGACAGGATCTATTTGATGAGCTGATGGATAAAAAAATTATATTTGAAGCAAAAGGTATGGTCTATTTATTTTCTGATATTCGATTCTTGAAGTTTTCTCCATTCTACATAATTAAAACACTAATTAGAAGATATAAAAATCAAGAAATCTCTTTAAATCAATATTTATTTCATACAGAATTGTTATTAAATGACTTAAAAGACCAACCAATCCTCTTTAATTATTCAGTAATCTAACTTTAATTATTTTTTCAATAATTTTTTGAATTTTGCTAAATCAAGAATAAATCCAAAAGAAATATATATTTATTGATTTAATTACTATTTATTCAAATTTAACTTTCTTATTGAAGTTTAAAAATTGGTGAAAAATTTGCAGGTAGTTGATTATTTACAAGGAAGTTTCAGTTTAGTTTTTGTGCTGATTTCACTTATAATTGGATTTACCATTCTCTCAAAATATTTCAAATATAAATCAAGGCTTTATATCCTTGTAGGAATCTCTTGGATAGGTGTAGCTAACCCTTGGTTCCCAGATTCCATTAGTTTTATAATGTATTTAATTTCTCAGGTATTTTTGCCAAGAGAATGGTATTTTATTATCGGGAATTGTTTTATCCCTATTGCACTTTTGAGTTGGTTAACAGCTTTCACAGATATGATTGGCAAAAAAAAACAGAAAGTTATTATTACTTTAACTATTATTTTGAGCATCGCTTTTGAAGTTATGTTTTTTTATCTTTTCTTTACAGATATTAATGCTATCGGCGTTTTTATTCTTTCACGACCATTCACAGTAAATTTTGGAGATTTCATCCTTATTTATTTAGTGATCGTTATCCTTGTAATGTTTGTAACTGGAATTATTTTTTCCCAAAAATCAGTAAAATCTGTAGATAAAGAAGTGCGAGTGAAAGGAAAATTATTACGAGCTGCATTTGTTACGTTTACAATAGCAGCTGTATTTGACTCCTTACTAGGTACTATTTTTGAGGATCCAACTGATCCTTTATTAGCAATAATGGTAGTAATTGTAAGAGTTTTATTAATAATTAGCGCTATAGAGTTCTATGGGGGATTTTTGCTGCCAAGATGGATGCATGCTATTTTTATTAAGGAAAAATAAATAAATATTTTTATTTTATCAAATTTATAATTTAAATTGTCAATATGGACGTATCAGATATTTTTTCATCCACGGGTGCCTTTCCATCTCCATAAATTTGATATAATGCAGTCCTTCTAGCACATTCATGAAAGCTGCGATAAATATCTTTTTCTTGGTCATATAAAGCACAAGTCTCATAAATTATAGGATTCCATCTATTTAAACTATTCCCAGGGTCATACCAAAGTTTTTCATTTTTTAATATTTGAATAAAATTGTCTTTATCAATAATTTCTTTGAGATCCTGTTTATTAAGCATTACAATAAAAGGGATTTCTTTAATAAGTTTATCATTTGCAACACTTTTTAATTCTCGAAGTGATTCAATGTTATCTTCAAGAAATTTAGTTTGAGAGTCAATTACATATATAACAGCATCAGTTTTATCTTCTGGCTTATCAAACAGTTTTATTCTAAGAGGTGAAAAACTTGTTTGTCCCGCAACCGTAAATACCCTATAGTAGACCTGTTTTTGTTTCGTTGATTGAAATAACCCTCTATCAAAATATAAAGTCGCCCCACTTTCCCTCGCTATTATTTGTAAGTTTCCAATTGGAACAATATCCTTCTTTGTTTCTTTTGTTAATTTGTAAAGGGTTTGAAGGATGGTAGTTTTACCTGATCCTGCCATTCCCCAATATACCAGCTTTAAATATACTTTTCCATCTTTATAAAGAACCATTAGTAATACTCCAGTTAATAGTAAGGTTGCTTTAATTTTGGGTGATTACTTGGAATTTTTTATAGTGATATTTTTCAAAAAAATTTCCTAAATAATAAATATTTTCTTCTTTGTCAATTTTCAGAAATTAAATTATCTTAACTAATAATTTGATTAACCAGTTTTTGAAATTAAAATATATATACAAATTAAATTACTTTTCTTAATACAATAATTTTTTTATTATGAATTATGATTTTCTCTTAGAATTTATAATATTAAAAATATAAAAAATCACATCATGGATGAATATTCAGATTCAGAGTGGAATTGGGAATTTTATGAAGAACTCGTAGAAGATGTAGACGAAAACAAAAATATCATTCAATGTATTAGCTGTGGAAAATGTGTGGGAGATTGTCCTGCAGCAAAAGTATCTGATTTCAATATTAGAAAAATTATTAGTAAGGTTTTACGGGGAGATAAATCTGTTTTAAAAGATTCTGATATTTGGTATTGCTATTTATGTGAAAGATGTAAACGGGTGTGTCCGAGGGAAAATATAAATATTCCAATGTTAATTATTAATCTCAGAAATGAGTCATTTAAAAAAGGATTCGGACCAAAATATAATGATCTAAGAAAATACGTAGAAATGGCAGAGAGATTCCTAACAACAGGAGTTGTCTTGGAAGAACCTCTGGGTGAAAAATTACCTCAACAGAGGATTGATGAATTAAACGAGATTTGTAATTTTGCACGAATAAAATATGTTTTTAAGGCAAGCAAAAACAAAAAAAAGAAGAAATAATTGTAAGTGTATAAGTTATGGAAGCCTACGATTTAGCTCTTAATATTGAGGAAGTTGAAAGAAATTTTCAAGAGAATCCTTTAGAATTCTTTAAAGATAAGAAATTATGTTTATTTAAAGCGTGTTTAGAAAAGTATTTCCCTGGAGTGAGATGGGGAATTCAGGATCTACTTGAGAGTCTTCAACTCGAAGTATCTACATGTAAGAATCAATCATGTTGCACTGGAACCTTTTTTCAAAGAAATTTAATAACAAGAGCTCAATTTGCTGCTATAAATGAAAGAAATTTAAATGAAATTAATCAGCAAGCAGATATTTTATTATTTTCTTGCAATGGGTGTTATAATTCTCTTTTAAGAGGAAGAGAGTTTTTAAAAATACCTCAAGTAAAGAAAAAAACACAAGAAATTCTAGATCAGTTAAAGAAAAATATTAAAAGTGAGATATATCCTGAAATGTATGATATTTTAGAAAATCCAAAAGTACGGTTTATCCATGATTTAGATTTTTTATACCTGATCAGAAATGATTTAATAAATTCATTTAAATTCGATTTAAGTGATTTTAAAGTTGCAATCCACTATGGATGCCATTATTTAAATTTATCAAGGGATAAACGTAATATTAATCATTATTTTAGAGATAAGACTAAATTAGAAGACCTCATCACTTTATTTGGTGGAAAGCCTGTTGATTATCAAGAGAGGGAGAGCTGTTGTGGTTGGGGCGCCTCACAACTCTTAATAAATCCTCGAGAAGCACTAAAAATAACGGCTAATAAACTAAAGAGTGCTCAAAATGTTGGAGCAGATTTTATTATAACACCTTGTCCTACTTGTTTATATACTTTGAACAAACCGGAATATAGAGAAAAGATGAATAAGTGGTTCCATGAAAAGTTAGATATTCCCACAATCCATCTGAATGAATTGGTGGCATTATTACGAGGTTGTGAAGAAGAACGCTGCATTACCTTAAAAAGGAAAACTCCTCGTATAGAAGAAATATTTGAAATAATAACTCAACATTAATATTCTTAAAAAGAAAATATTTTTTAATATTTAAATCAAGAATTTACATTTCTTCAATTGCATGCCGTGGACATGAATCCAAACATAATAGACAGCCAATGCACTTATTATAAGAAAATTCTAATCTAGCATATTTATTTAAAAACAGTGCTTCTGTTGGACATAAAGAAATGCATGCACCACAATCAATGCATTTATCGTCATTAATAATGATTCTTCCTTTTTTGTTTACAATAACATTATTCTTTCTCAATGATTCTGCAATCTTTTGGATTTTATCCTCTGGTACATCTAATAGAATATTAACGCCTGTGGATATGGTTGAAAATTTGAGAATGTTAAAAGTAATGTCATATCGCAGAATTTCATTAATGATTTTTGAATAATCATCAATATCTTTTATGATCCCAAAGGGTAAAGTACAATTTATAATTGTCAATTACATCAACTCTTCTGAAGTTAGTATTCCAATTACTTTCATATTTTCATCAATTACAGGTAAAGCTGATATATCATTAATTTTCATTTTTCTTGCAGCAACTTCAATAGGTTCATTATCAGTTGTAATTATAACCTTCTTTGTTATAATTTCGTTAATATCTGTTTTATCTTCTGCAATTGCTTTTGTTACATCAAAACTTGTTACTATACCTTTTAAAACCATTTCTCTATTCGTAATAATAATGTGGTTCATGTTTTCTTTGATGATTTTCAGAGCAACCATTTTTAGATTACAATCATCATAACAAATTATAGCAGTTCTCTTTAAATCCTTGACAAATTTTAGTTCTGAGGTTTGTTTCATCGATCTATATATTGTATTTTTTGATAAAGTTTCTGCGGGAGGATTTAAGTAAAATAAACCTTCTTCTATCCACTTTTTTAATTCATTAGCTATTTTTCGGGCATAATATAGCGAAGAAAGAGAGGAACATTTTACTTCCTTCCCATTTAACTCTATTAACCCACTTTTAAGTTCCTTATAAGTTATCTTTTTTAAAACAGGTCGATCCCTCCTTGGAATACCATAATCGACCACATCAGTGAGAATATCTTCGTCTTTTATCGCTGTTTTTTTAGCTAAATTTTCGTTTAATATAGGGATTGGAATACCCAAACCTACAAACATAGAAGTCCCATATTTTTCAAAATTAACTCCTCTCAGATACTCGGAAGTCATTTGTTTTAAATCACCTTTCACAAATAAAGTACCATATCCATTTAATGGATTATGCTGAGTTCCTTCTCCTATCACATACCCTATGCCTCCTCCAAGAAATATTCTAGTCCCTATCCCTATGGTTTCATAATTAGGATCATTACTTAGTGGGTTTAAACATCCAGCACCTGCATAATGCGCATTTCCAAAATGGGGTAATAATTTTCCCATGTAAGTGTAAAGAGTTTTATCTGTGCTATTCACTGCACATACATACCGCTGATATGCATTTCTCGGATTACATAAAATCGCTTGATTCAGATCATCAATAGTAAAATATGTATCCATCTCTCCAAGTGGATAACAATCAGTTGTATTTGAGATTCCTCTCAATCTTATTTTTTTACCAGAAACAAGATCCTCAATAACGTCTCCCCCTCCATATTCAAATGGTCTTTTATCCGTCATTCTTGTTACTCCAATATAACAATCAACCGCAGCATTACCATGATAGGCATGAACTTCATTAAGCCAGAGATGCTCAAACTTGATTGGTGGATCTGAGTGACCAAAATTTAAAAAAGCACCACTGGAACACATAGGCCCAAAAGTTCCTGTGGTAACTACATCAATCTCTTCAGCTGCGATTTTTGGTCCATTTTCCTCAACAATCCTTATCATATCTTCAGCAGTAACTACTACAGCATCACCATTTTTTATTTT
The DNA here is from genome assembly GCA_048940645.1 of Promethearchaeota archaeon. GTDB lineage: Archaea > Asgardarchaeota > Lokiarchaeia > Sigyniarchaeales > SOKP01 > SOKP01. Next base: position 54,405 of record JBHLOI010000003.1, on the reverse strand, counting down.
TGCATTAATTTGTGCATAAGTTTTTTCCAATTTCTCACCAGTTTTTAATTTCAATGCAATGATTTTAATATGGAATTTAAGAATCAATGCACCTTTAAAATATTTTTTATATAAAATATGCAATAAAAGTATAATAAATGCTGGAGATTAATAAATTGTATTTTTAATTACAAAGATGTTAAATCTAATTAACATACGTTTAAATGCTTAAAAAAATAGAATATTAACCTACAGAGCTATCAATGTTAAAAAAAGTGGAAAAAAGCCCACTTTTTTTAAGCTCTAATCCGAATCTAATAAAAAAGTTGAAACCAATTTGAAAAAACAAATTGTCTACCTAAAGATAGTCCTCATATTTTTAAATTTTTGCTTCAATTCGCTTGTAATCAATTACGATATTCTAGTATTAGAAGACAGTTTTACCAATAAATAAAACTGTCGTACCAACAAATAGTAATTTATTTAAACATAGAAATTCATTTTAAGCTTAAGTTTTGTGATAACAAAATTTTAATTAGTTGTAAAATAATAAATTAAGAGATTCTAATTTAATGGCGTTAAACGTTTTTTTTCTTTTTGTTATCTCAAATATAAATGGGATTTTATAACAAATTTGTATTAATAATAATGCGATAAAGTTCATTTTTTGCCTATTGCTTCGATGAAACAGTAAATTTTATATATTAGAATGTAGTTTATTATTAAATGTTCCCTTGAATCATCTGATGATGGTTTTTGGAAATATTAAAAATGTTTTTAAAGTGGCAATAAACCGAAAGACTTTTCGGTGTGTAAAGAAATCTAAACCAAAAATAATAAAAAAGTTGAAATTAATTAATAAAAAACAAATTGGAGTATTAAATAATGAGAAATAAAAGCTATTCAATCCTTCTTATTTCCATTTTAGTTTTAGGGGTTTCTTCTGGAGTCCTCATGTTTCTTGTTATTCCAACAACATCCACCGAAAGCACGTTATCATTCGATTACCGTGCTCCAACGGATCTTTCTCCTAAAGACCTTGGATATGAAGAGATGGCTATTAGAAAGAAAGCTGCAGAAGTAGGTGTAGCTGAAGCTACTCAAGCGAGCCCAATTGGAGAACCTGCAGATGTGGGTGATGAATTTACGTTCCCCCTAAGTGATTCTTACCTAGGAACGAGATATGATGAAGATTTCATTGTATTATTAGAGGGTACGCATTGCCTTATCTTAATTACTAAGGATGCGTATGATAGCTATGATGGTACATATTACTATTATGCTAATCCTTATGGAACCTGGGATCATTATTGGGATAATATTACTTTAGCACAATTACAATTTCTTTTAGATGAATTTGATAATACAATTTATCCTACTGTGACCGACACTTTTGGAGAATCACTCCCACGTGGAGATGAAGGCCAAAAAGTCTGGGCTTTAATTTTTAATATACGAAGTGCCTCATACTACGATGATTCTGCAACTTCTTATACAGTAGGATACTTTTCTGCTGCTGTAAGTACTGAGTTCAATAAAAATATTATGCATATTGATACATATGACTGGGAAAATCGTTTAGGCCCAGGTACAAATCATTTGATGGAAGGCGTTTTTGCTCATGAATTTCAACACCTAGTTTCCTTTGATCAGGATCCTGACGAGCCTTCTTGGGTTGATGAAGGGCAGTCTGACTTAGCAATGTATTTATGTGGCTATGGATCATCTATGTCTAGCCATCTAATGTACTATATGGCTTTCCATTGGCTCACTGCTCTTACATTCTGGGGTGGTGGATTACAAGATTATGGTGCTAGTTATCTCTTTCTTCTTTATCTTTATGAGCAATTTGGTGTTGATTTTGTTAAGGATATGGTCCAAGAACAAGCAAATGGAATCGAGGGTATTCAAAAGACCTTATACAAGAGAGGTCATTTGATACATTTTGATACCATTTTTGATCGGTGGACCATTGCTAATTATCTTGATGATCCCTCTCAAGGGAATGGCTGGTATGGGTATAACACACTAGATATACCTAGTGATGCTACGAGGGGTTGGAGTATTGAATTTGCATTATCAGCATATTGGGGAGAACCGATTTTTGAAGCAGATTTTGCATTAGGTTCCTGGTGGTGGACTGATCCACAACCTTATACAGCTCAGTATTTTAGATTCACTAATAGATTAGCGACTATTTATTTTGATGCTAGTGACTTTTCAGGAACGCTTCCGGCTAGTCCAAGTTATGAGTGGTATTCCGGTGCCAACGCATGGGCTTGGCGTAGTTTCCACCAGACCTTTGATATTCCTGCAGGGGGGGCTACTCTAGAATTTATGACATTCTATGAAATAGAAGAGAACTGGGACTATGGATACGTAGAGGTTTATGATTATGATACAGATGAATATACTACTTTAGAAGCGCCTGGTATTACAGTCGACACGGATCCGTATGGTCAAGATAATCCAAATGTGCCTGATGGTCGTGAACCAAGGGATTACTTAGCAGCTGGAAAGTGGCATGCATTTACCGGTGCTAGCGGAGGTTGGATACCGGTAAGTATGGATCTTAGTCCATTTGCAGGACATCAAATTGAACTTCATTTCCGCCTGTGGCAGGATGGAGCATTTACATTACAAAACATGTATGTTGATGATATATCCATACCTGAAATTGGCTTCTTTGATGATGTAGAATCTGGTGAAGGTGATTGGGAAACAGATGGTTGGTATATTACAAATGGCATGTGGGACAATGATTATGAGATGACAGTACTAACCGTTCGATATGGAGGTGGAGCCCACGGTATAGAGTACCTTTGGGAAAGCCATTATCATGTTTCTTATGCTACACAAAGTTTTAGTGGGACAACTGAAAGAACATACAATAACTTCCATGTTATGATTATTAGCAATCGAGCAGATCATATTCTAACATCAGCGTACGAGTTTTCTGTGGAAAATAAAGGATTTTTCTGGCCATGGTAATAATATAAAACAACTTTATCTAACTTTTTTTTTAATTTTTTATTTTATATTTTTTCATTTTAAATTTAAAAGAACAAAAAGGAGTAATTTTAATGATAACCTAATCCGAAGCGAATAAAAGTATAAAAGTTAGAACAATTTTTAGTTATTTACACATTCAATTTATAAGTATTTGGGCTAACTTAAATTTATTAATGTTTAATCTATTTATTTCGATGAAACAGTTTTATTTTTCTTTTTGTTATCTCAAATATAAATGGGATTTTATAACAAATTTTTATGAACATTAATGCGATAAAGTTCATTGTTTGCCTATTGTTTCAATGAAACAGTAAATTTTATATATTAGAATGTAGTTTATTATTAAATGTTCCCTTGAATCATCTGATGATGGTTTTTGGAAATATTTAAAATGTCTTAAAGTAGCAATTAACCGAAAAACGTTTCGGTGTGTAAAGAAATCTAAACGAAAAATAATAAAAAAGTTGAAATTAATAAAAAACAAATTGGAGTATTAAAAAATGAGAAATAAAAGTTATTCAATCCTTCTTATTTCTATGTTAGTTTTAGGAGTTTCTTCGGGAATCCTCATGTTTCTTGTTATTCCAACAGCATCCAGTGAGAGCACATTATCATTCGATAACCGTGCTCCAATAGATCTAACCGCTGAAGACCTTGGGTATGAAGAAATGGCTATTAGAAAGAAAGCTGCTGAAGTAGGTGTAGCTGAAGCTACTCAAGCTAGTCCAATTGGAGAACCTGCAGAGGTGGGTGATATTTTTACATTCCCTCTAAGCGATGATTATATACCAGAGACATATTATGAAGATTTCATTGTATTACTAGAGGGTACGCATGCCCTTATCTTAATCACCAAAGATGCTTATGATAGCTATGACGGCACATATTATCATTTTGCCAATCCTTATGGAACCTGGGGTAGATACTGGGATAATATTACCTTAGCGCAATGTCAATATCTTTTAGATGAATTTGACAATGTAATGTATCCTACTATAACTCCCATTTTCGGAGAACCGCTCCCACGCGGGGACGAAGGTCAAAAAATTTGGGTTTTAATTTTTAATATACGGGAGGATTCATACTACGATGATGATGTAACTTCTTATGTAGTAGGATACTTCTCTGCTGCCGTAAGTACTGAGTACAATAAAAATATTATGCATTGTGATACATATGACTGGATAAATCGTGTAGGCCCGGGTTCAAGTCAAGTTATGGAAGGTGTCTTTGCTCATGAATTTCAGCATTTGGTCTCCTTTGATATGGATCCTGACGAAGTTTCATGGGTAGACGAGGGATTTTCGGATTTAGCAGGCTATCTATGTGGTTATGGACATTGGAATAGTCATCTAATGTATTATATGGCTTTCCATTGGTTTACAGCTCTTACATTCTGGGGTGGCGGATTACAAGATTATGGTGCTAGTTATCTTTATGCCCTCTATATGTATGAGAAATTTGGTATTGATTTCCTTATGGATTGGACTCGAGAACAAAAAAATGGTATTGAAGGTGTTCAAACAACCTTATATAAGAACGGTATTTGGACGCACTTTGATACAATTTTTGATCGGTGGACCATTGCTAATTATCTTGACGATCCCACTCAGGGGGGAGGCTGGTATGGCTATGATTTATTAGATATACCTAGTGCGGATACGAATGGTTGGAGCATTGATTTTGCGTTAAGTGCTTATTGGGGAGAACCGATTTTTGAAGCAGATTTTGCATTAGGTTCCTGGTGGTGGACTGATCCACAACCTTACACTGCTCAGTATTTTAGATTCACTAATAGATTAGCTACGATCTATTTTGATGCGAGTGATTTTTCAGGAACTCTTCCGTCTAGCGGAGATTACGAGTGGTATTCTGGTGCCAATGCATGGGCTTGGCGTAGTTTCCACCAAACCTTTGATATACCTGCAGGAGGGGCTACTCTAGAATTTATGACGTTCTATCAAATTGAACTGGACTGGGATTATGGCTATGTAGAGGTTTATGATTATGATACAGATGAATACACTACTTTAGAAGCGCCTGGCATTACAGTCAGCACGGATCCGTTTAGTCAAGATAATCCAAATGTGCCTGAAGGCCGTGAACCGAAAGACTACTTAGCAGCTGGAAAATGGCATGCATTTACTGGTTATAGCGGAGGTTGGATCCCTATAAGTATGGATCTCAGTCCATTTGCAGGCCATCAGATTGAACTTCATTTCCGTCTGTGGCAGGATGGAGCATATACAGAGCAAAACATGTATGTTGATGATATATCCATACCTGAAATTGGCTTCTTTGATGATGTAGAATCTGGTGAAGGTGATTGGGAAACAGATGGTTGGTATATTACAAATGGCATGTGGGACAATGATTATGAGATGACAGTACTAACCGTTCGATATGGAGGTGGAGCCCACGGTATAGAGTACCTTTGGGAAAGCCATTATCATGTTTCTTATGCTACACAAAGTTTTAGTGGGACAACTGAAAGAACATACAATAACTTCCATGTTATGATTATTAGCAATCGAGCAGATCATATTCTAACATCAGCGTACGAGTTTTCCGTGGAAAATAAAGGATTTATCTGGCCATGGTAATTATAAAAAATAATCTTAACTACTTTTTTTTTTAATTTTTATTTTATAACTTTTCATTTTGAACTCAACAAGAATAAATATAAGTAACTATGATAATGATTCATCATGAGCGAAGAAACGTTGAAACATTGATCGATTTTCAGTAGCAAATATAAAATTTTTTAGGTATCTACCTTTTCAATTCTAAAAATCTTCATAATAAGATTTTTATCATAGCATAAATTAGTAGATTGTAATTTATATGAATGAAAAGAAACAAATAAAAAAATTAAAGGTAGCTGCGAATCTTTTTTTGGTATTTACTACAGTTTTATGGGGTACAACTTTCATAATTACTAAAACTCTTACTCAAGATGTTCCAATTTTTTTGTACCTTGGATTAAGATATTTACTTGGAACAATTGGATTTATACCTTTATTTTTTCATTTTAAAAACTTTAATAAAAGAGTTTTGTTGTTGGGAGTGTTAACAGGATCTATTTACTACATCTCAATGGTGTTTCAGACTTATGGGCTTCAAACAACGACAGCAGGTAAGGCAGGCTTTATTACAGGACTTAGTACTGTAATGGTTCCATTTATAACATGGTTTCTATATAAACGTAGGGTGAAATATAGAATCTGGATTTCAGTTGGGTTATCTGTGATTGGCATGTCATTATTATTATTAGAAAACGAATTTGGAATTATTATAGGAGATTTTTTAGTCTTAGGATGTGCTGTTTTCTGTGCTTTCTTTATTGTCCTAAACGATAAAAATGTAAAAATTTTTGACGTGTATCTTTATACCATTTTTCAATTAACAACTTTAACGCTTCTATGTTTTGCGTCTTCTTTAATCCTCAGGGAATCTTATGATCTTTTTTCAAGCCAATTAGATTTTTGGTTGATAATGTTTTATATGGGTTTTGGAGCTACTAGTTTAACATTCATATTTCAGAATTGGGGTCAAAAACACCAGGGTCCTTCTCAAACAGCTATTATTTTCACATTAGAACCTGTGTTTGCAGCATTATTTGGTTTTTTAATTGGAAATGAGATTTTAACGCTTTTTAACTGGATGGGGATGGGGCTAATCTTTATAGCAATCCTAATAACTGTTTTAAAAATTAATTTTAAAAAAAATAAATAATTTTATAGTTTTACTTTTTTTTCATTGCCATTCCACAGCAATCAAAACCACCTTCAGTGCAAGCACTTTCCTCAGAACAATTGCATGCTTTGGACACTTTTAATTCAAGTCCACAATCTTCACATACAAGAGTATCTCCCACTTTTAAATCATGACAGGACATTTTATTTTCACGATTATATTTATAATTTATACTTGAAAAATTGATATTGAAAATTTATAAATATTTGGGCTTTTAATTATAATTAATTAAGCTAGGAAAAAAAAGAACTGAATTTTTGAAACTAGAATGGCGAACTCATCATTTATGTGTCAATATTCCATTCCATTTTTTATAACTTAAGTTTAATAATATTTAACTTATTTATTTCGACCAAACAGTAAATTTTTTATAGGATCAGTAGAATGTAGTTTATTACTAAATGTTCCCTTGAATCATCTCATGATGGTTTTTGGAAATATTTAAAATGTCTTAAAGTAGCAATAAACCGAAAAACGTTTCGGTGTGTAAAGAAATCTAAACGAAAAATAATAAAAAAGTCGAAATTAATAAAAAGCAAATTGGAGTATTAAAAAATGAGAAATAAAAGTTATTCAATCCTTCTTATTTCTATGTTAGTTTTAGGAGTTTCTTCGGGAGTCCTTATGTTTCTAGTTATTCCAACAACATCCAACGAAAGTGCGTTATCATTCCCTACCCGTGCTCCAAGAGATCTTACTGTTGGAGACCTTGGATATGAAGAAATAGCTTTAAGAAAGAAAGCTGCAGAAGTAGGTGTAGCTGAAGCTACTCAAGCTAGTCCAATTGGAGAACCTGCAGAGGTGGGTGATGAATTTACATTCCCTCTAAGCGATGATTATATACCAGAGACATATGATGAAGATTTTATTGTATTATTAGAAGGCACGCATGCCCTTATCTTAATCACCAAAGATGCTTATGATAGCTATGATGGCACATATTATCATTTTGCCAATCCTTATGGAACTTGGGGTAGATACTGGGATAATATTACCTTAGCACAATTGCAATATCTTTTAGATGAATTTGATAATACAATTTATCCTACTGTGACCGATGTTTTTGGAGAACCGCTCCCACGCGGGGAGGAAGGTCAAAAAGTGTGGGTTTTAATTTTTAATATACGAGAGGATTCATACTATGATGATAGTGCAACTTCTTATGTAGTAGGATACTTCTCTGCTGCTATAAGTACTGAGTTTAATAAAAATGTATTTCATTGTGATACATATGACTGGGAAAATAATGTAGGTCCAGGTTCAGACCAAACTATGGAAGCTGCTTTTGCGCATGAATTTCAACATTTGGTCTCCTTTGATACTGATCCTGATGAAGTTTCATGGGTAGACGAAGGATTTTCGGATTTAGCAATGTACTTATGTGGTTATGGACATTGGACTAGTCATATAGCAAGCTATCTTATTTATCACTGGTTTACAGCTCTTACATTCTGGGGTAACGGATTAGAAGATTATGGTGCTAGTTATCTCTGGACTCTCTATTGCTATGAGAAATTTGGTCTTGATTTTATTAAGGATCTAGCTCGAGAACAAAAAAATAGTATTGAAGGTTATCAAACAACCTTATATAAGAACGGTATTTGGTTGCACTTTGATACCATTTTTGATCGGTGGACCATTGCTAATTATCTTGATGATCCAACTAAAGGAAATGGTTGGTATGGCTATGATTTATTAGATATACCTAGCGCTGCTTCAGGTGGGTGGACCCTTGATGCTGTATTAGATGCTTGGGGAGAATCAATTTATGAAGCAGATTTTGCATTAGGTTCCTGGTGGTGGACTGATCCTCAACCTTACACAGCTCAATATTATAGATTCACTAATAGATTAGCTACTATTTATTTTGATGGGAGTGATTTTTCAGGAACTCTTCCGTCTAGTCCAAGCTACGAGTGGTATTCTGGTGCCAACGCATGGGCTTGGCGTAGTTTCCATCAGACCTTTGATATACCTGCAGGAGGGGCTACTCTAGAATTTATGACTTTCTATGAAATAGAACTGGACTGGGACTATGGATATGTAGAGGTTTATGATTATGATACAGATGAATACACTACTTTAGAAGCGCCTGGGATTACAGTCAGCACAGATCCGTTTAGTCAAGATAATCCAAATGTACCTGCTGGCCGTGAACCGAAAGATTACTTAGCAGCTGGCAAATGGCATGCATTTACGGGTGCTAGCGGAGGTTGGATACCAGTAAGTATGGATCTTAGTCCGTTTGCAGGACATCAAATTGAACTTCATTTCCGCTTGTGGCAGGATGGAGCATTTACATTGCAAAATATGTACGTTGATGACATAGCCATTCCTGAACTTGGGTTCTCAGATGATGTAGAATCTGGTGAAGGTGATTGGGAAACAGATGGTTGGTATATAACAGACGGCATTTGGGATAATGATTATGAGATGACAATATTAACCGTTCGATATGGAGGTGGAGCTCATGGTATACAATATCTTTGGGAAAGCCATATGTACATTTCATATGCTACCCAAACTGGTAGAACGACAATTGAAAGAACATATAATAACTTCCATGTAATGATTGTTAGCAATCAGGCAGATCATATACTAACATCAGCATATGAGTTTTCCGTGGAAAATAAAGGATTTATCTGGCCATGGTAATAATATAAAACAACTTTATCTAACTTTTTTTTTTTAATTTTGGTCTTAAAAAAAACTAATAGGAGTAGGATTAATCATCAGAAGAAATTTTTTAATTATCTATCTTTTCAATTAAATACCTACGTAATAACAATTTTATCTTTCCATAAATTAATACACTGTGATTTCTATGAAATTTATCAAACTAAAAAGAGAAAGGAACTGAATCTTTGAAACTAAAATGATGGTCTCATCATTTATGAATCAATATCCCACTACATTTTTTATGACTTAAATTTATTAATGTTTACCCTATTTATATGACATCAATAATGTGTTAATTTTTATCGGCACATTTAAGTATAAGAATAAATCAATAATCTGGTCAGATTTTTATTGTAAATTAATTTAAGATATTACTATTACCAATGCAAAAATTAAAGGGAAAAGGATTGCGCCTTTGTGAAAAATGTGGAAATGTTATGATAATGAAAATTATCAAAAGAGCCGCTAATCCTAGTGGCACTGAATTAGAGAAAATTTTACAATGTATCGTGTGTAAGCATTGGAGGAAATCGAATTAAATTCTACTATCTCTCAATAGAAAATTATAACTTAGTATATTAAATTTAGTTAGAAATTTGAGTTAAAGTTTTAAAAGGAATTTCAATTAACACCTTCTTATTATGTAGTTATTATAATCCATTAACTTAATAAACTAGATTCATATATAATTACAGCTATGTCAATTAAAATAAGAAAGAAAGAAGGGAACGACCATTCGAGCAAAATAGAAAAATCAGGGAGAGAATTAAACTCAAAGAGTTTAATAGAGGGCGAAATCCAATGTTAGCTCAAATTATCGTATCATATTTCCCTTCCTAATAATTATTATAATTACATCTTTAAAAAGTCATGTATTATGAAATATTGGAATCTAAATATCATGAACATAAGGCATCTTTCCCTAAAATTATCGATATAATTTTATAACTCCACAACAGTTTGTTTTCAAATAATTTATATAAGGAATTAAAGATATTATGCGGGAAGTTACTCCCATTTAATCTATTTTTTTAAACTTTTTGAATACAAGAATATCCCAAATTTACAACAAACAATAAAATTTAATCTTTCTAGTTATCATTAATAATATAATAAAGGTTGCAAAAAGTTATGTTAAAAGATTTTTATTATTTCAAAAATTAATTAAGAAATTAAATCCTATGTCAGAAATTGATTTGAAATAATGGTTTTGGTTTAACAAAAAATAAATAATGAATTATTCACAATACATTCACTTATATTATAATAACTTCTCGATCTTAATTTTTAAACCATCTTTAGCAGCAATAATATTTTTAATATTCGTTTTTCTCCTTATTTTTTCTACTTGACTTGAAACAAAATTTTTTGGTGAGATTGGTGAATCCATATAAGCTCCAAAATGGGTAATGATTAAACCATTAAGGCTTGGCTTTATTTTATTAAGAAAAGGAATTGCTTCATCCGTACATAGATGGCGTCTACATTTAATAGAATCTGGTCTTAAGAGGTTAAGAATCATAATATTAACGTTACTAAATTGATCTGAAAATCCTTCAAATACCCTAGTATCGCTTGTAAAAGCTATAGAGTAATCTTTTAGATTAAAACGGACACCAAATCCCTCCATATTAGGAGAATGAATAGTTTTTGTCCCAATGATCTCAATGTTCTTAAAGAGTAATCTATCTCCAGCTTTAAAAGGAATAATTCTTTCAAGCATATTTAAGTGATAACTTGAGACATAATTTAATACATCATTTGTAGTGATTAAAGTACCTTTTTTGAAATAATTATATTGTTTATCGTGTAATACTTCTCTCGAACTTTCAATCAATGCACTTAAGTCATTATAATGATCAACATGCGCATGGGTTGCGATAAATAGTTCTGTCTTCAGTGGATTTTCACCATATTGACCAATACGTACAATAGCTCCAGGACCAGGGTCAATATGAGCCTGAGTTCTATTAAACTTATATAAAATTCCTCCTGTAGCCCTATATTGTGTTCTAATATGATGCCTACCTCCACCAGAACCAAGGATTACTAATTGATCTTCCATTATAATTCTATTATAGAAATAAGATAATTATGGGAAGTAATTCATCATATAATCTAATATTTTCTTTTTAACATCAGTTCTTTTGCAATACATTCAAATACATGATTTACATTATAACCTGTTTTTGAAGATGTTTTTATAAATTTAAGCATATTAAAGGTATTTTTAATATCCAAAGCTGTTTCATCATCAACAGTTATAGCTTCTTCAAGATCTAATTTTGTACCGACAAGAATAATTGGTAGATCTAAATCATGCAATCTTACCATGTTTACCCAATTCAAAATATGAGGCATTTGAGGCATTTTGGTTAAATCAATTAAAAGAAGAGCTCCTCGAGCACCCATAATGAAGTTTGAAAGCAGGTGTCTAAAACGCTCTTGGCCTCCCAAATCCCATAATTGTAAAGAGCAATTTCCTTGTTCCAAGGACATTTCTTTTAAGAAGAAATCAACTCCTATAGTTGTAATTGTAGATTCATCAAAGATACCATCTACATATCTCCTAAGTAAGGTTGTTTTACCCACACCGCCATTTCCAGCTACAAGGAGCTTAAAAACAAAGTTTCTAATTATCATTATGGGACTTTACTTTATTATAAATCGGATGTAAATTAAATTTTCTTAATATAACACAAGAAAATTAACAATTTTATATTTTAATATAATACTCCCCTATTATTTTGATGTTAAAATTCTTTTATTACGATTTCATCAATTTCATTTAATAAAGGTTTCAATTTTTTTTCAATACTTTTTTGAATCTTTAATTTAGAAGGAATAAGTTTCTCTTGTTTAATTAGAGTCTCATAGATTGATTTTGAAATCAACTGCCCCTTCTTACCTAATTCTGCTAACATTTTATGATTTTTATCTTCAGGATTAAATATTTTAACAGGATTTTCAAATGGAATTTTGAATATGTGCCTTGAACTCTTTTTAATACGAATTTGTTTATTCATTAGAGGTGAATTTAAAACAGCTGATAGATAATAAGCCTCCTCTCCATTTTTTGCATTATAAAAACTTAAATCTCCTGTTATTAAATAATCTCCTTGAATCACCGCAGAATTTAGAATTGAACCTGAATTATTATATACAACTTTTATTTTAGCATTTTGGCGCGGATTAATGAGTTTTGACCAACGATTTAAATTATCCATCAATGATTTATTTTTAGTAGTCTCCTTTTTATGGCTTAAGTAAATAAGATTAATTTTATCATAAAAATTTTTAGCGTATTTTGGTAGTTTTGAATAATGAAAGCTTAAATCCACCTTTGAAAGCGGAAGAAAAACATTATAAAAATTATAAACAAAGAATTTAACAAGTTCAGTACTTTTAATAACTTTAAAAATGTATTGTTTTTCAATAATCTCATTGCTAAACTCTGTATTATTCCAAGGTGCTTTTGCCCTTTTAAATATTCTCTCGTCAGGATTGATTTTAACTAAAGAGTTATTAAACCTTTCATATTGGATGAAGATTAAATTTCTAGGATTTAAATCCGCCCCTTTATGAAATAGTTTCTTATATTCACTTTGTTTGAAAACTATTAGGTTTTGATACTCTTCTTTTGACACTAGTTTATGAATATAAAACTTATCTTTTCTTTTTTCAATATGATAAGGAATAAAGAATTCTTTTTTTTCCAAGGTTAAATCGCAATCATCAAAAGAATTAATATTTCTTTGATTTTCTGCTATATTATAAAAATAGACTGGAATTTCAAATCTTTTATGTAGGAGATTTGATTTTGATTTCTTAGCATATAAACATATAAAATCAATATTAAATATTTTTTCTATATTAGGTTTGAATTGCCACATTTTCATATCAGAAAATCCTTCAAAACTACGGAAACGAGATGCATGAGATCCGCTTACAATTCCTTTAGTAATTACAAAAAAGATCTTTGCATTCTCCTTCATATACGCAAATTTTGCCTTATAAAAGAAAAGAGATGCAATCTCAATATTCAAAACATTTTTTGGTCGTGGTTTGATTTTTAGCTTTTCTGCTAATTGCTTTACTTTATGCTGAAATTCAATTGATTCTATATCTCTTAATGTATACCAAGGGGGATTACCAATTACTAAATCAAACTTTTCCTTTAGCATAGTTTCTGATGGGAATAATGCATCTATCATAAAAAAATTGAATTTAATCTTTGAAATTTTTTCTTTTAACAACAAAAAAAAATTAATCTTAGCTATAAAAATTGAAATTGGGTTGATATCATAACCCTTAAGGTTATTTATCGCTGCTATTTTCTGTTCTTCTGACTTATTGGAAGTAATTATGATTTTAAGAATTTCAACTAGAAAATTGGCTGAACCACAACTAGGATCGAGTACTTTTTCTCCAAATTCATAGCTCTCTTCAACCATTTTCTTGGCTAGAAATTTTGGAGTATAAAACTCACCAGACTTATGCTTAATTAGATCCGAGAAAAAGTTTTGTATATAAAAGTTAAAAAAGTAATCCTTAGGTATCGACAATCCAAAAATCTCTTTGTCTATAATGTTAATGAATTTTGAATATGAATCTTGATTCAAATCTTCAAGCATTTCAAAAAACGGACTGAAATAATCCTCAAAAAGAAATAATTTCTCGTTATAATCATTCTTAATCTTATCACGTAAATTATCAAATTTTTTAATATTAAATTTTTCAAAGTAAGAAAAAATATCGCATTTAAAGATAAATTTTAGGATATATAGATACCCTAAAAAATAAAGTAAAGCAAATAATATATATAAACGCAGATTTGTATATTTACTTCCATATATTTTAACAAAATCTCTATACCATTTAATATAATAGATTGTTTGCGGAGTATTCTTACTTTCTAGTAGATCTTCAAATTTATTTAACTCACTTACTATTTCTTCCGTAATAAATTTATTTTTTTTATTTAAAATAAGTGTCTTAACCAATAACTTAACTCCTTTTTGTGTAAATAATCAATGAATTAATATTTAATTTTAAATTTATTTTTCCTATATTTATGTATTAATTAGAATTAATTTTTAAATGAATTAAGTTTGCCTTGACATCAGCAGAGATTAAGTTATCAAAGTTTCTGGAAAATGGTATCGAGTTCTCTTGTCAAATGTGCGGAGATTGTTGTAGAGGGTTTAAAGAAGGCGAGGTTTATCTTTATAAAGAGGATATAGTAAGATTAGCAAATCATATTAGTTTAAAGGGAGAAAGTGGACTGAGATCATTTACGAAACAGTATCTAAAATTGATTGAGGACACTTTTTTTTGGAAAAATCCAGAAGAAACAAAAGGGAAAACGTATAAATTTTACACTTTGGGATTTAAATTTACGGGAGATGATGAACATTGTCATTTTTTAATCGGTAATAAATGTACCGTTCATGAAGCGCGACCTTTTCAATGCAGATGTTTCCCATTTTGGAAAATGATGGTTACTAATAAAAAAAATTTAGTTAGATATTCAAAAAAATGTCCAGGATTACGTTTATTAAAAGGAAAATTCTATACGAGAGGAGAAATTTTAGAATGGGCGAAAAAAGAATACAAAATCGAAAAGAAATATTTCTTTGAAATGAAAAAACATAATTTTGATATAGTAAAGGTGTATCCTTTTCTTCCAAAAGAAATGGTTGAAAATGCTAAAAAACTAGCTTAATAAATAATAAGCAGACTTTCTAATTTCTTTATAATTAGGAAAAGTTAAAATTATCTTACATTACTAATTAACAATAATTAATAGATACTCAATTTTATATTACTCATAAGTTTGCGTAAATTCATCAGTATTAAGTGGTTCTAAATTGAAAATTGGATTATTTATATGTGATTGTGGAAAAAATATTAGTGGAGTTATTGATAATAACAAATTAATTGACCATTTCCGTAAATATCCAGATGTTTATGTGATTGGGGACCAATATTTATGTTCTGAGGTTGGCTTAAAAAAGATTATTGAAGAAATAAAGGAGAATAAGATTGATCGCGTTGTAATTGCTGCATGTTCATTTAAATTGCATGGATTATTATTTAGAAAAACAATTGAAAAGGCTGGTATAAATCGATTCCTTATTTCGTTTGCCAATATACGAGAGCAAAATTCGTGGGTACATAGTAATGAGCCTGAAAAAGCGACTAGAAAAGCAATTGATCAAATAAGTATGGCAATTGAGCAAGTTAGGCTTTTAGAGCCACTAGAGGTCAAATATTCGAGGATTACACCTTCTAGTTTAATAATTGGAGGGGGGATTGCAGGAATAAAAGCAGCTTTAGTTATTGCAGAAGCGGGATATAAAGTATACTTAGTGGAGAGAAATTTAACTATAGGGGGCCATATGGCTCTTTTTGATAAGACTTTTCCAACTTTAGACTGTAGTATTTGTATTTTAGGTCCCTTAATGAGTGAGGTTAATGATCATCCTAATATAGAGCTTTATACTTATTCTGAAATAAAGAATGTGGAAGGTTATGTAGGAAATTTTGATATAACCATCACCAAAAAGCCTCGATTCGTTGTTGAGGAAAATTGTGTAGGTTGTTTTGATATTTGTAGAGAAGTTTGCCCTATTGATGTAAAAGATACATTTTTCCCAAGAAAAGCGATTGATATTTCATATCCCCAAGCAATTCCACTTTATCCAAATATTTTAGAAGATTATTGTATAGGATGTAAAGCATGTGCTCAAGCATGTGATAGAGATGCCATTGATTTTGAACAAAAAGAAGAGGAATTAAAATTTAAAGTTGGGTCTATTATCGTAGCAACTGGATTTGAAACATTTGACCCTAGTTTACTTGGAGAACTTAATTATAATAAATATGCTGATGTGATTACAACGATGCAAATGGAACGGTTACTTAATAATGATGGTCCCACACGAGGCAGAGTTCTTAGACCATCAAATGGAAAGTATCCAAATAAGGTATCATTTGTATTATGTGTTGGATCTCGAAACCAAGCTATTCATCATGATTATTGTAGTCAGGTTTGTTGTAATCTAGCTATAAAAGAAGCAATTTTACTGAAAAAGGAGCATCCAGAGGTTAAAGTATCTATATACTATAATGATATAAGAGCTGTTGGAAAAAATTGTGAAGAGTTTTATAATAGAGCTCGTGAAGATTTTGGAATTAGATTTATTAAAAGTAATATATCTGCTATAGTAAAAGGTGATATCTCAGAAGAAGGAAAGTTACTCATACGAGGTGAAGATGTAATTGAAGGAAAATTATTTGAAAATGAAACAGACTTAGTTGTCTTAGCAGTCGGAATGGAACCTGCGCAAGGAACTGATAAAATAAGTAAAATTTTAAACATTTCACAGGATCCATATGGGTTTTTACTTGAGAAGCATTTAAAGATTAAACCCTCTGAAACATCGGTAAATGGAATCTTTTTAGCTGGAGCAATTCAAGGCCCTAAAGATATTCCAAACAGTATAGCACAAGCAGAAAGCGCTGCTGCAAAAACTATTGCCTTAATTTCAAAAGGTAATGTAGAGCTCGATCCCCATATTGTCTATTTTAATGTCAAAGATTGTGATTTATGTAGATTATGCGAACAAATTTGTGTTTATAATGCTATAAAAATAGAAGGAAACAAAGTAAAACTTACTCAAGCTAATTGTTCAGGTTGTGGCGCATGTGCAGCTATGTGTCATAATGATGCTCTCTATATTCCAGGATTTAAAAAAGGCCAGATATCTACCCAGATAAGGACGGCTTTAAGTAAAGAAAAAAGTGATTATCCCTTGATATTAGCCTTTTTATGTAATTGGTGTTCTTATATCGGAGCAGATCTCGCAGGAACAAGTAAAATAACATATCCGTCAAATATACGTGTAATCCATGTCATGTGCACTGCAATGTTAGATCCTGCTTTAGTTTTTGAAAGTTTCTTTTTGGGCGCTGATGGAGTGTTAATTGCTGGATGCCATGAGCAAGATTGCCATTATGATACTGGTTTTCTTAAAACAAAAACTCGATATGGTAGTATCAAAGAGATGTTGGGTCAAACTGGTATTCATGAAAAACGTGTTAAAATCACAAGTATATCCGCGGGCGAGGGTGAAAAATTTGCTAATGTTATAATAGATTTTAAAAAAGAATTAGAAGAATTAGGTCCAATAAAACCGGGAGAATTTACTAAACCTATAATAAAAGAGGAATTGATTAAAGAGAAAGCTAAATTGGATGAGCTATAAATTAATTTAAAATTTGGATATCATCAGCTTATTAAATAGTTAAAAATAAATAATTACATTTTATTAAATTTATACAAAATGAAGATTCGAGCAATTACTATTGGTCAAAAAATACCATTTTTAGCAGAAGATAAAGTTTTGGAAAATATATTAGAAGGAAAACTTGAAGCATTTTACTCACTAAACAGTGATTTAACGAAGAAATTTAACGATGTAAATTTTGAAGTTCAAACTAAGCGCTTATGCTCCCAACCAATTTTATCTTATGAACAACAAGTTTATGAAAAAAATTTAAATGAGACATTAACACGAATTCATGATCAGTTGAGTATAATTGAGAGATTAATAAAAGAATATGAAATTGATTATTTTGCCGCTTGTACGGTTCTCGCTGATATACAAATACAAAAATATGGAGTATATGAGAAGCTCTTTCTAAATGAAGTTCCTCAATTTATTAAACGAAAGGAAAAATTTTTTACTTCATTACAAGTTGCGTCAAGAGATCATGGAATAAATCTCTCTGCTTTAAGATCTGCTTCCAAAATTATAAAAAGTCTCTCTGAACCTGATCCTTTTAATAATTTAAAATTTTGTGTAAGTTCTAATGTAACTCCGGATACTCCTTTCTTCCCTGCGGCATACCATCTTGCTGAAAGGCCCTCGTTTGGAGTTGCCCTTGAAATGGCAGATGAAGTAGTTTCTGTTTTTGAAAATTCCAAAACATTAGAAGAAGCTCAAATGAATCTGAGAAAAAGGTTTAATGAAATTTACAATGATCTAACAGTTATTTGTGAGGAAATACCAAAAAAATATAATATTGAATTTCATGGAATCGATTTTTCTCCAGCACCTTATCCAACTATTGAAAAAAGTATAGGTACTGCTTTTGAAAAATTAGGATATGAATATTTTGGAGCTCATGGCTCATTAATAGGAGTTGCATTAATTAAAAATGCAATTCCAAGAAAAGAGAAAGTAATTGGCTTTTCTGGATTTATGCCCTCTGTTTTAGAAGACTTTACTATTTCTCAGAGTCTCTCAGAAAATAAATTGGATTTAGATACTCTTCTCTTATATGCAACAATCTGTGGAACAGGTCTTGACTGTGTTCCTTTACCTGGAAATATTACTCAAAAAGAGCTCTTTTATATTTTACTAGACCTCTCTACCATTTCAATTAAATTTGATAAACCTTTAACTGCACGATTAATGCCGATCCCTGGCAGGGAAGGTGGTGATGAAGTAGATTTTGATTTTGAATATTTTGCATCCTCAAAAGTAATGGATATCAGAAGGCTGAAGGACAAAAAAAAAGATGATATTTTTTCTCGAAAGGAAAAAAGCTTTCATTTTATTTAAAATAGAATTATAAGAGTTTTTTTTTGAAAAAAAATTTAGATAAATATAAATTTTAAAATGAAACTATACTAGATCTCTTAGATATTAAATAACTACTGATTTGTGATTATCTGATAGAATGTGTGAAGATAAAATTAAAAGACTAAAAAAAAACAATTTAATATTATTCAATGACGCTTTAGAATATTTAGATGATTTCGATTATATTAAAACAAAAAAATCTACAAATTCCCCTCTAAGACGCTCAAATCCTTTACGGGATGAGATGCTCGAGGAATTAAATCATTTAAAAGAGATAATTATTAATAACCCAGATTTAAAGTTAGAATCCCTAAATAAAAAAGAGAAAAAAGTATTTTTTAACTTTATTGAATTCTACTCTATATGTCCAATATGTAAAAAGACTAATCACTATTCTAATTTAAAGAAATTCTACTTTAATGAAAAATTAGACAATATCAGAGAAATACTTGTCCGTATCATGAACTATAATGATTCTAAGTTTAGTAATTTAAATTTAAATTTTGGAATTCCTTGCTGTAATTGCTATAAAAAATATTTAGAAGAATTTTAAAGATATTTTATTTTAGATATTCAACAACTTTCCCGGATTGGGTAATGCTATAAATTATTTCTTCATTTCTTACTTCTTTTTCAATACATAAAGCCTTTATTAAAAAATCTATGTTATAATCAAGAACAGATAAATCATTTATTACTTCATTTTCTAATAATATTTCAAATAATTTACTTCTTGAAATATTATTCGATTTATTTATAACTTCAAGAATTTCTCTTCTGATTGGATGATTAACAGCCTTCAAATAGAGACCATGATAATATCTATTTCCATCAAGAGTTTTACATATCTCTTCTACGGTTTCAGAATTTTTATAATCATCTGGCACGTGTGATAAAAAATATCAATTAAGAAAAACTTTTAGACTTTAATTCATAAAAATGAATTTAAATTTAAAAAAGTAGGTCAGATGATATTATTATGAATTTTGATGAAATAAAAACTTTATTGGGTCCCGATGCAGATAATTTATTAAATCACGTATGTACTGGAATTCCAAAAGCACAAATTCATCCTCCCGGACCAGATTTTATTGAACGGATTGTAGCACATTCTGATAGGAATAACCTAGTACTAAATAATATGGAACGATTGTTTAATCAAAGAGGAAGATTAGCAGGGACAGGTTATCTTTCAATATTACCCGTAGATCAAGGAATTGAACATACAGCGTCAGCTAGTTTTGCTGTTAATCCATCTTATTTTGATCCTGAAAATATTATCAAATTAGCAATGAATGGAGGTTGTAGTGCTGTTGCTTCTACTCTTGGTGTGTTAGGTTCAGTTGCAAGAAAATATGCCCATAAGATCCCATTTTTAGTGAAGATCAATCATAATGAATTACTTACAAAACCCCCTCTTTCAGATCAAACTCTTTTTGCGAATGTAGAACAAGCTGTTGATATGGGTGCCGCTGCGGTAGGTGCTACAATTTACTTTGGTTCTTTTGAATCCAGACGCCAGATACAAGAAATAAGTGAATCATTTAGATATGCTCATGAATTAGGACTAGTTTGTGTCCTTTGGTGCTATTTGAGAAATAAGGAAGAATTCATTAAAGATGAAAAGGATTATCATACTGCAAATGATTTAGAAAGCCAAGCTAATTATCTAGGGGTCACAATTGAGGCCGATATTATAAAACAAAAATTATCCACTATTAATAGAGGATTCCTTGATTTAAATTTTGGGAAAACAGATAAACTTGTTTATGAAAAATTGGCAACCGATCATCCAATTGAATGGAATCGTTATCAAGTGGCGAATTGTTTTATGGGACGAGCTGGACTTATTAATTCTGGTGGAGAATCTGGAGGAAACGATCTCCAAGATGCTGTTACAGCAGCTGTCATCAATAAACGTTCTGGTGGTATGGGACTTATCCTAGGCAGAAAAGCATTTAAAAAACCAACACCTGAAGGAATTAGAATTTTAAATGCAGTTCAAGATGTGTATTTGTGTAAAGATATAAGTATTGCATGAAAAAGCCTATTTATAAAATTTTTTTCACTCCTTATTTTTTATTTTATTAGATTTTCAAATAAACATTGGACTACAATAATTTAATTAAGTGTATAATTAATATATATCATAAGTTAAAAGAAGATAAAGATATTCATTAAAAGTGAGAAAATAAAAAATGGGTAGAAATTATAATCCTCCATCAGGAGAAAATCCTTATAGAGTAAGAAATCCTCCTGCAAATACACCAAAACCTATGAAACCAAAGGATAACCCTATTGATTTTGCCCTTAACCGTATTTGCCCTGTATGTGGAAAAGTTATTAAAATTAATCATAATTTTTGTAAATTCTGTGGAGTCGATTTAAGTAGTATTGTTCCCTTAGGAGATTCAGATAGAACTTTAATAGAGTTAGCAAAAACAGCCTTGACAGATCCGAATGCAGATGTTCGGAGGGATGCTGTTGATACAATTGGAGATTTAGGAGAATCTGAGGTACTTGGTATTTTAACTTATATCCTCTTAAACGATGTTGATGCTTTGGTAAGGAAAGAGGCTGCGGATGAATTAGGAAATAAACATAATCCGATTTCAATTGATATATTAACTAAAGCCTTAAAAGATAGAAGTCCTATTGTTAGAAAAGAGGCAATAGAAGGATTAAAAAAAATAAAAAAAATGAATAAACCTAAAGAACAGCTCGAGAAAAGAGTTGAATTCGAAAAAAAGATGGAACCAGAAATGGAACACAAATTAATTTCTGAAATCGAAGAATCTGAAGATAAAGAACCAGAAATCGAAGAATCTGAAGATAATGTACCAGAAATTGAAGAATCTGAAGATAGTGAACCAGAAATCGAAGAATCTGAAGAACCTGAAGAACAACCTCTTAAAGAAATAGAACCTAGAGATAATGATTTCTATAGCTTATAAATTCTCTATTATTATATTTTTTAAAATAAGTTAACTTCTAGTGATTTTAATTTTCGTTAATTGCCATTTAACTTGTTTGGATATCTTTCTTTCGTTTGATTTCTTATCTACCACTACTTATTCCTCTTTTTGTTTAGATGCATGATTTAGGTTTTGTTTTGGCGCTTTCTTTTCCTTTAATACCTCAACAGCTTCTACCATACCTTTTTTTTCATCAAAATATACTCTAAATTTATTATTATCCAATTCCATTACGCCTTTAGGTACTTTTTTAACTTCTTCCCACACAATATCAACCACATTTTTCCCAAACACATCTGTTACTTTAGAAACTGCTCCATAAAGCGTATGTCCTAAAATTAAGTTTTGTCTCTCATAATTTTCAGGAATTTTCAAATCTAAAATTTTCTTTTTAATTTTTTGTTTTTCTTCTTCTGAGAGTCCAAAAGATCGCCTTGCTACATAAGAATTTGTCATTTGAGATGATTTAACTTTCGCTACTGGACTACTCATAGCGAAAGAAGATATTACTACATCAGTATTTTTATCTGCCAATCCTGGAGAATAATATCCTTTCTCAACTTCTGTCGTTCTCATTCCTCTCTCTTTAGCAAAACGCTCAGCTTCCTTTAGTTTTTCCCTTTCAAAATTTCTAATATAATGCATGTCTGGTAATCGTTCTTCTACTATCATCGATTCTAAGCGAAATGCATTAAGAAATTCTTGTAATTCATCCCCTTGGTCAATGGATACTATTTTGCATCTATGATAACGAGGATCATGCATAAGCTCTTTCTGTAATTCTTGTGCAACTTTTGAACTAATAAAACGTTTTCTTACTGGAGATTTAGAACCTTTCCAAATATATATCCTCCTTAAATCTTCACGCACAATAATAAGCACTTGATCGGGATTTAAATGATCCTGAAGTTCTTCTTGATTTATTTTAAGTTTTCTACGCTCTCCTGTATTCTCTAAGTCAAATACAATGAACTCATCGTATGCTTCTGCCATAGCTTATTACCAAATTCTAATATTCGTTTGATACGATATTATGAAATAGATTACTTTAATAGTATGTTCAATTTACCAAAATATAAAATTACTTAAATAAAAATTTATTTAATCGATTAAATTAGATTTATGGCAAAATTATTATCAACTAATAATTTATCCTTAATTACGTCTTATAAGTAATTCTAAATAATTATTTTAAAAGGTATCAAACTTTTCAGAATAATATTAAAAAAAATCTAGAGTGGTCTAGGAAATCTACCCCTACGATAGGGTCCTCGCCAAACTGGACCAGGTCTGAAACCTGGACCCATTCCAGCTGTATCATGCAGAACATTATCAATGGATAATACAAAACCTACTAATATTCTCCTATCAGTTTCATTATCTAATATTTTCAATGCGTAAGTATCTGCAAAATCAAACATGCCTCCAAGAAATACATCCCGCCACCTGTCTGCTTTTTCAATTTCAGCGATTAATTTATTTGTAGCAACCTCATAGACTTTAAATGACCAACCCATGAAATTTCCTATAGCTTCATACCATCTCGTGCCATCTGGTGATTCTAAATAGAATTTATGCTTGAAAAATGTCAGTATCTTCCTTTTTATCCTTGCAATCATATTACCTGCAGGATCTTTTAAATCTTGTGCTCCTCGAGCCGAGAGAATTTTGCTATGAATAGTAGCAACAACTGTTCCATCAACTTCCTGGAGCTCGACCCTCCTTCTAATACTAAAAATAATCCTATTCATCTTTCCAATTAACTTCCCCTTCTCATCCATTATATCACCAAATCCCATGTCCCACATCCGTTCTTTGATTAAGTAGTAAGACCGATCTAGATCAAATAAACCACCTTCTTTATATTTCTCTGGTTTAGGGGTAGTTCTTACTGTTTTTGATTCAGACTCCTTACCATCAAATTTTTTTTTTAATTCACTTCCGCACTCTTCACAATATTTCTGATTTGTATCTTTTATCTTTATACCACAGTGAGAACAATACATTTTTACCAAATACAGTTCTTTTAATTAATCAAAAAAAAGTAATATAATTTAATAAATTTAATGAGAATCTAAAAACCTTTATTTATGAGTTAAGGAAATTTTATAATAGAAATAAGCTTTAAATTACTATAATAAGATTTTAATTTGTAGTATCATGTCTACCATACCAAGCTTATTAAAGCTAAAGGATTATATTACTCTGATTGGGACAGCTCTAGGATTAATTTCCCTAATTTCTGCTTCTATAGGTACGCGTGATGCTATTTCTTTTGGATTTTTCTTAATTTCTATTTCAATAGGTACAGATTTAATTGATGGTTATATCGCTCGAAAAACCAAGACTGTAAATGAGATGGGAAGACAACTGGATTCTTTAAGTGATTGCCTAACCTTTGGTATATCTCCTGCTATCTTAACATTTCAAGCTTTTAAAACTGGAACTCCTTATGATTATTTTTTATTAGTGAGTTGTATTCTTTTTGCTTTAGGTGCTTTATTAAGATTAGCAAGATTTAATATATCTACTGAACCAGGGTTTACAGGGGTCCCTACACCCGCTAGTGCCTTATTAATAATTACCTATTTTTATGCTAATTATTTTTATACCTTTGCAATGGGCGGAATGGGGGTTCCGTTTCTAGAAATTGTTTATTATGCAACCCCATTTTTCATGATTTTAATCGGATGGTTTAATATTACTATATATATTACTTTTGGGGAGAAGGGAAAAACAATCTATGTCCTTTTTATCCTAATTGCTCCATTATGCCCAATTTTTGGAATAATTGGAATTTTAAACCCAAATTTTATATTATCAATAATCGTTGCTTTATTTTTCACAATATCTTTCTTTAGCTTAGTAGGGTATATTTTATTTAGATTATTCTTAAATGTTTTTAAGAAGAAGAAATCCTCTTAATTTTTTATAATGCATTTAAATGTTAAAAGTATATTAATTATAAAATATGGCTTTTCCATTCTTCAATTTTTTCAATTATTTCCCTTACATCGTTTGGGGTTAAGAGATCTATCTGCTCTTTATATTGATTTATCGTACTTCGTAATTTGTGTAAAGTAACTGAAAAACCCTTATTTTCTAAAATTAGGTCAGCAACTTTTTGTAGCTCTTCACTAAATTCCTTGCCTTTTAGGGTTCCTAATTTTTGGATTAATGCATTAAATGCATTATTTATCAAAAATCCTGCCTCATCTCCCGCTTTAGGACGTACTTTTGCCATAAAATCTGAATGCTGTTCCATTTGATGAGTTAAATTTGTACCTGGAGTAGGGACTTCTTGCTGTGGTGGTTGAATTGTACTATTTTTTTTCGCATTAATTTTTGTTTGTGGTTTCATGGTTTGGGTAGATGGTAATTTTATTGATGTTGGGGTAAATTTTTGGACTGGAATTTTAATATCAGATATTCTAGGGGTAGAATCAAATGATTTTTCCTTACTCATTGAAGTAGTTATACCAATTGATTTTGGTACTTGAAGTAGATCTGGAGTTGCTTTATTCCAGATTGAATCAATAACGGGGTCTATTAGCTGGACAATAGGCTTATAAGTTGTGCCAAAACCAATAAAATCATCTAATTTATTTCTTGTTTCGATGCTAATACCTATAACTAAGTAATCGCTATCTGATTTTAAAATAAAGATATTTTCATTTTTAAGAGTCCTATAATCAAAATTTTTAATTTCTTTTAGTCGTTTAACACTACTATTTGTTGGAGCTTCTGAGGAAGCGATTTTTATTTTAAGATTACTGGATGCAGTCTTAAATTGCCGATCATCTAAATGATCTTCTAAATTTGGAACAATAAATAGTAATTTCTCTTTTGATTTATTAATCAAATTGATGATTTCTTCATCAACTTTTAAGATATTATTAACTAACCAAATATTTTCAATCTTTATTTTGTCTGGTGTTATAAAATTGCTATAGGTTTCCATGACATCATTTATTGGATTATTTAAAGCTGCAATTGAATCAACAGAGTTTTTTATAATGTTCTCTAAATTATTTAGTATAGTCTCTTGAAACCCTTCTAAATCACTAGATAGAGATTCTTTTTTACTTTTTAGTAAATCAAAAATAGGTGATAATTTTATCTCAAAACCATTTAAAGAATTTAATAATAACATTTTGAAATCATCCCTGAATTGAAAACTGGATTCAATAATATTGTTTAAAGATTCTATCGTCTTCTTCACTTCCTCTTCTATAAGTTCGTGCAAATTAACAGTGAATTGGGACGTCAATCTATCCAAATTTTTTTTGAATGACTCCTCTATAACCTGTTTTATATTTTTTTCATATTTTTTAAGTTCTAAAGTACTAATTTTTTCATTAATGTCATCTTTAATACTTGAGATTGTCTTCATTAAATTTCCAAATTGAGTTTGGGTGATTCCTTTTATCGTTTGGTGTAAATCCTCTAAAACTTTCTCCATAACTCTAAGATTTTCCATTCCTTGAACAATATCTTCAACTTCCTGCTTTTGAATTATTGTTTCTTCTTGAATATCTTTTCTTGTATCTTTAATTGCTTTAAAAATAGTTTCTAATTCAATTAAACTATTATCTTCAAATACCTTCTTTAATGAATTAGCTAATAATTGGTGTAATTGATTTTTTATACTGCCCAAATTACTCTTAATATTTTCTAAGTAGTTTATAATTGGATTAAATGGTGGTAATGCCAAATACTGGTTTAAAATTCCTGATGATTGAGGAGTAATTGGAATTAGTAATCCTATCGAAGTAAGTTCATTAATAATATTTAAATATTCTTCTTGAGAAAGAGTAGGTACCATTGAATACAACTCATTTAAGGATAATGGTTTCCTCCCTAAACTGTTAAGATAAATTTTAATCGCATGTTCCGAAAGTTGGATTTGCTTCAAAAAATCTTCCATATATATGCACTAATTATTTACTTATTTCTAATAACCTTATTCACCTATATTAATAAGTAATATCAAATTTTACTTTTTAAAATTTTGGAAGATAAAAAATATTTAAAAAATAAATTTCTTAAATTAAATTAAAAAGGTTATAGGTTTTTTTTCATGAAAACTTCTTATGAAGATATATTTTTTTATTTAGATCTAACAAAGGATATATTAAAGAAGAAAGAACTAATTAAAGCAATAAAGTATTATATTTCTGAAAAAAATAAGAGTAATCTTAAAGGACATTATGGTTTATTAATTTTCCAAGAAGAAGGAAATCCAATCTTTATTATAGATAAAAAGGATTCTAGTATTATAGCAAATACTATTGAAGAAAATTGGAGAACACGTCCTAAAAAAACATCTTTTTTTGAAAATGGGTTATTCTATATTTTTTCTTATATCGCTGAGACTACGAGAAAAAAATCAAAGATAAATCGAATAATTGTTATCACAGATACACCAAGCGATTTATCAGAGGATTATACCGATGCCTTATTTAATCTCGTGTCAAAAATCAAAAATTTTCCAACTTTTATAGATATTGTACGAATTTCTGAAAAAAGCGAACGATTCTTTAAAGATGATGTAAAATTAAATATTTTGACAAGTGATACTGAGGGTGGTATTTTTTATCTTCATGATAAGAAAGATTTTATGAACATTATAAAAAAATTAGTGAAGCCTAAACAATTAATAAGCCTTATTAAAGGTCCAGAAGGAAAAATAAAGATTAAAAAGGAAGATTATGATTTTTATTCCCGTCTGGCAAAAAAATTAAAACGAACAAAAGAAGAAACAGCAATAAAATGTTTTTTTTGTCAAGAAGATATCTGCCCTTTTTGTTCAAATGTTTATGATATCCCTCTTATGTGTGAAAATTGCGAGAGTGCGTTTCATAATTGTTGTATCATTAATTATGCAATCAAGCATAATATCGGTATTCCTCACATATTTAGATGCCCAAGCTGTGATATTCTGTTAAAAATCAAACAGGATGATATCGTCAAACCTGAACATGAAAATATAAAAACTGTTGAAGAATACATCGAGACTGAAGATATTAAACCAATAACTGCAACTCAAGAAGATTTCATTAAAGAATCATTTAATCAGCAAAAAGATTTTTTAGAAAAGAGTCAAGATCAGAGCCTAGAATTTTCAGATACTCTGCAAGTCCATCCCAAAACAGTAAGAATAGGTGGTTTCTTTGGTAAGGTATACACTGTAAGAAAGGAAGGAGATAAATTAATCTATCAAAAAATTTCTCACAACTCAACTCAAGATAAAATAAGAAAAAATAAACTTTTACAGCCAGAAATAAGATATGAAGATAAAAAGGCCAAGCAAACCTCTATAAGTATGTCTTTAAATACTAAAAACTCAGAGAAGGATGAAGATAAAGGAACTTTTATGATTTGCCCTGAATGCCGTACAAAATTAACCAAAAATATGGTTGCTATTAACTCTTGTCCTTATTGTGGACATAAATTTTTAACCTAATTTTCTTAATCTTGGGGAGATGTATAATATTTTTCGTGAAACAACAGAAATGATGAAAGATCAATAAAAATAAATAAAAATTCTATTATTAGTTTAAATAAATTCCTATTCATATTTTATTATAAATTTCTTCTTAAGAAAGGTGTTGAGATGTTTAAGAAAGCGGCTGTGAATTCAGAAGAATTTATTTTTTACATTGATCTTTTATCAGATTTTATGAAAAAAAAGACACTAGCAAAAGCAATTACTTCATTTATTAAAGATAAAGATAAATTCAATAGTTTGAGTTCTTATGGCCTCGTTTTATTTCAAGAAAAAGGAGCTCCCGTAACTACATATGATGAAAACGGAGCAGATTCATTAATGCATATTTTAGATGAATATTGGGAAGGCCGCGAAACTCAAAAGAGTTTTCTAGAAAATGGACTATTTGAAATCTTATCCTACGTTTTTAGAAAGATAAGAACTGCAAGAAAGAATTACAGAGTAATAATAATATCTGATACTCCCAGCTCACTCTCCGAAGAGTATCATAATGCATTATATGATTTATTACTTAAAGCTAGGAAATTTGATACATTTATCGATATTATTAGGGTAGGAGATCAAAAATTTTATGTGGATGATGTTAAATTAAAAGTTATAGTCTCAGAAACTCATGGTGGCGTATTTTATTGTAACGATATCAAATTATTTCAAAATATCTTAGGATCTTTAATTCAAAATAAGACTGAGTTTAATGTAATTCAACCAGATGAGACAGAATATATATTAGAGGAAGATAAAGTATTTTACGAAAGATTAGCCGTAGATTTAATCTCTTTAGATGCAGAAGAAGAAGAAAAATGTG
Source organism: Promethearchaeota archaeon (assembly GCA_048940645.1). Taxonomy (GTDB): domain Archaea; phylum Asgardarchaeota; class Lokiarchaeia; order Sigyniarchaeales; family SOKP01; genus SOKP01. The sequence continues at coordinate 25,035 of JBHLOI010000003.1, read as the reverse complement.
ATATATGTGAACAAGAATTATGTCCAATATGTGAAGCATATTCTGATGAATTGCATAAATGTTTTAATTGTAATGCCAGATATCACTCCTGTTGCGCAGCGGAATATTCTATTGCTAATAATATTGGATTTAAACATTTGTTTAGATGTGTCCAATGTGATACTCTCTTGAAGATAGATGAGGAATTTGTAAATTTAATATACCGAGAGAATCATCCAGAAGAATTTGAAGAAATTTCTGAAGAAATTGAACTAACTGAAATACCTTCTGAAGAATTGTATTCTGAAGTTTATGAAGCTACAGATCAACATATTGAAGAGGAAGTTAAAATAGAACTCGCCCACGTTGAAAATGAGGCACCATCGTTAAAAAAAGTCCGTATAGGTGGATTTTTTGGGGCAGAGATAACGATACCAACAAAAAATAATGGTAAACCAAAATTAATTGATTCAATTCCCAATCCCACGGTAAATCTTTCTGAAAATTCTGATCCTTCAACATTAGCACAAGATAAAATATCCATCACCTCATTACGACCTCCTAAGAAAAAAACAATAAATCTTTGTAGAATATGTGGAACTACCCTTAGAAATGCAATAATTTGCCCTAATTGTGGCGCAAAACTAGATTAATCCTTTTTTTTAAATAATTATACTATTACATGAAGTCTTTAAAGATTATATTCTACGGTTCTTTTTATTTAGTGTTTTAATATATTTTTATAAGGAAAAATTTGATAGAATTAACAATAAAGAATATTTAGGTTGGTTTAAATGTTTATTAAGAATGAACTAGAAATATACCAGAAAAATAGACCAAAATCAAAAGAACTTTGGCAAAAAGCTCTAAGAGTTCTGCCTGGAGGGGTTTCGCATAGCATTCGCACTTTCGGTTTAGATTTAATAGGGGCTTTTCCTTTATTTATCAGTTCAGCTAATGGCCCATATCTAAGTGATATTGATGGGAATGAATATATTGATTGTTGGAATGGCCATTTTGCGATGATTTTGGGGCATAATCCTCCAGAAATTCAACAAACATTAAAAGAATTTATAGAACATGGGTGGCACTTTGGAACTAATACTGAGTATCAGGTTGAATTAGCAGAAACTATTATAAAGGGGAACTTAGGTATTGAAAAGATGAGATTTTGTGTTAGTGGAACAGAAGCAACTATGTATGCATCAAGATTAGCTCGAGCTTATACAGAAAGGAGGTTAATAGCTAAAGCAAAATTAGGTTGGCATGGTGCAAATGATACATTATATTATAATGTGGGAAGTTTGAAAAACGATCAAACTTCACCAGGGCTTCTTGATTCAGAAAAAGCAGGAATTCTTACATTTGAAATTAATAATGAACAAACATTCAATTTAATTAAAGAAAATAAGAACGATTTAGCTGCCATAATTTTAGAACCAATATTAGGTGGCGGTGGCGGATTTACTGTAGATATTGAGTTCTTAAAGAGATTAAGAGAAGAGACAGAGAAATATGGTATTCTACTCATATTTGATGAGATAATTACGGGTTATCGATTTTCAAATGCTCTAATTCAAAACAATTTAAATATCATACCAGATTTAACTACTATGGGTAAAATCATAGGAGGTGGTATGCCTATAGGTGCTGTAGGTGGGCAAGAAGAAATTATTCAACGTTCTAGCCCACAAGAAGAAAAACAAGTTTTAATAGGAGGTGGAACCTTTTCTGGTTATCCACTTAGTATGATAGCAGGATTAAAAACCTTAGAAATATTAAATGGATCTCAAAAAGAATATAATCGAATAAATAATGAAGGAGAAAAATTACTAGAAAACTTGAATCAATTCTTTAATGAAGAGAAATTACCTCTTCTAGCAAGAGGATATAAATCAATAATTATGCTTCATACACTTTCAAAATGGGTTGAAAAACCTTCCATCAAAGAAATTATTGAAATTACTGATAAAAAACGCGAAGCTTTACTTCACTTAGCCTTATTTAATCGCAATATATCAGGTTTACATGGATTAGGATCCCTTTCAATGGCGCATACTCATAATCATATTATGCAAATACAAAATGTAGTAGAACAGATCGCGCATCCTGTTTCTCAATCTCATTTTGATTAACATATTGAAATATATTAATACAATAAAAGTGAATATTAGATGAATGCTAAATTTAATGTAATACAAATAGGTTTAGGACCTATGGGACGTATTATAGCTAAACTTCTTCTCGAAAGAAAAAATATCAATCTTCAAGCTGTGATTGATATTGATCCTAAACTTAAAGATATAAATTTAAGTAATTTACTAAATATTGAAGAAGGAAAAGATATTATTGTTGAGTCCGATTTAAAAGCTGCTCTTTCTAGGGGAAATGTTGATGTTGTTTTTATTGCCACAACTTCTTTTTTGAAAAAAGTTACTCCTCTAATTAAATTAGCAGTTAAATCAGGTAATAACGTGATCTCGATATGTGAGGAACTATCATATCCATTTCAATACTATCCTAAACTCTCTGAAGAATTGGATCTGCTTGCGAAATCTAAAAATGTTACAATAGTTGGTACAGGAATAAATCCAGGATATCTTATGGATTTATTACCTATTGTTATTACTGCTCCTTGTCAAAAGGTAGAATCAATAAAAGTAACCAGAATGATGAATTCTGCCAGAAGGAGAGAATCTTTTCAACGAAAAATAGGAACTGGTTTGAAATTCGAAAGATTCAATGAAAATATTGATAAAAAAGAAATTACCGGCCATGTAGGTTTAATACAATCAATACATATGATCATAGCAGCTCTGGGTATTGACTATGATGAAATAAATGAATTTCCTCCGAAAGCTATAATAGCAGAAAAAGAATTTACTACAACATATGGAGAGAAAGTACCAAAAGGCTATGTATGTGGTTTAGAAAGCAAAGCAATAGCTAAACAAAATGGTAAGGAGTTAATTGTTTTAAACTTTATTGCTTATGCTGGTAATCATGAAGAATATGACTGTATCGAAATAAATGGAATCCCGAGTATCAATCAAAAAATAATTGGTGGTGTTCATGGTGATTTAGGCACAGCAGCAATGGTTGCAAATCTAATCCCTAAAGTGATTAATGCAAAGTCAGGTCTATTGACTATGAAAGATCTTCCTGTTCCTTGCTACACTGAAAACATATGGAAAAAAGAGAATATCTAATCCTTAATAGGTAAATTTTTTTTCAATTATATATTTGATTAATCAAAACAAAATATTTTAATCCTTTAAATGCAAGAAAGAGAAGAAAAGGAATTTTCAAGAATTAAAGAACTCGAGAGCACTAATTTAGCTACAGATGAAATCAGAGATCAAGTAATTCAAACGAAAAAAGAAGTAGAAAAAAATAATAAAAAATTAGCTGAACAGTTAAATAGAAAATTTAAAACTCATAACATAAAATCTTATGATATCGTTGGTGCTATAGGTGCAGGCAAAACTGCAATTTTAGAGAGAATATCTGAGAAATTAGGTTTAAGTTATCGAATATTTGTTATTTGTGGTGATATCACAACTAGAGTAGATGCCAATCGTATAGAACAACATAATGCAGAGACGATTCAAATTAATACTGGTCGAGAATGTGCTTTAAACGCATATCATATTCACCAAATTATTAAAAATAAAGATTTAAAAGATTATGATATCGTCTTTATCGAAAATGTCGGAAACTTAATATGTCCATCTGAGTTTACTCTTGGAACAGATAAACGTATTGTGATTGTTTCAATCACAGAAGGAGAATGGGTTATTGAAAAACATCCAATGCTTTTTAAAATGTCGGATATTGCCGTTATAAACAAAATTGATCTAATAGAGAGATTAGGTACAAATCTTAGTAAAATGATTAATGATGCTAAAAAAATTAATCCAAATATAGATGTAATTACTACTAGTGCTAGGAGAGGAGATAATATTGATAAATTAATTGAATTAATGGGATTATAATTTTAATAAAATCTTGGAGATAGATAATGAAGATGGACTCTATGAAAAAAAAAAAAATGGAACTTGAAGAAATATTAAATCATCCCGAAAATATTAAAACTATTGGCTTAAAAACATTGTTTAATTCATTTTTATCAAAAATTAAAAATAAAATTGAAAATTATATTGGTGATTATCCTACTTTTATTGAACCTGTTTTTTTAGAAGATAACGTTAAAATTGGAGATGATGTCCTCCTAGGGCCAAATGTATTTATAGGAACTAATTCGGAAATCGGAAATTACGTAGAAATTTCAAATTCGATTGTTTTTGAGAATGTAAAGATTGGAGAAAATTTAAAGTTCGAAAACTGTATTATTTTAAAAAACAGTGTTTTCAACTTTAGTAATTTAAGGTTAAAGAATTGTATCCTTAAAGGTATTAGTAATTCGGAAGATAACATTAAAAAAATTCAATTTTAAATTTTACTTGTTCTTCTTTTTATCTTTTCATAAACCAGATTCCAATCAAACAGATCAATTTCAAATCCAATTCATCTATTCTCTTTAATTTCTTCTTTGGTATTAATGAATTTAGAGAGATTTTCCGCTCTATGGGAAAACCATGGGAAGAAATTACAGAAATCTTTTTCTATTCTATGATATTATATCATTTAAATAAAGAATATTGTGTTTTAGAATATGAATGGTCCTGTTGAGCCTTTTAAAATTAAAATGATAGAACATGTGGGAATGCCAGATGAAAACAGAAGAAAAGAAGCAATTCAAGAAGCAGGTTATAATACATTTTTGCTAAAGTCTGAAGATGTTTTCATTGACTTATTAACTGACTCAGGTACTTCGGCGATGTCTGATAACCAATGGGCAGGTTTAATGTTGGGAGATGAAGCATATGCTGGAGCACGAAACTTTTATCATTTGGAGAAATCAGTACAAGATGTTCTAGGTTTTAAATATGTTGTACCTACTCATCAAGGACGTGCAGCAGAACATTTAATGTATAGTTATCTGGTAGAACCAGATCAGCTTGTCCCTCGAAATATGTACTTTACTACTTCAAAAGTTCATGTTGAATTACCTGGAGGGAAAATGGTGGATATCATTATTGATGAAGCACATGATCCAGAAAATGAACACCCGTTTAAAGGAAACGTTGATCTTCAAAAACTACAAACATTCATTGATCAGTATGGTGTTGAAAAAATTGCGTTTGTTAACGTAGAAATGGACGTTAATATGGCTGGAGGGCAACCTATTTCTATGGAGAATTTAAGAAAATTACGAGAATTTTGCGATGATTATAAATTAAGAATTATTTTCGATGCAACTCGGTCAAGTGAAAATGCCTATTTCATCCGTGAACGCGAAAAAGGGTATGAAAATACACCAATTATAGATATTCTCAGAGAAATGATGAGTTATTCCGATGGGTGTATTTATAGTTCTAAAAAGGATTGTTTAGTAAACATTGGTGGATTTCTTGCTACAAACGAGAAAGATATTTTCGAACATACCAGAAGCATGGTAGTAGTTTATGAAGGGCTCCACACTTACGGGGGACTTGCTGGAAGGGATCTGGAGGCCTTATCGCGTGGTTTGAGAGAAGGAGCAGAATATAATTATCTCAAATATCGTATTAACCAAGTACGTTATTTGGGAGAAATACTTATGGATGCAGGAGTACCCATTGTCAAGCCAATTGGTGGACATGCTGTATTTCTCAACGCATTGAAAATCTTACCCCACCTTTCAAGAGACCAATGGCCAGCTCAGACGTTAGCTGCGGCTATATATGAGGATTCAGCAGTGCGGAGTATGGAGCGAGGAGCTGTCTCAAAGGGAAGAGATAAGGAAACAGGGGAAAACATTTTTCCACCATTGGAATTAGTCCGATTAACCATTCCTCGCAGGGTTTACACAAATACTCACATGGAATATACTGCTAAATCAATAATTCGACTTTTTGAAAAACGAGACATGATTAAGGGTTTGAAAATGGTTTATGAACCAAAATATTTGAGATTCTTTCAAGCTAAATTTGAAAAACTCCCGTTATAATTCTTATTATTTGTCGAAGTAATTTTCCTTTAAAATTAAAATAAAAGATTATATAATCATATTAATAGGAAAAAAGATCACAATAGAAAGAATTGCTGCTGCTGGAAAAGTGATTAGCCATATTAGAATTATTTTCCATAAACCCTTGCTCATTGGTGCTCTTCTAGCTTTAGCTAATCCAACCAAGGATGCGACTAACATATGTGAACCGGATAATGGGATTCCTAATAAGGTTCCAAAGAATAATATAACTGCGGTAGGAATTTCACTAGCAAAAGCAGTACTGGGATGAAGTTCTGTAATTGTTCCAACATTTTTTATGACTCCTCTTCCTAAAATCACTATCCCACTTGCAAAGCTAAGCCCAGTAATTATTAATAAGATAGTAATATCTATTCCTGCTCCAGCGCCAACCACAATGCCAACTGCATTTGAACAGTCATTCCCGGCTCTTGAAAAAGCAGTCCAACAGATAACACCTAGTAGAATATAAGAGAAATATTTTTCTGTTTTTTCAAAACTTCTAAAACCTGAGAGACGATTAATAATCACCTTGTGAATTACTTTATACGCAAAATAAGTAACAACATAGCCTATAATTGGCGACAATATCCACCAAATCCCCATCTCCAAAATAGTAAGCCAATTTATTCCAAAACCTCCACCTAATAAAAGTCCTACTCCGATAATTGAGCCAATTGTTGCGTGTGTAGTAGAAATTGGCAAACCTAATGCGGAAGAAACAATTAACCAAATGGATGTAGAAATTAGTATTGTTAAAACAATTGAAGTTGTAACCACAACTTCAGTTGATAATAGATTATTCCCTACAGTTTCACTTACACCCTTTCCTAATATTAATGCGCCCAAAATTGCAAAGATAGTTGCGAGAATAAGTAATTCTTTCATATTTAATGTTTTTGAACCATATAACGTAGCCATAGTTTCATCATTAGCACCTATTCCAAAACTAATTATGATTGAAATAACCAAAAAAATAGCAATGATATATATTAGGTCCATATCTTTTCTACCGTCTATAATTTATCTTGTTGGATATTTTATTATTAATCCTCTTAAATAATCTGAAGTTTGTTCGGCCCAAGAAGCAATATCATAAATATATGTCACAAGTTTAGAAGTTAGGTAAATCTTAGTAGGATCATCTTTTTTTTTAAACAGAATATCTAATAATTCAAATTTTGCTTTACGAGCTTCTCTTCTAATTGATTCTACGTTAAACGTTACTTTATAGGCTGCATCAAAATCCGTTTCTATTAATGTAGCACAATTTATCAATTCTTTAACTGTTCTATAACAAGAATCGCATAATGCTATAAACTTTTCCTTAATGTCAGCATACAGCTTGAATGGATAAACTTGGAGAAACCGAGCAAAAAATTCTGTTTTGTCATTAACTTGATCTAGCTTCATAAGAATATTAAATCTATCTTCTACTAAGAACGGAAGTGCTCTTTTATCTTTAAATAGGACTTGAACATACTTTTCTTTAATACGGTCGCATTTTTTTTCTGACAGGATTACATCCTCAAGTTCATTCTTATTTAATTTATCATTAATAAATTGATTAGTTGCATTATGGAGAGTTTCAATACCAACCAATGTTTCTGTTAAAAATTCATTATTTATTTCAGTTAATTCATTTTTCTTTTCTTTCAATAACTTCATTTTAAACACATTTTTAGACTTAATTTAATGGATTAAAAAGATGATATATTATTCTATTTATTTTTTATTCTTTAAAAGGCTTATATCTTTTAAACACTTTATAGTTATTAACAATAAAAGTAATGCTTTTTATAAAATCATCATTCATTTGAATTAATTCATTTCGAAGTAAGAAATATGATCTTTTGCCAGTAATTAAAATTAGTTTGAAAGATATTATTTTTGATCCTAAAGTCCAGACTTACTGTAATAATCCAAGATTCAGATGTCCAAATTATAGCCATTCATGGGCATGTCCTCCTGAAGCACCCTACATGGAATCGGAAGTCTCTCAATTTGATAGATTCTTCTTGATATATTACATCTTCAATCTTAAAAAGTATATACAGCAGATTAAATTAATGAATCCACAAAAAAGCGAGGATTCTATAAGGAAATCATTCTATCGTAAGGATATTATTCGGGATAATCTAGAAAAAGAGATATGGAATTTTTTAGATACTTATCAAGAATATTATGATGATAAATTAATTTTATGGGATGGTTATTGTAGACTTTGTTATAAAGAAAACAAAATATGCACCTATGTTCAAAATATACCTTGTCGTTATCCAAATAAGATAAGATATTCAATGGAAGCTGTTGGAATAGATGTTGATAAAACAGTAAAGAATATAAATATTAAAATAGAATGGCCTCCTGTTAACAATGCTTACAGATTTGGTTTAATTTGTTTCAAATAAACGGAATTTAGCAACAAGAAAGATGAATTAAGTGGTGAGCCTATTTATTTCAAATAAAAGTAAAAAAATTCGTATCCGACTAGTAGAAGAGGATGATCGAAAATGGATTTCCCAACTTGTTAAGGAAGAATGGTCATCAAGTAGAGTAGTTACTCGCGGAAGATCTCATGATATTGAAGATCTTCCTGGTTTTATTGCAATTTATAAGAATGAAAAAGTGGGGCTTTTAACATATAATATTAAAAATCGAGAATGTGAAATTATAACATTGAATAGTCTAATTGAAAAGATCGGAATAGGAACGTACTTATTAAGATCATTAGAGTCATTTATGCAATCAAAAAAGGCTAAACGAATATGGGTAATTACAACTAATGATAATCTCAATGCTCTGCGTTTTTATCAAAAGAAGGGATTCCGAATTAAAGCGATATATATTGATTCCATTAAGGATTCAAGAAAATTAAAACCTGAAATCCCGGTGCTAGGTTTTTATGATATTGAAATTAGAGATGAGATTGAATTAGAAAAAAAATTAAAAAATTAATTGTTTAAAATATGTCTTTTTCTAAAACGATAGTATCATTTCTATTTGGTCCAATAGAAATCATTGCTATGTCTGTTCTTAATTCTTCTTGAATGGCTTGAGTATAAATTTTCATTGTCTCAGGTAGTGCATCATAACCTTTTCTTGCCATCTCTGACCATTCTTTTGGGGAAAATTCATTCCATCCATTAAATTCTTTATATATAGGCTTACACTTTTTAATAATCTCATGTTGAATAGGCCAGCTCTCAAGAAGTTCTCCATTTAATTCGTAAGCAGTACAGATTTTTATCGGATTAATACCTTGTAAAGCATCTAATAATGTTATTATAATCCTATCAATTCCATTTATCATTAAGCTATATTTAATGTTAAATAGGTCAAGCCATCCCACTCTTCTTGGTCTTCCTGTAACAGTTCCATATTCATGCCCTTGTTCTCTAATTTTTTCAGCAATTTCATTAAATAATTCAGTAGGAATACTACCTTCTCCTACTCTGGATGTATATGCCTTTATAATACCATATAACTTTCCAATCTTTTTAGGTGGAATTCCAGCTCCAGCACATATTCCTAAAGCATTAGCATTTGATGAGGTTCCAAAGGGATACATTCCATGATCTATGCCTAATAAACTACCTTGAGCACCTTCAAAAACAACTTTTTTACCCACATCTATAGCTTTATTCAAATAATATGCTGTATCAATTACATATGGTTTTAATTTTTCACCATAACCTTTATATTCTTCATAAACAGAATTAAGATTCATATTCCAGCTTGGTTCATACACATTAATCAATGTCTTTTTAAATTTAAATAATCTCTCTAGTTTTGGTTTTAGAATTTCAGGGTAAATTAAATCAAAAATCCTTATACCCCATCGAGCTGCTTTGTCGGAGTATGTAGGGCCAATCCCTCTTTTTGTAGTTCCAGCACTATATTCACCCTTAGTTTTTTCTTCTAAATCGTCTAATATTCGATGAAAAGGGAAGATAACATGAGCAGTCGAGCTTAACTTAAGGTTAACTTTTTTATTTAATTTTTTTAAATTTTCGATTTCTTCAAGAAGAACTTTCGGATCAACAACACATCCATTTCCAATTATTACTTCTTTTTCTAATGGGGCCCCAGAAGGTATTAATTTGAATTTATATTTAATTCCATTGGCATTAATCGTATGCCCTGCATTATTTCCGCCATTGAATCTTACTACAATATCAGATTTTTGGGCTAAGAAATCAACAAACTTTCCTTTCCCTTCATATAGGGTTACGTGCTCTTTGCATCGTTAATCTCCCCAACTTAGCCCAATTACAGCAAGCGTGTTTACTTTATTTCTCATATCTCAAATTTAGATTTGTTTAAATTAAATTTAATATCATTTATGTGTTCCAAAATGGATTATTCATTAAGATTTAAAAAGTTTTTAGTCCTTAGGTTAGCAATACAATAATTTTTAAATAATAATTTACTTGAAATTTATAGAAAAAATGCTTGAGAGAACTATTCTTTTCGATCTATTTCATAATGAAATGTTAGATATTAATGAAAATGACTACTCTGATTTTTTAAATCTTCTCAAACAGTATAATTTGAAGATAAAAAAAAATGAGAATAAAAATCTAACAAGTAAATTGCTAGAAAACATTGATATCTTAGTTATTGGTAATCCCATTGATGATTATTTTTCAAATATAGAAATCAAAGACATTTGTAATTATGTTAGGATTGGAGGCAGCTTATTGTTGATTAGTGAATATGGTGCTGATTATCTTCAAAAAACAAATTTGAATGATCTATCTGGAACTAACTTCGGGATTTTTTTTGAAAAAAACCTTGTTAAAGAATTAAATTCCATTGATCTAAATAGCACGAGTATAACGCATATACAAAATTTCCAAGAAAATGAAGTTTTAAATAATTTAAGAGAAATGGTTATTGGAGGTACTTGTTCTTTATTTTTAAATAAGAATAGTAAACCATTAATACTATCTAATGAAAAAAATGTATGGTCAGAGATATTCAAGAGTTCAAAAGAGCAATGGGTTAAAGATCAAGAACAGCAACAAATTCTAGCAGCATATACAGAATATGGACAAGGAAAAATCATTGCCATCGGTGATATTGACATATTTACTAATGATCTTAATATCGGAATAAACGCACTGGATAATCATCTTTTCCTACAAAACTGCTTTGATTGGTTATTGAAACCTGTTGAAGAATCTAATGTCTTCTCCTTTACATTAAATCAACTAGGAATTATTCAAAATGAAATAAAGGAATTAAATAACAGTATTAACAACATAATAGAAACTATGACAATTCTCGAAAAAAGGATAACTATTCTAGAAGATGCTTCTAATAACAATAATTCTGAGCAAAAAAAGTAATATACTCCTTCTTTTTCTTAATCTTAATAAGATATAAAGTCAAGGAAAATTGGTATATAATTTAAATTCTCTTTAATTATATTTTTTCAACTATTTTTAATTGAACTTAAAAATTTAGACTGATTAATTATGAGTAAGAAATATTACGATGAAATTTTCTCTCTTTTTGAAGAAATATCAAATGGGTTCAAACGGAAAAATCAATACTTTGATATTCTTTATGATTCTATCTCATCCATTCAAATTACAAAATCACCTTCCGCGGAGAATATTTCTATAAATAATAAAACTTCTGGTATTGTCGCCCGAACTTTCTTAGGATCATGGAGAGAAATAGCATCTGATAATCTCTCTGATATCAAAAAAATTCAAAAATTGATGCCTAAAGTTTCAAATATGGGGAATAAAATAGCAGAGTTTGAGAGTTGGAAATTAAATAAAGAAATAACACCAAAAAAAGATGCCTCCAAAATATCAATACACAAAAAATTAGAGAAGATCAGAGAGATATATGAATATGTGCAGCATTTTGACAATAAAATAGTTAGAACAGAAGTTAGATATAATGAGTTTCAAATAGAACGAATTTTTTCTAACAATGAGGGAAGCCTCTTAAGGCAAGTTATCCCCAGAATAAAATTTTTCATTATTCCAATTGCAAGAGAAGGTGCTTTAGTAGATTATGATTATTATGCTAAGAATGGTGAAATTGGATTTGAACTTTTTGACCAAATTACTACTGAAAAGCTAGATACGATTGCTCAAAATTCATTAGATATGTTAAAGGCAAAAGCTCCACCCTCAGGTAGATCAACCGTTATTTTAGATCCAAGTTTGACAGGTATTATTGCTCATGAGAGTTTTGGACACGGACTTGAAGCTGATCAAATATTAAGAGAAAGAAGTTATTTAAAACACAATCTTCATAAAAAGGTAGCTTCAGAGATGTGTAAAATTTATGATACTCCTTCATTAAGAGGACCTATTGGCTCATATTTTTTCGATGACGAGGGGATTCGAGCAGGGAAAAATGTTTTGGTAGAAAATGGTATCCTAAAAAATTTCATATATGATAGAAGATCTGCCTCAGAACTTAATACTATCCCCCAAGGAAATGGACGCAGAGAAAGTTTTGCTCATCCTATAAATGTACGTATGTCTAACACTTATTTTGAATCAGGAGATCATGAACTAGATGAGATGATATCAGAAATTCAAAAGGGTGTAATGCTAATACATGCAAATTTTGGTATGGAAGATCCTATAGGTGGGGGAATGCAAGTAACTTCTAAAAAAGGCTATTTAATAGAACATGGAGAAAAAACTAAAATATTGAGATCAATTGCTTTGAGTGGGTCTGTTTTAGAATTGTTACAAAATATTGATGCCATAAGTAAAGATACTTTAAAATTAGATGGGGGTACATGTGGAAAAGGCAGCGAGGATCTTATTCCAGTAAGTTCCGGGGGAAGCTATGTTAGAGTAAATAATGCAATAATAAGCCAAGGGTGAACAATGAAATGTCCAAAATGAATTTAGAGATTATAGAAAAAAGATTAAAAGCAAAAAATGTCTCCCAATATGAAATCTTCTTAATAGAAAGGAAAAGTTATGAAACAATTTTCCTAAAAAATAAACCTGATAATGAAAGAGAACTCAACAATGCAGAATATTTTATAAGAATTTTAAATCAAAGCGAAGACAAAACAGGGATTGGTATAATCAAAGGGAATTCTATGAAACCTCGAGATATTGATAATACTATAGAAACTTGTTTAAGAACATCAAAAACTAACGCAATTCCTAAATATACTTTCCCTGAACAGAAATCCATTCCAGAAATTTCAATGGTAGATAAAAAAGTATTAAATGATCCTGAAGGAATTAAAAAGGATTTATGTGAGGAATTACTAAAAGTAGTAAATGAACAAAAAAAAGTACTTCCTACTTTTGGACGGTTCAGAATTCAAATCCATAATTCATTCCTAAGAAATAGTAATCAACTTAATCTTAAGGCTTCAAAAACTTTTTTCTTCTGTGAATTATCCTTAAAAGCTGAAAAATCTAATAAATTAGCCGAATATTGGACTTCTAACTATTTTAAAGAGAGAGAACATTTAGATTTTGAACGTAGAATCAAAAAGTGGGCAATTCTAGCTGTAGATAATTTGACAGCAGAATTGCCAAAACCCAATCCTAAAACGTGTGTAATATTTCCTCCTCATGTGTTAAAAATTGCTATAAATTCGGTAATAGGTTTTCATACATTAGGATTTACTCATTTTGAAGGCATATCAGCATTTAATCTAGAAAATAAGGTTGCTTCAGATAAATTTTCATTACAAGATAATGGATTATTAGAAGGTGGACTAAATACCTCCCCTTGGGATGGAGAGGGTAATCCTCATCAAAAAACTGAAATAATTAATCAAGGAATTTTTAAAAATCGATTATATGATCAAAAATATGCTATGTTAGAAAATGCAATATCAACTGGAAATGGCATTAGAGATGATGATGGTTCAGTTACTAATAGTATAAGTAATTTTTCTATTCTTCCTGGTGAAATTTCTAAAGATGAGATGATTTCAAATATAGATGAGGGATACTATATTGAGAAGTTTTCATGGCTAAATCCAGATCCCATATCGGGATTTTTTGGCGCAGAAATAAGAAATGGATATTATATTCAAAACGGCGAATTTAAGAATCCAATAAAACTAGGAAATGTTAGTGGAAACGTCTTACAAATGGTAAATAATTGTGTTTATATCTCTAAAGAGCGTGAGTTTGCAGAAAATACTCTTTTTCCATATATTGCGTTTACAAACTTACATATATCTTCTTAAATGTATTAAAACTTCTTTCTTTTTCTTCTTTAAAAGTTTCTATAGGGTTATTTCTTATCTCTTATTTTCAATCTCAACTTGTATTAAGCTATAATTTCTTGTTCCTAAACCAATTTCTTCAGCAACTCTTAATTGTGTTTCCCAATTCTTTAACTTTTTTCCAACTAAATTAAAATCTAGCTCTCCAGATTGAGGATCGAATCTTGGAATATAAGAAAACCAATCATTGCTATTATTTCTCAAACTTTTAATATCACCCAGCACTGAATTTGGATTAAAACTAGATTTATGTGCTAAATCAATACAAGCTTGATCAATTGCTACAGGATCATGAGATGATAATACACCTATATCTGGAATGAATGGAACATCAGAAGATCCGCAATCACATTGCCAAGTAATATCAATAGCATAATTTATATAAAAAATCTTGTCTTTACCAAAATAATCAACAACACCCTTAGCATTATCTACAAATCTATATATAAAATCTTCTGTAGTAGTTGATCCCGTATCAATTACACCTTTATCACATATGGATCTGCACATATAGCAATAGCGGCATTTATCCCAATTCTTTTTAAGAATTTTATCGACTCCTTTACTTAAAGCACCAGTTGGACAAACCTCTACGCATTTATGACAATCTTCACTACATTTACTTAAGTCATAATCAAAGATTGTGCCTAAATGAGCACGAATTTTTTGGCCTTTAGCGACACACCCAATACCTAAGTTTTTCAAAGCACCTCCGAAGCCAGCTCCCAAATGCCCTTTAAAATGAGTTGCTAACACCATATGATTAAACTCTCTTAAACGTCCTGCTACAAAAACCTCTTTAAGTAAATTCCCATTAATTTGCTGAATATTATAATCAATTCCATGTGGTCCATCTAACATTAATATTGGAGCTCCCATGGTTTCTTGTGTAAACCCATGCATTAATGCTGTTTGTAAATATTCTCCTTCATTTGCTCGACCACTATATTCTGTATGAGTTCTGGAAATACTTTCAGGTAATCCCCAACCACAAGATTCTGCAACTGAAGGGACTCCGCCAAAATCTTTAATAAAATCACATAAAAATCGAATATATGAAGGCCTAAGGTATCTAGTATTTTCTAATGCTCCGAAATGAGTTTTAATAACTACTTTATCGTTTTTCTTTAGGTTTTCCCTAATTCCAAGTTTTTCTAATGCTAAGGGACCTTTTATTTTGCTCATACTGTCTTTATATGTTTGAGAACGTGCTGTGAAAAAATAGACTTCTGATTTCATTACAATTCACTTTCTAGTATTATTTACTTTAAATTTTTGTCTCAAAATATTTTATTTAAATTAAATTTAGCTTTTATTAGATATATAAAAATAGTCTTCCAAGCAATTAAACCAATTAAAAACCAAATTTTCTTTTTGTAGCAATAATTTTTTTCGTTCTTTTGGAGAGATTAATTATCTTTGAATTTATATTCCAATAACTTTAAATAATTATTTATCTTATTTTGTACACAAAAGGTAGATTTTTTACAACAAAGCAACTGAAATTTAGTTATGGTTATAAAAAATATTTCAATATTAGAAAATAAGGGTGAGATCAATTTCTATAGATAAAAAAAAATCCACAAGAATAATTTATAACATGAAAACAGAAACTACGATTTTAGAAGAAAATATAAGAATTGTTTGGAACGATGAAAAAATTACTAAACTTGGATTTACTAAAGAATTCCTCCGAGAGAAATTAATAAATTTCAAAAGTGAAACGGGTAAAAATGCTGTATGGTTAGGAAGGATTACAAAAGCATTTCGCCAGTATTTAGCAGGTCAAAAAGTATATGAACGGTCAAAAGAAAGAATATCTTTTTATATTTCTAAACAAAGAAAGAAAAATTGGCAGGATTTTATAAAAGACAATGAATTTATTACATCCCTTTCAAAATTAATCAGAGATGGTGTTGATTATTATATACAACATCATCTAAATTCATCTTTTATCCAATCTAAGATGAATGATAAAAATTTATCCGATATTTCATTTATATTGAAAGAACCTCTTACAGCGATAAAAGGATTCTCAGAATTACTGTTAAAAGAATTTAGTGAAGAATTAAGTAAGCAAGTAATAAGTACCATTGAAAATATATTTGATCAATGCTTGGTAATTGAATCAAAAATTTTAAATAGGCAAAAAGAACATAAGTTTGATGTTTTATTAATTGAGGATAGTCCATCAACAATACGTTTAATTGAAACGGTATTTAAAATTAGAGGTTGTTCATTTAAAATAGTAACAACAGGTCTAAGAGGATTAGATGAATTGAAGAAATCACAACCAAAATTAGTATTATTAGATATAATGTTGCCTGATATTGAAGGTTATGAAGTATGTAAACAGATTAAAGCAAATGATAATTTAAAAAATATACTTGTTTTCTATGTAACTGCCATACCTGATGAGATAGTTAGGAGTAAGATCGAAGAAACGGGTGCAGATGGATATATCTTAAAACCATTTGATTTATCAGCCATCACAGAATTATTAGATTCTATAATATGATTTATCATTATAAAATATAAATTCTTATTTGAAAATAAAATTAGTTTCTATAGAATAATTATTTTAACGGTGAATAATTCTATAAATATATAAAATGTTAAAATAAATTGGAAGGATCTTTCAAAATATGAGTAACTGCCCTGAGTGCGGAGGAAAAATGAAATATCAACCTGATATCAAACATTTAGTATGTCAATCTTGCGGATTATCTCTCACACGTGCAGAACTTGAGAGATATTGGCAAAAAGTGAGAAATGAGAGAGTAGTTGAAGCAGATGCGGTTGATAGAGCTAAAAGCCGCCGTAAAGAATGGTTAGACTGGTATTCTCAATCCAAAAAAGAAAAAGAGAATTATTGAGCTTAATCAAAATCTTATTAATAGTTATTACTTAAGTTGATTTTCTTCTTATAGTGAATTATGAAACTTTTTATAGATTTTAAACCTATTAACAATTAATTTTACATATTAAGTAAAAGTTTAAGTAGGAAGTTAGAATAGTTGAATTTTGATGAATGAGATAATTATTTTTAACTATATCATGTTAATTTTCAGTCTTGTTGGAGTAGCGATGTTTATTCTCTTATTTTTTGTTCCTGCTCCATACGGGCAGCATATTAGTGAAAAGTGGGGGCCAACTATTAATAATAAGATTGGATGGTTTATTATGGAGATTCCTACTGTTATAATTTTTTTGTTATTTTATCTTATTGGAGATAGAAAGACAGATATTATGTCAATTGGATTCCTTAGTATTTGGATGTTACATTATGGTCAAAGAACGTTCATCTTCCCTTTTTTAATACGAGCCAAACAACCTATGCCAATAACAATAATTAGTTTTGGTCTTATGTTCAACGGAATTAACACATATTTACAAGCAAGATGGATATATACATTTTCACCTCCTTATCCCTCAAATTGGATTATAAGTCCGTTTTTTATAGTTGGAATGGTTACATTTTTCAGTGGTTTTGTTATAAATCTTCATTCTGATAAAATTATACGTAATTTACGTAAACCTGGAGAGACTCAATATAAAATTCCTTATGGAGGAATGTTTAATTACGTTAGTTGTCCAAGTTACCTTGGTGAAATAACTGAATGGGCAGGATGGGCTGTGATGACGTGGTCTTTGCCTGGACTCGTTTTTGTCTTATGGACATTTTTTAACTTAGGTCCAAGAGCACGATCTCATCATAAATGGTATCTTAAAACTTTCTCTGATTACCCTAAAAATAGGAAAGCATTAATCCCCTATATATATTAAAAAGTAAAGTAAAAATGAGCGAACCTATTAAGAATTCTAGTCGTAAAATTAAGGGATATATTTATATTATTATTGCTTATGCTATTACTGTAATTATTTCTTTAGTAGTTGTTACATTGATAAACTTTTTACATCCTATTCTAATTATCTTTTTAGCAGATATAATAGCAACCTTTTTCATATTTATTGTAGGTAGTATCTTTAAGAATGCAAGTTTCTATGATCCTTATTGGAGCGTAGCACCTGCGGTAATAGCTATATATTGGTTATATAATCCTCAAACTAGTGAAACGATATCTTTACGTCAAATATTTGTGCTTTTTCTTGTTTTAACCTGGTCTGTTAGATTGACCTATAATTGGATAAGACAATGGCGGGGTTTAAATCATGAAGATTGGCGTTATGCTAATTTAAGAGTTGAAAAAGGTAAGCTCTTTTGGTTAGTAAATTTGATTGGTATCCACTTAATGCCAACTATTCTTGTATTTTTAGGTTGCTTATCATTGTATCCCTCTCTTTCAATAAGAAATATTTCTTTTAATCATATTGATTTTATTGCTTTTTCTATTACTTTATTCGCAATAATTCTTGAAACTGCTGCTGATCAACAACTATATAATTTTATAAAAAATAGAGACGATTCTACCAAAATCCTTAATAGAGGGTTATGGAAATACTCAAGACATCCAAATTATTTTGGAGAAATCTTATTTTGGTGGGGCTTATACTTATTCGCATTAGCAACAGAAATTTCTTTTTGGTGGATGATCGTTGGACCAATTTTCATTACAATCTTATTCTATATATTGAGTATCCCCTTAATAGAAAAAAGAAATTTAAGTAGAAAACCAGATTATTTACATTACAAAAAGACTGTTTCAAAACTGATACCCTGGTTTCATAAAAAAGTTAAATAATACAAAGGGTTTAGGTTTTTTCTTTTTTCTTTTTATATTTCTTATAATATTCCGATTTTCTTATGAAAATCTTTCTTAAAGGCCACCTCAAAAGTGGTGTTAAATATCTCTTAAAACCTATCCATTTTTTTACTTCTTTATAAAAATCTTGTAATGTTAAATTCCTAAAATTAAACAATTCTTGGACGCCTTCATCAAAATAAAAGCCACAGTGGTATCCCTCTATAGAAAAGGCTTCTTTTGGCATAAAACCTCTTCCCAACCCCATAATTTCATAAAGATCGTCTAAAAGATCACCATATCTAATTCGACAGCTTTCCCCTCCTCCTAGATTAAAGATTTTACCCCAGATATCTTCTCTTTCTATTGCATTTACTAAGGCTTTACCAATATCACTAGTTAAAATCATTTCTATACTTGTATTTAATGGCATTCGAAACATTGCAGGATGGAATTTAAGAACTGCTGGTGAAGCACTAAAGCCTAACCTAAAAATACAAAAATCTAAACCTGAATTCGTAATTAGCTTTTCTGCTTCAATTTTTGATACTGCATAGAAATCTCCTTTAGCAGGTTTGATCGGATCTGTTGTTTTAATTATTGGGTTTTTAACTCTATTTCCATAAACAGCTACAGAAGAGGTGAATATAATTTTTGGTTTAACTTGCTGTTTTAACATAGAATTTATAATATTTTTTGTACCATCAACGTTAACTGCTTGAGTAACTTCTGGATTGCTCTCTTCAGATATAGGAATAACTCCTGCGATATGCAAAATAATATCTTGGTTAGCAACAGCTTTTTCTACCTCATTAAAATTCCTTAAATCTCCCCATACGATACTTAATTCCTCTCTATAATTTTTAAACAGTTTTTTATTTTTTTTTGAATCTCTGAGAAAAAGAGTAATATTATATTTATGTTTCCTTGCAAAAAATTCATGAAATACTTTTATGCCAACACTCCCCGAAGCTCCAGTAATTAAAATTTTCTTTTTTAACATTATGAAATCATTTAATAATAGTCTATTGACTTCTAATAATTATTTTTATTTAAAATATATTTTAGATGAAAATTTTGAATTATTGTAAAAAAATTTTTAGTAATATTTCTAAAGAAATTTGTTTATGTTCCGAATTTCTTATCAAAAATATCTATTAAAAATTCTTCCAACTTTGGAGCAGGAATATCAAGTAATGTTATCTCTAGGTGTCTTCCCCGCTCTGCTTCTTCAATTCTAACTGTTTTAGAGGAAATCACGCTTATATCGTTCAACTGTCTAACATATTTCCTAAAACTCATTTTGACGTGAGGATCAACTGAATATGTTTCACATATTGTTTGATATTCTTCATATGCATCATCAACAATAGTAAAAGGATTGTCTGTATTCATTAAAGACCTTGTAATTCCATACAACGCTAAAAGTTCCTGCTCATTTAATTGATCTACAATTTCACCTCTAAAAGTAGGATAAACCTCATTTGATGCCTCCCTAATCGCATCAGGAGTTATTCTGTCTAATCCTTCTTTATCAGAATGTAAACCACTTTTTCGTAAAATTTCAATTCCATGGCGCATATTCTTGTGTTCTGTCACGATTTGACTTACCATATTTAAAATTTCATCATCAATTACATTCTCTTTAAACGCTAGTTCACTTCTATATCGTAATATTTGTTCAGATTCATCAAAATTATAGGGTTTGAATTTAATTTTATCATTTATGCGACTTAATATTCTTTCTGTCTCAACTTTCATCCAATCTCTAATACGGGAAATTAATAATATCGAAAGTTTCGCATTCTGGTGACCAAAAGTTTCTGCTATATCCAAAAAAGCTAGAATCTCATCTGATTTCAATAAATGTATCTCATCAATAATTAACAGCATATATCCTTTCTCTCTGACTAATTTTGTTAAGATTAGCTTTAATGCTTCGTCATCTGAGAAGCCTCTGCCGCTTCCATGCGTGTATTTAGCCAAAAGCTCTCTAATTATTTTGCTTTTCGATCTAAAAGTAATACAGTTATAATATTCTACAAAAATATTCACATCTTTTTCTATAGCTATATTTTTAAAATTTTTACCAAAATATCTGGCTGTAACTGTTTTACCCACTCCAGCTTTTCCTAAAATTAAACAATTGACAGATGGTTGTTCTTCCTCATCTATTATTCTTCTAAAATTAAAGATGAGATTTTTGATTGCTTGGTCGCGACAATATAATTTTTCTGGAACAAAAGTTAAATCAAGGGAGCCGAATCGTCGAAAGACAGATTTTTTCCCAAATTGTTTTCTAAACTCATCCTCGTCCATGATAATCTAACGTATTGTAATTTTAAATATGATCTATAAGTAAATATAGTACAATTTAAGTTTAAACTTTCTTATACTTAAGAATTTGTATTTAAAGTTATTAGGTTAGTAAAATAAGCTTATTTTAAATTTTTTTAGTTTCAAATTAATTTTAAAATTTATTTGAATTATTTAGAGGGTGCATTGATGAATAAGATTGCTTTAATTTGGTAATATCATTTTTTGCATATATTCTAGTTGTATTTGGAGAACTGTGGCCTAAAATGTCTTGTAATTCACTAATATCCATTCCAGATCGTCTTAGATGAGTTGCTCCTGTATGTCTAAATACATGAGGTGTAATAATTTTTGAATCTGGAAACCCGCATCTTTCTTTTATAATTTTAATATCTGCTTGGACCACACGAGGACTTAATTTTTTACCCCATGTATTTACTAATAAATAATCTTCAGAATTATATGAAATTCGATTTCTAAGATGCTCATTAAAAATTTCTAAAGTAGTTTTATCAACAGGGACAATTCTTTCTTTATTTCCTTTACCACGCAATTTCAAATAACCTTTTTCAAAATCAATATCTTTTACCTGTATATTACAAAGTTCACTGACTCTTGCCATTGTTGAGTAGAGTAATCTTACAATCAAGTAGTATCTCTTACTTTTTTTTGAGTTAAACAATTTTCTGTCTTTTAGTTTGTTGAAAATAACCTCAATATCTGAAATTTTAAGAAATTTTGGCAGACTTTCTTCAAGCTTTATTTTTGGCGACTTAATAGTGCTCATAGGATTCTTTTCAAGGAATTCATTTAGAGTTAAAAATTTAAAATACGAGCGTAAAGATGCTATTTTTCTTCCAATTCCTTTCTTAGAATACCCAATATCCTTTATTTTCTTTAAAAACAATCTTATTCTCTGGCGCAATACTGGCGAATTGATTTCAATATCCCCTACTGAATTAATAAATTTATCAAGGTCATATTTATAGGCCTTAATTGTAGAGGGAGCACAACCTTCTTCCACTTCTTTTGAAATTAAAAAATCATCAATGAAATCAGAAAATTTGTACTCTACCATAATAACTACAATATGATCGGGATATTACATAATTTGAAGTAATATCTAGATGATATCATCAAGTTAAGTTCTTAAGGAATTAAAATTAAATTGTAAAGTTCGACTTATTCTTTTTGTAATTGGCGTAAATATTTAGCAGCATTAATTCCTGCCCGAGCACCTTCTGCTGCTGCAAAAACTACTTGAAATAAACCTCCAGTAACATCACCAGCCGCAAATACTCCTTCAATGTTCGTTAGTTGATTTTCATCGACTTTTACGTTTTTATTTTCATCTAATTCAATTCCAGCTTTTTTAAAAATAGAATTTGAGGCGACATGTGATAATACAAATAAACAATCTAATTCATATTCTCGAATATCTTCCTCATCAGGTTCTTCTTTCTTGGATGATCTACAAATAATTTTTTGGATTATACCATCCGAATCAGAGATAGCTTCAATAATCTCAGTGTTATCAATGATCTCTATTCCTTTTTCTTTTACTTCCTTTACTTTATCAGGTAGTTCATCGATATTTACATTAGTTATAATATGAACTCTACATCCCATTTGATCTAACGCTAACGCATCCTCAAGCATTTCTTTATCAGCGCCATATAAATAAACACTTTTTTCTCTGTATAAAGGGCCATCACACAAAGCACAATATGAAATACCATAACCAATCAAGGAACTTTCTCCTTTAATGATTTCTTTTCTTTTACCTGTTCCAGTGGCAATTATTACTACATCAGAAGTGATATTGGCCGTTCTAGTCGAAATCATATTAGTTCCCATTCCTATCAATAGCGAAATAACATCTCCTTCTATAATTCTGATATTATCGAAGCTTTCAGCATGAGCTCTGAATTTTTTCAATAAATTCATTCCTTCAATATGAGGTTCTCCTAACCAATTTTGGATTTTTTTTGTCTTAGCTAATCCTGAGAGCTCTTTACCATCTAAAATTATTGTATTTCTGTTTGCTCTACCGCAATATACCCCAGCACATAATCCAGCTGGACCCGCTCCGATTATTAATACTTCACAATTATATTCTTCCATCAAAAGTAACATTACCTCTGTCTTATACAAATAATGATTTATAGGCTTTCTTAAATTATTTTACTTTTTTATTTAAAAAAATTTATCAAATATAATTAAAAAGTTTTCTCATTCAGCTTAGCTTGGATTGATTAATCTGTTATTACAGCAGATTTTTATACAAAAATAGTAAATCGTATATTAAAGAAATCTAAAAAAAACTTATAAAAATTTCAAGAAAAATTTAGCAATTGTGAATGATATGAAAGGAAAAAGAATACTAACTATTGTTTTAATTATAGGAATTGCATTAATAATTACTGGGCCAATATTAGGATTTGCATTAGATGAAATAACTGTAGCTGACCAAAAACCTGCTACTATTACAGAAACAAGTGATACTGAAATTCAAAGCGCTTACGCATGTGAGTTTACAATTGGGAGAAATCAAAAGGCTACTATAGTTCTTGGAGTTTATTATTCAGATATTACAGCAAATCTAAAGATTTTGACCAAATATGATTATGATGTAGCATATGCGGCCAACTCTAATCCAAATGGACTTACTGGCGAATACTTTATTACCACAACATTTAGATTAGGACAATTCCCTTCAACATTAAGACAAAATGTAATAGCTATTTCGAATCAAGGAGAAGGGTATTTAGAGTTTACAGGTAGCGCTACTGCAACACCATACTTTATTTCGATACCCGGAACCTATGTAGTGATTGTATATGGTGATAACGCCGGTGTTGAAACGGATGTACCTTTTAATATTTTAGTTAAAGTTGATGGACCAGGAGCTTTTCTTAGCACACTATTTATTACCATTGGGATAATTGTTCTTGTTTGCTATGCCTTATTTTTAGCCTATAAATATCTTAATAAAATGAGAAGGGAGAGATAAAAATGTCAGAAAAAAGAAGTTTAGCAGATAGTATTCCATTACTAGATAAGAGAAAAGCTGTAAAATTTATAATTTATGGTTTGTTAGTAGCAATCTTGTTTGGTTTAATGATGATGATTAGTAGATCAATAGCACAAAATGCAGGTCAATGGCTTAACTTAGCAAATTATGAAAATGAAATGAATTATTCGAATGGTGTATACGGATATGCTGAATATATTCAAAGAGGACAACAAATATTGCAGACATATTATTGGATGACGTTTCAAGATGCTATCTTTATGAATATAGCTAGGGTCGGTGTTAATATTGCATTAGTTTTCATACTTATAGGTTTTCTAAGTTTAGGGGTTGCTGAAAACATTGATGATAGGACCAGACGAATTTATTTAATTATTTCTGGTTTAATTCTATTTGTTATAATGTTTACTACCTTTTTCGCATCTATAAGTGTAAGTGTATCATAATTTACCATTAAATTCTTTTTTTTTTCTATAAATTCGTGAAACATAAAATTTCACGGTCATTCAATAATATCTGAATTATATTGTGATATTAAAATTAAGATATTTCTCTTTTATTCAAAGGAATGAATTGATAAGGCGCTATAATTGAACGAATATATTTGGGAGAGTATGAAACCAGCAATTGAAGGAATATGCTACAAAATTCAATATTGTTTAGAGCAATTACCAGACGAGTTCAATGA
>JBHLOI010000094.1:0-9736 GCA_048940645.1 Promethearchaeota archaeon | reverse complement strand
CCCAAAGAAGCTTCTGCTTTTGACTCTAACTCTTTGAATTCATTGAATTTAATTCCCTCGACATCTTCAAGCATTTTATGAAGATCTTCTCCTATTTCCTTCTCGTATCTAGTTTGGGCACTACTATGAAGTACTGGAACTCCTGTAACTACTGTTTTAAATGGAACGGGTAGAATTTCATACTTGTACAGGTTTTTATGACCTCCACACTCTTTACATGGATTACGGCGATTTCCAGATCCATAACAAATATTACAAGAATAAGAAAAAGGTTTCTTTTCTTTTTTTTGCTCTTCTCCTACAAAAACGATTAAATTTTCTTCAATTTTACCATTTCCATTGCAGGTTTTACACTTCTCTTCTATGTATCCTTTCCCTCCGCAACGCTTACAAGATATTGGTTGAATAGATTCGTAAATTGGTACTAATTCATCACCCTTCCAAGTTTCTTTATCAATTTTTCCGGATCCTTTAAAAGAATAAAAGTATAATCTAGCTAGTTTTGGTGCTAATAAAACATTTTCTTCTTTACCTTTTGGTGCGGGTCCAAGAGTTTTTTTAACTGCAAAATAAATAGCTGCTTCTTTCATAGTATCTTTAACGTATTCCGCAGCAGATATAACATCTAAGGAAAAGATAGCTCCTTTTGTACCAAATTGTTTTTCCATATGCTTCCGATCCTTTCTAACAGCCCCCTGTTTCCATTTTTCGAAAATATCATCCAAATTAGGAGTTTTAATTCTTACATCTGGCATAAAGATCTCACTTTATTTTTTTTAATATCCTTTTAAATTATAAAAATATAAAATAGAATAATTTATAATTTTATATAGAAATAAAATATAATTATAAACAAAAAAAACTAAGAGAAAAAAATGTCAGGTGACGAACGCCAAGCAGTTGAGTATTTTCTGCAATGGATTCAGCAAGGGGGATTACAGCAATGGATTGAACACTTTATAAATCAAGGAGATGAGACAAAACTTAGACAAATTAAGGAAATTTATGATAAAATAAAACAAGTTTTTGGTTTTTAATTCTTAATCCTTTTTCTTTATTTCAATTTTAAAATGTTTATAATTTATTTTGAGAAAAGTTGAATTAATATTTTTCATTTTTTATCTTAGTAATATAGATTTTAGTGATTCTTCTTTTGAGTATAATTAAAAGAAAGTTTTTTATTGTATTAGATAGAAATAATGAAAGTAAAAAAGAACTTTTGTTTAATGTAAATTTCTTTTACTTGAAATCTTTTAATAAGAAATCCAAAACAATTACTTATGTTAATAACCCTTTTTTTAGAGGAATAATTCTTTTTGGATTAGATTTTAAAAATAAATTTCGTCCATTATCTTTTGTAAAAATATTAAAAGATGGCACTAAAGAGCCAATCGATCCAAAACTCTTCAAAAAGTTCCTACTTTCAGATAAGAATGAACTTATTGCATTTCCAAGTCATAGTGATTCACAAGATCTTTTAAATATTAAGAAAATGTTTAAAAATTTCCAAATAAATACTGAAAGAATAATCGATTTAACTTTCTGCAGAGTCTGCTTAGGAAATAATAATTTTAATATTTTAAACAAAAATCAACAAATAAAATCACTTAAAAACCAAATTATTTGTTCTGACTGTGCTTTAGAGATCGTTCTAAACCGCGCTAAACTTACTGGCTTGATTTCAACTGAAAGGATCAGCCCAAAACTAAAAAATTTTTTCAATCATCTGCTCTTAAAATTTAAAAATATTGATAAAGTATTAAGCGCTTTTAGAGCAGATTTTAATCCAGTAAAAAATAGAGATATTACTCTATATGATATTGAAAAAAGCCCTAAATTAAGTAAAAAATACTTAAATTATTCTATTAATGAGGTTTTAATACCTCATGAATTTCAAAACTTGTTAAAAGAACAAGGAATTCAAACCTTATTACCGATTCAAGCAATTTCACTTGAAAACGGATTATTAAAGACCAATAATAATCAAATTGTTATGGCCCCTACATCCTCAGGAAAAACTTTAATTGGAGAGATAGCAGGGATTACAAGATTATTACAAGAAAAGCTTAAAATGCTATATTTAGTACCTATTGTTGCTTTAGCAAACGTCAGAACGGAAGAATTTGAAAAAAAATATAGAAAGTTGAATTTAAAGGTAATAAAAAAGATCGGTGAATCATTATTAGATAATATTGAAAATTTTGAACTAGATGATTTAATCGATGCAGATATTATTATTGCCACCTATGAAGCCATTGATTTCCTTCTGCGAAGTGGAAATAAAGATAAATTAGGGACAATTGGAACTATAATAGTTGATGAAATTCAAACTCTTATAGATTCTGAAAGAGGTTATTTATTGGATGGCCTTATTGCAAGATTGAAGTCTAATTTTAAACATGTCCAATTTTTGTATTTAACTGCGACTATTGGTGCCCCAGAAATATTAGCTAAAAAGTTAGACTGCATTTTAATAAATTATAATAATAGACCTGTACCTATTGAACGTCATTTAATTTTATGTTTGAATGAATCTTTAAAACAAAAATTTATAGTAAAGTTAATTCAATCAACCTTTTCTAAGAAATCTACCTATGGTTTTAGAGGTCAATCGATTATTTTTACTAATTCACGAAAAAAATGCGAATCATTATCATCATATTTACGTACAAAAGGAATTAAAGTACAAGCCTATCATTCTGGGTTAACAGGTGAAGAAAGGAAATTAATTGAAATTGAGTTCCAAAACCAAACAATTTCGGCGGTAGTTGCAACAGCGGCATTAGCCGCAGGAGTGGATTTTCCTGCAAAGCAAGTTATTTTTGAATCTCTGGCAATGGGAATAAAAATTCTAACAGTAGCAGAATTTGAACAAATGTTAGGACGAGCTGGTAGATTGGGGAAGCATGAAATTGGTTTAGCATATGTATTGGTTGAGCCTAATAAAATATATATGCCAAAAAGCAAAATTACTGAAGAAGATATAGCCATTAAATTATTAAACGGAAAAATAAAGGATTTCGAATTGGAGCCAAATGAAGATAAATCAATAACAGAATTACTTGCCTTTATCTCAATGTTCAGGGAGGGTATATATATAGAGCAGATTTATGAATTTAATCAAAAACTAATAAATGCAGATTACAATTTAGACGTATTACTTAAAAAATTATTAACTTTAAAATTGATTTCGATTAATGATAATTCAGCATATTGTGTATCTGAATTGGGACAAGCAATTGCTAAGTCCTTTCTAACAATCGACAAAGGGTTAGAAATTATTAATACCTTAAAACTAAAGTCAGAAAAAATCATAGATATTGTGCTTGAATTAAAGCCATTAAAAAATGTTTACTTATCAAAAAAAATTGTAGCGGATTTGTCTAAAAATATTAATATGAAATATTTTAGTAATAATTTTTTTAGTGCGAGTGTTTTATCTTTGATGGATGCTGAATATGTAAAGAAAAGGAAGAAATTTTCTAATGAATTTATTGAATATATCACAAAATGGATTAGGGATATTTTTAATTGTACTTGTAAAGATAACCCTTATTGTGAATGTGGAAGAAAAAATTTAGAAAAGCTATTATTATCCTTAAGAATTGATGATAGATTTTCAATTGAAGAAATTAGTCAATTTTTTGAAGAAGAATACAAAATTTTAATTTTTAAAGGTGATATCATTGACTATCTAGAGAATCTTATTTATTCTTTTGAAGCTATCTTAAACATTTTGAAGGGTATTCCGAAATTAGATTCTAAATATGAACAAGAACTGGAAAAAATACCTCTAATTGTTGGTCATATAAAAAGTACTCAAATTTATGAATAAAGACCATCTATTTCTCTAAATAGAATCTAAGAAAATTTTACTTTAAATGATAGAACTAAAATAGGGTAACTACTTGATAAATAATTCAATAATATCATTATCTTTTACTTCATAATCTAAACCTACTTTTTTACGCTTTTGACGATCTGATACTCTAATAACTACAGCATGATCAAACTGGTCATAGAAGCTCTTATGAATTTTTAAAGCAACATCTTTAATTAGTGGCAAATTAGGTTCAGAATCTATTACCAGTGGTTTCTGGGCAATGACTCCTTTATGCATAGTATATATTTTAATTTTTCCTAAAAATTTTAAAATTATTTCACCAAAGTTCTCTGGTATTTCAGCTTTTTTAACACTTGTTCCGATTATAATTGGGAACATATTTGAATAGGATTTTTTTAATTTTTCAAAGTTATTCTCTGTTTGAGGAAGATCCCCCTTAGTTCCTATAATTATTGCCTTTTTATATACAATAGATGGATTCAATGCATCGACTATTTCAGTAAGGGCTATTTCACCATAGATTTTTACAATAGCATTTCTCATACCGCTCGCATTCACTAGTTCTTTTATTCTCTCCGTTAATTCTTCAAATTTTTCGGTATCTTTTGCTTCACTTGTAAGATAAAAAACTTGAACTTTATTAGACCCAGTTTTTTCAATTGATATAGGTGGAGGTGAAATATTGATCCGAATGTTAGCATAATCTAACTCATTTAATAATATTTCCATCTGATTCTCGTAATTTCGAGATAAATCTATACAAAAACATATTAAATCACAGGATCGTAATTGTGAGAGAATTTCTTTACCATTACCTATTCCAGTTGACGCGCCTTTCATTATTGAAGGCATGTCAACAATTTGAAATCGAATTTTATTATATTCATAAATTCCAATTTCAGGTATGGGAGTAAATTTATCTATTTTTTCTTCTGCTGCTCCTGTTAATAAATTTAATAATGATGTTTTACCCACACCAGGTGTGTAATAATCACTTATTAAAATTACTTGAATCCCTTCTTTTTTAATAGAAAATGGGCTAATCAATTTTGATGTACTTCTTTTCCGATCTTTTTGCGCTTCAAGTTCTCTTTTTAACTTTGCGAGACGAGATTTATTTAAAGCTACTATATTTTCAGTTGCTTTATGTTTAGGAACAAGGGATATGAATTCTTCTAAGCGATTAATTTTTTCTTCCAAAGTAGAAGCATCCAAATATTTTTGATAAGCGGCTTTTGCTTCTGGTCCAATATTCGAACTCATAAACCTAAAACACCATAAGATTATGATAATCAAGTATAAGATTTTACTTTTGAATTTTTTTTTTAAAAAATCGACCTAAATCGATCTTCAGTTTTTAATCTTAAATCCCCGAGAATTTCATTTATTCTATCAGCAAATTTTTTAAAGTATTTATCCTTTTTTGAAAAAATATCATTTAGAGAATATCGATTTAAAAAGTATGAATTTAATTGGCTCAAGAGTTTTTTGACTATTTCTGCATCTGTTTCTTTTTCAATAATTGCATATGATAATAATGGTTGGCTATTTGAAGGTTCATTAGGTAAAGCAACTAAATCACAATAGCATACAAGTTTAAATGAGGCTAAAGAAACAACATTAATGTCATCTCCAAATACTTCATTTGTAAATGATTCTAATGCGGAAAGAAACCCTGCTCTGAGGCTTGGATCTAATAAATTATCTGAGGATGAATAATATTTAATCCCAATAAGATTACGTATTCCCAAATTTATTCCAACTTCAAGAATAGCCATTCTTTTCTCTCACTGCAGAAGAAATATAATACTTTTACAATACTCATTTAAAAATATGTAATATAGTATATTATTATTATAAATTCTTAATATAAATTGTTTTCAGAAGTTATTACTTAATCTTTAATTGTTTTTTATATGCAATAAAAGTATTTTGGAGTAAAAATGCAACTGTAAGTGGTCCTACTCCCCCAGGTGTCGGGGTAATGGCGCCACATTTTTCTAAAACTCCGTTAAAATCAACATCTCCAGATAATTTCCCTCCAATTCTACTTTGTCCCACATCAATAATAATAACTCCTTCTTTAATTCGTTCTTTTGTTATAAACTTAGGCTTCCCTACAGCAACTACTAATATGTCCGCCCTTTTTAAGTGTTTATCTATATTTTTTGTTGAGGTATGACAAACTGTTATTGTTGCATTTCTTTTTAGTAGCATAAAAATAAGTGGTTTCCCTACTAAATTGGAACGATTGATGATAACTATGTCTTTTCCCTTAATTTCTATGTTGTAGTATTCAAGAAGGGCAATTATTCCTTTGGGAGTACATGGAGCTAACTCTTCGTTATAATCAAAAAGCAAACCTTTATTAATTGGATTAAAACCGTCTACATCTTTAAATGGAGATATTTTTTCTATAAATTCATTCGTACTCTCTTTTAATTTAGTTGGAAGAGGCAATTGCAAAAGAATGCCATGAACTGTATTATCAATATTGAGTTTATTTATCTCCTCCAATAAATCTTTTTTTGAAATGTCTTTTTCTAATTTAATCAAAATAGATTCAATACCAACTTCAGCACATTTCTTCCTTTTCATATTTACATATATCTCTGAGCCAGGATCTTCATTTACTAATATAGCCGCTAATTTTGGTTTTACTCCTGTTTTTTTAAATAGATCACTAATTTCTTGCTTTAACTCAGAATTAAGTATTTCTGCTAATTTTTTTCCGTCAAGGATTTTTTCCATGGTTAATCTAATTAAGAAAATTAATTTTAGGAATATAAAAGTTAATATATGAAATTGTTAATCAAAGATTTAATTAAATATTATTAGAAGATTATTAAATATCGAGGAAGGGTTATAATTTTCTTTTTCTCCAAATAAATACAATTATTACAGCTATTATACCTATAACCGAAAGTACTACAATCAAAATTATATAATTGAATTCTACCATAAAGAAATCTTGATTTAAATTATCAAGAGCATTTAAGATATATAATATTTTAAATGCATGATAAGTTGCAGGTATAGAGGAGAGTCCTTCTTCATGCTCGCTAGGATCATCCAAAAATCCTCCATCTTGAAAATTTTGACGATCTAGTATCCATTTAATAGTTGCTGTGGGATTTAACGTTGAATCATCAATTAATTCTATAGATTCAATACAGTAATAAGTACTACTTAATAACGCATTATTTGCAATTAAATCGGGCAGAAATCCTCCGTAATTATCTAAATCAAGCGGATCATCACAATAGAATGAAAGTAAGTAATTTAAAGTAGCAGTTTTATTATAAAGGTAATCTATAGTAGCTAATTGACTAACTAAATATACTGCGCAATATGTTGTTAATATGTTAGAAGATAAAGTTTGATTTCCTCCATATCCACCATCTGTATTATTACACATTAAAATCCAATTTAGATGAGTCGTTTGATTGAAAATAGGCTCATCTAACAAACTATATATATTATATACTATATATGTTGAGACCATATTTGCTGATGCAGATGTATTGGTTACAGCATATCCCCCAGAAATTTGCTCTGTCTGATTAATATATTCATGTATCTTATCTTTATATTCTGAATCTAATGTCTCTAATCCATTTAATATATCTAATGAATTCAATAAATAATATAAATCATATAATTCGATTTCTCCATCATCAAACATTTCCTGTACTTTTGTTTCTAAGTTTTCAATAAAAGTTGGTATATCTACTTTAGTTTCAGGTCCAAATAATCCCTGAATTTCATACAAATTATAATAATCAATTATTTCTAAAGCATAAGAGGTATCCTTATATGAAGTACCAAATTTTTCATTTCCTATTTGGTTTTGAAAAAGAAAATCTGTTAAGTAGCTCTGTCTTGTTTTAGCTGAAACTACTGGAGTAAATATTAAAAATACCGTAAACATTAAAGTTATTATTGTAAAGCTACGTAGTTTATTTTTCAATTAAGAAAACCTCAATATAGTCTTAAATAAGTTTTAATTTTTTTAATTTAACTTGAAATTAAAAATTAACTATATTATAAGAGACAAGTTAGAATTTTTGGATAAAATTTTAGGAAAAATGAATACTGAAATTTTGGCAAAATTTTCTAAATTAAATTAAAAAATTTCACTTATATCTCTGTATAAAAGATCACTATTAGAAAGAAATTGCTCATGGGTTATAAATAATCTTTGAAACGAAGAAAGCGTTCCTAAAATTGTTGCTCCACTAAAAATAGCATATTGAAGATTATCAGGAACAAAGAATTTAAGAATTTCCTCTGAGCTCTCGTAAAAACCAGCAAATTCTTTTGCTGGAGGGGGTTCATCAATAACTTTTTTTGATATCGCTCCTAAATCGGGTGATTCTACGTTTTTTCCACAATATGGACAAAAGAGAGATTCAACATCAGTTATTTCCTTTCCACAATGAGGACATAAGAGTTTACCATCAATGACAGGAGCCTTTTTACTAGAGGTATTTATATTAATAGAAAGCTCAGGTAACACAATTCTACCACCACAGTTAGGACACAATTCTTTTTCATCAGATAAATCTAAAAGGACGCCACAATGAGGGCAATTGTCTTTCTTTTTCTTCGACCCTTCAATAGATTTCAGTTTAGCTTTTTCTTTATTCTTAGGGCTCTGTTTTTTAGGTTTAGGTATTTTTCCTAATTGAGGAAGTAGCCTTGTTAATTCTATTCTTAACCTTTCTTCAAAACCAGAGTATGACAAATTACCACCCGAAATTACCACCTGTGATAATAGTTCACTCCAATAATATTTATCAATCCCTTGGAGACTTGTAATAACAGCCTGAGGTATATTATTTATCGGATATCCCACTAAATTAGGTTGGAATAATACTTCAGGTGCTTCATGAAAAATATAGTGTGGAATACTGATAGTAGATCCATCTGGCATAGCAATACTAAACCTTTCATTTTTTTTTGGAGGTTTTTTTGGATCTAATACAAAATAACAATTCTTTTCCTTCATATCTTTTATAATCTCATCAACTGCACTAGATTCTATATGAATACCTTCTCTCATTAGCAGATTTTTCAGATATTGATTAACGTCAGTACCTCCTAATGTTAACTTTTGAACTGATTGATCAATAATTTGACCATTAATGATTGGGCAAATCCAAGTAATACCATCGCCACTTTCAATAATTAAACCTGAAGTTAATCCTACACTAAACATAGACAATATAGGCGTAGGAACCATTATAAGGCTTTTTATTCTGTGGGTTTCAAACAATACTCGTGCAATATATTCTTTAGTTTCTTTTTGTAAAAATGGGGGCTCTGTATATAAAACAGGATACTGAGAAACATCAGGTATTCTTAAAAGTGAATAAAAGCAATAATTTAAAATTTCATAAAAATCATTCCAATCCATTATTGCTCCCCTCTCAATAGGGCGTTTGATCTTCAAAACTCCGCGCATTTTTGCAACGTCATTGCCAACATATATGTTTCTGGCACTAACATCCACCATTACAGCTTTATATTTCTCAGTTCCTGTAATTGTGGGAAAGATAAATCGCGGGCCTGGTTCACCAGCAAAGCCTATTTTGGTGTAGGCAGACCCGATATCGAGAATTACCGGTGTCCCAGGAAGGGGTATTGCCATATCAGATCACACTTATTTTAATTTTTTTGAACAATATTTGCTATAAACACAAAGTATTGATTGTAATAAAAAAATGTATGTGTTTTTTTTTTAAAAAGGTAACGTCTTACTTAAGTCTTTAGATGACTTATTTTGATTAATTAATCTACTCTTTTAGATATCTGTAAATTGTTTCAATAATGGATTGTTTTGTAATGAAACCAATTAATTCTTCATTATCGTTTATAACAGGTAATCGC
>JBHLOI010000002.1:0-121926 GCA_048940645.1 Promethearchaeota archaeon | reverse complement strand
AATCTAAACCTTGTTCGAGCAAGAATTGGTATGGTGTTCCAACATTTTAATTTATTTGCCCATCTTACAGCAATAAAGAATGTTAGTATAGGTCTTCGCCGAGTTAAAGGATTAAGTAAGGAAGAAGCTAAATTAAAAGCAATAAAAGCATTGAAAAGTGTGAAAATGGAAGATTGGGCTGATCATTATCCTGCTCAGTTATCAGGGGGACAACAACAAAGAATAGGAATAGCACGCGCCTTGGCAATGGAACCTGACATAATCTTGTTTGATGAACCAACCTCAGCATTAGATCCAGAATTAATTGGTGAAGTACTTCAGGTTATGCTAGAAATTGCTAAAACGGGCACTACAATGATAGTTGTAACCCATGAGATGGGTTTTGCCAGAGCTGTCGCCTCAGAAATGATTTTTCTCGGAGAAGGAATTATACTAGAACGTGGGAATCCTCAACATTTTTTTACCTCCCCTAAATCAGAAAGAGTAAAAGCTTTTCTTAACCAACTTGAGATTTTGTATGGAAGCCATGAACAACTTTTAAAGCTCTCAAAAGAGGAGGAAATTAAGTGAAGAAAAAATTTAAATGGATTATAATTACTGTAAGTATTCCTTCAATATTTATAGCTATTATATTAATATTGAATTCAATTTGTAACTTACGCCCAGATTTTGATTTATGTATTGTATTAAAATCTTGGAACAAACTCTTATCAGGATTCATAGTGACAATGTGGTTGTATATGTGGGCCCTTTTGATAGGCTTTTTTCTTGGTCTAATGCTTTCGATATCCCGGCAGTATGGTGGAATGATTCTTTCACGTATTGCAACAGTTTATATTGAAATCATGCGTGGTACTCCATTACTAGTACAACTATTATTCCTTTATTACCTTCCCCTAAGTCTAGACATATCATTAGGAACATGGAGTTTCGTTACTAATTTAAAACTATTTGATAAGGAAGTTTCCGTCATTCTACTAAATTCTCAAACCTTGGTTAGTATTATCACCTTAGGTCTTAATAGTGCAGCTTATCAAGCAGAATATTTCCGAGGAGCTCTTATTTCAGTTGGTACCGAGCAATTGATTGCTGCTCAATCTCTAGGTATGTCTCGTTTAACTGGCATTAGACATATTATCTTACCTCAGGCTTTACGTCGAGTTATTCCTGCCTGGTCTAATGAAGCAGCTTACCTTCCCAAGTATACTATAGTGGTATATTTTGTTGGAGTCTTAGATCTTTTTGCCCAAGCATATAGTATATTTAGTGTCACATTCACAGTAATAATAACATACGTTATTGTAGCTATTATCTTTTTAATCACAATTACTCTTATTTCTAAAGGTTTGGATGTGTTACATAAACGAACAAGTATCCCGGGTTTGTAGCTGACCTAAGAATCTCTGTACTATTGAAAAGAAATAAAGTAATAATTTCCTTTTTTTTTCATATTTTTTCAATTTAACAGTTTTTTCAAAAGCATGGATCAAAATTGAAAAACTATTTATTCTCATAAACTTTGATGAATCAAAAATGAACTTTTAAAAATAAATAGAGCAAAGTAATTTATTAAACAAAACAAAATATAAATTCAAAATGAGTGAATCTAAATGAGTGGAGAAAAATTATGGCTAAAATCTTATGATAAGCATGTCACGCCAACCCTTTCTTATCCAACAGAAGATCTAGGAACTATTTTAACTCAAACTATGACTGAATATTCAGATAAAGTAGGGATTTATTTCATGGATCGTACTATGCTTTTCAAAGAAGTATTAGAATATTCTCAGAAATTTGCTACATTTCTACAAAAAAGTGGTCTTGAAAAAGGTGATGTTGTTGCTATTTGCCTTGCAAACTCTCCTCAATATCTATTTGCTGCTTATGGAACGTATATAGCTGGTGGTACAGTAACAGGATGTTCACCTTTATTAAGTCCTGATGAAATTGCTTATCAAATGAAAGATTCAGGTGCTAAATTTTTGGTTACCATGGATATTCTTTATGAAAAAGTCTTTTCTAAGTTTCTTGATGACTTACCTGATATGAAAGTGATCGTTCCAACAAATATTTCAGAATTCATGGGTTTCTCAGGTTTCAAAGTATTCATGGGAAAATTAATTAAAAAAATACCCAAGGGAAAAATGGATCCTTGGCCAGGAAAAACAGTTGTCCCATTTCTTGAAGCAGTTGATAATAAAATCGATTTAAAGAAAGTAAATATAGATCCTAAAAAAGATTTAGCATTAATTCAATATACTGGTGGCACTACAGGGCGTCCGAAAGGTACTCAAGTCACACAATTCAATATGATAGCTAATATGAAACAATTTGACATTTGGGTTGATAGAGAAAAAGGAAAAACAATAGTTCTTTCTGCATTTCCCTTCTTTCATATTGCAGGATATTTTATTGGCCTATTCTTAAATTATATCGGTGGTGCTCAAATATTAATAGCAAATCCAAGGGATACTGACCACATTATTGAAGAAATCAAAGATAAAAAACCAACTGCTTTTGGAAATGTGCCTACACTCTTCCTAATGGTTCAGAGTAATCCAAAATCAAAAACAATTCCACCAGAAGTATTAGATGGAATAGAATTATATGTAAGTGGGGCTGCTCCATTTCCTCCTGAAGCTATAAGGGATTTTGAAAAACAATTTCATTCTGAGAACAAGTTTGTTGAAGTATATGGAATGACTGAAACTTCCCCACTTGCAACGGCTAACCCAATGTATGGGGAGAAAAAAATTGGAACTGTAGGATTACCCCTACCAGATACAGACATTAAACTTATTGATACAGAATCTGGAGAAGTAATAAAAGAAGTTGGTCAACCAGGTGAAATTTTAATAAAAGGCCCTCAAGTAGTTAAACAGTATCATAATAAGCCTGAGGCAACAGCTGTTACATTTGATAAAGATGGTTATGTTCATACTGGTGATGTAGGTGTCTTTGATGAGGAAGGCTATCTTAAAATAGTTGATCGTACAAAGGATATGTTAATTGTTAGCGGATTTAAAGTCTATAGTGTTCATGTAGAAGAGGTCATGACTAAACATCCTGATATAGCAATACTCGCAATCATTGGAGTACCTAATCCAGATAGACCTGGCGCTGAAATTGTTAAAGCAGTTATCCAACTGAAAGAAGGAGTCATTGCATCTGAAGAAGTTAAAGAAAATATAAAGAAGTATGCTGAAGAAAATCTTTCTAAATATGAAGTTCCAAAACTTTGGGAATTTCGTGAAGAATTACCATTAACTTTAGTAGGAAAAGTGTTGAAAAAGGCACTTAGAGATGAAAAAAAGTAGTAGTAAATTGATAACAACCTTATTTTTTTTAAATTAAATATTATTCTAAATTATTTATATAATCAATTTTCAAAAGGATTTAATTTCAAGATGGGAATAGAAGATTTTGAAGATATCTTATATGAAAAAGAAGAAAATGGTATTTGTACAGTTATTATATCCAAACCAGAAATCCGAAATGCTGTTACTTATATAACTTTTTTAGAGATATATAAGGTTTTAGAAGATATGGAAAGGGATAAGAATGCTAAAGTTCTTATAATAACTGGTGATCCAAAAGGAAATGCTTTCACTTCTGGTGGTTATTTCAAACCAGAAATGTTTGAAAAAATGAAAAAATATCCTGAAATTGATATTATGGATATTGCTCAAAAAAAATTATGTATGAAGTTTTGGGACTTTAGTAAACCAGTTATCGTTGCAATAAATGGAATGGCCATTGGTGGTGGTATTACGATGCCTTTGTCAGGGGCAGATTTAATATATATGTCTGAGGATGCTTGGTTTGGTTTCTATTTTGTGAAAAGGGGCATTATTCCTGAATTTGCTAACTCATTTATTCTACCTTTTTATTTAGGTTTTCAAAAAACAAAAGAAATAGTTTATTTTGGAGATAAGATCACAGCTAAGCAAGCTTATGAACTTGGTTTAGTAAATAAAGTGTTACCTACTGATGAGTTAATACCTTTTGCGAGAGAACAAGCTTTAAAATTAATACCTCCCAAAGGTCCATATCTTTCTATAAAACTAATGAAAAAGACGATGCATAACTACTTTAGGGAAATATTTTCCAATACTCTCGATCTTGAGAACAAAGCTTTAAGAAAAACTTTTGCTTCAAAAGATTTTAAAGAATCAATGCAAGCACTTAAAGAAAGAAGAGATCCAATTTTTATAGGTAAGTAAATAATAATAACAAACTTTTTCGTAAATTCTACTTTATTCCAAAAATAGAAAATTCATTACGAAATCTATAATTTTAAATGCAATCTAGTAGAATTATTTTTTATGGTAGATAGTATTTATGATGATAATAGAATAATTTCTACATTTCCTGTTATTGTAATTGGAGCTGGGCTTGGAGGTCTTGGTGCTGCTTGTCAATTAGTATTAAGAGGAGAAAAAGCATTACTCCTTGAAAAGCATAATGTTCCAGGCGGATTTGCAACTTCCTTCGTAAGAGGGCGATTTGAATTTGAAGGAGCTCTTCATGAATTAAGTGATATAGGAACACAAGATAATAAAGGAAGCCTTTATAGATTTTTAGAAAGACTAGGCGTTGTTCCAGATAAATTAAGGTTTAAACATGTACCTGAGTTTTACCGTAGTGTTTATCTTGATGGATTTGATGTTACTATGCCTTTAGGTGAAGATCAATATAGAGATAAATTAATAGAACTTTTTCCTGCTGAAAAAAAAGGGATTGAGGAATTTATGGAGATGTGCGGGGCTGTTTTAAAAGGAATTGAATATATTGCCTCGAAAGGTGGAAAATTTAAGCCACAAGAAGTTCTTAAGGAACACCCATGGCTTCCACGTATTTCTGGTATCACACTCTCAGAATTGTATCATAAATTTTTCACTGATAAGAAACTGATATCCTTGATATCTCAACTCTGGGGTTATATTGGCTTACCACCAGATAGGATAAATGCTTATGCATTCATTGCAATGTTAATATTTTATTTAAAATGGGGAGCAGCATTTCCAATAGGACGATCCCATTCATTAGTAAGTGCAATGGTAGAGGCTTTTGAAAAGTTAGGTGGAGAAATAAGGTATAATGCTTTAGTTAATAGAATATTGGTCGAAAATAATAAGGTTTGTGGAGTAGAATTACTTAATGGAGATATATATAAGAGTAGGGCAATAATTTCAAATGTTAATCCTATATGTACTACTATGAAAATGCTACCCCCTGAGGTTGTTCCTGATGATTATAAGAAGAAGATTTACGCTCCTGAAATAGGTCCTTCAGGATTTTCAGTTTATATTGGTTTAAATATTCCTTATAAAGATTTAGGTTTAACAGCCCACGAAACTTTTATCAATAAAAACTATGATATGAATGAAGCATTTGAAATGTTCCATAAATTAGAAGCACCAAAATATATAGTAGCAGCATGTTATAATCATATTTATGATGATATATCTCCACCTGGAACAACTGAATTAGTATTGACCACCCTACAGATGGGAAAACTATGGCAAAGTGTTCCTCCTGATCAATATTTTCACATTAAAGATGATATTGCAAACAGTATGATATCATTTGTAGAGAAAACTATATGCCCAGAGATTCGAGATCATATTGAAGTTGCTGTCGCAGCAACTCCATTAACATATTATAGGTATTCTAAGAATATTGAAGGTGCAATTTACGGAACAACTCAAGATGTTACCAATGGACCTTTACTTAGATTAAAGAGTAGAGGAGCAATCCCTGGACTTTACCAAGTTGGTGCTTGGACAAATTTTGGTGGAGGATTTTCTACAACAATTCTTGGTGGGCGAATTGCTTCGGGGATGTATTTAAAAGATAAAATTGAAGGTAGGTGGTAAATATGATGGAGGATGTAAAAAAATATCAAAAAGCTGAAAAACTAAAAAAGCAACGGGAAGATCTTCAAGCAATACCATGGTATTTTGATGGTTTGGAAAACTTATGCGATAGAATACATCCTGGAAAACATCTATTAAAGATAACTGATATTATAGCGCTCTCCCACGATACAAAATTATTTAGGTTTATTTCTGCCAAACAAAATAAACCCCTTGCACCATTTCGTGCGGGACAATATATAGGACTTATAGTAGAAATTAACGGAGTGCGAACCTCACGCCCTTATTCAATAGTATCGTCACCAAATCAACTTGCCTACTATGAATTAGGTATAAGAAAAAAAGAAGATGGATTTGTTAGTCCATTTATATTTGATAATGCTAAAATTGGAGATATTTTTGAAGTTACTGAGCCATTAGGAAATCTATATTATAATTCAATATTTCATGGTAAAGATTTAGTCTTTATTGCCGGTGGATGTGGTATAACACCATTTATATCAATGTTGCGATACATTTCTGAGACAGGAGCTGCTTTAAATATCTCACTAATATATGGATGCTTAAGTGAAAAAGATATTCTATTTAGAGATGAATTAGAAGATCTACAAACAAGAAGGCCAAATATAAACATTAAATTCATTTTATCAGAACCAGAACCTGATTGGAAAGGAGAATGTGGTTTTATTACAAGAGATAAGATTTTAAATGAGATCGGTTCAATTAAAGATAAATATTTCTATATAGTTGGAAATCGTCCTATGTATCAATTTATAAAAGAGGAAATGAAGGAATTAGGAATTTCTAAGCACAGAGTATATTATGAAGCATTTGGTGTTCCAGATGATATCACTCAAGTTTTGGGATGGCCAACAGAAATTAACTTTTCGAAAAAAGTTAAAATTTCAGTTAAATTCAGGAAATTTAATAAAACAGAAAAACTTGAATTTGAAGCATATTGTATCGAGCCGTTACTTAATAGCTTAGAACGTACAAAAGATTTAGCTTTATACATAGATAATGGATGTCGTTCGGGTGAATGCGCATTGTGCAGAACCAAAATAATTTCTGGAAAAGTCTTTGTACCTCCCGAAGTTACAATTCGCGAGGTTGATAAGAATTTTGGTTTTATTCATCCTTGTATATCATATCCTTTAACAGATATCCAACTGGATTTAACTCTAACCTAAATTTTTTTTAATAAATACTAAAAAATATTAAATATTTAAAGAAACAAAAAATACAAAAAATTATTTTTAAAGGAGAATGTTATGAAAATTTTAACAAAAGAGTGGTTAGAAGCTTTTGGAAAAGCTATTAATGATAATCCTGCCTATCATGAAGCAGCATCTTGGTGGACAGGAGATATGCTTTGTGTAATTCAACCTAGCGGTCCATTAGACCATGAAGTACAATTTTTCCTTGGCCTTCATCATGGTGAATGCACTGGTGTGAAATTATTAGAAGAAGGTGAAGAAGTGGAAGTTGAATTTACACTTTCTGGACCTTATGACAATTGGGTAAAAATAGCTAAAAAGGAATTAGATACTATCCAAGGGGTAATGTCTGGAAAGTTAAGACTCGTGGGAAACATGGCAAAGTTGATGAGAGCTACGCGCGCTGCTCAAGAAATCGTTAACAGCCTGCAAAATGTCGAAACGGAATTTTTGTAAATCTAAAATCTTAGAGTTTATTATTTTTTAAATAAATGGAAGTGATTTATTGAATTGTGGTATTTTTTTAGTCCAGATATAATTTATGGAGAGGACGCATTAGATTTTTTAGAAAACATCACGGGAGAAAAATGTTACATCATTACAGATGAAATTATTAAAAGATTTGGCTATTTAAAGGTTTTAACAGATAAATTAGAAAAATTAGGAAAAACCTATGACATTTTTAATGAAGTACAACCAGATCCAAGAGAAGAAC
Organism: Promethearchaeota archaeon; assembly: GCA_048940645.1. GTDB lineage: Archaea > Asgardarchaeota > Lokiarchaeia > Sigyniarchaeales > SOKP01 > SOKP01. The sequence continues at coordinate 114,115 of JBHLOI010000002.1, read as the reverse complement.
TTGTATTAAAAGTTAAGCATTTATGTAACTCTTATGCACCCGACCTAATTATTGCTCTAGGAGGTGGGTCTGTTATTGACACAGCTAAGGTTATTTGGGCAATGTATGAATATCCTCAATATGGAATAGACGATCTTCATATCTTTAACAGAGATCTCTACGATTTGGGTAAAAAGGCTAAATTTATTGCTATCCCTACTACATCTGGAACTGGAGCTGATGTTACTTATGATGCTGTTATTTCAAGGAATAATGATGGAGTATGGCAAAAACTAATACAAGCCCATAGAGGATTAGTCCCCTCGTATGCGATATTAGATCCTATTTTCCCTATAGGAATGCCTCCTAATTTAACATTGGATACAGGTATGGATATAGTAGCACATGCTATAGAAAGTTTGATAGCAAATGGAAAAAATGAATTTAGCAATGCTCTAGCTACTAAAGCAATTGAATTAAGCCTTAAATATTTACCTATTGCTTATAAAGATGGAAAAAATAAGGAAGCCAGAGATTATTTACATCAGGCAGCCACAATGGCAGGACTAGCATTTGGCAATGCAAATTTGCACATTGGCCATACCACAGGCCATTGTCTTGGAGCTGTTTTTACCATCCCTCATGGAAAATGTGTTGGAATCATGTTAAAATATGCAACACAATATTGTTTGAATAATCCAGATAAAGATGATCTCTCAGTTGAAATTTATGCAAAACTAGCAAAACAACTTGGATGGGCTAATTGGGAAGATGATAATAAAAAAGTTGCTAATTTAGTTATCGAAAAGTTAAAAGAATTGTATAGAGAAGTAGGATTTCCAGAAAAAATTCAAGATTTAGGAATTTCAAAAGAACAATTAGAAAATAATTTGGATTGCTTAGTTAATTTTTGTTTTCAAGATGCAAGCGGTTCAATGAGCCCAAGGTTACCTTCTAAAGCAGATTTCGAAAATATTTATAGATATGCTTATGAGGGTAAAGATATAGATTTTTAATTTTCTTTCCAATTTTTTTTAATGAAAATTGCATTGCATAAAAATTTCAAATATCTTTTGGAGAGATTAAAATTAGTTAATGGTTTTATCTTTACACTTTTTACTCTCTTTTAGCTTTTGTTTTAATAGATTTATTCTTTTTAAAAAACAGCCCATATTTGTTTCTATATATAGTGATTTTGAAGTCTGAATTTGTTTTTGAATGATTGTTTCAAAATCTTCCATAAAAGTAAGATATGTTATTTTTTATTTAAAGGATAAGGCATAGTTCTTCCCATTAGACTTTAGTGGAAAAAAAGAAGTCAATTTGAGTTTAATATAAAGTAAATTTTATGTATATGTGCACAGCAATAATTTAATATAAAAAAAATGTATAAAATTTTTAAAAAAAATCTTATTTCCATTTCCATTTTGGTTTAGTCTTTGTTAAACGAGCCAGGCCAGCATTTACCGCATCTTTTGTTTGAATTAATTGCGAACTTACTAATGTTTCAAGCTCTAATCCAAAAGCAGTGTCCTTACCGTAGCAATCATCAATCAGCTTTTTAGCAAGTCCAACTACTAAAGGTCCGCTGGTCAATAATTCATCAGTATACATTTTTATAATCGAATCTAATTCCTCATGGGTCTTAGCAACTCGATTTACTACTCCAAGTCGATAAGCCTCATTCCCATCAAACATACGACCCGTTAAAATAATATCTTTTGTATTTTGGATGCCAACAAGCCTTGTTAACCTAATTGTTCCGCCTACATCTGGATTAATCCCTAGTTTGCTTTCTAGCATATGAAATTGAGCGGATTCAGTACAAAATCGAAAGTCGCAGGCTAAGGCGAGTTCAAACCCCATTCCATAACAATAACCGTTTATTTTAGCAATAACGGGCTTTTCCATCTTTTCAATTTTAGTAAAAATTGGATGAATCCAAGTGTTTGCAAAGTATCTAAAATTGCGGGGAATTCGCAAATCAGGAATAACCCCCTCAGGATCTTTCTCTTGCCCTGTTAAAAAGTTTAAATCTATTCCTGAACTAAAAAATTCATCTCCTCCAGTAATAATAACTACTCTAGCATTAGTACGTTCTATTTGGTCTATAGCTTTTAGAAGTCCAAACATTAAATCATAATTCAATGCATTTTTTTTGTCAAGACGATTCATTTTAATTGTAATAATGGTCTTATCTTCATTTTCCTCAATTAAGATAACATCTTCAATCATTTTTCTTGATTCCAGAATTTTATTTAAATTTTATTTAAATTAAATTAGATAAAAAAAATAGAAATTAATTCTTTATTATATGGGTTTAAAATATTCAATATCCAAGATCCGTTTCCTTGGTTTTTCTTTAAAAACAGCTTCAACTTTCATTCCAACTTTTAACTTGCTTGGATCACTTTCTTTAATCAAATGTACGAAGTCTGTATCAGCACCCTCTAGCCTTATTCTTGCATAAGCAAATGGGGGTTCCAATGGTAATACGGGCGTAGAATGTGTAATTATGGTAAAGCCGGTTACTGTTCCGCTATTTCCAACTTCAATCCATTCTTCCATCTTTTCAAAACATTCAAAACATATCATTTTAGGAGGAACAAACACTCTATTACATTTTGGACACTTTACTCCCATAATTTTATGATTTTTGCCAATATCTGTTATAAATTTCTCGACATAGGCTCCAGAAGTATGCTTATAAGGTACTTTAATTCTTCCTCTAAACACTTTCTTTTCTATTTCTTCTCCCATTAGGCAACCACCTCTTCATTCTTCCTCCTTTATTATTCTAAAATAAGGAATATCACCAATATTACCTTCCCTTTCTTCCTTAAACACTGCTTCGACATGTTGACCAACATTCATTTTGGTATAATCTGTTTCATCTAAGAAATGCATAGTATAAGTATCAGCACCGTCTAATTTGAATATAGCATATCCATAAGGAAAGGGGCGCATCCCGCCCGTATTCGGATCGACAAAAGGATAATTCACAACCGTGAATCCTGCTAATGTACCTCTTGGAGATAGCTCTACCATATCATCTAGAGTCATTTCAACTAAACAATCTGCACATACACCTCTAGGAGGAAAGTGTACTTTACCGCACTTAGGGCATTTACTACCAAGAATTTTTTTATTATTCTTCAATTCTTCAAAAAATTTCACAGCAAGTTTACCAATTGAATATCGATAAGGAAGATCAGTTTTCCATTTAATTTCAAATACCTTTTCTTTATCTTTTCTTTTACTCATTTAATTCACCTCTTCGGTTCGTTACCTAATATCAGTATCTCAGTCCAAAGGCTTCCTCCAAAACCCATTGAGAGAGCTTTTTCGACATCTGGAACTTGTCTTTTTCCACCTCTACCCATTACCTGAATAGCGGCTTCTGCTACCCGAACTAATGCTGTAGCTCCAATTGGATTAGTACTCAAAACCCCTCCTGAAGGATTAACTGGTAATTCACCACCCATTTGAGTGATACCTTCATCTAATATCTTTCCACCTTCTCCATTTTTACAGAAACCTAAAGATTCTGTCCATGATAGTTCACTCCATGACGTAGGCTCATAAATTTCAGCAACATCTAAATCTTTAACAGGATCTTTTATTCCAGCCTTTCTATAGGCCTCCTTTGAAGCAATGGCAGCTGATGGGAGATCAAACATGATTGTATCAGTACCAAAAGTATAATAATGCGCTGTTGCAACTGATTGAATCCAAGCTGGATTATCTGTTACTTTTTTCGTTTCTTCCTCATTAGCATAAATAATAGCACAAGCTCCTTCACTTTGAGGACAACAATCATGCAATCTTAAAGGATAGGAAATCATCTGTGAACTCATTACATAATCTACGGTAATATTAGGCATTTGCAGATGAGCAAATGGGTTATTAGCAGCATTACTCCTGTTTTTTACAGTTACCTTAGCTGCTTGTTCGGGAGTAATTCCGTATTTCGCTGCGTATGTATTAGCCATAAGTGCAAGAGGTCCTAAAGCTCCTGCTAAAGAAGGACGTTCCCATACTGGATCAAAAGCAGTGATAATTCCAGTCGTGGCCCCTCCCTCGTTTAATTTTTCCCAACCTATAACTAATACTTTATTATAAATTCCAGAAGCAACATTATAATATCCACAAATTGCCAAAGAACTGCCAGTAGTACCACCTGTTGCTACTTTAACGACTGGTTTTAAATATCCAGGCGCAGCATCAATTCCACACCATAGTTCAGAGAAATTTATGCCCTCAAAGTGATCCATATTCCCAATTATAATCGCATCAATGTCTTTTGGTTCAAGTTCAGCATCATCTAAAGCCATTTTAGCAGCTTCGTAAATCATTTCTGGAATATTTACATCCCTTCTTTTACTTCTAAATTTAGTTTGCCCTATACCAACAACAGCAACATCGTTTTTAGACATTTTTTCATTCACCTCCAAAAATTAATACACAATTACCTTGAGAACAAATCCCATTCATACCATTAGCTAATCCTAATTTAGAATCAGCGATTTGTCTTTTATCAGCTTTACCCATTATTTGTAAGGCAACTTCTGCTACGCGAATTAATCCATTTGCCATTGTTGGATTACTTGAAAGTACACCACCAGAGGGATTGACTGGTAGGTTTCCACCTATTTGAGTCTCTCTACTATCAAGAAATTTGCCTCCTTCACCTTTATTACAGAAACCTAAAGCTTCATAACTCATAAGCTCATGAACAGAAAAAGCGTCATAGACTTCAGCAACATCTAAATCTTTAACAGGATCTTTTATTCCTGCCATTTTATAGGCTTCTTTGGCAGCTAATTCTAATCCTATTAAATCACTCATAGTACGGTGACCTAAATAATATGCATCAGTACAACTTGCATATCCTTTTAACCAAACAGGAGTATCTGTAAAGTTCTTTGCCAATTCTTCAGTAGTTAATAACATTGCCACCGCTCCGTCAGAGAAAGGAGGAAATTCCAACTCTTTTAAAGGATATGCCATCATTGGTGAATATAAGACTTCATCAAGAGTAACTTCCTTCCTTAGATGGGCATAGGGATTACTTAATGCGTTCTTCCGATTCTTTACTACTACGTTTGCTGCTTGTTCTTCAGTGAATCCATATTTTGTCATATACATATTAGCCATTAAACCCGCAGAGGAGATTTGATCTAAACCTAAATGTCTCTGATAATAAGGATCAAAAATTGTGTTATTTACAAGATATTGATTTACTTCAGAGCACTTACAATGTGATACAACCATAACTGTATCATATTCTCCAGAAAGAATTCTCATTGCCGCATAAACATATGCGAAGGCTCCATCACCAGAAACTCTAGATTCTGATTTTCCAATTGATCCCACGGCATCTTGAATTGCCATATTAGCAATTGTTCTTCCGTCATTAAAGTCATTAGAACTTGTTATAACAGAACCAACATCATCGTTAGTTATATCTAAATCATTATATAGTTTCTTAACAACTTCAAATACAAGCTCCATATATGTCTGATCTATCTTCTCTGCCTCATATTTGGTTTGAGCAACTCCTACTATCGCAACTTTATCCATTTTAACTTACCTACCATTTTTTTCTCATTAAAATTAAGAATTATTATATTATTGATTAAATCTTATATAAATAATTTTTAATTAGATAAATAGGATACGCTAAATTAATGATAATTTAACTTTCTGTTAAAATCTTTAATTGATTTGTTCAAAATCTTACAATATCTATTCTTTAAAAATAAAAAAAGAAAATTTTATCTAATTTTAATAGTTAACTTTATCTAGACCCTTAAGTTTAAGCATCTTTCTTGCATCATCAGGAGTAGCTACTTCACGTCCAAGCTCATTTACAATCCTTACCATCTTTTCAACTAATTCAGCGTTGCTTTTTGCCAAGATTCGTTCTTTCTTTTCGGTATCGTATCCGAGAGAGATATTGTCTTCCAAACCCACTCTTATGTGACCACCCATTGTTGCGGAAATAGCCCCTAAATGAAATTCTCTGGGATACCCAAGGCCTATTACAGACCATGTAAAATTTTTTTCTCCTAGGAGTCTAAAAGCTTCGGTATGTAAGTGCATCAATTCCCATGGTGTATTTCCAGTTCCACCTAGCACTCCTAATACAAATTGCATATGAAGAGGAAGTTTTAGCCATCCAAATCTAACCATAGCTCCTGCATTCCAGAGACCACTGGTGCTATAAATTTCAAGTTCAGGTTTAACATTATTTTCATACATTGTTTTTACAAATTTCTCCAGATCTACAAAACTATTTTGAAAAACCAATCCTTTACTCATAGTTACTAGTGCTTTTTCCCAAGGATATTTCCATTCTTGAATTTTTTCCATTAGAGGGAAAATTGAAAAATTCATGGACTCGCAATTAAAGGAACACATTTCCGGTTTAAATTCTGGAACAACAGAAATTCTTTCCTCTGCTGTCATTCCAGCACCTCCTCCAGTAGTGCAACAAACCACTACATCTGTCTTAGCTTTAATTTTTTCGAGAGTTTCTCTCCAAATCCCCAAATCAGAAGATGGCATAGCAGTTTTAGGGTCTCTAACATGGACATGAACAACAGCCGCACCTGCATCGCAAGCTTTTTTAGCTTCTTCAGCGATCTGATCTGGAGTTATTGGCAGATATGGCGTTTGAGAAGGTATTGTAGCTGAACCCGTGAGTGCACAAGTAATAACACATTTATCCCTCCAAGCTGTTAGTACAGACATTTATCTATCACTTCATAATTCTTTTTACAATTAATCTAATTTCTTGTTAATTTTATTAATTTATAATTCATCGGATTTAAAAAATATAAAGGTTTCTTTAGTTTGAGTTGAAAAAAGCTATTTAGATTACAAAATTGGAAAAAAGTCATTTTAAATGATATAAAAAGGATTAAACAACAAGGCTATTTATCAGATTCTTTAAAGTAGCTAAATACAGTATCAGTAAATAATTCTAAAACTTGAAAATACTTCCCTACACCCCAAACTTCAATTAAAAAATGTTCCACACCAGCTTTAATATATTCATCGATTTGCTCAATACAATCCTCCGGACTCCCAGAAATGACCATTGAATCAGCAATTTCTTGGGGAATATTTTCTTTTGCAAAATCTAAAATTTCTTTCTCTTTTTTTGTGTTTTCTAATTCTCTTACTGTTTCTTTATAATAACGGCCATGAGTAATATCATTAGGAATTTTAATACTATACTCTTCAAGAATGTATGGATTTAAACTTAACGTAAGACCACCCATTCGAGCCATCTCTCGAGCAGAATCAGGATTATCTTTACTAATAATCACAAATACTTCACAAGCTTTTTCTATTTTATCCAATCTTCCTGCTTTTCCTAGAATTTTTAAGTTTTTCATAAATAATTTAGCATTATGTCCAGTTGGAATCCATCCATCTGCGTACTTTCCTGTAAATTCAATCAATCGTGGTCCATTTGCAGCTAACCAAAGCTCAGGGAGTTGTTTCATAGAATATTGCAAACGAGCGTTGTCTAAATTAAAAAATTCACCAGAAAAATTAACGCTAATATTTCTTGATTGAGCTGTCTTCCATAATTCCTTTATTACCTTCACAGATTCAATTAATCTTGAAGCTGGTTTGTTCCAATCAATTCCAAAGTCATTTAAATTCATAGCCTCTCCAGCACCTAAACCTAAGATAAATCTATTATTTGATACTCGTTGTAATGTCAGTGAATCTAAAGCTATTTGAGCAGGATGCCGTCTATGTGAATCACAGACGCACGAGCCAATCTTTACATTTTCAGTTTCTAAAGCAGCTATAGGTAATAACACATTACAACTAGGAACTTCTTTAGATTCAGCAGCATTTAGATGATCCCAAATAAAGATGGAATCATAACCTGCTTTTTCAGCATAGACAATTGATTTTTGGTAATCTTTAGTTTTTAGCCTAAGTGTACCAACATTTGCGCCGTGTTGAATCCCAAACTTTACATCCATTTTTATTTACCTTCAATTTAATTGGATTATCATATGTTAAAATTTAAAAGTTAATATTAGATCTCTCTAAGACCTTAAAAAGATTTAACATTTTTGGGAAAATATTGATCTAATTAAAATTATATTCTCTTTAGCATTAAACATAATTAGAGAGGTGATAATAATTTCAGAAGAAAAATTTTCAAATAAATTAGTTATAAGCGCTGCTCTTACAGGTCCCGCAACTAACAAGGCACAAAATCCTAGCGTTCCATATACTGCAGAAGAATTTGGAGATGAGGCAAAAAAATGTTATGAAGCAGGGGCAGCAGTAGTTCATATTCATGCCAGACATCCAGAAAAGGGAAATCCAACGCATGAATTAGATATTATTGGTGCAGTATTAGATAATATCAAAGAAAAAGCTCCAGACATCTTAATTAACCTAAGCACTGCAATAAGCACTATAGCGACTCCTAAACAAAGGATAACACCCATTGAGACCTTTAAACCACCAATAGCGTCATTAAACTCTAATTCGATGAACTTTGCTGTGGGAGACCATAAAACTGGACAAGTTGGGCTTGGTGCTAAATACATATTTGCAAATACCTTTGATACAATTCAAAAATTTGCTAAAAAAATGAAAAAAGTAGGTACTAAACCAGAAATAGAAATATATGATATGGGTGGCATGTATAATATCTTACATTTAGCAAAACAACAACCAAAGAGAATTCTTGATCCTCCACTTCACTTTCAGTTTGTTTTCGGAGTTTTAGGAGGTGTCCCATTTTCTTATGAAAATTTAGCACATTTCATTAATCTAAAACCGCAACATGCTAGCTGGAGCGTTTGTGGAGTAGCTAAAAATCAATTTCAAGCAGCAATGTGTGCTGCTCCAATGGGTGGTCATATAAGAGTGGGTATTGAGGATAATATTCGAATGCCAGATGGTAGATTAGCAAAAGGAAGTTGGGAGCAGGTTGAATGGGCAGCAAAAGTAGCTAAAATAGTTAACCGCGAGCCTGCTACTCCTGATGAGGCAAGAAAGATATTTAATCTATATCAACAATAATATCTACTAACTTTTTTTTTAACAATATCAGATAATTATAGGTTTAAAAAAAGAAATAAAAATAAAATAAAAATTGATTTTAATCATTCCCAGTATAATATATCTTTCAATGTTCCTTCTCTTTTTTCTTTAGGTCTTAATGCTGCTTTTACTCTTATGCCACTAAAGTCTTTTTCATAATCATTAGTTTTTATAATACCTAATAGAGCACCATCTGTATTATCGATATCAATTAGAGCAATAACCTTTGGCTCTTTTAATTTTTCGGCGTGTGCATTTAACATTGCAATTGTAAAAACTCTAACAGTACCAGAAGCAGGAACCTCAAACCAGTCAGCATCTGGAATCTCAGTGAAACAATCTTCACAATATAATCTTGGTGGAAACAATACTTTTTTACATTTATTGCATTTTGTTGCTAAAAAAGTATCCTTTCCCTTTAGATGATTAAAAAATTTATCTCCTGCAATTCCACTTGGATAGAGATAATCTGCTTGCATATCACCTCTCCAGTGCATTGGAGAGGTAGGATCTGTTTGTTTCTCTGTAAATGTCATCTATTCTCCACCTCCTTTTAAAGGTTTAAAATATTTAATATCTGTAATAGATCCTTCTCTTTCATTCTCTGGTTTCCATACAGCTTTTACCTTCATACCTATTTTAATTTCATCTTTAGACATTTCCCCAAAATAATGCATAAATCCATGTTGTGGAGAAGCACCATCAATTGAAATTACACCAATTAAAATCGGTTCTTCGATTCGTTTAGCATTTGGATCAAGATATGAAATAGAGAAAGTCTCAATAGCACCTGTGTCTTTTAATTCAACCCATTCTTCTGTAGGTCCATAACAATATTCACAAAAGCTCCTAGGAGGTACAATAATTCTTTTGCACCTTTTACAATGGATTCCATAAATTTTTCCTGCCTTTAATCCCTGTAGGAACTTACTCATAGCTGGACCTAAGCTCCAACTGTATTGAACTTCAGGTTCCCACCATGTATAATTCATTTTCTTTTCTCGGATATCACTGTCATGTACATGAGTGCCTGGAGCATGTGGTGGCCATTCTTTATAGTTCTTCTTTTCTACCATTTTTATCCCCTCCTTAATGCAATAACTGTACCCATTTGCATAATATCACCCCAAGCTTGGCCTACACCAATTCTTGGGTCGCCTGGAATCTGTCTTTTTCCTGCTTTGCCTGCTAATTGCCAATAAAGTTCACACACTTTTTGTCCCATTGTTGCTGCGATTGGGTTTCCAACACCAAGCAATCCACCAGATGGACAAATAGGAAGATCACCATCTCTTTGAGTAACTCCTTCCCGTGTAAGAATAGGTGCCTCACCTTTCTTACAAAGTAAAAGACCTTCCATATGATGAAGTTCTTTATAATCAAATGGATCATATGGTTCAGCAAAATCAATTTCTTTTCTTGGGTTTGTAATCCCAGCCATTTTATAACACATTTTTGCCGCGTTTGCTACATACCTTGGAAAGTATAAATCTCGGTTTGTCCATATAGTACTATCGATATTCCAACCAACACCTGCAACATAAATCGGATCATCAGTGAATTTATGAGCTATATCTTTGGAACAATAAATTAATGCTGCTGCCCCATCACTAGGAGGACTTATATCTAATCTTTGTACTGGCCAGGCCATGATTTCAGAATTTAATACATCTTCAACTGTAATATTTGGATCTGCTAATTGTGCGCATGGGTGACCTACAGCGTTTCTTTTATTCTTAACAGCGACACGTGCAATATCCTCTTTTTTAATATCATGAGCTGTCATATATCTATTCATTTCCATCGCAAATAACCATACTAGGTTAGGATGAAGTGGTCTATCTAAAACAGGGTCCCAAATATGTTGAAATGCAGTTTGTGGGTGAGGATAACAAGATCCCATTTTTTCTTCACAAACAACTAAACATATATCGGCAACACCAGAAGCTACATGCCACCATCCAGCAATGGGAGCAAAAACTCCAGTTCCACCTCCGTTAAATACTCGTACGTATGGTTTTCCGACAGCTGCAGAACCATCTATGAGGTTTTCTCCTTTCATATGGATTCCATCAAAAGCGTCAGGAGCACTTCCCATAACAACCATATCAATATCATCTTTTTGGATACCGGCATCCTCCATAGCCATTTTGGTAGCTAAATAAGATAATTCTTTTCCTGTTTCTTTTAGCCTCCTTCTAAATAGAGTCATACCGCCTCCAATAACTGCTACTTCTTTCACCTTTTCCCCACCTCTTAACCTCTCTCAAATATTGCTACAGCACCGCTTCCAGAAGGAATAAAGCGCCACGCTTGAGCTAAACCTTTCTCAGCATCTGAAATTTGTCGTTTTCCTGCATGTCCTCTTAATTGAGTTACAATTTCTAATGATTTTTGTAATCCTGTTGCTTCAAGGCAATTTCCGACCCCTAATGAACCACCTGAGGGATTAACTGGAAGAGAACCGTTTAAATCAAACACACCTTCTTCAACTAAATGTGCTGCTTCACCTGGTCTTGCTAATCCCAGAGCTTCTAGATGCTGCAACTCCTTATAGGAGAACCTATCATCTACTTCTGCCACACATAATTCTTTCCTTGGTTCAGTTATTCCAGCTAATTTAAAGGCCATTTTTGCTGCTCTTTTCGCATAATCGGCATCCATATCTCTTGTCGATAACCATGGAGTCTCTGAATTATATCCAAATCCAGATAGATAAACAATATCATCACTCAAAGCTTTTGCAGTTTTTTCATCAGAAAGAACAAAACAAATTGCTCCATCAACATTAGGAGCAATATCATACTGTTTTAATGGCTTGAAAAGATATTCTGATTTCATTACATCTTCGATTGTAAGGTTTAATTCGTAATCTGCATAAGGATTGTTATATGCATTCTTTTTATTTTTAACAACCACAGCAGCACATTGTTCTTCTGTTGTACCAGTTTTTTTGAGATAATTTTGCATTTCTAAACCCGCTAAGAAATAGGGATGAATTCTTTCTCTTTCATCAGAGCTTCCAACCAAAGGTTTTTCACCTGGAGGATATGATGGACTTCCTGCATAATTTGGGCGTTCTACTGGTCCTGAAACTGGCTTTTCGAAAACTGGATCAAAAGCATGAAGTATAATATCTCCGTATGTAAGCAAATCAGAAACTTTACTGTGTGCTTCAATTGATACAACATCTAATAAACCTGTTTTTATTTGCATGTAAGCATTACCTAAACCATAAATTCCATCACCACAGACTGTACAACAAGGTCGTAGCAATGCACCTACTTGGTCAGGTACGAATTCATCGAAAATACTAAAGCCTTCCCAATAATCTTCAGCACAAGTTATAAAGCTATCAACATCCTTTCTAACGTCTATTCCAGCATCTTCATATGCTTTTTTACACGCTTCATACATAAAATCTTTCCACTGCATATCTGGTGTCATGGAATTGAAATCTGTATGACCAATTCCAATAACACACACTTTTCTACTCATTTTTTCCCACAATATTATAGTTTGTTTTTGATTGATACTTCTATTTGTTTTTGTAGTTAGATTTTTAATAAATTTGATATTTTATTGTTATGTTTTATTATGATTAAAACATTTCTAATAATTGTATTTCTAATTTTAAATTAAAAAAATGTGGTAAATAATATGGATACTAGAATCTCAGAATTTGAACCAATTCGAATCCAACGTTATGTGCCGGAATTGGATTTATTAAATAATCCAGTACTTAATGCTAAAGAGAAAGAATTTTTAGCTGAATTATATGATTTTATCGAGAATGAACTTGATGTGGAATTAAGAAAATTAGAAGAATTGAATTATTATGTCGAAGAACCCACTCAAGATAAGAAGAAAGAGATTGTTATAGGTATAATGAAGAAACTTGCTGAAAAAGGTTATTATTCAACTATTTTAAATACTGAAGAACATGAAGTAGGAAGAATTACACGGAATGCTTTAATTGCGTATGCTTTATGTGGAGGACGTTGGAGTGAATATAGTGAAAGATATATTGCTGGTAATTATAGTATTGAAATGGGACGACTTGCTGGTGGAACACTATATTGTAATCCGGTTAATTATGCATCAAATGAATGGCAAAAGGAAAGATTTTTAGTTCCAGTTGCTAAAGATGGACAGATTGGGGCTTCAGCAATGACAGAATTTAATGCTGGATCGGATATTTTTAGAATGGAACTAAGATTACATGAAAGGGACGATATTATAATAGCAAAAGGTAAAAAATTATTTATTACTAATGGAATGATCGCAGATTTCATTGCTTTATATGGTAGGTTAGATAATGGACAATTAGGAGCTATAGTTGTTGATACAAAAAACCAACAATTAAAAAATTTTCGGAGTACGCGAATAAGAACATATGGGATGACAGATGCCTTTGTAAGTCGTTTAATATTTGACAGAGTTGAAATACCAAAAGAAAATCTTCTTCATGGTCATGGTTTGGATATTGCTTTTCATCAACTTACAGAAGAGAGACTGGTTATAAGTGCTGAAGCATTAGGTGATACTATGAAGAAATTACTTTATTCTCATGCATATGCATTACAACGAAGACAATTTGAAAGAAGGTTACACCAGTATCAAGTTATTAGATTTCCAATCTCTCGAAAAATTCGCGAATTAAACCTCCATATATCTGCAATGATCAATTATGCTCGACAAATTGACGATCACCCAGAATTGGGCAGTTCTAAATTAATGGCAGCAAATGCCATGGGTCTTAAAATAAGCGCCACTGAGTTAGGATTTGAAAGTGCTATTCATTGTTTCAGGACAATGGGCGGACGTGGTTTTACTAGACAGTATGCAAATGAAATTGGGTTGCTAGATCCATATTGTATGCTTCACGGTGGAGGTTCAAATTATGTATTGGAAGATAGTGAATCCAGAAGGTTTTTCAAATACAAACCAATACGTAGAGAAGATGAGGATTTTATTCCTAAAATTGATTATTAACTTAATGTGCTGATTTTTAACTTCTTTTAGTTTTATTATAAATCTTCAGAGAATTAATTATTAAATAATGTAATTTAATTAATACAGACAATGGACTATTACTATAACTTCAAGAGCATTGACATTTATCCTTTTATTAAAGGATATGAAGGGAAGAGTATTGAAGATTTGTTTCAGAATAATCGAGTAATTAAAAATAATACGGGCGAATTCATGGAAATAATATGGAAAGAACATAATTTTCCTTGTAATATTAATCTTGATAAATCGCGTAAAAGATTGCTCCATAATCTTAAAACTATTTACTATATTGGAGATAAGATCGAACGTAAATTAATAAGAAGAGGAGTTAAATCGCTCTATGATCTGAAGATTAATCTAAAATATATGAATTCAGCAAATACACTTTTAAAATTAATAAAAACTAAAAACTATAATTTACTATGTGAAAACCGGTATATTAATGATTTAGATGTTGCCTTCTGCTTTAACTTAGAGGATCTCTTATTTCTTGATATAGAAACTATGGGATCGTATAATAGCCCAATTATAATGATAGGCTTAGGTTTTTATAGAAAAGAGATTTTTGAAATTCATATATTATTTGCTCGAGACTTTACAGAAGAGATTGCGATATGTGAGCATCTTAAACACGAAGTTCTTCCTCATTTTAAATGCTTTGTTTCTTATAATGGGAAGAGTTTTGACATTCCGTATATTTCAAATCGATTTCTTTATTATTTTGATGAAAATCCAATGATTACAGAAGAAGATGTACCATATGAGAATTATAATACAAAATTTCATCATATAGACTTATATCATAATTGTAGAAGAAAATTTAAAGAGGATTTCGAGGGGTTTACTCTAAACAATATGGAAGAAAAAATGTTGAATATAACAAGAGAAATTGATATTCCAGGAATATTAGTTGGATTATGTTATAGGAAATATCTTGAAGATCCTTTGAGAAGCATAGGGTTAATTAAAAAAATTATCGAACATAATTATTATGATGTTTATTCTATGCCTTTAATCCTTCAGAAGTTATTAGAAAAATAATTTATTAAAAATAAAGTGTAATTTTATCTATAATAAGAAATCATAAGTTTATTAACTGAAACTTTATTTTTTTTTGAAAATTTAAACATTTGATTATTATGGCAGATTTGGTAGATAACTTATTTAATAAATCTTGGAATTATCATGCAAGAGATTCAATAATTAAAAGATTAAAAGAGAAAGTTTATGATATCTTTATCATTGGAGCAGGTATTACAGGTGCTGGTGTAGCAAGAGAAGCAGCAATGAGGGGTTTAAAAACAGCTATTGTTGATATGCAAGATTTTTCTGCAGGGACTTCTTCAAGGAGTTCAAAATTAGCACATGGCGGGATTAGATACCTTAGTCATGGGGATATGGATTTAGTAAAAGAAGCTACAAGGGAAAGAAATTGGATGAGAGAACATATTCCACATCTAGTTAGACCAATTCCTTTTCTTTTTGTACATCTGAAAGATGGAAAATATAAGAAACGAGACATTATTGGTGCTTGTAAAGTATATGATTTCCTTAGCGATAACAATTCTGAATTTAAAAACTTTAAAAAACATAAATGGTATTCTCCTGAAGAAATATTTGAAATGGAACCAGAATACATAAGGAACGGTAACTTAGGAGGTGTCATTTATTATGACAATAATGTAGATGATGCGCGGTTAACAATAGAAATAATTAAAGAAGCTGTGATCAGAGGAGCAGACGCACTGAACTATTGTAAGGTTATTGGATATATCAAAAATAATGGAAAAATTGTAGGAGTTAAGTGTAAGGATCTGGAAAATAGTATTGATTTCGAACTAAACGCTAAACTAGTAGTGAATGCAACTGGTGTTTGGACAGATCAATTAATAGAAAATTATCCCAAAGAAATTCCAAAACCTTTAATTCGTCCTACTAAGGGAGTACATCTGCAGTATAAAAGAAAAAATGTAAAAAATAATATGGCTACAATTGTTTTTTCGATTTCAGATGGAAGAGCATTTTTTGTATTACCCAGAAATAAACAATTTACGATAATAGGAACCACAGACACAGATTTTAAAGAAGATCTTGCAAATCCGTTTTGTAATAAAGAAGATGCTGACTATCTGACTGAATCTGTGAAGTTTTATTTTCCGAATGCTGAATTAGATTATAAAAATATTTTATCTACATATGCAGGAATAAGACCTTTAGTTATGCAGAAGGGTAAATCAGAAAGTGAGGTTTCAAGAAAACATATAATCTTCTTTTCTGATGATGGATTATTAACTATTACTGGAGGGAAGTTAACTGAATGGCGTGCCATGGCAGAAGATTTATTTGAACACATAGACGAAAAGAAAATTTTTACTGGGATTAAGAAACCAAAACATTTCTCAAGACAAAAATTCTTAATTAGTTTAGAAAAAGAAATCTGGCTTACGAAATTAAAAGACTCTGGCATCGATCTTGAAGAAGATGTAGCTGACCATCTATATCAGCAATATGGAAAAGGAGCGATTGAGATATTAGACCTAATAAAAGAGGATGGTTCGCTCAAAGACAGAATTATTGAAGAAAATTATTTTACTGTAGCAGAAATTTTATATATATTAAGAAATGAATTAACCACACATTTAATTGATGTTTTTTGCCGAAGAACAGAGATGTCGTTATGGATAGATCATAAAAAAGCTTCAGAAGCCGCAATAAAAGTAGCGAAAATCATGGCAAATGAATATTCTTGGGACAATGATCAACAAAACAAAGAAATCCAGAATTATTTAACTTATATTTCTAAGACTGTGTCGTTTATATAGCTGAATTATTATTTACTCAATTCGTTTTAATTTATTGAAAAAGTGCATTTTAAAAATTGGACTAGATATAATATAAATAGGTAGTTAGTGATATTCAATATAAACATATCAAATTAATGAAGTGAAATTTATTGATTTTTCAATTTAAGGAAGTAATTTTAATACCATTAGCAGGAATAGCTGGTTTCTTTGTTTTGATCTTGGGAGTAATATGGTTAATTTATGGTGTATATGAAGCAAAACGAAGAGGTTCTGTAAAAAAGAGGAAGGTAGAGGACTGGGATTTTAAAGTAACGAAATTTCTTAAAGCTCTAACCTATTTAGGTTTTGTTATTGGCATCTTAAGCTTATTAAGCGGCGTTGCTGGATTAATGTATAATATACCTCCAAGCTTAGCATTTCAAAGTGGCGAAGTAAGCATTTTTACTTCTGTTTTACTAATTATTCTGGGAATCCTCACATTCTTAAAGCCAATGAATGATTTACCAATTGCAAGCGTTATTGGACTTACGGCAGGAAGCGCAGTTGTAGCTATTATTGTAATGGCATTACCTGGAGAAGCTTATGATGTCATTGGAATATGGATAAATCCCACTTTATTCTTTGTCATCTTATTTTTAGTCATTTTTGCTATTGTAGCACTTACGGCTAAATTCTACATTGGAACATTAATGGCAATTTCAAAGGGCATTTCATGGCCTCCGATAGCTTTCATTGTCGCTGGATTTTGCTTTCTTCAAGCATTCTTAGTTTTAGTATTAGGAATTTCAATTGGATATTTATTTTAAATCTTAATTACTTTTATTTTCTTTATTTACAAGAATCACCGAAATTCATATTAAAAAAAGCCAAATCTATGAGAAGGTTTTTTATTAATTTCTCCAATTATCTCTTTGCTAAAATTATAATCACAATTAGGACATTTCTTTTGATCTGAAATATCAATCTTAGTAAAACTATACCCACTTCTGCCAATAATTAAATGATTACACCTTGGGCAATAAGTATTACCACCTTTTTCATGTCGAATATTTCCAACATAGATATAATTGAGTCCTGCCCCTTTAGCAATATTATATGCAAGATCTAAAGTTTCATATGGCGTTCTTTTCATTGAAGGCATTTTAAAATCTGGATGATAAGCAGAAAAGTGAGTTGGGGTATCATCTCCTAAATTATCAACAATCCAATTAGATAATTGACTTAAATCCTCTTTACTATCATTTAAATCTGGTATGATTAAATTTGTAATTTCAACATGGACTCCTTTCGATTTTAATCTCTTTGCTGTATCCAAAACAGGTTGTACTGATTTTACTCCACAAACTTTTTTATAAAAATCATCTGACATAGCTTTAATATCAATATTAGCAGCATCTATTCCTACCGCTATTAACTCTTTAGTGGCTACTGATGTCGAATATCCATTAGTTACTAATATGGTTTTTATATCTTCTTTTTTAAGTAATTTCGTTGTATCTATTATATATTCATGCCAAATTAAAGGTTCGTTATAGGTATAAGCTAATGTTTTTGCTCCACTTTTAACAACTCGTTTCAATAATTCTTCTGGTGTCATTTCAACTAAAGACATCCTACGATTTTCTAATCCTTCAAGAGTGTAAAAGCCATTTTTTCCGTTATCACTTGGATTAGCTTGTGAAATATTCCAATTTTGGCAGTTTTGACATTTAAAAGAGCATCCTATTGATGCTATTGAATAAGCAGTTGCACCTGGCCAAAAATTATAAAGAGGCTTCTTTTCAATGGGATCTAAACTTCCTTTAGAAATAAGTGAACCATATATAAGAGTATATAATTCTCCATCAAAATTTTTTCGAGTACGGCAAATGCCCACTTTCCCAGGCATTATAATACATTCATTGGCACAAACATGACATTTTACCTTATTTTTTTCAAGTGAATCCCATAATCTTGCTTTTTTCTTCATTTGAGATTAGCTCTAGTTGATAATTTCTTATAGTTTACTAAATAAATAATAGATAAGAATTTTTATAATTTTTATATAAATATATCTGCTTTCCTTTAGAAAGTTGTCCTATTAGATTTATAAAAGATAAAGAGATTACATTGACAAGGAATTGGTGATTTTTTTATTTATATGAAAAAAGATGGTGAATTGGATAGGAATGAAATTAAACAATTAATAAAAGAAATTAAAGAAAAACTTGAGGTCTTAAAAAAATTTGGAAAGGATTCTAACTACATCAAAGAATTAAGCAATTTAGCACTTCTAGAGATTGAAATAGAAGATTATTTAGAAGCTGAAAAAAATATACTAGTATGTTTGAATCACTTTAAAATTCAACGAGATAGATTAGGGCAAGCTGCTGTTTTTGGAGTGCTTGGAGTTTTAAATTTTAAAAAAAAGAAATATGAAAAATCAATAGAGTATTATAATGAAGCATTAAAGATTTATAAGGAGTTAAATCAAATTCAAGAAGAAATTACATGTTTGAAAGGTATTGGGAGCAATTATATCAAGTTAAATAAAAATGAAGAAGCAAGTGATCTTTTCTTGGATTGTTGTGCACTTTGTTCAGATAATGATGATATTTATAATTTATTAGATTGTTTGGGGAATTTGATATATATTTATGAAAAAGAAGAAAATTGGGATGTTTTAAAGGAATTATATCAAAAATCCTTAGAAAGTTTCAAGCAATTAAAAGATAATAAAGGAATCATTGTCAGTTCATTTAATTTGGGAATCCTTCAAAAGAAAGAGAAAAAATTTAATGAAGCTTTAAACTATTTTAAAAAAGGTTTAACTCTTGCATATGAAAGTAATTATCCTGAACTTATCATTAAAGGTTTAAGCTATATTGGAGAGATTTTCTTTCTTTTAGGCCAAATTGGAAAAGCTAAAGATCAATTCATAAGGGCTCTCCTTCTAGCGAAGGAAGTAAAAGCTAAAAATGCTATCATCCAATTAAAGATCTTATTAAAGTCCCTTGGACTAAATGATAAAGATATAGAAGAAGAATTAAAAGCTAGCAATAAAATTTAAAATTTAAGTTAATTAGATTAAGACCAATAATTATAAATAGAGAAACTATCTTTTTTATCTAAATCATTTTAATAATATTATTCATTCTTAAGCAACCATCAATGTATAATCAGCCAACATGTCCTTATTGTAAAGAATCAATTGAAAAACACTGGTTATATTGTCATAATTGTGGAAAACCACTAATTACAAATCTAGATAATTTCATAGAAAGAAGTTCTTCACGGGCTCATGAAGAAAGAACTTCCTTCTATTCCGATACTGAACTGGAAGAAGGGTATTATGACGTAAATTTAATTGAAGATAAAGAAATTGAAAACAAACTTTCAGAACTTGATGATGAATTGAGACAACGAGAAATTCAAGGTGATTTGTCAGGGGATTTATTATTAAAAAAAGCCAGTCTCTATTATAAATTAAGAGATTTTTCACGAGCTATTTCAAATCTAGAATTAGCTTTAAAAAATTTCTTAGAAACAAACGATCAAGCAAATGTTGCAATTTGTCATAATGAAATTGGATTAATTTATGAAGATAGTGGCTATTTTGAACAAGCTATTTATCGCTTCGATAGATCTCTTTCAATCCTCAAGGATCTAAACGATCAGCAGAAAATCATACAAGTATTAAATAATCTAGGTAATGTTTATTATCTTATAAAAGATTTAGAGAAATCATATGAGTATTATCAGAAAGCTCTGGATCTAGCTGAGAAGGAAGATTTAGAATTAGAAGCAGTAAAATCGGCTAGTAATTTAGTTGAAATACTTTTTAAATTTAAGCATTATGATAGAGTATCTAAAATTCTGAAAAGGAATTCGGAATATTTTGAAAAAAATCAAGATATATACGGAGTTATTCAAACTCTAATAAAATATGGGAAACTAAATTATTTTCGTGGAGAACCTAATTATGATCAATCTTATCAAAATTTTAACAATGCTCTAAACCTTATTAGAAAGTTGAAAGATCAAGTCTCAATATATGTGAAATCCAAATTAGAATGGGAATGTTATCTCTATTTAGGGAAATTAAACCTAATTTGGGATAATGATGTAGAAGCAGAGGATTATTTAGTTAAAAGTCTGGAAGCCATTAGAACTTTTGAATTAAAGGAACATATTAAAGAGGGTATAGTATTAGAAGATTTAGCAAAATTACATTTACTTAAAGGAGAAGATAATAAATCGGTTGAATATTTAAATTATGCTATTGAAATCTATAAAAAATATGGAGACAAAATTAAAATTGCTGAAATTAAAAGAAAATTAGGAAAGATATATCAAAAATATATGCAAAATAATATCAAATCCCGGGATTATTATGAACAGGCTTTAGAAATATTTGAAACTTCAGATTATTTAAAAGAAGCTGCAGAAATTTTAAACATCCTTGGTGATTTGTGTGTGAGTAGTAATGACTTAGAAAATGCGTTAAATTATTTTAAACAATCAAAAGATTATTATCAAGATTTAGAAGATGATTATAATTCTGATATTATATCAGAAAAAATCAAATCATTAGAGCAATAGTAATATTGACCAATTAAATGATTTCATCGTACATTTTCTTGCTCAATTTTCTTATCAACCATTCCAAGCTGTATTTTAGACTTCCATACTTGTCCCAGGAACAGATGATACCCCCAATTAAGATTAGATAAATTAGGGAAACTACAAGAAATACATAATATATTAATGATTGGTTAAATAATGGTATAAAAACCCATTGTAAAAACAATAAAGTTAAAGATGCTTTTCCAAACGTAATTAAAATCTTAAAAAATCTATTATTCTTTTGTCTAATATCAATGCTATAATAGATCGATCCAAAAACCATTAAGAAAATTCCTATTATGAAAAAGATATTCTGAATTGAACCTTTTACTAATACTTCTGGTAATCCAGGGATATAAATAATCGAGGACCCTCTTAAAATTGGCAATGCATCAATAAATGGAAATTTATCCGGATTAAAACTAAATTGTTCTACAAAGGGAAATAATTGTACTGCTGAATAAAGAAAGCTTGAGATTATAAAAATAATTCCATATTTTAAAATTGAGCGTGCGGCATTTAAATTAGCTATCCTTGATTCTAAAAGTATCGACTCATAAATTAGTTCTGCAAAAACAGTAGAAAGAAACCATACTGATGCAAAAGGGAGAAATGGATAAATTGGAGTTGAAGAAACAAAAATCTGATGTAAAACGTAAACTATTGGGCTACTTTCTTTTCCAATATAAAGTAGTTCTCTAACAGTTGGTGTAATTAAAATAATAGTCAAACCAATTCCTATCCTCACCCATCTTACTAATTTAAAAGCGTAAAAGCAAAAAAGCTGCCCAAAACCTATGAAAATTAATATATTCCATCCCCAAAAAATTAAAGTAGATTTATCAATATAATTAAAGATTACGCTATATATAAGCCCTAAAAAAATCAGAAAAAAAGCTTGTTTGAGAACTTTGTTCCTATTTGTTCTTTCTGGAATACAACCCATTTTTTTCTTTAATGTAAATATAACAGAAAATGAAAATAAAAATATGTAAAGAGAAGAGCCAAATATTTCCAATAATATAATTAGCAAACTGAGGAAAGTTCTTGATTGATAATCAATAATTAGCCAATAATTAATTGTGTTTGCTAATAAGACACATAAGATTGCAATTCCTTTAGTTAATTCAATGCTATTTATGCTCTTCAAAATTATTACACCTTATTTTAATTTTTAATGAATAAAAAAATTTAATTTTCTATAACCTATAAAACTTAGTTAATGCTATCTCTTATTTCAAAATCTTCACGTTTATAAACTTTAGTATCAAATTCTTCAAAACCTAGAGATTTTATAAAGTAATAAGACGCTTTATTTTCCTTGTATACCTCGCATCGTAATTCTTTTATCCCCTTTTTTTTAAAATAATTCCATGCAGCCATTCCTATAACAGTTCCTAATCCTTTACGTTGAAATCTTGGTAAAACACCCAAACCTGCAATAACTCCATATTCATTTTTAGGACCATCCAGATCTAGAATTACAAATCCTGAATCAGAGCCATATACTTTTGCTATTAAAATTTTAATCTCTGGATACTCATAAAGATTTTTTAAAGAATCAATTGATAAGGGAGAAAATGGTGTACAAGAAGTCATCCAACTTCTATTATATAAATATACGACGCTTTCTAAATCAGATTTTATGGCTTCTCTAATCTTAGCTTTAAGTATATTTCGTTCTACTTTTTTTTTCAAATTAGCTACAAAGTTAGGTGTAATTTTATCAATAGGTAATCTCATTTGAATATAAAGCATTCCGTTCTTTTCTAACTCATCTTCTAAATCGCTTTTAGATACTTCTTTTTTGTGTGAAGCTAAGAAAAAACTTCTAACTCTTTTTTTTTTAAAACTTGACTTTGACTCTGACATATAATTTATTCCTTAAAGAAAAATGCTAATTTGTTTAAATAAAAAACCAGATTTTAAAAAAATTTTATTTTATACATCCTCTAATTCAAAATCTTCTTTACGGTAAGATTTTTGTCCAAATACTTCAAAATTAAGTCCGTTTATAAAATTGAAAGACCTCTGATTCTCTTTATATACTTCACAACGTAATTCTTTAACACCCTTCTTTTTAAAATAATTCCAAGCTGCTAAACCTAATACTGTTCCTAATCCTTTTCTTTGAAAGCGAGGTAATACACCTAATCCTGCAATAATGCCATATTCTTTATTATCTCCTTCAAAATCCAAAATAGCAAAGGCTCCATCTATACCATACACTTTTGCAATTAAAAAAACAGTATCGGGATCCACAAAAATTTTTTTTAATGTATCACGTTCTATAGGCCTGAAAGGGGTGTTTGCTGTAAGCCAAGACTTATTATAGATGTTTACAACACTCTGTAAGTCTTTCTCTGTAGCCTCTCTAATATCTGCATGATATATATTATGTTCTATCTTCTTTTTCAAATAATCTTCAAAATCTTTTGTTATCTTATCTACTGGTAACCTCATTTGGACATAGACCAATCCTTGATCAAGGATTTCCCTTTCATGATTACTTACTTTTCCTTTTTCCCTATCTTTCTCAATACTTAAAAAAAGAGATCTTAAAAATTTTTTTTTTAAAAAGATTTTTCTTCTAAACCCTTTTTTTTCGGACATTTTCTTTGAAAAAACCTAAGGATTATACTAATATATTAAGCTTTTCTCTTAGTTCAGTTTCCATTTGATTATTGAGTACAGCTTTACCTCTTAAAATTGAAATGCCTTGTTGAAGCTTTTTCTTAAAGCTTCTATCTGAAAGTAAATTCTTAGTTTCGCAGGAAAATTCAAAATTTGACCTTAAAGCCATATCATCTTCTACTTTTTCAATTATTAGCTCTTTTAATGTTTTCATAGATTCTGAAGTCTCTGTATATATATTTAGTGGATCAGATTTAATATCACCTGGAAAGATGAATTTTATTCCCTCTTCCATTGTGTTTTCATTTTCTACAAACATCCCATATAAAGGCATATAAACCCATTGAATAGGCCTATTAAATAACTCTGCTTGGTTGTCACTTAAAGACCATGCAATTAAATCTTTAGCTTCCTGTAGACATGTTCCATTTTTATTTTGAATAATTTTTTTAATCTCAGAAAATAATCTCTCTAGAACAATCTTTAAATTTTCAATTTGTGTTATTTCTTCATTTTTCTTTTCAGCAAAAGTAGACAAATTTTGGTCTCTATCTTTTAATTTTGAATTCAATTCATTTGAAAACTTTTCTAATTTTATTTTTGCTTCATCATCAACTTGATAAGCACGTTCTTTTAATTCCATGTATTTCCCTGTTAAAGAATTAATAGAGTCCACAAATTTATTTCCTTCATCTATTAAAAATTTAAAGTGATTTTCAAAAGATTCTGTAAGATCTTCAAAGACTTTACTTTTTAAAACTTCAGCAACAGTAAAGAATTTGTTTTTTTTAATGATCTCTTCAAGTTCTCTTTCAGCTGTTTTAAATAAAACACAGATATTTTCAATTACTGACTTTTTCTCATTTACTTTCCATTGATCAATTTTATCACTCTCTAAAGCAACTTGTTCTTTAATTTGATCAGAATCGATTGCTTGAGATGTTTTACTTATTTGTGATGTGTATCTAGTATCAATATCTTTTAATTGAACATTAAGATTTACTAACCACTTTTCGACTTCTTTTTCAATAAGTTCAATTTGAGAATTCCATCTGTAGGCATTTCCTTTCATATAATCGATGATATTCCTATACTTTTCAGCCACGTTTAATGCCTCATCAGTACTTAATCCATAATCTAAAGGCATATAATCTGAAACTGGTTTATATTCTACGAGATTAATTAGATTTACTAATGATTGAAGAAATTCTGGATTAATTAAACCATTAATTTTGAGTTTTTGATATTCTGATTCTTCACCTTCACCTATTTCTTCAGCTCCCGTATCTTTATAAGTTAAAACTTCAATAATTTTATTTAATTGTTCAATTTTACTTCTATTTTCAACATTTCTCAATAAATGGCCAATTAAAGGCTGACGAGGAGGATTAGTTAGTTTCCCTTCTTTGGAAAACACATTCAAACCGTCTAAAATTATATGAGTTCCAATTACGCCTTGAATACATAGAAATGGCCATAATAATCTAGAAAAAGAGATTATTTTCTCGTATGGTTGTAAATCTTTTGATAATAGATAAAAAGCTAGTGCCAACTCATCATTTTCTTTAATAGGAGCTATAGTGGAAGGGGTATTAAATAGTGGTAAAATATATTGATTTCCATGAATCGACATAAAATAAACCCCTTAAATTTTGATATTTATAATATAGTTTAACGTTGAAGATAACAAATTAATTATTCCTAAAAATTTTATTTTTTTAATAAAATAATATTAAAATTTTCATCTTAATTGTTCATAGTTGTTAGCAATAACGATTATCAGTAAGGATAACAATATTAATAGAGGTGGTGCAACTGCATTTACATGAGTCCATTCTAATGTGTCAAATACTCCTTGAAGGATACGTCCAATAAAATAAATCAAAAATCCAATAGCATTAAGAGCATATGATCTTCGCAGAACTCCAAAAGTTCTCAATGCCAAACTAATAAACAAAAATGGAATTATCGCCACAAATAAAGGTAATAAGATGAAATTTAATAGAGCTCTTCCCACTGGATATCCGAATATTGTAACCAAACCTGGATCTATTCCTCCAAAATATAAATCAACAAAATCAGGATCCATAAATAATAAATCTGGTAAAACTAAAGCTAAAATTCCTATTATTACTGGAATAACTATTATTAATAGTTTAAAACTGATTCTCAGATTTTTATTTTTTAAAAATTTTTTATACTTCTTTTTAACTTCGTTTTTTTCACTCAACCCTTCCATTTCTGTAATAGGTGGGAAGATTAAGATTCCAAAAACTCCCATTAAACTTGCAATGCCCAGCCAAGTTGAAAATGTAGCCAATCGATACTGAAGCATTAAGATACCTACAAGTTCAGAAGAGCTAATTGTACCCTCAAGTTCAGGCGTATAGAAATAATAAATAATAAAGAAAACTCTACTAGCAGCTAAACATAAAAATAATACTGAGAAATACAACCAAAAATATTTTTTTGAAGTTCTAAATCTCATTAATAGGAAGTAAGCAAATATCAGAAAATAATATCCTACAATTACATAATATAATCCAGATTCAATAGCGTCCCAGAAAGTAAATTTAGTAAAAAGATCATCTTGGAAAATCATAATAATCAATTTAAAATTTTAAATTTATATAATTTGATATAATCACTTAAAAATATAATAATACTATCTTTTTCTTATATAAAAATTTATATTATTAGAATTGACTAACTTGAATTCTTAAAATACAAATATTATCAAAAATTTCTTTAAATAATAATCGCAGAGGAGAAAGAAATAATGAAAATCGAGGATAATATAGAAACCTTTAATTCATTGATCAAAAGACGTTCATTCATATGGGGCCCATCACCAGAAATTTATGGTGGTTTAGCGGGTTTTTACTCATATGGTCCAGCTGGAATGGAATTAAAGCATAATATTTTATCCATGCTTAGAAGAGAGTTAAGATATTTTGGATTTGGGGAAGTTGAATGCCCCACAATTATGCCTGAGGTCGTATGGAGAGCTTCAGGCCATTTAGAACGATTTATTGATCCTGTAATAAAATGTGAAGAATGTAATACTCAATATAGAGTTGATAAACTGCTTCAAGAAGCTCTACCCGATCAAATAATTGATGGGCTTTCCTTTGAAGAAATGGAAGAGTTAATTAAAAAGAATAGAATTTTATGCCCAAAATGTAGCAATGTTGTCTATAAAATTGAAGAATATAATTTAATGTTAAAAACTACTGTTGGAAATGATACAATTGCATATTTAAGACCAGAAACAGCTACAACCACGTATTTGCTTTTCAATAGATTAGATCAAGATGCTAGAAGACAATACCCGATTAAAATCTATCAATATGGAAAAGCATACAGAAATGAAATCTCTCCAAGACAATTAATATTAAGAATGAGAGCATTTGATCAGTTTGAAATTCAATTATTTATAGGTAAGGAGCAAGAAATGGATTTTGAAGATTATTCTGAGATCAAAAAATTCAAATTACCATTACTAGACTGGCAAATCCAAGAAAAAAAAATAGATACACCTAATCTAATATCTCTTGAGCAAGCAATAAATAAAAAAATATTAAAGAAACCCGCTTTCGCTTATTGCCTTTATTTAGGCTATTATTTAACAAAAAAAGTAGGTATTCCTGAAGAAGTAATAAGATACAGGCAACATTCTCCTCATGAGAGAGCCCATTATGCTGATGATGCTTGGGATTTAGAAATAAAGACTAATCAATTTGGATGGGTTGAAATTTGTGGGGTACACGACCGAACTGATTATGATTTAAAAAGACATGGAGATTATTCAAAGCAAGATTTTAAGGTAAGCATGGGATCTGATCCAAATGTAAAAGAAATCCCTCAAATCCTTGAAATTGCTTTTGGAATCGATAGAATTATCTATACATTATTAGAAAATGCATTTAGTGTTGAAGATGGAAGAATAAATCTAAAACTAGAAAAGGACTTAGCCCCTAATACTGTAGCTGTATTTCCATTAGTAAGAAATAAAGAAAAAATAAGAAATTTAGCAATAAAAATACATCGTAATTTACTTGAACTCCGAATTAAATCTTTCTATGATGCAGCAGGATCTATTGGGAAGAGATATCGTAGACAAGATGAATTAGGAACCCCATTTTGTATAACAATCGATTATCAATCACTTGAAGATAACACAGTAACTATTAGAGAGAGAGATTCGATGAATCAAGTTAGAGTGGAGATTTCTGAAGTTCCAAATATAATAAATAAATAAACGATTAAAATTCAAGTTAAAATATCTCTAAAAAACCGAGGTTTTCAGAAAAAGATTTTAAAGAGAAGAAAATTTTTTTAAAAAATATACCTTTTAAAATAAAACAAATTCAAAACTAAATAGATTTCAATATGAGTCTCTTAAAAACTTCTAGTTCTCAGATGAAATATAGAAAAAATGGACTCAATAAAAAGGAACTTTTATGTCTATTTTTAGTTTTTATTTGTGTTTTGAATTTTTTTTATATTTTTAACAATTTTTATCATTCTGAAAATAAAAGTTCATCTTTACAATATGATAATAATCAAGATCAGCCAATTATTATTAATTCGGCAGATATTGGATATGTATTTCAAGATCCTTTTAAAAAAAATTTTGACAAAATATGGAATTTTTTTAGAAATAATTATGAATCAGATTTAACCCTACAAATAGATACATATTATAGAGAGGGAGATAGCACAGGCAGTATTCTGGATGATAGAGTATATCCTATTGATAATTTGTTATTATATAAGTCCCTATTAAAAGATGATATTAGTCCAAGTGCAACATATGATAATTATTTATTATTAAGGGAATCTCCTTTATGGTATGAAGGTGACATTAATCTAAAGAAATATGGATTTGTGAGGTCAATTAATGGTAAAACTAATAAGGTATATAATTATGACAGGTATCTTATTGATAACTTAATGCCTATATTTCTTTTAATTGAAAACATTGGTGAAAATATAGGGGATGTTAATTATATATCTTCTCTTGAAGAAATGTTTGATCTTATAAATTCAACGGAATTTAGGGACACCTCTTCAAAAGCAGGGTTTTATCACCATAACTCAACCACGGATAAATATACAGAAAGTAATTTATATGCCATATTAGCAAATTTGGAGATTCACAAACTCTATGAAAAACTGGATCTGGATCAAGATATAAGCAACAAAGCACTTGAATTAGCAAATAATACAATGAATAAACTCCTAGCAAACGTATGGGATGATACAAACGGGGGATTTAAATATTATTCTTTACAGGATTGGACTACAGGCAGTGACTATAAATATTTATCTGTCAACGCATTAGGAATAATCACTTTAATCGAAATTTGGAAAGTAAATGGAATGAAAAATGATTCATTATATTTACAATTTGCTAAAAACCTTTTTAATAAGCTAGAAGCAATGTGGGATCCAGGATTTAATGCCTATGAATACAGTCGCGATGGAGTATGGGATATCTCAGGCGCTATTCGAACTATAGAATTAGAATCAAATTCTATTACATTAATGGCATGCATGAAGTTATTTGAAACCACAGGTAATATAACTTATTATAATAGAGCTTGGCAACTGCATGAGACATTTGAAAATAGTTTTTATGATGAAACAGTAAACGCTTACAGATTATCTATTGATTCTCCTATTAATAATAATAAGAATTTCTATGCTAATTTAAAATTAAGTGAAGCTTATTTGTATGCGGATGATATATATACCAGTACAGTGATTAAAGCTTCATATAATGTGTCAGAAGAAATTCCAGATTATATTTTTAATGAGGATACAATGAATATTACATGTGTTTATTCATTTGAAAAAAATCTTGATTTTTATAATACAACTACTGAGGAGTATGAGATATATAAAAGCCAATATAACATAATTTCTGCCGATATTACATATCTATTCAAATATCCAAATGGTACATTACTAGAAAAGAGACAGCACCAAATAATTGATGAGTCCATAACATTATTATATAATATTAATGATTCTATGCCAGTCGGGAGTGGCTATTATTTATATATATATGCAAATACTTCAATCTTTGCGACGGCTATTAGCTTAAAACGTTATAATATAATATCTGGATTAAGATATGAAGGAATTTTAGGATTACCTAAAAGGGTCTACCAAGGTCCAACTTATAATATAACGCTTCAAATAAATAATACTCGGAATGAAGATGTTACATTAAATATGTCTATGGAAGGAGATGATATTTATAAC
This sequence comes from Promethearchaeota archaeon, assembly GCA_048940645.1. Taxonomy (GTDB): domain Archaea; phylum Asgardarchaeota; class Lokiarchaeia; order Sigyniarchaeales; family SOKP01; genus SOKP01. The sequence goes on along the minus strand of JBHLOI010000002.1, from coordinate 83,714 downwards.
GGCTCACAAATTGTATATCTACCGACAATGGTTTTAACTAACATATCATTTAACTTAATAGCTGTACTTGATGCTGATTTAGGTGACCACAATTTAACGTTTCAACTTAAAAAAGATAATATTCTTTATTTAGAAATTATAAGAATTATAGATATTGGTTACTCATTTGATTATGCAGATTTTTTTTATGAAAGTATAGTAACAAGTGGAGGAATTATTGATTTATCTCTAAAACTTCTAAACTTTCTACCCAATAGTTCACAATATCTCAATATTACTTTCTCAGGCGAAGATTTAGCTCAAGAGATAGTAGAGGAAATCACTTTATTAAAAAGTGAAACTAAAACTGTATTTTATTCAATAGAATTAGCAGATAATATAATATCTGATACAACAGAAATAGAGATGAATATAAAAAAAGGCAATACAATCTTTTATACTAAATCCTTTTCAATTCAAATTATTAAGAAATTTGAAATATTGAGTGTAACCTTTCCTAGCGTTGTACCCCAGGGAGATTACGCACATTTTATTGTGATTATTCAAAATAACCAAGAAATCTCTGAAATTTTTTCATTATATGCAAATGGAGAAAAGCTAGAGACTAATATCAATGGATTAGGTCCAGGAAGAAATACAGTTACCGCAGAGGTGTTACCCACCATTAACCCTTATGATTTTACATCAAAATCTTACACATTTGTTTTAAGAGATAGTTCTAATAACATTATTGCCCAATTTTATTTTAATATAAAAGTTGAACTTACAACCTTCAATTTCGTCGTGTTTTATTTATTACCTATTCTTATTCCCATCGCTATTGTTTTATTTTATAAAAATAAAGAAATAAAACATAAATTATTAAGGAGATGAACAAAAAAATGATTAATTACAAGAATTTTATAAGAAGCACTTTTATTCTATTTATTTTTCTTGGAATTTCCTTCAATCTTGTTTTAATTACACAAAATAATAGCTATTCAAATCTAGATAATAATGTAAATGAAGTAAATTTAAAAGACATAAGAACCTCCCAAAGTGGAAAAAAAGCTCTAAATTTTTCTTCAATAACAAGAAATGATACAATTGTATATAGATTCTTTGAATCTATTAAATTTACTGTTAATGTTTCTGGTTTTGATAATGTGAAATACACATTCATGCAAATCGATTTTTCTAATAGAAGTGTTGGTAACTACAACATGTCTTTCATTGAAACTGATATATATTCATATGTATATTCACCTAAATCATTCGCACCATTAGAGTTTCAAAATGTTAGCTTTTTAATCTATAATATATCGGATGAAATAGTAAATGCTCATACTACCTATACAAATTTCACTATTAAATCGAATTATGTAGCAGGCCTTAATAGTTTTGAGCATAATAGAGGAGACTTTGTAGATGGAAACCTTTATGTAGATGATCACGACATTTATAATTTCAACTGGAATGTAACAGTTGTTGATAGTATATCTGAAAGTATTCAAGTAAACCTTTTTGATTTAGGAAATAATATTCAGCACTTTTCATTTCAGATAGATGATAGATTTACTCAACCTAATAAAATCTATTATGTTAAAATTAATATGTCAGATGATTCACCTTCTAAGAAAATCGCTGCTTATATCCCGTTTAAAGTTTTAAATTCAATCCCACAAATAAGTGAATTATCAGTTAATTTTTCATTACAAGAATTTAATAGAGATGAAGACTGCCACATTTCCTTGAATGTATCTGATGCTGACCCAAATACAAGACCAGGATATCTTAATGTTTCTTTAATATTGATTACATCTATTGGACAAAAAGAGACTCCGTATCTATTGAGTAACAACAAAGACTGGACGTTTGATGGAACTTTTTCAATAGATATTGATAAGCCAGTCGGAATTTATCAAGCAATTTTGAAGGTTAAAGATCAGTTTGATGGAGTAAGTACTTATAATGAAACTTTAACAATAAAAAATAACTTTCCAGAAATCCATGAATTCTGGATAAATGGTTTGGGTATTGAAGAAAGCATTGCTATAAATTATGGAGAAGATATGATCTTCACTTTTAATATTTCTGATGTAGAAGACACAATTGCCTATGTAACTGTTAGTCTATTAGATGAAAATGATAATTGGCATAATGTTACAAAAGTATATTCAGATAGTATGACATTATTAATTCGATCAGTTAATTTAATCACAGGTGTTTGGTATGTCTACATTTCTGTAACTGACGAGGATGGGGATACGACTCACGTTACTTCTGATTTTGGACTTGGGCCAAAAGAAATAAGAATTATTCCTGATGAATTAACACCCTTAATGCCTTTGATTATGTTAATTATAGGCTTAGTTTTTGGAATATTAGCAGGAATAGCCTTTTCATATAAAAGAGTCAAAACTAAATTTGTCGAACGGCAACCAATGATTACTAAGAAAAAGGAAATAACTCCAAAAAAGAAAAAGGAAAAACCACCAAAAGAAAAAATAACAGAGGAAGAAATTGAAGAAATTGAACTAGAAGAAGAACCAGAAAAGAAACCTCCTCAAAGAAAGATAAAACGAAAATTAAAATAAAAATAAGTAAATTTAAAATAAATTTTTCAAAATTTTACATTAATACTTCGTGTAAACGGTACTGAAATTTACCTAATTTACCACCATAATTTCCTGCGGAAATCTTATTAACCCCAGGCACTTTTACTGATGCTTGAATACCTAATTTCATAGCTTTCTTTATAGACTCCTCAATTGCTCCATCCAAAATTACCTCATAAACACAATTATCCTTTTCTCCTAATTGAGAATTTTCGCTGACCTTTCTTAATGTTGGACAAAGTGGGTCGTTAGTACTTGCGTTTAAAAAGGAATATTTTGAACCTACTTTTGATCCTGACCTTGCTATTCCTCCTGGAAATGGAGTAATAACATTCTCAACATCTTTTATCGCCTCAATTGCTGCTTCAGCAGCTTGTAGTCCTGATTCTTGGCTTTCTGAAAGTATTAAGAAGTTACCACCTGCGATTCCCTTCCCAACCTTAAAATTGCTTTGAACAATAAACTCTCCATCCATTACAGGAATTTTCCATGCCTCGAAAGGAAATACTCCTTCTATTTTTTCTTCAAATTTATCCCCAAAAAATTTCAGTTTATAACCTGTTTTAATTTCGAATTCTTTAATTGGATCGACTGAACCACTTATAGCATCAAAACATGCTGTTGTAGGGCAAGTTAAAATGCATTGTCCAATACGATTCAATAGTACATTGTCCATTTGATCTTTTTTTGTTTTAAAAAACATTAAAATGACTCCTGGACGTTTATCTGGTGTCTTTTCTGATGGAACAAAAACATCGATGCCTGCTTCAGAATCACAATGAATCGTAGATGTTCCATAACCCGTTGCTACTTGACTAGCTATTTTTACCCATTTTTCATTTTTCGCTGTGACTAAAATTCTGGTAAAAACAGCAGTAAAAGCTTCACAGTAAGTATCTTCTATTTCAACTCCATTTAATTCCATTTTCATCTCAACTCGATTTTTTTTTTGAATAATATTAATAATTAGACATTGATTTCATATAAAATTTTAAAATAGTAGAATCAAAATTAAAGAAATATTAAAAATAGTGGGAAATTGTAAGTAAAATAATACGTAAAATTATTATTTAATTTTAGAAAAAAGTGTCAAAAATGAGTGAAGAAGGTAAAATACTAAAAATCGGCATCCTTAAAAATGGAACCATTGGTTCTTCTTTATTGCTCGCATTCCTTATGGATGAAAGAGCTGAAGCTACAAGAATTAATGTCTATGAAGTAACATCAGGTGCTAAAATGCATCCACCAGAAATGTGTACTGAAACAATGAAAGATCTATTAAAGTGGGAGCCAGAACTTATTTTAATGTCTAGTCCGAATGCTGCTCTAAAAGGACCATTAGCTGCTAGAGATATGGCTAAAGAGGCTGGAATTCCTACTATTGTAATTTCTGATGCTCCAGCGAAAAAGGCGGTGGAAGAGATTGAAGAAAAAGGGATGGGATACATTTTAGTTAACTGTGATAGCATGATTGGTGCAAGAAGACCCTTTTTAGATCCAACTGAAATGAGTTGTTTTAATTCGGACTTGTTAAAAGTTCTTACGATAACTGGAGCACTTCGAGTTATTGCAGGAGAATTGAATAAGGTAATTATGAGCATGCTTGAAGGAACAGCTCCTAGCATGCCAAGAATAATCGTTGATGCTATTAAAGCTGTTAAAGCTGCTGGTTTTTCTAATCCATATGCAGAAGCAAAAGCTATTGCTGCTTTTGAGTTAGCAGCTTCAGTTTCAAAAGTTACAGCGAAAGCTTGCTTTGTGTTGAAAGAAAGAGAAGATTATATGCCTTTATTAGCAGCCGCCCATGAAATGATGAGAACTGCGGCTTTTATGTGTGATCAAGCAAGAGAGATAGAAAAATCAAATGACACTGTTTTAAGAAGGCCTCATCATGCAAAACAACATATATTAACCAAAAAAACACTTATGGAAAAAGAACAATAATAGATAATATTTTCAGATATTTTTTCTAAATTCTTTATTTTTTATTTTAAAAAATTTTTTAATATTTTAAAAATCAGAAGTAGTTAAATAATTTTTTAAATTTATAAAATTCTCCCCAGTGAGGGTTTCCATAACATTTGAAAAAACTTCATTATTTTTATTATGGGTAACAGCCATTAAGACCGAGCCATTGCTTACTTCCTTTACAAGAATATAATTGCTTTCACTTTCATATATAACAGTAGTTAATTCTAAAGGTGAAATTGAAGTATTCATTAGTTCCATAATCTTACTAAAGATCTGGTACACATTAGAATCAAGCGTTCCAATTTCAAATTTCATAAACTGTAAAGGTTTATGTTCAAATTTGCCCAAAGTTGAAGCTATTAACAAGCCATCTGGTTGATTAAATAAAAGATATTCAGATAAAGTATTAACTTTAAGTTGATCTAATAAATGTCTTATTTTACCTAGCCGTTGCAATGCAAGAGTATTCTTTTGAATTTCGAAATCTAAAACTTCAATAAGACGATGTTGGGCACTCCCCTCCTTTACGCTCACAGGAGTAAAAATAAGTTTTTCCTTCAAATCACTATCAATGCCCTTAATTAATAAATTATAAAGTTCATCTTCCTTTGAATCTTGTAAATCAATTTTATTCAATAAAACATAAACTGTTTCTGTTTGAGGGCTAAATTCAAAGAGGTAGGTTAAAAATTTATCAAAGACTTCTTTTACTCTATCCTCAATAACAGTAGATTCTGCCATAAAAATCGCAGTTTTAACTTCTGAAAATATAAGTTCTCGGTGTGTATCTGAGAAATATCGCTCCATATACCGTTGTTGGCCTCCCGCGTCCCAAACTTCTCAGAAATTCCCGAAATGGCAAAATCAGTTGAGTTCCATGATACCGCGGAAGATAAAATTCTCTCTTGAAATACCTTTTGTTGGTTTTAGATTTAAAACCTTCATGAAGTTATATCCTAAGCAGGTTGTCCTCATTAAGCTAGTCTTTCCTGCATTTTGTGGACCAAATAATAATATCTTCATTTTAATCTATTATTAAAAATTGATTGTCTAATATATTTCTTATAAGATTGTCTTTATATAATTTTTTCTAATTCTTAATTTTGATGAGAAAATTAAGTCTTGACGATTCAATTAAATATAATTTTTAATTACCATAAATAGAAATTAAAATTATTCTGAAAATAAATTTAATTTGTAAATAGAAGTAAAAGGTTTATATGAATGGATTTGGAGAAATATATAAGAAACGTCCCAGATTGGCCAAAACCTGGTATCCAATTTAAAGATGTTACAACATTATGTAAAGCGTATTCCCCTTTTAAAGAATCTTGCGATCGAATAATAAATCATTATAAGGATAAAGGAATCGATAAAGTCGCAGCAATAGAGGCTAGGGGTTATGTTTGGGGTGGCGTAATTGCTTATCAATTGGGTGCAGGATTTGTTTTGATTAGAAAGCCAGGAAAATTACCTTATAAGACACTTAGTGAGACATACGAACTTGAGTATGGTACAGACACAATTGAGATGCATATTGACGCTATTGAAAAGGGAGAAAAAGTTTTATTATTTGATGATTTATTAGCAACTGGAGGGACAGCAAAAGCGGCATGTAAATTAATAGAAAAAACTGGTGGAACTGTTATTGGAATTGCATTTGTAATTGAGCTAACTGGGAGTTTGCATGGCAGAGATGAAATACAGGGTTATGATATTCTTTCATTAATAGAAATACCTGTAGAAGAATAATTTGCTGGAAATAATTCCTTATTTTTCTTATTATTTTAGACTTAAAACACCCATTTTTTTCCCCGCATATAGCAATTAATTAAAATTTAGTCTGAAAATTTAAATAATTCTCTGTACTTTATACTCACAATATTAAATTCAACACATAAAAAGGTGTAGATATGCCGAAACAAGAAGTTCAAGATGTTAAGAAAACACCACTTTATGATATTCACGTTAAATTAGGTGCAAAAATGGTAGAATTTGCTGGTTTTCATATGCCTGTACAATATGAGAGCATTATAAAAGAGCATAAGGCTATTCGTTCAAATGCCGGTGTGTTTGATATTACACATATGGGCGAATTTTTATTTGAGGGAAGGGACGTAATTTCTTTTCTTCAATATATAATGATCAATGATTTAAGCCTATTAGAACCATCTAAAGGACAATATTCAATAATGTGCTATGAGAATGGGACGGTAGTTGATGATTTAGTATACTATGAGGAGACCCCCGAAAGATTTAGAATGATAGTAAATGCCAGTAATAGAGAAAAGGATTTGGAATGGTTAAATGATCATATTGGAAATAAAGATGTTAAAATAACCAATCTCTCAGATAAGCGTTGCCGTTTAGCATTTCAAGGACCAAAAGCAGATCAACTGTTCCAACCTTTAGTCGATGTAGACCTATCAAAAATAAATCGATTTTATTTTGCGCATTGTAATCTGAAAAATATACCTATTTTTATTGCTAGAACTGGATATACGGGAGAGAGAGGATTCGAAATTTCATTTGAGAATAAATATGCTGAAAAAATTTGGAACGACTTAATTAATACTGGAGCAAGTCCAGCCGGATTAGGTGCAAGAGATTCATTGAGGTTAGAGGCGTGTTATTCACTTTATGGTCATGAGATTAGTGATTCAATAACTCCAATAGAAGCCGGATTAAATTGGCTCGCAAAACCTAAAGAAGGTATAGAATATATTGGGAAAGAAATTCTATTAAATCAAAAATCAAAAGGAACAGAGAGAATTATCGTAGGTTTAAATTTAATAGAAAGAGGAATTATTAGAGACACATATAAAATTTTTAAAGATGGTCAAGAAATTGGGTATGTTACTTCTGGGGGGTATTCACCTACACTTGATAAAACTATTGGCTTAGGTCTAGTGCAATCCCTGTATAGTGAAATCGGAACAGAATTAGAAATTGAAATTCGAGGAAAATTGCTAAAAGGAATTATTGTACCTATACCTTTTTATCGGAATGTATAGAAATATTCATAAATTAAACAACATGTGAAATAAAATGGATTATAAGTTCCCTGATAATTTAAAATATACCTCTTCTCATGAGTGGGTCAGAATTGAAGAGGATATTGCTAGAGTGGGGATAACTGATTATGCTCAGCATCAGTTAGGAGATATTGTTTTTATCCAGCTTCCTGATCTTGGCACTAGTGTTGAAAAAGAAACTAGTGTTGGAGAAATAGAATCTGTTAAAGCAGTTGGAGATATTATTATGCCTTTATCAGGACAAATTATTAGTATAAATGAAAAACTTACTGAAAGCCCAGAACTCGTTAATTCCTCGCCATTTGAGGAGGGATGGATTTTAGAAGTGAAGTTTTCTAACTATGATGAGGTCAATAGTCTTCTTACTGTTAATAAATATAAAGAATTAGTGCAAAACGAAGAGAATTAGATTCTAATAATATTTTTATTAATTTTTTTAATTAAATTCCATGAGTTGTTAAAATTGGACTTTATACCTCATAATGAGAAAATAATTGAAGAGATGCTTAAAACTATTGGTGTAAATTCTATAGATGATTTATTTCAAGATATACCGAACAATATAAAAATTAAGAAATTAGATTTATCTACTGGATTATCAGAACCGGATTTATTAAGATATTTAAATAATCTTTCCCATCAAAATAAAGTATATTCTTATAGTTTTTTAGGGGCAGGTTGCTATTACCATTATGTACCATCTATAGTTGATTTTATAATTAGTCGTCCAGAATTCTATAGTTCTTACACACCTTATCAAGCAGAAGCAAGTCAAGGTTATTTACAAGCAATTTTTGAATATCAAACAATAATTTCTAAATTAACTCAGATGGATATTGCAAATGCAAGTATGTATGATGGTTCAACAGCTTTAGCAGAAGCAGCAATAATGGCTACAATCATTACCAGTAAAAGTAAGGTTATCTTATTAGAAGGAATCCATCCAGAATATATTGAGGTTGTTGAAACTTATTGTTGGGGACAAGAAATTGATCATAAAATTATTAAAGAAAACCAATTAAAGAATGAAATTACAGAAGATATTGCGGCAGTTTTATTTCAAAGTCCAAATTTTTTTGGAGACATTGAAAATATAGAAGATATGGTTAGAACTGTACGAGAAGGATCACAAAAGTGTTTAATTATCCAAGTTATGACAGATCCCACTTGCCTAGGTATATTAAAAACCCCTGGGGAATTAGATATTGATATATATGTAGCAGAAGGTCAACCATTTGGCATTTCCCCTTCTTTTGGAGGCCCAGGGTTAGGAATTTTTACGGCTAAACAAAAATTTTTGCGGAAGATGCCTGGGCGGTTGATTGGAAAAACAAAGGAGCTATATGGAGAAAAAACTGGATTTATTTTAACCCTTCAGGCACGTGAACAGCATATTAGAAGAGAAAAAGCAAGCTCGAATATTTGTACAAATCAGGCTCTCTGTTCCTTAGCAGCCCTAATATATTTATTATCATTAGGTAAAACTGGTTTAAAAGAAATAGCCGCCCAGAATTTTCAAAAAACGCATTATCTAAAAAGAGAACTAATAAAAATACCTGGTTATGAAATTTTAAATAAAAAACCAACATATAATGAATTCATGTTGAAATGCCCAAATATTGAAGCACTAATTAATGAATGTAAAAAGAAAGATTTACTCCCTCCTCTAAAGTTGTCAAAATATTATCCAGAATTAGATAATGTTGCTTTAGTGTGTGTTACTGAATGTAATAGCCAAAAATCGATGGAAAAATTTATTGATGCAGCAAAAAAGGCTGTAGAAAATTATTAGGAGAGTAAACAAAAAATGGCTTCGAAAGAATTATTAATTTTTGAAAAAGGAAATGGAAAGGCACATAAAAATTTCATACCTAAAATGGATATTGAACGTATTGATATTGATGAAATTATTCCACCAAATTACCAGAGAGCCCAATTAGATATTCCAGATAACCCTGAAATAGAAATTGTAAGACATTATATTAATTTAAGTCAAAAAAATTACGGTGTAGATAATGGAATTTATCCATTGGGCTCTTGTACTATGAAATATAATCCAAAAATAAATGAAATAACTGCACGCTTATCTGGTTTTTCTCAAATCCATCCACTTCAGGAAGAAAATCAAGGGGCGATGGAAGTAATCTATAAGACTTCGAAAATGTTAGGAGAAATAACCGGTATGGAGGCATTTACCCTACAACCTGCTGCTGGTGCCCATGGTGAACTAACAGGCTTATTAATAATGAAAAAATATTTTAAGAGCAGAAAAGTTAAGAAAAGTAAGATAATAGTACCGGATTCTGCTCATGGCACTAATCCTGCTTCTGCAAAAATGGCTGGATTTTCGATTATTGAATTACAATCTGATAAAAATGGTGAAGTTCCATTAGATCAATTAGAATATGCAATGAAAGAAAAAGATGTAGCAGGGATCATGTTAACCAATCCAAATACATTAGGAGTTTTCGATCGTCAAATAACAGAAATAACACGAATTGTACATGAGAATGGTGGCATCTGTTACTATGATGGAGCAAACCTAAATCCAATGTTAGGAATCTGTCGACCTAAAGATATGGGATTCGATATAGTCCACTTAAATCTGCATAAAACCTTTTCTACCCCTCATGGAGGAGGTGGACCTGGATCAGGACCAGTTGGAGTAGTAAATAATCTTATTCCTTTTTTACCTAAACCTTGTATTATAAAAACTAGTGAAGGAATTATATGTAAAAGTAATAATGAAAAATCAATAGGAAGGATAAAAGCATTTTGGGGTAATTTTGGAGTTATTATACGCGCATATACTTATATTTTAGCATTAGGAAGTGAAGGTTTAGAACAAGTAGGTCAAATTTCAGTCCTAAATGCAAACTATCTACGAGTTTTACTACAAAAAAAATATGATCTTCCTTACAACAGAATTTGTCAACATGAGTTTGTGTTATCGGATAAAGGTTTACCAAATGAAGTAATAACTGAAGATATTGCTAAAAGAATTTTAGATTATGGAATTTATGCTCCAACTATTTACTTTCCATTAATAGTGAATGGAGCAATTATGATTGAACCTACAGAAACAGAATCTAAAAAATCCCTCGATAATTTTGTGGATATAATGTATAAAATATATGAAGAAGCTCATGAGGACCCTGAATTGGTAAAAACTTCTCCACATAATACCTCTATAGGGCGTTTAGATGCTGTCCTTGCTGCTAGAAAACCAATATTACATGATTAGGTACAAGTTGTCAAAAACTAAACTTTATATTTTTTCTAATTCAGGAGGAATGTATCCATAAGTATTGAAAAATCTTTTTCTAATTTGGTTTATATTGAAATATTGGCTCTGTGCTCCGCTACTTTCAATTACAAATGATCCCACTATAGAACCTAATCTGCAAGAATCTAAAATTGTCATATTTAAGATTAACCCTGTTAATATTCCTGCTCGATACCCATCTCCTGCTCCAGTAGCATCTTCTATTTTTTCTGGAATTGCTATAGGAATATTTATTTTATAAATCTTATTCTTATCATCTTTATAAATTAATTCTGAACCATCTGAGCCCTTAGTGGTTATAATTGCCTTGACAGATTCAATTAATTTTTTTTCTGTAAATCCAGTTCTCCTTTTTATTTGTTCTATTTCATAAGAATTGCCAATTAAAATTTCAGACTTTTTAATTATATTGATTAATAATTCTTTTGGAAAAAGTGGCGTAACTTGCCCAGGATCAAAAATTGTTGGGATCTTTAAATTATTTAGTTGCTCAGCAAAATTACTCATAGCTTCGATACTTTGTGTTGAATTAATCGCATAGGCAAACTCTTTTGGATTCTTGATCTTATCTTCTAAATTTATATTCTTACCTTTATCTAGGGCACCACCATGAAATATAATCATTTGATTCGATTTAATATCATTGACTATATAACAAGCAGCAGTGAAAAGATCATCATATTCATCAATTGACAGTTCAATATTTCTAAAGCGTTGTATATGACCCTTATATCCTAAACTTTCAAAATCTTTTCCCACTGAACCCACTAAAAGAACACTTACAACATTTAATAAGCCGAGATTATAAGCAATGTTGCCAGCAGTCCCTCCAAAATGTAGTTGTCGACTATCTGCTGTAATTGTGCTTTGGTATTCTTCTTTTTTTTGATTAATTGACACAGCATTAACAAATTTTTCTTTAAAACCCATAATGTAATCAAAGGCTAAGGATCCAAGGACTAAAACCTTATTTTTTTTCATAAAACTTCAAACTATTTTATATTAAAAATAAAAAAAATTAATTAAAACTTTCAAGTTTTATTAAATAACTGCTCCTGTAAGAGTATGATGGCATCCACAATCTCGTTGAGTATCTATTTTAGGAATGACTATTTCTAACAATTTTTTAAGATTTCCTTCGTTTCTTCTAACGGTATCGAGAATTTCTTCGATGCTTACGGCTAGTTTCTCCAAGGATCCGCCACAATTTTCACATCTTTCTCCATATTCTACAATACCACAATTTTTACAATAAGCTGCCCAAACGTCATAATCGGTAATCATAGCTATAGTGCAATAACATATTTCCTTTTCTGCTGCAAGTACCACTTCAGGATAAACTGTCATACCTATTATGTCGGCATTCCATTGGCGAAATGTTTTAGATTCTGCTCTTGTAGAAAAGCGGGGCCCTTCAATACACACATATGTACCTCCATTTAAAATATTTAAACTTTCAATTTCCGTACCACTTTCAAAAAAAAGATTATTTAAATATTCACAGAAAGGTTCGGCTTGTCCAATGTGGCATACTTGACCTCCCTCATAAAAAGTATCTAAGCGTTTCTTTGTTCTATCTATATACTGATCTACTAATAAAAAGTGTCCCTTATCCAATTCTCTCTTTAAGGATCCCACTGCTGAAGGAGAAATAATGTATTTTACTCCCAACTCTTTCATAGCCCATATATTTGCTCTGAAATTTAGTTTATGAGGTGGTATCGTATGACCCTTTCCATGGCGAGGTAAAAATGCTACTTTTTTACCTTTAAAATAACCCACATTAATAAATTCAGAAGTATTTCCGTAAGGAGTATAAATTTTTAATTCTTCAGCATCTTCTAACGCAATATCTGCGCCTGTTCCTCCTATAATGCCGATTTCTGCATTTCCCTCAAATTTCATAAAAATATCATCTTCAGAAAAATTTAAAATATATCAATAAAAAACTTGATATTTCTTGATTGTTTTAAATATGTAAAAAGTTTTTTGATATTTTTCATATTTTATAGAGATTAATCTTTCATGACAAAAATTTCGTTTCTAGGTGGTTGCAGAGAAGTAGGGCGTTCAGCAGTCTTAATTGAATCCAATAAAGGTACAAAATGTATTCTAGATTATGGAGTAAGATTCAGTGAAGATAATCGATTACCATATGATACAGATTTAAGCAATCTTAAAGCAATTGCATTAAGTCATTGTCATATAGATCATTCTGGAGGTTTACCTTACCTTTTTAAAAATTTTAATGTGCCCTTCTTTACTAATCCATTAACATTGAGAATTACCGAAATTCTTTTAAAAGACATGATAAAAGTTTCAAATTATCATTACCCCTTTGGATATAGAGAAATAGAAAAGTTAAGAAAAAATGCTCAATTTTTAGAAAATGAGAATCGAAAAAAAATTGATGAAGATTTTTATATCACTTTTTATAATGCAGGGCATATCCCCGGTAGTGTATCAATTTTAATTGAAGTTGATAAAAAGAAACTTCTTTATACTGGAGATATTAATTTAATTGAAACTAATTTAATAAATCCTGCAGAAACTTCAATAATTCCAAATATTGATGCATTAATTATAGAATCAACCTATGCTCTTAGAGATCATCCTTCAAGGAAAGAATTAGAGCGAATTTTTGTAGAACATGTAATAGATGTAAATGAAAATGATGGTAGAGTCCTTATCCCAGCCTTCGGAGTCGCACGTTCTCAAGAAGTCTTATTAATTCTAAATAAATATAATTTAAAAAACCAAATTTATATGGATGGATTAGCTAGAAAGGTAGGGGTAGCTTACTTCGATTATCCATCATTTTTTCGAGACTTCAGTTACTATAAGAAATCATTGAAAAAAACCGAGTTTGTTTCTGAGAAAAATCGAAAAAAAATTGCACAGAAATCTAATTCAATTATAATTTCTCCATCTGGGATGCTAAGAGGTGGAGCTGCAGTTGATTATATTAAATTACTATTAGATGATCCCAATTCTGCAATATATCTAGTTGGATATCAAGTTGAGGGAACACCTGGAAGAAAACTATTAGACGAGAAGATTTTTGAATATCAACTAAATAATAAGAGTAAAAATCCAAACAGAAAAATAGTTAAAAAAGCAAATTGTCAGATTGATTATTATGATTTTTCTAGTCATGCTGATCGAAAACACTTATTGAAATATATCCATAATCTAAATTTTCTTGACAATTCGAAGTATGTGTTTTGTATTCATGGTGATGATAAGGCAACTACTTCATTTGCGCGAGGTCTCGCCAATGAAGGTTATAATTCTGTTGCTCCTGAAACTGGAGAAATTTACAGTATTTAGAATGTTCAATTAGAATTCATTTAGAAAGTTGCTTTTCAACAGTCTTATTACAATTTTCTAAAAAATCATTTACACGATCTATTGGTATTTTGGTACCAGCAGCAGGTGGATGACCCCCTCCTAAAGTCTCTAGATTTGTTAATTCTAAAGCTTCTCTTATCACTTCTGATAAATTTAGTCCTTCATTCACGAGTTTTTTATCAGCTCTAGCTGAAACTTTATACATATTTCCCTCTTCTCTCTTAGCAAAACCAAATATTGGTTTTGAGGTATCCAATAAATCACTCTTTTCAAAAATTAACATTGAGCTAATGGTACCAATAATTTTTTCAGGTATAATGTCTTCTCCAAAAAAATATTGTATATAGTCTTTATGTTGAATTTTCCTCTTTTCGTGTATCCAAGTTAAAGCTTTAACAATAGATTTTTTATAAATCATTAAATTTTCTAGGGCTTTTTGAAAAGCCTTTCCTCTATCTCCCATTGCAACAACAATTCCTAGTCCCCCAACATCAGTTCTTCCACATGAATTCAATAAATTAGAAAATCCATTCAAATCATGAAGTTCTGATGCCTTAATTTCATTCTTCAAAATATAACGATTAATAATTAATTTATCTAATATCTCATTAGGATCTAGGTCTAATTTAAATGAAATATATCGAATAATTGCTGAAGTAATTTTTTGTTTATCACTTTGATTCAGATCAGCTAGAGCTTTTATATTCCCATTTGTGTTTTCCATTAAAATACCTAACTTCTGTAGAAAAATTAAGACTTTATTGGGATCTCCAGTTAAACCTGGTAAGTTAATGTCACTAGAATAAGCAATTGCCTCGTTTAATGGTTTAATCGGTGAAAAATTTAAATCATTTACCATTTCAATAATATCTAATTGCATTGCTTCATTTAAGATAAGTTTATTAAGCCCTATAAACGACTTTTTAGGTTCTTGATATTGCATATCTCCTGTTGCTCCAATTAGAGCAATAGGGGAAAGATTTACATTTTTTTCATTTAAAACTTTAGCAAAATAATAACACAATCCTGCTCCAGAAATTTCAGTGCTTCCATCAATATCATAGAAATAAGGATTAATATGCCAAGGCTTGGTTTCATTATATATATTAAAAATAGAATTATCCTCTTTATCAGATACATTTTGGGGAATATGGTGGTCAAGGATAATAAAGGACTTTAATCCATCATCAGATTTCAATTTATTAATCAATTCTAAGTACTGACCACTTCCAAAATCAGAAAATATAAAAAAGTAGTTATATTCTTGAGACAATTCTTTAATTTTTAATATTTCCTCTCGTTCTAATTGCTTAAGAATTGAAATTTGAAATGGAATTTTCTCTCTGTATAAAGCTCTCCCTAATATTGCACCCGAAGCTAATCCATCAGCATCTAAATGAGTGAAAATATGAATGGATGAATTTATTTTATTAAGTTTTTCAAAAAAAAAAGATTTTGTATTGATCAAGTCATTGGTTAATTCTTTTAATTTAGCTATTGATTCATCCATTTTTATAAACTTTTAATTAAAACTTATGTTAATATAATAAAATAAAAATTTAATTTTAAATACCCAATAAAAATTGTTATTTAGGTGATAATAATGCACCACGTGAAAATTAATAATCTCGCCTTGAAAATTGTTGAAGAAATTATTGAAAATAAAGATTATTTTAAAGCTGAAGTCTATAAATTAAGTAATGGTTCTACAATCTTAGATATGACAAATGCATCATGGATGGGAGGAAAATTAGTTGGAGAAATTTGCATGGGTGGTTTAGGAACTGTAGAATTTACAACTTTTAGTTTAGATGGTCACTTTTTCCCTGCTGTTAATGTATATACTTCAGAACCAATTATATCATGTATGGCGTCTCAATTGGCAGGATGGTCTGTGAAATTAAAAAAAGAAGTTGAAAAAAATGGAGAAATTAAAAAGAAGGTAGTATTTCAATCTTTAGGCTCAGGACCAGCAAGAGCAAAAGCTAAAGTTGAAAAACTCTTTGATGAGTTAAAATA
Organism: Promethearchaeota archaeon; assembly: GCA_048940645.1. Classification (GTDB taxonomy): domain Archaea; phylum Asgardarchaeota; class Lokiarchaeia; order Sigyniarchaeales; family SOKP01; genus SOKP01. Next base: position 67,455 of record JBHLOI010000002.1, on the reverse strand, counting down.
TATTGATGATTCTGATTGTGCTATAATAGTATTTGAGACGAGAAAGATGCCCAATGAGGAAGTATTGGCTATTGTGTCTGAAAAATCTAAAGTAACACCAGAAAATACATATGCAGTATGTGCTCCTACTGCCTGTTTAACGGGATCCATTCAGGTGGCCGCAAGAATCGTGGAAACCGGGATTCATAAACTCCATGAAATTCATTTTCCATTGGAAGTGATTAAGGATGGCTTTGGAACGACATCAATTGCACCAATTGCTAACGATGATTTTGCAGCAATGGGAACCACTAATGATTCTATAATAGCTGGAGGAAAAGTTTTCTACACAATTGATGTTGAAAAAGAAAAAGAAGAAAATTTATTTGAGCTTATAAAAAATGCCCCTTCTAACCAATCCTCTAGCTATGGAAAACCATTTAACACAATCTTTAAAGAAGCAGATTATGACTTCTATAAAATTGATCCTGGTTTATTTGCTCCCGCAACTTATACTGTTAATAATATTAGAACTGGAAGATCAATCACCGCTGGAGCAGTAAACTATGAATTATTAAAAAGTTCTTATGGATTAGATTAATTTTATAAAAATCTTAAATTTTTTCTTTATTATTTTTAAAAGAGTAGAGACTAAAAATTAGTTAACTCATCCTGATATTTTAAAACATCTTCTGTTGAGATATCTCTATCAAATTTAATCTCAATTTGTATTCCTAAATAAGCACAGGCAATTTTTGCAGCAGCAACAATCTCAGCTTTTTTGAGGGTAAGAGAATATTCATCTCCAGCTTGAATTTTATCATCATCATTAGCACTTCTTGAAAAATTTTGAACTGAATCATCAATATACATTCTCTCTTTAACCTTTGATTGCTCGAATTTCTTTTCATGCATTTGTAGTGCCCTCTCAGTTTTCATTTTGTAAAGTAGTGAAGCCATCTTATCTGCAACTTTAAATGGTAATTGATTTTTAACTATTAATCTTATTATATTATTTATGTCGAAATAATTCAGGGTATCATATCTTGCTCGTAGATAACTTTTTAGATTTTCTGAATTTCTTTCACATTCTATTTCAGTCCAATCGTGAATAGCTAATTTTCTTCTGAAAAAGATTAATTCCCAATCAATACCTAATTCCTTTAAGAATTCTAGTAATTTATCATCATTTTCTTTTCTAGATTCTATAACTAAAAAGAGCTGAAGTCCATAGTACTTATGCTCTTGCTGAAGAAAATATCCTCTTTGTTGTAAAGAAGCAAGTATTACAATCTTTAAAGAAAATATATTGTCAGAAACATTTTTTTTTCCACACCTCAAATAAATGACATTTCCCTCTTCACTTATATATTTACTATCAAGAAAACCTAAAATGCTCTCTGTATTTTCCTTTATGAAATCTCTTAAACCACTTAGTGTTGGTTCCACGTCATATTTTACCAAATCCTTTTCACTGATTGTAACATAATCAGTATTACTTCCTCCGATAGCTAATTTTATTGAATATAATTCTATTTCTTTTTCTTCACCAAAAACATTCTTAAATGCTTTACTTAATGGGAAAACTTCTTCTTCCAAAATTTTAAGATCTGCTATAGAATTTTCATATGGTTCAGGAGTTTCGGTCATTTTATTAAGGATTGGGGCTTCAGAGGCATCAACTTCAATTTCATAATCTTTAGCTAAATTCTTTTTTATAATACAAATAGCCTTTTTCTTTTCATTATACATAGATAATGAAGTTGAGTTATCTATTACAGCCCGAAATTTTTCCTTAAATTTCTCTTCAGAGCTTTCTGATTTGATTTTTCTCCTTCTCATGAGTTTGTAAATTACTCTTGCTATTTTCTTTTTCCTATGATTAATAAAAAAAATTACGATCTTATAATCTTAACTATGAATAATTTAAAGATTCAATAGATATTTAGTATTTATTATTTATAGAATAAATCAATTTAAAGAAGACTTATAGATACATTTAATAGAAGGAATTTATTTATAAACTAAAAATCAAACGAAAGGATTAGGGTATTCTGCCTGAATTACTATTAAATTATCCTCTTTTATAGTTCTTCTTCTAAAAAATAATTTTCTCCTTTTTTATAGTATATAATTGTAGAACCAAAATTATTTCGAACAGTGTATTTATCTCCATCAACATCTAATATCTCTATTGAATGTGGTAATCTTCTATCTTTTAATATTTCTTCGACAATTTTTTGTTCTTCTTTAGCATCCATAAAGTTTAATTATATTTCTTTTAAAAAAAATTTTTTTATTTTAAATATCTTACAAACTCTTTTTACCAGTTATTTCGATAATATCAAGTCGTAACAAACATGTATCATAATAAACAGTATCTTTTTTTAAAAATCTCTGTTTAACTTCATCAGGATTTTCTTCTAAATGATTTATTAAGACGTTAAATGCATGCTTTTTTTCTTTAAGGTCTTCTATTACAGATATTTTTCCCCAAAAAACTATCGAACAATAAGCATGAGAGCATTGATTCATTTTATAACCATGATCTTCTATTACTGTCCCACATATGTTTGGGTTTCTTTTTATAAAATCAATTTTTAAACCTTGATTAGCAGTATGAAGATACAATGAATTTTTTTTATCATCAAACCCATAACTTAGAGTTACTACATATGGTTCATTATCTCGACATAATGAAAGAATGGTATATTTTCCCCTTTTTAAAATATCATATATCTTTTCTCTATTTGTTATTTCTTTTTCTAATTTTCTCATATGGTATTTCTGCATTTAATATATCCTCTTAACTTTCAGTCATACATATTTAACTGAAATAATTCAGTTAACAAGATAAATAAAGGTTTTTATTAGGTTTGAATATATTTAATAATGAATTGAATCTAACTTAGAGAAAAAAATAAGCTGTAATTAATAGACTTTAAAGACTTAATGATAATTTTTAAGATTTTATTAAAAAATCACCAATTTTTTATTAAAAACATAGTTTTTTAAATAAAAATGTATCTAGATAAATATAATATTTTTCTATTTTTAGGATTAAAACCATGGTTAAGAATAAACTGGAAATTGGAATTTTCAGTAATATGTACAGTCAAATGAATGGTCTTGCACATGGTGTAAGATTTTTAAGTAATGCCATAGCAAAATTAGGACATAATGTACATATTTTTGCTCCCTGTATTCAGGACGGATATAAAAAACCAAAGACACTCCACTTTCACGATTTAGGAGGTGTTCAAATAGGACATAAGACCCAGTTTGTTCTAACTGTCCCAATACATAAAATCTTCCTTTGCCAAGAGGATTATTTGGACATCGCACATATTCATACACACGCGACAGTGGGAGCGATGGCCATCAACTGGGCAAAATATTTAGGAATCCCTATGATTGGTTCCCATCATAGTCCTATGCAATTTTATACAGCTCAATATATACCAATATTCGGCAAATTACTGGCCAAAAATGATATCATCTGGAGATATGAAAGGCAAGTCTTAGACAAATATGATTTGGTTCATGTTCCAACTAAAACAAAAAAAGATTTATTACTTAGATATAAGTTTAAAGAACCAATAATTGCTCTAAATACGGGAATTCCTGATTTTTACTTTAAAACGCTTAAACAAAATGGAATTAGAGAAAAATATAATTTAGGAGATAAAAAAGTATTATTATATGCTTCAAGATTATCACCTGAAAAACATCCAATTCGAGTTATAAAAGCATTTAGAGAAATTCATAAAAAGGTTCCTGATTCTCATTTAATGTTAGTAGGTAGTCCCGGTCCATCTACTGATGCTGTAGAGAAAATCGTTAAGAATAAGAAATATAGAGATTTTGTATCATATGAAGGGAGAGTACCATTCGAGGATTTGTTAAAATTATATAATACTGTTGATTTAACGTGTCTATGGTCTTGGGTTGAAGCAGAGGGTTTAGTTTTAGCGGAAGCTATGGCTCAAGGAACTCCTAGTGTTGGAGCTAATGGTTGTGGTATAGCTAATATAATAAGACATGGAGAGACAGGATATTTAGCTAATAATTTAGATCAATTCAATGAATATGTAATTAAATTACTAAAAGATGATGATCTTAGAGAAGAGTTCGGAAAAAATGCGAAATTAATTTCGGAAAATTATAGAATCGAAAAAGTAGCAAAAACATGGGTTCAATTATATAAATTTACTATTGATGAATTATATCCATTGCGTTATCGTAGAGAAGAAAGAAGGCATAGAGTAAATTTATTGAAAGAATTTATACAACAGTTTCCAAATGTCTATTTTTAAGAAAAATTGAATCTTTTTAAAAGTTTAATTTTGCTCTTAACCGTTTTAATTCAAATTGGCAATTTGAACATAGCTTTAGTGATTTTTTATCAATTGCCTCAATATTTTTGGAGAAACTCATAACACATAATTTATTTAAACAATGCCCAGCTCCTAAAATAATATGTCCAATTTCATGAATCGCTTCTTTAATCAATCTATGATTAGTTTTATCATCATGCTGAGAATGGGCATTCAATTTTAAATTGTAGGAAGACACAACAGCACAATTTTGACGTAGATGTGCCTCACCATATAGAAATATCAAATTTTTTCTATCGCTTGAGTATATGGGTAAATTCGTTATCCCAAGACCTATGTCAGAATTGTTTTTAATTTTGTAATCAGAAATAATTGTATAAAAATAATTTGAAGGATATACAAAAACATCATTACATAATCCTTTAACTTTAATTCTTTCTTTTATAGAGAAGAAATAATCATTTTTAATTTCAAAGCTCATAATCCCAAAGAAAAAACGCTCAAAAACGTTATTAATTTCTATATTTAATTTTTCAAATAAATTACTATGATTATTACTAAAAAAAATAATTCCTAAATGACACGGAAATATAGGGTTATGATAAATTTTTCTAATATCACTATTCAAAAAATTTAAATAAGCTTTACTTAATTTTTGTTCAAAATTTTGGTATTTTGACATTATTTTTAATTATTTACATCGAGTTGTTTTCTAATATTTTTCATAAATAACAGATATTTAAATTATTAATTATATTATTACCTTAAATAATTAATTCATAAACAAAGTACTATAATAATATGTCAGAAAATTTTGAAAATTCACAGATTGACCATCAAAATCAACCAAATAATCAAAGAGATACAGAAGAAACAGAATCAGAAAAAGAAGTAATTGAAAAAGATTTTGTGCCACATTTTTTACCTACATATAGAATTAGTTCTAAATTTTATGCATTACCAATTATACTTGTTGTAATTATTGCTGGGATTTTATCTTATCTTACATATATAGAAGCCGGAGTTCAAATAGACGGTGGTTATTTATCTGAAGAGGAGTTTGGAGCTTTAGGCGGAATATTAAATGGAGTTATTTTCACTATTATGGCTGCTGCTTCAGCATTTCTAATAATCTACTTGGTGAAAAAACGAGGGATTGATGTTTTAAAGTATATATTTGGTTTAAGCTTTGGTTTTTTAAGCTTTTTCTTATCACTGTTTTTTAGTTCCATTATTTTATATTTATTCTTTATACAATTTCCCGAATCACCATCATTAGTTTATACTTATAATGCATTAGCAAATATTCTTTTACCTATATATGTTGGAATTTTTACCCTCTTTTTACTTTATGGATATTTTACATCGAAATCAGTATTTACTAAGAATATTATCGTGTTATACATGGGTTTATTGGTTGGAGCATCTATGGGGGTGTTAATGCCACTTTGGACTACATTAGCAATTTTAATTGGAATATCTATTTGGGATATATTTGCTGTACTCTATAAAAAGGGACCAATAAAAGAAATGATAGACATCGCTTCCCAAGGGGATGTAAATAAGGATTTAGCTAAGAAAGATATCCAAGAAAAGATTGATAGTGGTGAAGCTGTATATGACACTTCTAAATTAGAAATTGGAATTGGGGATTTAGCTTTTTATAGCATGCTTACTTCAAGTGCACTTATTCAAGCAAATAGCGTAATAGTCATGATTTTAACAGCAATTGCAATCATAATTGGAACAGGTATAACAATCATGGGGCTAAAACGTAATAAAATTTTGCCTGGTCTTCCCATTTCAATATTTTTAGGAATAGGTACAATGCTAATCTCATGGTATATTATTTCAATTATTTAATTTTATAAATACTCTTTTTTTCATAAAAAAAATTTTTATATTACTTATGCCTACTTTTTATCAATTTCTTAATTTATGGTGAATTTCAGATTGGTAATCATTGATAATATCAGGGTTTTCACAGTTATCGGAGCAGGCACCATGGGGCGAGAAATTGCTCAAGTTGCTCTAATGTCAGGATTATTCGAGAAAGTCATATTAAATGACATTAATAAAAATGCCTTGGAAAAGGCTGTAAATTTTATTCGAAATGGATTAAATAAAATAAAGTCCAAGGGGCTATTAAGTCAGGGATCATCAATCGATTCATTAATGGGTACTCTAATTAAAGAAAAAAACTTAAAAAAATCTATTCAAGATGCTGATTTCATTGTTGAAGCAATCCCCGAAGTGATGGGGTTAAAACAAGAATTATTTCAAAATTTAGGAAGATTAGCACCCAAACATGCGATTTTAGCAACTAATACGTCTACCATGAGTATCACAAAAATAGCAGAGGCTTCTAATCGACCTGATAAAGTTATAGGCATGCATTTTTTTACTCCTGTCCCAGTTCTTAGATTAATAGAAATTATTAAAGGTGAAAAAACCTCTCACGCAACCTTTGAAACGGCAGTAGAACTAGGGAGTAAGTTACCAGCTCTAAAAGGTAAAAGATTTATCGCCAAAATTGAAAAGGAGAGCCCAGGGTTTATTGTAAATCGCCTAACCATTGCATCAAACCTTTTATTAAATTGGTTATTAGATTTAGCAACTGAAAAAGGAATCCCCTATGAAAAAGTTGATAATGATTTTGTAACTCCACCAGAACTCGGTATATTTGCTAAATGGGATTACTTTGGTCTCGACGTAATATGTAATACTATGAACTATTTTACCGAGGAACTTTCACCTGAATTTGTACCGGGAAAAACTCTTACTAAATTACTCAAAGAAGGTCACTTAGGAAAAAAAACGGGAAAAGGTATCTATGATTGGAGTGAAGGAAAACCAAAAATTAAAACTACAGAAAAAGCAGAATTATCCAGCCCAGAATATTATTACGCTATTCAATTGAATGAAGGTTGTAGACTTCTAGAAGAAGGTATTGTTTCCAATTATAAAACCATTGACGATACTATGCTCGCAGGAATGGACATGCCAGGACCCTTTGGACCTGGGAAAAAAAATTATGTAAAGTGGACCAAAATGCTTGAAGAACTCTCAGAAAAAACAGGATTAACATATTTAAAACCATGTGAGTTAATGAAATCTGGAGAATTTATTAAGATGAGAAAATAATCTTCAAATTTTTCTAATGTTAATATTGATATAAAAACTATAATTTGTAATAAATAATAGATTAAGATGCCTGGTAAGCATGTCAGAAAAAGAATCAGCACCTAAAACTGGCTTAAATAGAGTAATAGAATTTTTTAATAACGATTTAGAAATTAATCACCCTATTGCGATTTCTGAAGTGGTTGAAAGGACGAATTTTTCTTGGAGTTTTATCAAAAAGACACTAAAAGGCATGGTTGGTAATTATGAAGGATTCCATTTTGAGAAAAGTGGTGGAACGTGGTTAATTTGGAAGGACAGAGATCATATCATAAAGAAATTAGACGATACATGTTCCCGTTTTCTTAAAGAAGAGGAAGAAGAAGAGTGTTGAAATTATTAAATTAATTTTTAACAAGATAATATTTCTCTAGCAATTCTGTAAGGTACTGACTTTTGGTTTTTATAATTTCTGAACTAAAACTGTGAAAAATCCTGACATTTTCTCCATTCTCTAATGCATCCCCAAAACGTGAAATAAAAATATCTGCAAAATATTCAAGCTCATCTCTCGCTTCTTCATTTTTAACAGTCATAGGAGAAATGCCAACAAATTGGCAGTCTTCTTTATTTATAAATGTAATTCGTAGATTTTTGCCTTCAATTTGGTCTAATTCATCGTTAAAGGCTAAAGTATAAAAACCATTAATTGCCTCAAGGAAACCCGTAAACAACGACTCATCCTTGATTAAATCTGAATTTTTAGAAAAAATGCATTTACCTCCTTCTTTTAACACAAAAAAATCTTTTAAGTATTCAACCATGATTTTTTTTTCACCAGTCTTCTGATTCTAATAAATATGAGAGATAATTGCTTTCGAAACCTTTTCCCAAATAATCTTTCTTGGTTTTAATTATCTCTGAATTAAACCTCTGAAAAACGCGAACATCATTTTCATTATCTTTGTTTAAGATTTCTGGAAACAGTTCAACAAATCTATTAGTAAAAAATTGTAATTCTTCTAATGCATCATTACAACTATCATTCATTGAAGAAATACCAATAAATTGACACCCTAACTTTGTTAAAAAAGAAATTCTTAGAACATTTCCTTCAATTTGCCGTAAATCATCTTTAAGAGAGATATTATAGAAAGAATTGATTGCCTCAAGAAATCCACCAAATAATATCTCATCTTTTATTAACTCGGAGGAATTACAGTATAAGACTTTGCCCCCTTCTTTCAAAACTAAGAATTCTCTTAAATATTCCAACGCTTATCCTCCAATCTTTAATTTTTAACTTTTTTGAAAAGATGATCGCTGGATATTAAAATGAGATTATAATTATTTAAATTAAGATAATATTACAGTGTTACCTCCCATCTTAAGTTTTAAAGTTTTTTTAAATCACATAGATAAAAATTCTTTATGATTAGTATGAGTTTATGATTAATACAACTAAAACATCGCTAAATCTTTAAGTTTTGATAATTTAAAAAACCCTTTAACTTGAAAACCATAACCAATCAGAATTGGAATTACTAAGAACCATAGATGATAGATTAAAGATCCCTTTCTCAATTTACTGCAACCATCGATAGAATCATCTAAAACTTCACTCGGAAATAGATTAGCATTCTCCTCAATAAATTGTTTTAATTCCTCCCACCCTTTTGCCTCACTCACCGAGCCTGCAAATAAAATCATAATACTACAAATCAGGATTATTAAAATATACCATGGATTGAAAAAAAGAGGGTTTCTTAAGGCAAATGTAAATGCCGTTATACTTCCAGCAGTAAATAAAAGCCCTATAACCCTTAAAACCGCAGAATATTTATATTTGGTATAAAACTCCAATAAATTTTTGTTATTTAATATTATATTTATATTTTTTATATTCTTCAATAAATTACTCATTAAAACTAAAATTCCTATAATAAGGAAAGGAAATGGAAAAGAAAGTATCATGAGAATGGCAATAGTATGAACATTTTTCCCAAATTTTTGGAAATTTCTTGTTAAATTAATATCTGACATTTATTATCATCAGCTTTTTCTAGGCTATACCAAATATCAAAAATTTTTCCACCTTAAAAAAGTATAAGGAGTCCATTTTTTATTGTTTCGATAGTTAAAAAAGAAAATTTAAAGAATAATAGAAAAAGTAAAAGTTTGAAAGGATAAGTTAATTATTTCATTAGAGGATGATTGATTTAAGAAAATTACCTAAACAATTAATTCAATTTGGAAGGCGTGAATATAAGGAAAAAAAACCATTAAAGGTGACAATCCTGAGAGTTAGGGATAAAACCGTCTTTAAACGAGGATTTATGCCTTCTTTAATCGTTAAACAGCACGAACTAATTCATTATGTTATTATTGCGGAATATGATGTTATGCTACGTCTTTACTTATTTAGTCCTACTGCTATACTATTAAGGGCAGAAAATATAGAAAAAAATTCTATACTCCTCAAAAAACTCACCAAATCAAGCAGAATTTTATATACAATTCCTTAAATACGTTTATCTGGAAGAAGTATTTATAGTTCACCTAAAGGAAAGTTAAGTGGATTTCTTAAAATCTTCTTTAATTCATATTTCTACAAGTTTTCGCAATCATTCTTTAAGTTTTCTTTATTATGGATTAAAACTTGAAGAGTGTGAAATTTCATTTAATTTCGCACTAAATTTATTTGCAATCAAAAATTTTAAGAAAATAAGCTATAAAAAATGCATTTTTGTGAATTTATGTTATGAAAATTGAAAAATCTAGTCAAGATCTTGAAAATGAAGTAATTTATGCAGGTCTTTGTATCCATTGTGGAAGTTGTAACGCTTTTTGTCCCCATATGGACTTCAATAGCGAAACTGGAGAAGCATTTGTAGTTGATGAATGTGCTGAAACTGTAGGACTATGCTATAATGCTTGCCCAAGAAGTTTTTTGCCTGTATCAGAAATCGAAGAAAAATTATTCGGTCAAACCAGAGTTGATTTAGCAGTAGGAGTCTATAAAGATATTATCCAAGTAAAATCGAAAAATAACGATGATATTTTATATAATTTAGTTTTAGCTGCTTTTGAATCTGGTGTTGTAAAACATTTTGTACTCAGTGAACTAAAAAGTAAAAAACCACCTGTCGCATTCCCAGTTGTTGTTGATAATGCTAAGGATGCTAAACAATATATACCCAAAGCCACGATGGATAACGCAGGTCCCCTTATAACAGGTATAGGAAAGGCCTATTTAGATAAAAAAAGAGATATCGGCATAATAGCTAATCCGTGTCATCTTCAAGGTCTAGGAAAGATATTGGTATCAGATTTTAACACTGGGGCAGAACGTACATCATTGAAAATTGCTTATGCTTGCTCTTCTGGGGGTATGACAGGTTGTAAATATTGTACTGATTTTTCTGGTGAATTTTCTGATATTTCATATAGCCCGTGGGGGGCTCCTAAAGGTTCAGGTGAAGCATTTTTAATAATAAGAACAGACGTAGGGCAAAAGATCGTTGAGCATGCAATAAAAAAGAAATATCTAGAAATAACAAATAAACAACCAGACTTAAGCGAAATGAAAAAATTTCTTAACAATAAACGCAAAAAAAACTTTAGAACTCTTATGGGCAGAGACTTAATTACAGCAAAATATTTGGAATTAAATATTGATGAATTTAAAGATTTGCTAGAATAAACTTATAGAATTCTCCCATAGTGATTCTCATTTTTTTTTTTACTTTTCAAAAGAAGCTTTAATTACTATGAAATTCAAGTATTGCTTTACTTAATTTCTCAAAAATTAATCCATTATGATATCCTGTTTTTGAAGATGTTTCAAAGAAATATGGAATATTATACTCTTCTTGAAACTTTTGTGCTTGTTCTGTAGAAACTGACCTTTTTAAATCCGCTAAATCATGTTTACATCCTACTAGTATAAAAATTGGATTACCCGCATTCATTTTTATAATCTCGTACCAATCAGATAAATTTTGGAAGCTGGTATACCTGGTAATATCGTAACATAACAAACATCCTTTTGCTCCACGTGAGTAATTCGGTAGAAAAAACCTGAAACGCTTTTCACCAGCAAAATCCCATATTTGCAATTTAACTTCGCTTTCCTCCAATTTGGAAGAAAAAGTACTTAAATCTGTACCAATCGTCACTTTCATTGGAATATATTGCCCTGTTATTAGTCTCTGTATCATAGTGCTCTTTCCAATTCCCCCATCACCGACTATTACTACTTTAAAGAGGTATTTTCGGCTTTGATCGGCTATTTGAGTCATAATTCAAGTTAAAAATGAAGTTTTTTTAAAATAATATAAATAGCAGAAATTTATAATTTGTTACTTTTTGACTTTAATAAATATTTACTCTATTGATAGTATTTTAGAAAAGTGATTGTTCAAATTTTTAATATTTTTTAAAATTTGTTGTTTCACTTTATCAGGCAAATATTCTATTGCGATATTTAAATTGTCAAGTGAAAAATTGTTTACATCTCTATAGATAAGAATTAGAAAATAGCTTGTTAGTAGTGGAGAAATAACAATTATAAAAAATGAAACTAGGGTAATTTGTATCGGTTTTGAAGATTCTATTCCTGTACCTGGCAATAGAAAAGGTATACCTGATATTGCATTATAATGAATACCTAACGCAAACAAGATATTTAACATGTTTACTACTAAAAAGATTATTAAATTTACTATAGAGATTCGCTTGAACTTTTCAAATTTTAAAAAGTTAATTAAATTATTGATTTCTTTTCCCGAATTGCTTTTTTCATATTCAAGATCGATGTTTTTTAATATAATTCCAAATCTACTATATTTCCAGATATCAATCATTATCCAATAAAATCCGAAAGAGTAAATAAAGAAATAGAGAATGTTAAAATAAATAGTGTAATCATCTATCAATTGGGGATGGTACAAGGATTCAGCACCTATCCAAAATAAAAGAATTAATTGAAGTAAAGTACAAAACTCAAGCCTGTTGGCATGTCGTTTTTCAACACCTACAGGATTATAGATTAGTGGACTATTTTCAGAATACATTCTCCATTTATTTGTGCTTATAATTCTAAAAATTAGTGAATAGGCAAAAGAGATAATTGGAAATAAAAATAGAATGATAGTATCCCAAGTTTGGGCAAGGATAAATAAAAATAGTATTGTAAAGAGAATAATATCTCTTAAGAGTATTTCATTGAATATTTCTCTTAGAAGTAAATATGGTTTTTCAGAATTATCCTTAGTCATTTTTTAATTATAATATTCTTAATAATTAAACTTTTATACTCCTTGTTAATATAAACTATAAATTATAGAATTATTAAAATATACCCAATTTCAAGGTGACAAACTTCAATTATTATAATTTTTTTCCTTATGAACAATTTAGGCAAGATCAGGAAGTTATTATAAAGCAACTTGAAAATGCGTCAAAAGAAAGAAAAATTATTTTACTCTCTGCTCCAAATGGTACTGGAAAAACAATTATGGCCTTGAGTGCATTATTACCTTTAACCTATGAAAAAAACTTGAAAATCATTTACATGTGTCGAACACATGCACAAAATACACGAATAATTAAAGAATTGACCAAAGTTTCAAAGTTAATAGAAAATAAAAAATTAAATATTAAAATCAATGGACTTTCTATTAGAGGGCGGAACGAAATGTGCTTAAATAAAACATTATTACAGCTTAGATTGAATCCAAGAGAGGCAATGTCAGTTTGTAGTGATTTAAGGAAAAATCGAAATTGTGCTCATTATAATAATTTAATTAAGAAAAAAGACCAATATAGTGATCCAAAATTAATTGCTCCTGAAATGCTTAATAAACCTATAGATGCTGAAGAACTTATATATTTTTGCAGGGAAAAAACATTTTGTCCCTATTATCTAAGTAAATTTCTCCTAAATGAGATGAATTTAGTTATATGTAATTACCAGTGGCTCTTTAATCCATATATTAGGTTTAACTTCTTGAAATTTGTGGGGAAGGAACTTCAAGAATGTATTTTAGTTATAGATGAATGTCATAATTTAATCCAAGTCGCTACAGAAATTAATTCTGAGCGAATTTCTCCTTATTTATTAAGATTATGTTTGAGAGATTTAGAGTTATATAACTCTCCAATCTTATTACAAAATTTTGTTAACTTGCTTTTAAACCATTTAGAAAAAAAGGCGAAAAATCTCAATGTTGATGAAAAAGAGATCGAACCTGAAACTTTTCTTGAAAATCTAAATAAAAGCCTTGGATTAACAAGTTTAAAACAACTAGAAAATCTTATCAATGATCTCCTTGATTTTGGGACCTCAATTCACGAGGAAAGAATAGCTAATGGAGAATTCTCCAGAAATAATATTGGATCTCTAGCAGAATTTTGGATTAAGTGGGTTAATACTTATTTACTGCCTAATTATTTTTTTTGCTACTCCATAAAACAGATAAAAGGACGTAAATCGGTTTCAATAGAGATTGTTGCGTTAGATCCTCGAGATATTACTATACCTATTTTAAAAGATTGCTTTACTTGCCTTAACCTTTCGGGGACTGTTAATCCTTATGTTTTTAATAAATTAATTGGATTTAAAGAGAGTGGAAAAACTTATAAGGGGATAATAGCAGCCTCACCATTTAGCAATAAAAACGTTAAGGCTATTATCACTGAAGGAGTTGATACTAAAAGAGCTAACAGGATACCAAGAATGTTTAAAAAGATGATTGGGAAAATTAATGAGGTTTTACAATGTACTCCTGCAAATGTTGGGATTTTTTGTGCATCCTATCGAATTTTAAATGCACTTATAGAAAATGGTATAGAATCTATAGTACAAAAAAACAATAAAAAATTATTTATTGAAGAACCTGGATTATCTGCTTCTGAAAATGCTGCATTAATTGGACATTTCAAAAGTATGTCTTCAAATGGAGGCGCTGTTTTATTAGGTGTATGTGGAGGGAGAAATTCAGAAGGGGAAGATTATCCTGGGAATTCTATGAATTCGGTAGTAGTTGCTGGATTTCCTTATCATTTACCCACTCCAAGAGTTAATGCAAAAATTAAATATTATGATAAAGTCTTTAATAAACAAGGTTGGAATTTTGCTTATCTATATCCTGCGGTTCAACGGGCAAATCAAGCATCTGGTCGACCAATTAGAAAAATTAAAGATAAAGGAGCAATAATTTTCATGGATACTCGATTTAAAGATAAATCTAAATGGATTTCTGATTGGATCAGAAGTGAACTTAAAGTAATACCCGATAAAGCAGGAGAAATTACTAAAAATTTGCATATTTTTTGGAATTCATGATTCTGATTTTTCTTCATTATTTAATTTGAGAAAAATGATTAGCGCGGATATTACTGGAAAAATTATCATAAACCACATTGCAAAATAAAAATCAGCAATAAATGATAAAAGGCTAAATATAAGACCACCTATAAAGCTTCCCAAAAAGAAACTTGAATTTGCATATCCAATATATTTTCCTTTATTTTTTGGAGTTGTTCTCTGGGCAATATATATCTGTGTAGCATTCCAAAACATTGCATATGAAAAAGAAGCTGATCCCTGGTAAAATAGAAATCCAATAAAATCAATTGAAATAGCATAACCAAATAAAGTTAAAGCGCCTAAAAGATATCCGATTACTATAATGATCTTTTGATTTTTATTCTTAATAACATTCCCAATCAATATCATTAGAAAAAATTGAAGTAATGGATTGAGGCCAATCAGAAATCCGATTGCAATTTTACTAGTTAAATATAAGCCTATCGTTATTGCTAATATTGCCATAACAGGTCTAACTCCAAAATTTCTGAAGAATAATCCAAAATAAATAGATTTTGATATTTTTTTATTTCTTTGTTGTTCAATACCATCATTCACTTCTTGATTACTTCTTATATTGTAATGTTCTAATATCATCTCTCTATCTTCTTTAATAAGAGGTAATAGAACAACACTTATAACCGAAACTAGGAATAAAAACCAAATAAGATTTAAAATTCCGTAAAAATCTATAAATATTCCCCCAAATAAAGAACCCGCAAACCATCCTAATACAATAATCGCATTATAATAGCTAATTAATCTTGGATTATTTTCTACCACCTCTTGATACAATATAAATATTAATCCAAAACAAGCGTTAAAGATACCATACAAAAATAGCAAAGTAATTATCCAGATTAGTTCCTTGACAAATAATAGTAAAAAAAGTGTTAAACAAGTGCCAATAGTTCCTATAATAAAAAAAATTGATCGATTTTGTATTAAATCAGACCTTTTACCTAAAAGAGAGGGAAAAATAGTAGCAGTTAACGGAAATATTGAAGAGACTAATGGAGCAATAAATCCCTCATTTTCTAATGCGAGTAAATAAGGGGGAATATAAGAAAATATTGCCATTCCAATAGTATTGAAAAAAAAAGTAGTTATGAGCGAAGAAATCACTGTTCTCATTGATAAAATCAAACTTTTTCTCCATTTAAATGTAATTTGATTATTTCAGAATACAAATCTATTAGCTTATTAGAAACTATCTTCCAAGTAAAATGATTTTTCACTCTTTTAAAACAGTTTTCTTTAATTGTAAAATAATAATTTGGATCTAATAACACTCTAGATTTTATAATTTCATCAGGTATTTGATTAACAATCTTTAAGATTTGAGTATCATAAATTGTGTGAATTTCAGAATCCTTGACTTTTTCACTAACCTCGGCTGCTTTAAAAAGAGAAATTAATGCATTAGCAAATTGAGATGAATTATCTTTTTCTATTAAAATGCCTGTACCTATTTCTGGATATATTCTCATATCAACTATAGTTTCTTGTAGTCCTCCAACTTTAGTGGCAATTATTGGGATTTTAGAAGCCATACTCTCTAAAGCCATTATTCCAAAAGGTTCCCAACGGGATAAAGCGCAGTAGACATCTGCCGCTAAGTGTGCAAGATAAAAAATATCAGTAGCCACTCCAAAAACTATTCTTACATTATTTGGGTAATCTTTGACATATTTAGCATAAACTTTAATTTCATTAAGACTGTAATCAGTTGGTATTATTAAAAATAAAAATTTTGCATTTGGAATTACTTCAACTACTTTTGGTATTGCCTCAAAAATTGTTTCAAATCCTTTTTGAGGAGATATCCTACCTGTGGTAATAGCTAAAGGGCCAGTTTCCGAAAATCCCTTTATATTCCCATCTCTAATGAAAATTTTACCATTTGATATTTCATTTATAGTCTTTAATACTTTTTGAGAATTAATTAAAGGGCTTTGGATTAAATTTTCAATTTTATATTCAAGCAAGTATTTCTTAAAATCATTTCTATCAATTTGTGTATCATGAGAAATTTTTAATATCTCATAAATCTCTGTTCCTAGTAATTGTAATATTTTAGAATAAATTTCTTCATATTTCCAATCACATCCATCCCATACAAAATCAGCTTTAAATTCAATTAAATTTTGACCGCAATTGGGAATTATATCTGATATTAAATAAGATTCACTTACGGTTGTAACCATATCGCATACTATAGCGCCAATCTTTTCTACAGTAGGTATTTTTTCTATATCGTTATTCAAGGTAAATATTTCTGTAAACGTTAACTGTTTAAATTCAGTAGGTAATCGAATTTTTATTGGTGTATTATCAATACCGCATGCTTTATAAAATTCAAACTCAAATCGAGGCCATGTTAATAAATGAATTGTAAGTATTGAAGCAACATCTAACCCATTTTTAGCTAATACTTGTTTCATACTAATAAAGGGTAAGGTTACATGATAATCATGCAAATGAATTATATTGGGCAAATCATCTCTCTTTAAATAAGTTAGATATTCAGTAAAACACTTAACTCCAAGGCTAAAAAGATTAATTTTCCCCTTAATTGTATCGGGATTATATACTGACTTATCATCTAAGAATTTTGTTGTGAATGAATTTCCTCCTGAAAGAAGTATAATATTCACACTATCCATCTTAAATTTGAAAAATGAAATGGAATATCTAGTTTCTGGCTCCATAACTCCAAAATCAGAAGGATTTATTATTCCAACGCAAGCAAAAGGTAGCTTTTCATATTCTAAGCTTTGCTTCAATCTATCTAATTGTCCATGTGAAGGCAAAAATACAGTAATATCATATAAATTGCTTAAATGTTTTGCTTGATTGGCAGGTACTTCTCCTAATCCTCCAACTTTGGCAATACCAGCATATTCAAATGAAAAAATCCATAATTTCTTTCTCTGATTAATCAAAGTGAGATCTTTCTTTCAATTGCTACTAAAATCTTAAAAATTTATTCTAATTAAAAGTTAATTAAAAAGTTTAATTATCAAATTCCATTTTATTATAAATTGAAAATGAAGATTGCTATAAAATATACAATCAAAATTTTTTTAAAATCTTAGTCATTTTAATTTTAAAATCCGAATAAATATGGGCATAATTTTATGTGCGATACTTATGTATGTTTATCTGAATCATCCAAGGATAAAAATGTAATTTTTGGTAAAAATAGTGATAGAAATTCCTCAGAAGCACAGTTAATAACATATAAACCTAGAATGAAGTATTCAAAAGGAGTTAATGTAAAATGCACTCATATTTCGATACCTCAAGTTTCAGAAACTGCTGCTGTTATTTTAAGCCAACCTTACTATATGTTTGGGGCTGAGATGGGTGCAAATGAATATGGAGTATCTATTGGAAATGAAGCAATTATGACAAAAGAACCTCTAAATGAAGAAGGTTTATTAGGCATGGATATTTTAAGATTAGGTCTTGAACGTGGAAAATCAGCTAAGGAAGCATTAAATATAATTACCAATCTATTAGAAGTGTATGGACAAGGAGGTGAACATAGTTTAACAGGACATAATTATCATAACTCGTTTATAATAGCAGATCCTCAAGAAGCTTTTTTATTGGAAACTGCAGGTGATTGGTGGATCGTTGAAATTGTAAAAGATTTTCGGTCCGTTTCCAATGATGTTTCGATTAGGGGTAGAGGCGACATAAGAAGGAAAGGAATAATTGATCATGCTGTAGAAAAAGGTTATTGTAAAGACGATGATGATTTTGATTTTGCAATTACATTCTCAAGTCCCCAAAAATTACCAAGTAATATTGAATGTTCTATGCGACAATTAAGTCAATATAAAAAACAAATAACCCCTGCTTTAATGATGAATTTACTAAGAGATCATGAAGGAAATATTTGTAGACACAAAAGAAAAGACATGACAGCTGGATCACAAGTGTCTCATCTTAGAAAAGGTAAATCAAAATCAATTCATTGGTTTACAGGGAGTCTTCTAACATGTTTAAGTATATATAAACCCTATACTTTTCCAATTAAAAGTCAAAAGGTATTAGAAGCTAAATCTTACCCCGCAATTAATCCAGATTGGTTTTGGATTAGACATGCTGATTTTATAAAACCTTTTATGAGAAATCCTCTAAAAGAAAATGTTGAGAGAGATGTATATATTAAAGAATTAAGATCAATTGAAAATGACTTGATTAGAAAATTTTATGATGTATTTAATCGAGAGGATAAACTTCTAGGAGATGAATTTGTCGAGAAAATTTCTCAAATTAACAACCAAGCTTGGAAAAAATCTCTAGGGATGATAATTTAGTTGTGTGACACTCTACTAGCATTAGGGAATTCAACTATAGATGGAAGTGTAATCTTTGGAAAGAATAGTGATAGACCTAATAATGAAGCTCAGTTAATCACATATGCACCAAGGAAGAGATATTCTAAAGGTGAAGAGGTAAAATGTACATATATCTCTATCCCACAAGTAACTGAAACAAATGCTTTACTTATGAACCAACCGTTTTGGTTATGGGGCGCAGAGATGGCATGTAATGAATATAATGTAGTTATTGGAAATGAAGCAGTTTATTCTTATGAGCCTCTCCGGCATATTGGCTTATTAGGTATGGATTTAATCCGCTTGGGTCTTGAGAGGGGTAAAACCGCCAAAGAAGCTTTATATATAATAACTGAATTACTTGAAAAATATCATCAAGGTGGAGGTTGTGCTTATGATGATTCTAGTTGGATGTATCACAATTCATTTCTGATTGCTGATTCAAATGAAGGTTATGTTTTAGAAACTGCTGATGATTGGTGGATCGTAGAAAAGGTGAAAAGTGTAAGATCTATTTCAAATTGGCTTTCAATCAGAGGAAAAGGAGATATAAGGAGAAAAGGCATAATTCAACATGCAATTGAACAAGGTTATTGTAAAGATGATGATGATTTTGATTTTGCTACTACATTTACTGGATCTAATATACCAAATACACCTTCACAATTTTCTAGAGGAGGAAAATCAACAATTTTATTACAAAAGAATAAGGGAAAAATTAATCCTGCTATTATGATGGAATTTTTGAGAGAACATGAAGCAGGAATATGCATGCATGGTGATTTCGAATCAACTGGTTCACAAGTATCCCAAATACAAAAAGATAATAATTGTACGATTCACTGGTTTACGGGAACAACTCTTCCTTGCTTAAGTATTTATAAACCATACACGTTTCCAATTCTAGGTCAAGAGTATTTAAAACCTGGTCCATATTCCAAAATAAATCCAGATTGGATTTGGACTAGATATTCTTCCTTGATAAGAGATTATGATAAATTTTTAAACCAATCTGAAAAAAATAACTTTTTCAAATCTATTAAAACTATAGAAAATAATGTTTTGAGAAAAGTAAGAGAGCTTCAAAACGAAGAGTGTAGTAAAAATCATACCAAATTTATAAATCAAATAATAGCTTTAAATCAAGAAACTTGGAATAAAATTAAAAAATTAATAAAATAATAATTTAGGATTTTCCAAAATTATGTAATAAATTCTTCATTTCTTTTAAAACATAATATCCACATAAGGGACTAAAGCTGGGTACTGGTTCATAGCCTCCCTCTTGAATATATTCTTTTATTGGAAACAAATATCCAATCCAATCCTGGGAATTTTGAAAAATGAGAGTGTTATCTTTTGTAGGTGACACTTTAATTAAATTTTTTCCAATATCTTCAAATAATTCACCTGGTATTGTCATAATACCAAACTCAACTGAGTTTATCTCTGATTGGGCTTTTAACTTAATGAATTGAACCAAAGATTCACAAAATAATTTTAATCTCCGACGTCTTAGTAAAAATATCGGGAAATTAGCATTTTGTATGTTCCCTTTACTAAATTTTAATATAAAATATTTTTTAATTGAAAAATAAAGCTTATTAATAAACCAAGTTTTTGTGAAATACTTATAATCCTTCATAGGAACTAAAAATTTGCGTTTAAAGACTTGAAATTTAATATCATCAAAAAAGTCCGATTCGGGAATATTTTTTGCTAATTTTAATGCCTCTTCTGCTATAGAGTTTCCAATCCTTATTGTATCATTATAATCTCCTAATTGATCATAAATAAGACTTTTATCTTGAGATAATTTTTCAAAATCAATTCCACATGTGGTTATTGGATTTAAATCACCAGAAGGGCCATTAAAATATATAGTGGATATTATATGATTAGATAATTCACTTATTCTGTATATAATCCTACCTGGATAATCTGCTGATAATTTATTGTTTTTAAAGGAAAGTGTTGTAGGATGACATGCATAATTAATAAGTATCCCTTTTAATTGGTTTGTTTGTAAATTTTTAAACACCAAAATCATTAAGTTTGGTTGAACCTTTCTTTCTGGATGTCTTCGATTAATAACAATATTAGAATTAAATGTTTTACTTTTTAATGCTATTTTACAAGATTCGAGACTATTAAATAAATTTTTAACCATATTTACTATTTTATAAGAAAGCCAGATGATAAATTTATCATTTCTATTCATTCCAAACATAATCCCTTTAACAATCTTGAAAAATCCACCAGGCCAATAGAACTCTCCTGTAAGATCTAAAGAAGAGTGAGTATGAGTAGCGTGGATGATGACATTATGCAATTTTAATACCGGAAATGCAGTTATGATTTTATTTTTACAATAATTTCCTATAGAAAGTGGAATTTTAAGAGTATCAATAGAAATTAATAAAAGATATTCTTTATTTAATGAATCATTTCCTATTAATACACCATAAGCATGAATATCATCTAGTTTTCCAAGGCAACGGTCTTTCCGAGTATAACCTGCCATTGATTTTCCAATGAACTCTTTCGGAGTAATATCAACTCTACTAAAAGCTACTTTCACTTTATTATATTAAAAATTTGATGTAGAAAAACATTTCTTTTTTATTACTAAATAAAACAAGACTATAGATACGTAAATTTTTTATTTTTTTAAAAATTCTTCTTAATAATTTCAAGATATTAGGTTATTCTTTTGACTTCAAATAAATTAGAAATTTTAGGAATGGAAGGGACAATCTCTAACTACAAAAGAGGACGCCACACAGTACACCCTAAACACTGTATAATAGTTTTTCCAAATATACAAACTAAGAAAGAAGCAAATAAATTAATTGGAAGAACTATTGTTTGGATCACTTCAACCGGTAAAGAATTAAAAGGTAAAATTACCCGCTCTCATGGAAATAATGGAGCTGTAAGAGCCCATTTCAAAAAAGCTGGTGTACCCGGACAAGCTCTCGGGACAAAAGTAAAGATCATAAAATAAACCCAAATAGTCTCTCTATAATAATTTAAAGATAAGTTTTTAGCTTTCTATGTTTTTGTCTTATTTTCGATTTTTGCTTTTTACAGATAATATTTGAATATTATAAGTATATCATACCTATTTTAGTAGTATTTTTAATCTACTATTTATGATAAAGCGTTTTAATAATCAATTTTTTCAGAATTAGGTTGGATCAAATCATAAAAATGTCAGACCAACACATACAAATTTGTCGTTTCTGTCAAAGGAATATTAAGTTAGCTTATTACTGTGAAGAATGTGGCACAAGTTGTTGTTCTGATTGCCTACATGAAGAAAAATATGATTTTTATGTATGTCAAGACTGTAACTCAAAAAATATTGAGATTTTAGATTCAGGAAAAAAGAAAGTCTGTAAAAATTGTGGAAAGGAGAACGTAAAACTAGTAAACCAACAATTAAAATCCTGTCCTAGATGCCATTCTCATCAAATTATCAATATTTATGAAAAAAAGGAACAATTAGAAAAAAAATTCTTGGATCTTATTAAAAATGCTCGCACATTTATAGATCCTCTACGAGATGCCCTTAATAATTTGTATACATTAAGACAAAAAATTGAAAAAGCCAGAGCTCCTCCAATTAGATGTCATCATTATCCAAATATGGAATCTGACCTATTATCTCTGTTTAAATTATTTGGTTATGCTAAGGAAAATTTATTAGAAAAGATTAGCATCCTCTTTCATCATTTTTCTCTTAATAAAGAGTATTTTTTTAATATTTATACTCAACCAAATTCAAATGTAAAGATTATTGAGGGCATTTTTGAAAATTTAAATACAAATTACCACTCTATTAATGAATTTATTACTAATAATATAATTACTATAACTAATAGCGTTGAACCCATCCAAAAGAATCTCTACTTTATTGACAAAATCAATATTCTTTTTAATTCATATAGGAAATATCTTAATCTAGCAGATAAAGAGAAGCCTGTATATGCAGTTTATGCTAAACTTACCAATGGCTTAAATAATCATGATAAGTTTAAAAAAAATAAAGGTATTCTTTTTATAACAAATTTTGATTTATCTTTCGTACAAAGGTATGGAAAAATTAAGAAAAAACAAAAAACAATCTTCAAAGCTCCAGTAAAAGATTTAACTAGAATTAAACTTAGGGGAAAGCTATTTAAAAAACTATATGTAGAATTTGAATATGGGAGATATGAATTTACACTTCCTCCGAAAGTCCTCACAAAAGTTATGGATTACATCCTCTTAGCTAGAAACTTTGATGAGTGTGTTATCTATGATGAAGACTCGGCTAAAAATCTTTATGAAATGGACATAGATTTTTCAGATATAATTAATTATATTGAAGAAGCAATAAACTCCTTTTTCAGTTTAAAATGTAAATACAATACTATCCACCAGAACAATACTTTTAATAACCAGCATAAAAATAATAATCTTTTTATTCAAAATCCATATAATCCTGTTAAACAAGTCCAATTTAACTCTGTTCAAAATCAAAATCAAAATCGAAACCCTCAAAATTTTGACCCTTATCAAAATCCCGCCATTTTACCTCCAGGAGCATATAAAAATTTTAATCCTAATTTTCAAAATCAATCGCTTTATCAGAATAATATTTATCCTTATGATTTAAGAAATTCTCAGATACAAACTCCTGGGGATATAAGATATTATGGAAATGCGTTAAGGCAATATCTCCCACCCAATTATAATGAGAATGACTTCTTTCTCCAAAATTTTTATGATCCAAACAGAATACAGAATTATCGCTCAGAAAGGTTTGAGGATCCACATATTCGAAATATTGCTGATCTAGATGAAAAAAACATTTTAATGCGAAAATTAGAACAAATA
Source organism: Promethearchaeota archaeon (assembly GCA_048940645.1). Lineage (GTDB taxonomy): Archaea > Asgardarchaeota > Lokiarchaeia > Sigyniarchaeales > SOKP01 > SOKP01. The sequence goes on along the minus strand of JBHLOI010000002.1, from coordinate 43,408 downwards.
CAGCGTAATAATCCACCAATATTAAACCCTATTGATAAATATAATTATAATATTAACGATGAGTTATATATGGAACTAAATAATAGAAGAAGTGAACAAAATAGGATGCCAATATATCGGGAATATTCTAAAAATCATTTATCGGATTTATTTAACCCAGATTACACATTATCTCAGGAAAATTATATGCATAAGAAGAGAATATCTAAAGTTGAGAAGATAAAAAGAAAAAAAATGCTCGAATTAGAAAAAGAAAAATATAGCCTTGAAGAAACTCTAAAAACATTGGACTCAAAGTTTGATAATGGGATAATTTCTGAAATTGATTATTTTAGGACATTTAAAAATCTTCAAAAGGAAATTTATTTAATTGATAGAAAGATCGAAAATTTAGAAGAAGAAATAAGAGAAAGTGAATCTCTAAGGAGATCTAATAGAGAATTTGATAAAAAAAGATACTTTAGTTAATTTTAACAATAATCTTCGATAAGTAAAGAATGGAAGAACAATAAAATTCTATCCGCCTTCTAATTCTTTTCTTAATTTTTCAATTTCATCTTCTAGTTTAGCTTTAGTTTTGATTTCTGGTTCTTCTTCAATATCTAATTCAGAAATGTATTGCAAATCATCAATCGGAACTTCTGGCATTTGACCACCCTGTTCTAACAACATTTCGGTCTCAAGCTGGTTCAAATCATCTGTGACGTCAATCGCCAAGTCAATTTCGGGATCACCCGCAAGAATTTCTGCGGATTCTTCTATTTCGGCAACATAAGCCTCAGAATCTTCCGCAATCTCAGCGACCTTAGTAGGAGACGCTTTCGTGGCAATAGTTTCTAACTCATCTCGTATTCCACCCATCAAATCTCCTGTCATTGAAATCATTTGTCCTTCCTCTATCGCTTCTATTTGTCTTTCTATTTTTGCCCTTATATTGTTTGCTCGGTCCACCTTTCGCTGATATTGTTTAAATTGAATTAAATAATTCTTTGCTCTTTCGCGTTCTCCCCTTTTTAAGGCAATTTTCGCATTCTTTCTTGCTATTTCTGATCTCTGATTATAAGTTTTATTTGCTAAAGAAATTTGTCGGATATGAGACTTAGCTTTTATAATTAAATCTTCTTTTTCTTTACTTTTTCGAGGGAACAATTTTTTCTTCAGTCCCACTTGCTTTTTTCAACTCCCGTTAGAAGTTTATTTTAATGTTATCTCTTTTATAATTAATATGATTTTTTTAACTTAAAAATTTAATAGAATATAATTAAAAAAAAATTTTATAGCAATAAAACTTTCAGAGTCCAGAATTTGTCGATGGTGTATGAAACGAATAATTTTGAATTTTGAGCATGAAATAAATAAATTTAATGAATTAGTCCAAGAAGCTTTTAATAAAGACTTTTTGAATTTTTTAGTATCTAATGAAACAGTTAAATATTTCGAAAATATTGAGCGTATTAATATATATTCCAGATTTCCTGAGATATCCACAGATCATATAATTTTTGATTCTAAAGAGGATTTAGAAAAGTTAGGAAAAAAATATTCCGAAGAAAAAAGTATTGGCTTTTATGAAATTATTGAATCAAAGGAAAATGAGATATTAGTAAAAGAACTATCAAAAAACAAAAAAGTTGATTTTATAATTGTTTCTGCTCCTGATTGGAAAATAATTCCATTTGAAAATTTAATTGCTATGACACAATCAACTGATATTGAACTGATAGCAAATGTAGATAATATTGAAGAAGTAGAATTAATGCTAAAAACACTTGAAATCGGTGTTGATGGAATTTTAATAACTCCAAAGGATGTGAATGATTTAGCAGAATTAAAGAAAATTATGCAACCAGCTATTAGAGTAGGATTAAATAAAGCAAAAGTCATTAATATTCAAAAATTACCTGAAAGTGATAGAGTCTGTGTTGATACTACTTCTCTCTTATATAAAGGAGAAGGTATGCTTGTGGGAAGTACTGCTCAAGGTTTTGCTTTAGTTCATGCAGAAGTATTTGAAACGCAGTTTGTTGCTTCCAGACCATTTCGTGTCAATGCGGGGGATGTATCTGCCTATATATTAGTACCTGGAGATGACCCTTTCAATTTCCGAACGAAATATCTAAGTGAATTAGAAGGGGGAGATAAAGTTTTAATTGTTAATGTTGATGGAATTGGAAGAATTGCCTCTGTGGGAAGAGTTAAAATAGAAACACGCCCTATGCTAAGATTTAAATTGGAGACAGTTATTAATAATGAGAGGATTCATTTAAGTTGTATCTGTCAAAATGCAGAAACTATAAGATTAGTGGATTCAAATGGTAATGCAAAATCAGTAGTAGATATAAAATTAGGAGATGAAATTTTAGTTCATCTTGGACCAGGAGCCACACATTTTGGTACAAAAATAAAAGAAACAATAATAGAAAAGTAGTAAAAGTGTAATTATCAATCTTCATAAACAGCTATTGCATCTTTACTTTCTTCTAATTTAACAGAAATTTTCTTATCTTTATAGATCTCTTTAACTTTACTATGAATATATTTAGCTAAAAGTTCACTAGTACTAGCCGGAATTGGAAGAAATTTAACTTCTGAGAGAGGAAAAACATAGCGTTTATTTGATGTTAGAACTTCTACAGAGGTTTGATCTTTTTTGAATTTTAAATAAGGTGCTTCTTCTGGTATCAGAATGAAATGATCTAAATGTTTAACAATTTCCTTAATATTCTTTTTTAATTTGATAAAATCATCAACAAAGTAATTATCATCTAATTCATCTTCTAGCTCAACAGAAACATAATAATTATGACCATGAAGCCTTGAACATTTGCGAGGTTCTTTAAGAAAATGACAAGCACTGAATTTGATTTTGTTAGAATTGATAATAACTTTATATCCCATAGAATGTCAATCTATTTTAAATTATTTTAATTATTGGAATTGTATTGAATTTCTTTTGAATCTTTTTATATTTTGTGTTTAAAGATTATAAATCTATTCTATCTGTTCTTATGATTTTTAAAATATGTAGGATAAATATTAATTTGGATAATCAATATAAAAATGAGATATTAATATGAATGAAACAAAAAGAGTTGCAATAACTGGTGCTAATGGCTACCTTGGACAACACACTATAAAGGAAGCAATAAAATTAGGATGGAAAGTTAATGCTATTGTACGACGACAAGAAGTTGTTGAGTTGGTTAAAAACCTAGGAGCAAAACCTTATATTGTAAAAAATTTTGCAATCGAAAAATTAGAACAAGCATTTAATGGGTGTAAGGCAGTATTACATTTTGCGAATATTGTATGTGGAAGTAAGGAATTATTTGAAAGTATAAATGTTAATGGGTTGAAAAATGTTATAGAAGCTGCTAAAAGCCAAAATGTATCAAGAATAATATATCCCTCGGGGTTAGGTGTTGATAAAGTTGGTATTGAGGAATGGGCCAATAATAATTATTTTTACTCAAAAAAAAAGGCAGAACAGCTATTGCAAGAGAGTAAAATTCCTTATATTATTTTTAGACCCTCCTATATCTTAGGTCCAAATGATGAGTTAATTCCTGAGATTATTGAGCAAATCTCTAATGGGATTGTATTAATCGCTGGAGATGGAAAAATCCCAATGCAACCTATTTATGTTAAAGATGCGGTTAAAGCATTTTTAGCAGCTGCTGATGGAATTGGTAAGGATAATCAAATATACAACCTTGTAGGCCCAGAAACTACCAATATGAATAAATTAGTTGATAGGGTCTATTCAAATATAAAAAAAATTGGCATAAATATTCCCAAACCAGATTTTAATTACATTGACTATGATAAAGCTGCTGATGAATTAGACATTTGCGAAGAAATGGTTGATGTTATGCGGTGTAATCTAAATTTAGATGGAAATTTAACTGCCCAAATTTTGAATTATAAGCTTACCTCTTTAAGTGAAGCAGTTAAAGCAGCAGTATTAGCGAAACTACAACCTAAGTTAGATAGATCAGAAAACCGAGCAATAATACTACTTTCTGGTGGTATTGATTCTACAACAACGCTTTTTTGGGCAATTAAACAAGGTTATAGAGTTATTACGCTTTCGATGAATTATCAATATAGACCAGAGAAAGAAAAACAAGCTGCTAGAGAATTAGCAAAGATAGCTGGAGTTGAATTAACTGAGGTTAATATCCCATTTATAGCACAAGCAACCGATCTACTTTTTGAGGGGTATCCTGTTATTTCCGCTTTTAATGCACCCGAAGGCTATATACCGCTGCGTAATTTAATATTTTATTCTATAGCAGCTTATTATGCACAAATTTACGGATGTGAATTTGTCATTGGAGGCCATATTGTTGAGGATCCAAAATCTTTTCCGGATTCTGAATTATCTTTCTTTAAATCTTTGGAAAAATTAATATTGAAATCTAAACATAAAGAGGATAGAACTAATTTAAAATTAATTTTTCCTTTAGCAAAACTAGATAAATTAGGAATTATTAAGTTAGCTAAAAAGCTTAAGGTCCCTATTGATCTAACATGGAGTTGTTATGGAGATTTTAACGAGCCATGTGGAAAATGTAAACCTTGTATAAATCGTAATAAAGCCCTACAAAATTTTAAAACTTCATTTAGTTAACCCAAAATTAATTAGCAATACAAATTATTAATTTTTTAAATTATAACTAATTAAATATAGATTAAAAATGACAACATATTTTGCCCCTCTTATACATATATATCAACCTCCGACTCAGGATATTAAAGTTTTAAAGAGGATTAATGAAGAATGTTATAAACCATTATTTTCTCTAATTAAAGGATATGATAACGCTAAATTTTGTTTAAATATTAATGGTATCCTTATCGAAATGTTATATGAATATGATTTTGGAGATACTATTGAATTAATAAAAGACTTAGTAGTTGAAAATAAAATAGAAGTAGTTGGTACCGCAAAATTTCATCCAATTTTGCCCTTAATTCCAAGAAAAGAAGCACAACATCAAATTCAAATAAATGAAGAAGTGAACATTAAGACATTTGGAAGATGGGAAAGAAAAGGCTTTTTCCCTCCCGAATTATCGATTAATTCTAAAGTGGCTAAATTTTTAAGAGATTTAGGTTATAAATGGGTCATTTTAAGCGGAATTGCTTGTCCTGTGGAATGGCCTTATGATAAGATCTTTACTTCCCCAAATGGTTTATTGCTTTACTTTAGAGATGACATATTGAGTAATAAAATTTCGTTTAAACATATTTCCGCCAAAGAATTTGTTAAAGATTTAAAAACTACCCATAAGGATCCAAAGCAGAAAAATGCCAATGATACATATATCATAACAGCAATGGATGGAGAAACATTTGGGCATCACGTAAAGAACTATGAAAAAATATTTCTGGGAAAAACTATGGAATTAATCAGTGAAGAAGAAAGTATCAAAATGATTTTTATATCTGAATTAAATAATTATTTCCCTATGGTGAAGAAACATATAATACCAAATGATTCAAGCTGGAGTACTACCTATGATGATTTAAAATCTGGATTACCCTACCCCCTATGGAGAAATCCAGATAATATCATTCATAAATATTACTGGAAAATAATGAATAGCTTACATAATCTAATTAATATAGTGGATAGTTTAGATTTTACAGAAGATTGGGATATTGAGAATTATTATAAAACCGCTCGATATTTTTATGATAGAGGATTATATTCTTGTCCTACTTGGTGGGCAAATCCAGATAGAGGGATTTGGAGTCCAAATTTAATTTATACTGGGGTAGAATTGTTAATTAAAACCGCTTTGAATGCTCAATTGGCTTTAGTACATTCTGGTAAATCTGAACTGGGAGAAGTTTATTTTGATGCGATATCATATTATCATGGATTGTTATTAATGGAAATGTATAATATTACAAGAAAAAATTTAAAAAAATTTGACGACAAACCTTAATAAATATTCATTCTATTTTGCTTATATTAAATTTTTAATATTTCCTATCCAATTATTACAAATTTTCCTCTAATTTCATTAATTCTTTTCTTGAAAATCTTCATAATTTAATTTATATAACCTTTTTTAGATAAATTTTTATATTATACTAACCAAGTAATATACCCTTCCTGATTATATATGCCCCATTTTAATGTAGCTTCCCTTTGGGCTATAATATTTTCTTTGGGAGTGCCTAAAGTGCTATTTGAGTCATATTCGCAAATCGCTAATCCCCCATTCTTTTTCCCTATCTGCTCAATATAATATTTTATTTCATTCTCCACATCTATCGGAGTTCCAAGTATGTAAGTGCTCTGAATGTTCGAAGAGAGCCAAAAAGCAACCTTTCTTTGTTCGGAATACAGCTTGAAATTTTCTACACCAGTCATTAAAGGGCTATCAAATTGAAAAACATCAACCCCGGTATCTATGACATTTGGCATCAGTTCGAAAATTTGGCCACATGAATGGAGTATAAAATCCATATCTAAATCATGTGTTAAATTAATAATTTTCTTGTAAGGTTTCTTAAAAAATGTATTAAATATTACCGGACTTATGAAAGGTGACTTTTGTGTACCTAGATCATCAGCTACATATATTGCATCTAATTTTGGATATTGGCTTTTATATTCCTTTATCTGATCTAGAAAGTAGGGAACCAATTTGTTTATTAATATATGCACCTTATTAGAATTTCTCACAAAGTCTATTAAAATGTTATTAAAACCTCTAAGTTGGGAACATAAATTGAAAAAGCCATTTACATCTAATACTCCTACAGTGTATTTGTTTTTTGCCAAGATTTTCCATAATTTAAATCGAACTAATCGAAATCTATCTGAATTTGATCCATTAGGTATTTCAAAGTTGATTAAATTGTCCCAATTATCCTGAATTGGACCAAAACAAGGATGTCCTTTGGTAATATCTTTGCTTTCAGTTCCAGCAGATTTCCACAAAATATTCCACTCATCTATACTAGTATGAGGGTATTTCCACCATCTTTTTGGGTATTCTGCTTTCTTTCTAAACTTTTTCTCCCAATTATATACAAGAAGGCGATAATATAATTTGGAAATTGAATATACTCCTCCTGAAACGTGAGGTGGATAGTTTTCAGGTTGCCATATTTTTGAATTAAATAGAATACCATATAAAAAATCTGATTTAATCAAATTCATGCTAAACATTGGAACTCGATCGGGTTTTTCATAATGGAACGCTCTTTTAACCCTTTCTCTACTCTTCATAGTAAAATAGTTATGAAATTATTTGATAATTAGTAAAAATAATCATAAACTATATAATTTTTAATTTATATTTTTTACTAAGTTAAAACAAGTACTTTTACATATGTTATGTGCTTAAGAATATTAAAATCCTAATTTCGATATAACAATGTCAGATAATAACAAAAAACCAGCAGTAAAATATTGTGTACATTGTGGTGAAACTGTTGACATGAATCAAACTTATTGCCCCCGATGCGGGAAATTAGTTTTAAAGATGAAATCTGAAAAAGTAGATTTAATTGAAGAACCAACCTCATTAAAAGTCAAAAAAACTGTATCTAGAAAGTGTCCTGGATGTGGTTCTATAATTACTTCTCCTATATTAGAGCAATGTCCAATTTGTAATACAAAATTAGAAAAATTATCGAAAGATCAAAAGCGAGTTGCATCTCAAGTTCCTCAAAAAAGCTCAGGATTCATTTTCACAAATAAAAAATTAATACCTGAACAAAAACTCATATTAAAAAAAGATATATGGAATTTGAGGGAGGGAATTAGTGTTTTTGGAAATTCCTTAATGGCATATATAACTATTCGACTATTGATTATCATGTTATTAACGGGAGTTTCTGGAGATGTGAATATCTTTACAATTTTCTTAAGTCACATTCCTGAAATAATTTTTGGTGTTTATCCTTTATGGTATATTTATTCTAAAAAACACAGTTTTACGAAATTAGGATTTAGATCTCGTAAAAAATTGATTGTACTTGCTTTTATTATCGGAGTAATATCTAGTGTAATTTTATTTGAGATTAGTTTCTTTTCTGATATGTTCACAGATTTTCTCTATAATTCTGGTATTACTTTTGGTATTGATCTTCCTGGTGAAATTGCCTTACAAAATCAAATTATTCGAGAAGCTGGACTTTTATGGGACATTATATTAATTATTTTTATGAGCATAAGTACTATATCCTCTGAAATTGTTTTTAGAGGAGTTTTACATAATACATTAAAAAATCATTTTGAAAACAACATTATTGGAAGAATCACTGTAATTATTTTGGTTGCTTTGGTGTATTCTTTATTAAATTTGGTATTTTTGCTTCCGATAAGTGTTTTCTTTTTTTTATTCTATTTTTCAAGTTCAATATTACTGGGAATAATTTTTGAATTGAACAATAACATCTATAATACAATCCTAGCAGGTACCTTCTACAATATAGTTCTTGTTATTGTAATCCTATTTTTTTAGAATTCAATTTACTACTTAATATATAAATTTAATAATAAGAAAAATTAAATAACTCTAATGGTATTATTAACACCTTAAATTCTTTATTATACGGTAAAATCGCTTTACGGAGAAAGATAGATTGGGTAAAATTTATAGAAATAAAGGCAGCAAAAAAAATTTAGTCATCTCAATAGCTGGTGCTCATGGAGTTGGAAAAACTACAATATATTATCTTTTAAGGAAAAAATTAGAAAACAATAAAAAATTCAAATTTTTTCCAGAAAGATATAAAAAAATACCTCCTTTTCCATTTGGATCTTCTGATAAACAAATTGCTTTTAGAAGTGAAATGCATTTTCTCCAACAATTTATTAAAAGAAATCAAAACATTCTCAATTTTGATAGATTATACAACGGAAGGATAATTATCTTAGATCGAACTCCTAAATGTGTTTTAATTTATTCTAAAAGTCTAAACCTTAAAGAAAAGGATTATAATCTTATATATGATATGTTTAAATCAGTTAGATGGCGAGAAGATTATATTATTTATCTTAGTGCCTATCCCGAGACGATCCTTAAAAGAATTATACAAAGAGGTTCATTAGAAAAGATAAGAAGAGAATGGAATGAATATGAGAAAGAATATCTTCTAAAAATTCTTTCTCAATATGAACAGATGTTATTATCCCAAGATCAATCAGACAAATTATTTATTATTGATACTGAAAACCTTTTAGAAGATGATGTAGTTAAAGAAATTGAAGAGATTATTACACATATATCTGGTTATTCTTTTAAGAAGTTAGAAAAAATTCCATCCACTCAAACAACTTTAAGTGATTTTTTAGTTTGACCCATAATAAAATATATTAGTATAAATTTTATTTGTATATTTAAGAATAGGTAAAAAGTATTGCTATTAATAAAATTTAAATCTAAATGAGTTTTTGACTAAAAATGTCTTCCCTTGTTCAAGATGTTAGAGAAAAAATGATGAATATTCTTAAAATCGAAGAAGACAGAACAGATTTAGAGAATTTAGCTGTATTATCAAGAGTTGGAATGAAGGTTGCCTCTGCCTTATCCTCAGAATTAGATGCTGATGCTACTTCTGCTTCAAGTACAGCATTAATTGATTTAGGATTAAGATTAAGTGAAGCTACGGCCCATGGGGCCTTAACAGAGATTATCCTTCATAATACATCAGGTTATAGTATATTATTAGCAATAAATGATGAATATATTGTATTTGGAGGATTAAAGAATGTCTATCGAATTGGATATTATTTAGGATACCTCCGTGAGTTAGCTAAAAAGTTAAATCGCTTAATATCAGGGGATGAAATAACAGAAATGACGCTTTCATTAGAAGAATCTGAAAGACAAAAATTAGTTAGAGAACAAGATCAAGAGGCTTCAGCATTAAAAATCCCTTCACTTGAAGAAGATAAAGCTGCTTTAGATGATCTATTGGGATTTCTTAATGAATGGGAAAAGGAAGGAATAGCGGTTGAGGAATTTGAAGAAAAGGCAGAGAATAATATTGTTTCAATTCCAAAATCAGTTGGGTTAGAATATGAAAAAATACATGAACATCCTCCTGCAACTGAGGAAACTGTTGAAACACCTCAAATTTCAGAAGATTCTGAAGCAGGATTTAAGGTTTATGATGATGAAATCCCTCCAGTTCCTCTTGAAGATTATACACCTATGGAAATTGAGGAAGACACCAATGCCCAAGAACCGCAAATTGTCCAAGAAAAACAAGTTCCAGACGGATTACCTTCTCTTGATGATTTATCCCCCCCAAAATTAGAATCACAGAATATAGAAACCGCCTCTGAATACGATACAGAATTCGTTTTAGATAAAGAATCAGAGACTTTTGAATCTGTTTTAAAAGATTTAGGATGGGATGAAGAAGAAGACTGAGAAGACGATAATTAGTTCTTAAAATCTTATCTTCATTATTACTTATTTTTATGCATATTCATTTTTTTTCTAAAAATATCTTTTATCTTTAAGAATTACTTTCACATTTGTAGCTTCAGAACCTTTACCATCTTTAGATTCTTTTAATTCGAATTCAACATGATCTCCCATATCTAATTTTTTAAATCCGTCCATATCTATGTTAGAAAAGTGTACAAAAACCTCTTGTTGTTCATCAGTGGTTATAAAGCCATAACCTTTTCGATAATTAAACCATTTTACATAACCAGTCTTTCTTTTGCTCATAACTTTTTCTCCTAAACTATTAAATTTCCTATTTTAAGATGACCTAAAGATTAATTAGGAGAAGAAACTTTGATTTTAAAATTTTTTTAATAAGATTTGATTTCTTTTATTAAAATCAATAAAAAGAAAAATGAGTTCCAATTATATTTATTGAATATGAGCATTTTCAGTAAAGTTATAGAAATTTATGAAGAACATTTTATTTGTACTCATTGTTTAGGTAGGATGTTTTCTCTTTTAGGGAGCAATACCACCAATCAATATAGAGGAGATTCTCTATTACTTTCAATAACAATGGAAAATCATAGAATTTATTTAAATCGTGGCAAAAACCAAGACAATTCAATTAAAAATTTAAAAATTCTAGCTGAAAAGGCTCATTGTACTGCCGCACAGAAAGTTTTAGAAAATGAAGGTTTAAATTATAAAAAACCTGAACTTAATCCAACTTGTTATTTATGTAATGACATTTTCTTAGACTTACAAAAGTATGTAGATGAAGCAATAAGTAATATAAAAGAATATGAATTTAACAGTTTTTTAGTTGGAACTGAAATTAATTCACAGATTGTTAATAGAGAGGATATTTTCAAAGCAAAACTTAATTTATTACATGCAGAATCATTTAAGAGTCACTTTAATAGAGAAACTGGAAAATTATTACTAAAAATATTACAAAAACCTCCTGATTTCACCAATCCAGATATTACTATTGTTTTTTCATTGAAATTCAAATCATTCAATATTTACTTCCTTATTAGATCTCTCTTCATATATGGAAGGTATAATAAATTTGTAAGAGATATACCCCAAACCCACTGGAATTGCAGGAACTGTAATGGAAAAGGATGCCAGATGTGCAATTTCTCTGGAAAGCAATATATGATGAGCGTGGAGGAACTTATAAGCCCTGAGTTTATTAAACAATCATATTCGACAAAATCAAAGTTTCATGGTGCGGGTAGAGAAGATATTGATGCTAAAATGTTAGGTGAAGGTAGACCTTTCATTCTTGAATTGAAAAATCCTAAAATAAGAACTTTAAATTTGGAAAGGATCCAGAAAAAAGTAAATAAAAAAAATAAAAGGAAAGTTAAAATATCTCAGTTAAGTTATACCACAAAAAATCAAGTAAAAATGATTAAAGCAAATGCCGAAAAAGCAAAAAAATTATATAGAGTTTTAGTTAAAACAGAAAATAAATTCACTAAATTAGAATTCGAACGTTTAATAACTAAATTAAAAAGTGAATTAGAAAATCATATTATTAAACAAAAAACACCATTAAGGGTGTCTCACAGAAGAGCTAATAAAATAAGAAATAAAAAGATTTATAAAATTGAAGGAAAATACCTTAAACCACAATTTTTCGAATTTTTAATTGAAACACAGGGAGGAACTTACATTAAGGAATTAATTAGTGGAGATGAAAATCGTACAAACCCTTCATTTACCCAAATTTTTGAAGATACTCTCATTTGTAAGGAGTTAGATGTAATAAAAATATTTTGATCAAAGAATTCTAAGAGTCTCAAATTAAGTTTTTAGAACTAAGCATAGACATTAGAAAAATAAATAAACTATGAATAATAAAACAATTTATAATTCTAATAATTCGCGAATAAATTAGGTGAATTAAAATAACTTTGCATAAAGGTTACAGGAACAAATCGCGTAAAAGACATAGAAAAAAGACTAGAGATAAAGGTTTAGGATCTATTGATAAATTTTTAGTTGACTATAAGATGGGAGATAAGGTTGACATAATTACAGATCCTTCAAAACACAAGCGTGGTATGCCCCATAGAAGGTTCCATGGCTTAACAGGTACAATTATGAACCAAAGAGGACGCTGTTATGAAGTTCAAGTAAAGTTAGGAAACTCAAAGAAGTTATTAATAATTGGTAAAGAACATTTACGCTTAAATAATGCGTCATTAAATTAAAATTGAGATTTTAAGGTGTATATCATGTCGGGAAGAAAAGTCGACGAAAAAACAGTATCAATCCCAGAAGTTAAAAAGATTATGGAGAGAGTTAAGAAAAAAGTTGAAGAAATTGATCCTGAAGAAGGGTTATCACATTTTCAAGAAATTACCTATAACTACGTGAATAAGTTTGCCAAAATGAGTGAAAAAGATGCTAAAAAGATTCAAAAATTTCTAATGGAAAAATTTGAGATTGAAGAAGTTTATGCTATTAATATTGTGAATGTTGATCCTAAAACGATCCCAGAATTAAGGATGATACTAGAAAAAAGTTTCACTGGAAAAACTTTGAGTGATGATCAATTACAAGATTTGCTTGCCAATCTTGAGGGATTTAAAAGATAATCTTGTTATAAAAAGATGAGTTTTAAATAGCGAAGAATTTATAAATCCTTATTGTTTTAAATTTTAATGAGTATTCCTTCTCAAAAAAGAGAAATTCAAAATTAAAATTAGTATGCATATTGGAAAAGTAAAAAATAAGAAAATTGGTGGAAATGGAAAGACGTTTAGATCGGTACAGAAGGCCTTCACGCAGACCACCATATCAAAAAAGGGGCCCAAGAGAGAAGAAACAGTTTATAAAGAAATTCAGAGAATTGGTAATCCTAGATATATTATTACACGGACATCCAGATGAAGATAAGCCAAGTTGGTCTAAAACACCAATCGCTCAAGTTTTGACTTTTCCAGATTTCGTTCTTTACGAGGTTAAAATTAATAAAGATACTGATATTAAAGTCCAAGAAAAAAATACATATGAAGAATTTCTAAGACAAAACAAATTAAGAGAAGTATTAAAAAAAATAGATTATAATGAATTAACTAATACTTCAAAAGCTTTAATACAGCCAATACTAGAAAAAGAAGTACTAAATTACGAGGAAGAATTTATAAATTTTTTTAATAATTCAACATCAATCACCCCACGGATGCATGCCTTGAAATTATTACCGGGTATAGGCCAAAAACATATGTGGGAAATTCTTGAGGAAAGAGAACGACAAAACTTCGTTACTTTCCAGGATATCGCAGATCGTACTAGTATTTCAAATCCACCTAAATTAATTGCCCAAAGAATAATTAAAGAACTCCAACGTGAAGGAGTAAAATATTATTTATTTTCAAAGACTCAGAAATATGAATAGAAAAAAAGTACAATTGATTCTAAAGCAATTAAATTTTACTCCAAAGAAAAAGTTTGGCCAAAACTTTTTAATTAACTCAAAGGTACGGCAAAAAATTATATCTGAAGCAAATCTTAATGAGAATGACATTGTGGTTGAAATTGGAGCCGGGTTAGGAGCATTAACTTCGGAATTAATTTTAAATGCCAAAAAAGTTTATTCCTATGAGATTGACTCAATACTCTTTCGATATTTAAAGGAAAAATTTTCTGATTTAACTAATATTGAACTTTTTAACGAAGATATTTTACAAGTAAAAATCCCTAATCATAATAAAGTAGTTTCAAATATTCCATATAAATTAACAGGACCTATAATCCAAAAAATATTCTATAATGAGCAACCTCCTGAAGCTGTTTTAATAATAGAAAAAAGTATTGCTAATAGAATTTTTTTATCAGGAACCTACAAGGATTTCTCAAGAATAAGTGTAACATTTAATGCATTTATGGAACCGCTTAAAAAGCAAATTGTATCTTCAAATTGCTTTTACCCTCGCCCTAAAATTGACCTTGCTTTAGTTAAAGTTAAACCAAGAGAAGTAATAAAATCATTTTTATTAGAAAAAAGAAATAGCGAATTTTTCTTAAGATTTGTCGCAGGTATTATGCCTTATAAAAACAAAAATTTAGTAAATGCTCTAGAACTATATTTTAAAAATAATAACTCTTTTCATTTTGACAAAATAGAATTATTAGATTTTCTAAAAGAATTTAATATCCCAAACAAGAAGCTTTTTCAGTTTAATATAGATGATTTAATAGATATATGCGCACACATTTTTAATTGGCTAAAATATTAATATTTTTATAAACATTAGGTGAATAATATAAAAGAATTTCCCGATCCTATAATTGTAAATAAATTTAAGAGCGTTTACTCCCCCTCTGACGATTCCTACTTAATTATTGATTACCTTAAAGAAAATATTACTAATTCTCATTTTGATGGCCTGGAATTCAATAAAATAAAGAATATTTTGGACATGGGAACAGGTTCAGGAATTATTCCCATATTTTTTCTACTCATTAAAAAAAAATATTCTAAATTTAACCCAAAAATATACGCCTCAGATATATTAGAGAAAGCTATAGTTTGTAGTAAATTAAATGAAAAGATTAATAACTTTGAAAATCAAATCATATTTTTCCAATCAGATTTGTTTAACTCATTTCCTAAGAATTTAAAACACGCTTTTAATATCATTGTATTTAATCCCCCTTATTTACCCTCAATCGAGACAGAAGAATTTAATAACAAAAAACCTATAAACTTTTGTTGGGACGGGGGTGTTAAGGGATTTGAAGTCTTAAAAAGATTTATTAATCAAGTAATTGAGTTTATTGATACTAACGATAAAAATGGTTTATATATATATTTTATCAGTTCAAGCAGAGCTGATATCAAGGAATTAGATAATTTAATTCGTGACAAGGGATTTAAAAGAAGAGTTGTGAAAAGAAAACATATTTTTTTTGAAGACATTCTTTTAAATAGGTTGGAATTGAAATAATCAAAATCTAAAAGGGTCTTCTCATTCTTCTTTTTTCTAACAAGAAATTACCGTTTTTAGTTATAGTTCTTGATAAGTTATTAAATAAAAGATCTATTTCAGGAGGTTTAAAGACAGCTCTTTTATGGGCTTCAATTTGAGGAATTGGTAAGCCATAAAACTCATTAAGACTTGAAATCGGCAATAAGATTGATGAGATTAAATTTGCTTTTTTTGTTGCTTCATTATTAGAACTTTTCTCATCCATAAAGAACTCAATCCTACATGGTGTATCATGTAAAGCAGTTTTCAAATAAAATGCATAAAAATTCAAGGGGAAGTAATAAGGTATTTCTTTTTTAATACCTGTATCTCTTATCTTATCAACTTCTCTTTTACAATTAAAAATACAACTTCTTTCCGATATATTCAAAAGACGATTAAATAAATCTAAATCTGAAAAATAGTCAGTTATTTGTCTATAATTTATTTTTAGAAAATCTGTTAATCGTGTTGTATTTGGTTTTAACATTTGGATAGAATTTCTAATTAGATGAGTTAAAGCAGATGTTCTTGTATCTTTTATTGACCCTATTAGAATAATCCCTTTTTCTTTACAATTGGTATACAACTTTTGATATTCTTTTAATAATTCATCATATTTCTTAGAAAGTTCCAGATCCTTTGAAAATATATAATTAATAGGCATAATAACTATGGATCCATCCAATATGACAAGATCAATGTCAGAATTTTTTAAAATGAGATTATTTAATAAATTCAACTCCATATATGTCATATCCATTGAAAGGTTGGTATCAGCTTCATTTTCTCCTCGATTAATATAATTTCCTTGTACCCTGTAATTATTATAGCCGCTAATATCTGGAAAATATTCTATTTTTGAATAATCATTTTGATAGAAATAATATTTAACAGCCATCGCTTTTAGAAATGAAAAATCCACATTCATGAATTTTTTTATTACTGAACTACCATCCACACTTACAACATTTAATCCTCTAATATTAGCTGATTGAGCCTTTACTTTAATTCTATTTTCTTTTATATGGTAATTGGGATATTTTATAAATGGAGAAAAATCTAAATCTTCAATATTGTTGATAATAATTTCTACAAACTTTTTTTTTAATTGTTCTATTTCTAGATACTCTTTAGCGATTTTTTTTAAATCATCTAATAATATTTGCTCTTTTGTTAATCCTATAGGGGTTGTCTCAGAAATATTATTCTTTATATTTTTTGGTTTAAATTTAGGCGTTTTCAAAGAACTATCTTTAATCGTCATTAAGATTATAAATTAAATAAAAGAATATTAATGATGATGAGATAATTAATTTTATAATTTTTAGAATTACTTTTAGATATTAATTGGTTAATTTAGAATGCCCATTCAATTAGGAGAGAATTTTTGGATACTAATTATGTTAATGTCTCTTGAATTATTCTTAATCATTATTCCAGTATTTATTTCTGCAAAACTGGAAAATATACCACTTAAAAAAGAATTCAAAGAGATTGGTTTTTCTAGAGAGGCAGAAAGTACATATAGCAGATGCCTTAAAATTATTTTAGGAATAGATATTGGCATTTTCTTATATATATTTAGTGGGTTTTTGATGATTTTTTATAGAAATATCTTGATTGAGAGTATATTTGGAACCAAATTTATTGAAGAGGGAATTACAAATATCATAAATACCGAGCCAATAGAACCATCATATATTGAAATTTCCATTGTAATTATTTTACAGATCTTAATTACAGGTCCTTGTGAAGAAGGGTTTTTTAGGGGTTTTCTAATTCAAAAACTTAACTCTAAATTAAAGCTAATTTATTCGATCATATTATCCTCTATTTTTTTTACATTATACCATGTTCCTCCATTTTTGGTCCCAATACAAACAATAATTACCTATTTTGGATATTTTTTTACTATAGGTTCCTTATTTGCTCTTATGTATATTTACTCTGGAAGATCTTTGACTATGTGCTCAATTACTCATTCTATTTTTAATATATTGGTCTTAATTTTATGAACTCTATCGAATAAAAAAAGTTACTTTTTAAAAAGAAATATTAAATAATAATAGATATAATTTTTATTAAAAGAAAATAATAAAATAACAGATTTTTAAAAACTTTTATTTCAAACTATTGTAAAATATCTGATATTAATCACCAGAAAGATTTACTCGTTGAGAAGAATGATGGATTATGATTTTACTTTTAAAATAATGATGTTAGGGGACGCTTCAGTCGGAAAAACTTCTCTAACTATTAGGTATATTTCCGGATTCTTCTTAGAGGATCTTAAATTGACAATAGGTGTTGATTTTTATTCAAAAACAACATATTTTCAGGAAAAGAAGGTAAAATTACAAATATGGGACTTTGGTGGAGAAGAAAGATTCAGATTCTTACTTCATCAGTATTGCAAAGGAGCAAACGCTGCGTTCTTTTTATACGACATAACAAATCGTTTATCGTTAGACCATTTACCTGATTGGACCCAAATTATTCGAGAACATTCAGGTGACATTCCAATAATGTTAATTGGTTCAAAGTTAGATTTAGAAGAATATAGAGCGGTCCCTAGAGAAGAAGGTATTTTAGCAGCCAAAAAATATAATCTTTCATCATTTGTAGAATTATCTTCAAAAACAGGAAAAAATGTTGAAGAGGCTTTTAATGTTATAACAGAAACTCTTTTTGAGCGATATCCAGAAAGCCAGAAACTAGAAGATTTTTAATTTGTATACCTTCTACATGCGAATAATTTAAAGTATATAAAATTAAACATGAATTCAAAAAGGCTCCAATTAATATTTTTATAAATGATTAGTTTGAATTTTAAGGAATTAGGAAGAACAGGATTAAAGGTCAGCGAAATAGGAATAGGAACAGAACATTTATTCTATCAACCTAAAAGTATAGTGAAATCTGTTATACTTAGTGCTATTGAGAATGAAATAAATTACTTTGATGTTCTCTTTTCTGTTCAACATTACCTTGAAAAATTAGCCTTATCTTTTAAAGGATATAGGGATCAGTTAATTATAACAGGACATTTGGGAACCAGTGAATCTGAAGGTAAACCTAGAAGAAATAGAAGTATTAAAGAAAGTAGAAAGGCATTTTTAAGAATACTATCTGTACTAAAGATAGACTATGTAGATATCCTTAATATACAATATGTCAAAGCAAATGAATTTGAAAAAGTTATGAGTCCTAGAGGGTTATTGGATTTAGCAATTTCATTCCAAGATGAAGGAAAAACTCGATATTTAGGATTAAGCACTCATGATACATCAGTTGCCAAACAAGCTATTAAAAGTGGAAGATTTGATATAATAATGTTTCCTATTAATATAGCAAATCATGGATTAATGGGAAGGGAGGAACTTTTAACAGTTTGCTCGAAAAATAAAATAGGCTTAGTAGTAATTAAGCCTTTTGCTGGAGGTAAACTTTTAAAGAGGAACCAAACTACTCATATTGCTAAATATCAAACAGGAGGTTTAAGCTTTAAAAAGAAGATTCCTCCCGATTTAACTCCCAGTAAATGTATATCTTATGTTAAAGCATTTCCGGAAGTTTCAGTAATTCTTATGGGCGTAAAAAACATAGAAGAATTAAACGAAAATCTTAGCTACTTAACGATGCAGGAAAGTGAATTGGATTATTCACTATTCATAAAAATTTTTCAAATATAGATAAATTTTAAATTATTTTATTCCAAACCTGCATTTTGGTCGGCCCTCGATTATTCCATGCATAATAGGGGATCGCTATAAATTTTTCCCCTTCAGAAATATTTCCTCTGATAATGGTGATTCCATCTAATAAGTCTGGTTCATAAGTAGCCTCAAAATCTTGATTTTTTGGAAATTTCATGTTTAAAATATCAAAATTCTTATTATCCTTTTGTTCTAAACAATATATTAGAGGTCCATATGATAGTACACCTTTTCCTCTATTACTTTTTATTCTTGGATCACTTTCTAATAATCGTGGTACAATTTCAAAATTTAATTCAATTAAATCTTTGTCAATCCAATTACGAATAATTTCCACATATTTTCCCGGAGTAAGAGAGCCATAATACTTTTCTCCATTAACCGTAAGCGTAGTGTTAATACACCATCGGGGTATCCTAAGAAAAATCGAAAAATTTAGGCTTTTATCTAATCTAAGTTTTATTTTCACCACACCATTCCATGGAAAATTGCTTTTTAATTCCATTTTTATTTTATTATTATGAAGTGCGACTTGAGTTTCATTTCCAATATATTGATGAATCCAAATCCCTTTTTCAGAGATGCTATAGATGTAATTTCCTAAGGATGCTATAGTTCTAGCAACATTAGGAGGACAACAAGCACATAGAAACCATTCTTTTCTCTCTTCTTGCCCATTTGAAATTAAAGGATTGCTATAAAAATATTTTCTACCATCAATTGAATACCCTACAAGCATAGCATTATATAAAATGCGCTCAATTAAATCTGCATATTTGCAGTGCCCGGTAACTTGAAGTAAACGCCAACTCCACATTAGAAATCCTATAGCGGCACACGTTTCAGAATAAGATTTTTCATTCCTTAACTTAAAATCTTTTTCGAATCCTTCTATCCCCTTAATTGAACCAATGCCTCCACTTATATACATTTTTCCTTTTACAATCTTTAACCAGATTCGCTTCAAAACATTTAGGAGTAAATGATCACCAGTTTCAGAATACAAATCTGCCATCCCACAAAAAAGATACATAGCTCTTACAGCATGTCCCTCGGGATCAATAATTTCTTTAACTGGAATATTTAATTGAAAACATTTTCCTTTTAAAACTGAAAAAATAAATTTAATCTTTTCATTTAACGTTAGATCAGAATAAAAATCAGCAACTTCATCTTCTTCTCCACGCTTATTGTAATCTAAATTAGGGTTTTGCTTTTTAAAAATCTCATTAAAAGATTTTGCTGCTCTTAATATTTGGTTAAAATTAAAATATTTACGAATAATGTAAGCTTTTAATCCAGAAATATGGCCACGGTTATTAATTAAATCTCTAGAGAGGAATAGATACTTTCTATTTTTTGTAATTCTAAATAGCTCAATTAAGGCCATCTCAATTTCTTCATGACCAGGTACTTCCTTATCTTTTTTATTTTGAAAAACTTTTACGATAAAACTAGCGAATTTTTCTGCTACTTTTAATAATGCTTGGGAACCATTTGCCCTATATTGAGCAATAGCTGCTTGAATAAGATGACCAGCGCAATACAATTCATGCATAAAAGGAAAATTTGTGAACTTTCTCTCTATAAATCTCGTTGAGTAAAATGTATTCACATATCCATCCTTTAATTGAGTCTTAACAATTAAATCAACTATTTCATTTACCTTGTTTTCTAAATTGGTATTTTCATGCATGTGTAACACGTAAAATGCAGCTTCAAGCCATTTATATAAGTCAGAGTCAAAATAAAATTCACCTTGGTGTATGCCTTTTTTAACTCTAGCAGCTACTCTAAAGTTATCAATATGATGATCTTCTTCAAGCTTTTCTAATTGGAGTGGTATTGAAACCTCACTATTAATTTTTTGCCTAGTTGCCCAAAAATCATCGGTAATATTTATTTTAAAAAAAGGAATATAAGTGAGTTTATTATAAGGACGCTTGGAATCATCCATGAAATATAAAATATAATATCAAAATTTAACTATCTGTTTTTTTTGCCCAATGTTTCTCTTAATCTTTGTAATTTCTCATTATGTAAGATCATCACCTGTCTTTTCATGTCCCTATATTCTTTAGTTGCTGCATCAAGAGGATAATACCAAAGAGAAATGAGTCCTAATATGATAAAAATTGCTGGGATCACTCCTATTAACATTTTTATTCCAAATATCGCGCTATCTGGTTGATTTTCCCCTGCTCCTAGATTTTGATTGAAATTTGTAAGAAAAAATACTAAACCAGAAATCCCGGCGGATACGGACTGAGCTGGTTTATTTATTAATGCATCAGTTCCGAAATAAGCCCCTTCTCTTCGCACACCAGTCTTTAGCTCATCTTGATCAATAATATCACCTAGTAATGTGAAAACAAGTAATGTTCCGGAAAACCCTAAACCTACTACAGCAAATGATATATTTACCAAAATTATATCACCACTGAAAGTAATAATTATAAGGCCAAAAATTGTTAAAATTGAAGAATAAAATAAAGTTCTTTTACTTCCTATTCTCTTATTTAATAATAGAATAATTGGAAATCCTAATATTGAAAAAGTTAAAAATAATATCAATGGTATGGACGCCAACACATTATCACTACTAATTTTTAAAACATCTTGTAAGTAAAATGGAAGATTTGCATTAATTGAAAATATTAGATATGAAACCATGAAATTGAATATAGAATACGTAATAAAACTTCGATTAGCTAATACATTTTTTATAGATTGAAGTATATTTAAACGTTCTTCCTTTTCAGGTAATAATTCTGGTCTCTCCTTAATTCCAAAAGCCGTAAATGCTAAAAAAGTTGCTCCTAGTATAGCCAATATAATAATAATAAGTTGAAATATATCCTCATTTTGAGAATATGGAACTGCTTCATAATTAATCAGTAAAAGTGGAAGAAGATATGCAATTCCAAAACCAATTCCATTACCCACTCCTGCAAAAAGATTTATCATTGCCCTTTCTTGAGGATTAATAGACAATTCTGCTAAAAGAGAAGTGAAAGCAATTGAAACAATCGTAAAAAAAGAATCGTATGTGATCAAACTAATTAATAACCATGTAAATTTTATCCATTGAGAACTCTCAATAGGAGCGAAATACATAATTATGAAATTTATTGATAATAAGGGACTGCATATCATTAAGTACGGAATTCTACGACCATATCTTGTTCGAGTCCTGTCAGAAAGATGGCCAAAGAGGGGATCATTAATAGCATTCCATATCATATAGATAAGGAATGCAAGAGACCACCTAAGAGGGTCTATCCCTACTATTTTAATATAGTAGATTTGAGTCCATGCTAAAAACAAGTTAGTAGTTACATTCAACCCAAAGGATCCAAAACCCCCTAAAAATTTTGTTCTAAGAGGAACTTTGTCGTAGTCTGATTCGTTCATTATTAATTTTAATTTTATATGAGAACTATATTTTAATTAATAATTTTGTCATAAAAGATATTAAATTATTTACACAATATCAGAATAATTATAACTGATACTCTAAAGATTTATTTCCCTTAATAAGTATTTTTTATGTATTTTTTTAAAAAAATGAATAAAAGTTAAAATTCAACAGGTCGCTTGAATTTTTTTAAACTTAAAATATTCTCTACTCAGCCTATCTAAAATCTCTTGAGAGGTTCTGCTAAAGCTCATAATTATGTTCACAAATGTGGCGAATGTGGGGATTAATGGAGGGGTAAGTTTTTCAAAAAAATATTTTAAATAAGAAAAAAATATCTTTTAAAACAAATTTCAATAGCTTAATATTAGTTCTTATACTTTCCCAAATAGAAGAAACTAACTTTAATTAGGGATATTATGGAAAAAAAAAATAATGATATTCTACCGAATAACCCAATTGAAGCTCAAGGATGTCTAATTAAAGCCTTCTATGAGAAATTTGGAAAAGAATCATTACCAATTATCAAAGAAGCTTGTAAAAAACAAGGCCACGCATTAGGTCTAAAAATTAAGAATAAATTACCTAATAATAATTTGACTACCGTTTCTAAGGCTTTTTCAAAGAGTTTTGATCAAAAATATGTAAAGATAATTTCAGTATCAGACAATAAATTTCATATTCAAGGCAGCAAATGTCCTTTTGGTTTAGAAAATACATCAAGAGAATTATGTGAAGCAGTAATGGAAATTGATCATGAATATTTTCGTACAGCTGTGAGTGATAAAATCAAATTAAAGATTATTAATACTGTCGCTGAAGGAGATTCTTGTTGTAATACAATATATGAAATAGATTGAAAACTATTTAGAAAATAAAACAGTGTTAAAAAAAAATCCTTAAAAAGGTAACATTTGAGGGTTTGGATAATTCTACTAGAATTATTGTAAAACTAGAGAAAATTATTACTAATGGTATATTTAGAAAACTAGGATATTCAGTCTCTTTTGTCTTTTAACTAAGAATCTATCAGAGTAGTCCCGAATCTTTAATTATTTAGTGCTTTACTCAGCTCCCCAAGACTATTGTTTATATATTTCTTAATTTCTTCTTCTGTATGAGGTGGTGTTAAACAGTGCAATTGAAAATGTATTTTCTTATCAATAGTAAAAATAGGAACAAAAATTGCTTCGTAAGTTGGTGATACTCCACCATACAACATTTTTATTGTGAATCCTTTAGATGCGATGAATTCATTGAATTTATCAAGTGAGCCAAGATTAGTGATCCAAATGCGACGAGTATGTTCTGTTTCTAAGGACATTAACTCGTTGAATACCTTAAATGGAACTTTTCTATTAATTAGCTTAAAAACTTTGAAGACTTCATCACTATTTAAGCCCTTTACTAGTTTATCATAATATTTTCGAGCATTATTCCAAAATGTGGATTTTTTTTTTAATTTTACCTTAACCTCTGTTCTTCCTGCATACACTCCTACAGATTCTCCAACGGGATACGCTAATTTCTTTCTTAAATTAACAGGATTATAAATAAGCGAGAAATCTGGTAAAAAGATTGTGCACAATGCGCTATGGACTGAAACACCTTCATTTTTACATTTTTTAATTAATGCTTGGGATTGTTCTTCTGTTAAAGCCCAATTTCGTGTTATAAACCGCTTCTGTTTATTGTCTTTATTGTCTTGTTTTTTTTCCCTCGACTGTTTTTTAGTAAGTTTCCGAATGAATTTTCGAAGAGTAATCACCTTTTTAATAAACCATACAAGTGTTTTGAATTTTCTCGCAGTTTTAGGTATCTTTTTCCGGTAAAAAGGAGGCAGGATGTCTTCAGCGTTCATTATTACTTTAAGAGGTTTAATTCTTTTCTTAGAACTTGCCATTAAGAAAATAAGATCACGGAAAAGATATATCATTGACATACCATCCCCTATAACATGAGCTATTGTTATAATTATATCTGAGATCGATTCTGATGTTAACAATTTTACTCTGATTAATGGATAAGGGCAATCAATACCTGTTTCAAAAGGGATATTAAATTCCTTGTCCACTAATATTTTGCAATAATCATCATCTGTTCGAGGAATGATTTCTAATGGAATCAAACCGCTAACACCAAAAATCAAAAATGGTTTTCCCTCGTCATTCACATCTAACCGAGATTGCAATATTGGATGCTTCTTTTGAACTTTTTCTAAAGACTCTTTTAGTAATTCTTTATCTATATGTCCTTTTACCGTAATAGACATAGACATGTTGTAAGGCTGGCCTATAAGCCAATTTAGATATTCTATTTCATTTAATTTACGTTTCTCCATATTAATTAATATAAATGAGATTTTATTTAATAGTTACAATTTTGAGTTTGGATTCTATCAAAATCTATGAGTTATCATAATAAGTTTAATAAAAAGACTATTGCTTTAGTTGTTTAACTGTGAAAATGTTCCAACTCATAAGCTAATGAAAATTCATCGCCTAAGAGAAGATATTAGTGGGAATTGGATTGATTTAAATTTAGAAATAATAGAATAAAGAAAGCTTCTTTTTTAAAAAAATGTTGCACAAACTGAAAGACAAATATCACTTTGAAAGTAAAACTTTATTAATATAAAGTAAAAAAAAGAAAAAAATATTTTGGTTATTCCTATTTTGAGTTATCGGCTTAAATCATACCGATAGCAAGTTTCATATCAGCCTGGGTGACTTTCTTACGACCGGAGTGCTTAGCAATATCTAAAGCGCATGCAGTAAGTTCTTTAGCATATTCTTCTAAATAATCCATTAATTTATCAACTGCAGCACGGCTTACAATTTCAGCACCAGCTTTTTTCATTAACGCACGTAATGGTGACCAGGCAAATGCAGCCATTTTTTATTCCTCCACTTTTTAATTATTTTGGTTAATTTCCATAAAATTCATTTTTATAGAAGTGTTAAACTTTATGTAAAATTTAACATTCTTATTAGTAAATTGGCATTACTTCTATTTAAATGTGTTGGTTGATGATATAAAACCGAGAGATCAAATCACCCACTTCTGGTCGACAAAAAAAATAGGTGATATAAAATTTTTTTTTTTTAACTAGTGAAATCAATTCACTGAATTTGATCAATTTTGGGATTCAGATGGGAGGGTTTTATAGATCATTATCTGAACTATAGGATAAAGTGATGGAATTTTATAACGTTGATGTGGTATATATTGATGATAATAAAACTTTTCATATACTAATGATTAAAAATTCCGTGATAATTACTTTTTAAGGGAATCTGTAAATAGAAGCTGAGATTTGATGATTTATAATCTAAATATAGTCTTTTTATCTTTCTTCTCAGCATAGAAATATCTACCTGAACCCATAACATCAACATGTCTAAAATAAATCTCGGTAAATTCAATAATTTGGGATTTTTTTTTCTCCTTCTTCTTATATTCATTAATTTCCTTTTCTGAATTAATTTCGATTATTTTTTTTATCATTTTACCTAATTCTGATACAATTAATTCCTCTTCTGAAGGGGTATATTGTTTTAAATTGGCACCTAAACCAACTCTACCATCCTGAAATTTACCTGGATTTTTTTTAGCTTTATTTTGATATTTTTTAAATAAATTTAAGATTTGGTTCAAATTTTCAAGCTTAGGTTCTCCAATTTTCCTTAGAATCTTGAATATTTCATTTTCAGGATTTCGTAAATAATCTTCGATAGTATCAGGAGTGGTTTTGGGTTCATAATCGGGAAACAAATCCTTTTCTTTCATAAAGGGTAATTAACATTACTTAGATAAAAACTTGTTGTAGGGTCTTAGCATAATTATTAAAAATTTACTTTTCTTCCTTATAAATAATCCAGATTCAAAAATTTGACAAAAAAATACAGATAATTAATACATGAATAAAATTAAAATCCGTCTAAAAAGGATATCAGTTTTAATCATTAGCCTATTTTTTATATCTAACCTATTAATTTCTATTTTTTTAGTTAATGAAACTTATATAGAAGAAAGAAGCGGTAAGATCCTTAATACAGCAGCCACCTCTGCAAATACTAATCTTGAAGAATGGAATACGAAGTGGGGGGGAAAAGATCGTGATGAACCTAATGAGTTTATTGTTGATTCTTCAAATAATGTTTATATTGTAGGTTATACTGAATCTTATGGGAACGGAGGAGCTGATATAGTGGTTATAAAATATAAAAATATGATTGAATACGAATGGGATTTTATATGGGGCGGTAGCAATGATGATTTTGGTTATGATATTGTGATGGATTTATCGGGAGATATTTACATCACAGGATCTACATCTAGTTTTGGAAATGGAGATAGTGATATAATTATAATAAAATATAATAGTGTTGGAGAACAGTTATGGAATAGGACATGGGGCGGAATCAATAAGGATTTAGCCACAAAAATATTAATAGATTCATCTAATGACATTTATATCGTAGGTCGTACTGAATCATACGGAAATGGAGCTCTTGATATAGTTGTAATTAAATATAATAGTATAGGAGATCAATTATGGAATAGGACATGGGGTGGAATTGATTATGATGTAGGATATGATGCAATACTCGATTCGTCTAACAACCTATATATCTCTGGAGTAATTGGGATGATACAAGTTGGTGATGTATATGGACATAAGTATCTTATAAGAGGTGATGTATTTTTAGTGAAGTTAAATGGTTTGGGAGAGGAATTATGGAATAATACTTGGGGTACTGCCTATGGAGATTATGCTTATAAAATTGCTATAGATTCATCCAATAATATTTATATAACTGGGGCTTACAAAATAAGATATATGCTTGAGCCATATATTCCTTATGGGGCTGATATCTTTCTATCAAAATATAGTGCTTCAGGAACCCTATTTTGGAATGAAACGTGGGGAAGTGCACATCATGAGGAATCTTGGGATTTAGCAATAAGTTCATTGGATTATGTTTACATCTTAGTCTGGATAGATGAGCCAGCTCCCAGCTATCTTGACAATTCAAGTATAACATTAGTAAAATTTAATAGGACAGGGGAATATCTTTGGGATGAAAGTTGGTCTGACTATGATGGAGAAAATTTTCCAGTAGAAATTGAATTTGGCTTCAATGACAATCTTTTCATTTTAGGCGACACATGTTCTTATATTAAGGATGATATTGATATTGTTGTATTGCACTATAATATCACAGGTGAATTTTTATGGGATAAGAAGTGGAATGAAAGTAGTAAATGTGATCAGTGTTTTGATATGTATATTGATGTATTTGATAATATCTACATTCTTGGAGAAACATGGAATGACAGTGATGGAAGTGATATAGATATGGTATTAATAAAATATTCTTATTCTTCTGGAATAGAAAATGAAATTCCAAGTGATATTATCTTCTTGATTATGATTTTAAGCTTAACCTCATTAATAATCATAATATTAACGCTACAAAAAAGAATAAGTAATCCAGCAAAAGTTATTCAATAAGTTCTGTTAATGTCCATTATTCGATTTTTAACCATTTTAAAAATTATATAAAGATTTAAAATTGAATGTTTTGTTTATTCTAGAAAATAAAAATATTTTTTTTATAATAAGCAAAAACGTGAGAAAAATATGGCATTCCAACAAGAAGAAAAGCCAGCCTATGTTTTTAAGCTCTGTTTAATAGGTGATGGTGGTGTAGGGAAGACATGTATCGCAAGAAGGCTATGTTTTGACACATTTGATGCCAACACTAAGCTTACAATCGGAATTGATTTCTATACCTATGATATGCCTATTATTATTAATGGCGAAGAGCAATTCTTACGTTTTAGTATATGGGATTTTGGGGGGCAAGAACAATTTAAAAAGATGTTTAGCTATTACATTCATGGGGCAAATGGAATTTTCCTCGTATTTAGTCTATACAATCTTAACAACACTTTACTTGGATTGGACTGGTGGAACAATCATTTACAAAAGTTATTACCTCAGGATATACCAAAAGTGTTAATCGGGTGTAAACTTGATTTAATTAAGGATAAGAAAAAGGTAGATGAGCTAGTTATTGAAAATTTTCGAAAAACGCATAATAATATCCATTATTTTGAGACTTCTTCGAAAGAAAATGTTAATATCAGAAAAATTTTTGTAGAAATGGCAAAAGTAATCTTGGATAAAAATGAATTTCTGTATGATAAAATTGTTTAGCTAACAAAATTTATGGCTCTCCAGTAATTATTATAATTGCGACTCCAATAATCGTTAAAATTACGCCTAAAAATCCAAATTTTGTAATTTTTTCTTTATTCAGCCAATAAGTTAAGGGTAATGAAAAAAGTGGAGCTGCACTAGCTATTAATGACATTACCTTACCTCCTGCAGTACGTGCTGCTTCTGTATATAGATAAGCGCCTATAGATGTTCCTAAAATTGCTGCTAAAATTAATAAGGCCCAAGTTTTTATATTTTTTTTCTGTGTTGGTTCAATTTTTCCTTTTTTTTGATAATATGTTTCTGAAAACACCATTGAAGATAAAATGAGAAGAGCAAATGGAAATCTAATTACATTACCGATTATGGAACTCAATCCTTCTAAACTTAGTATTCTATTAATTTCAGTTGTAGCAAATTCGATCATCACGAGACCAGTAGCCCAGCCTATGGCTGCAACTAAACCAAACATTAAAGCTTTAAATGATGTTTTTGAAATAAATTCCTTAATTCGGCTTTTTGATAATAACCTTTTTTTCTCATTATCATATTTATCATTATTTTTTTCTAATTTTGTCCGCGTTTTTCCGATGATAATTATTCCAATACTTATCAAAATTAAAGATATTAATAAATTAACTTCAAAAGGTTGATTTAAGAAGATTAATGAAAGAATGAAAGTAAAAAGAGGAAAGGTCATTGAAATGGCCAAAGCAATGGTAGTACCTAATTCTTTCTGAGCTTGAAAATAGAATGTATCTCCTATAACTTGACCAAATAAGAAACTTGCAAATAATAGAATCCATAACTCCCAAGGTAATAAAAAAATTGTAAAAAAAATATTGAAGATAAATGATAGAAGGAAAAATGTTATTGTCCCAATAGCTGTACGAATGAAATTAATAAATTTAGGACTGGCCTCCTTTTCAGTTCTTCGAAATATTACATTGGATCCTA
This sequence comes from Promethearchaeota archaeon, assembly GCA_048940645.1. Taxonomy (GTDB): domain Archaea; phylum Asgardarchaeota; class Lokiarchaeia; order Sigyniarchaeales; family SOKP01; genus SOKP01. The sequence continues at coordinate 13,661 of JBHLOI010000002.1, read as the reverse complement.
CAAATGTTAGCACCGCAAGAATTGCAATCCATTCACCCGCCATTTTTCTTTAACTCAAAATTTTATTCTATTTTTATGTTCTCTAATTTTTTTCCAAATTCATGTAGTTTTAAAAATGCTTTAGCAGCAATTTCTATAGAATTATATACTAAGAATTTATCTTTTACAAGCATATTATATAAAATTTCCCTTGATTTACTAGGATATTGGTGAATTACTATCACAAATATCTTATCAAGACTCTCAACATATTCTTTAATTGTATATAAATTGTTGTAATAAGATTTAAAACGCTCACCTTCCATATCACTCCAAGCATCTGTTTCTACGATCACCAAATCAATATCGTTATCTATAGCTGCCTTTGCTAACTCTACAAATTCTTTTCGATGAATTATCCAAGGTAAATCGAAAGGGTTTGATAAACTTCCAATTTTTATGGGATAAATGTTTTTTAATTTTTCTAAAGCCTGCCCCTCAAAAATTGGCATTTCTAAACCTAATTCATTAAGCATATCAGTAGCTAATATTCCAAAGCCGCCAGACCACAAAATAACTAAAACACGCTTCCCTCTAGGATAAAATATTTGTTTTTTTAACTTTTTAAAACGATTTAAATAACTTGAGAAGAAATACGTATAATCAATTAATTCATCTATAGACGATTGAATTTCAATAATGGGGGTCTGCTTATAAATCGCATCCCAAATGTCATTTGAAGTTGCTAAAGATCCTGTATGAGTAAGAACTGCTGACTGACCTCTTTTAGTTTTCCCTCCTCTCATAAATAATACTGGTTTTTTCATACTTTTTAAGACTTGAAGGAGTCTCTTTCCCTCCTTCTTATGTAATATAGAAAAACCCTCAAAATATATACAAATTAAATTAACTTCATCATCCTCATTATAGTATTCAAGTATCTCTGAAAACTGTATATCCACACAATTTCCAATGCTAACTCCTTTAGAAAATCTTAAATTATATCTGGTGGTACTAAATTTTATCATTTTTGAATGCAAATCACCTGATTGAAAAACCAAACCAATATTTCCACTTTCAATTGGAAAGGATGGATAATAAGCAATTTTACCTTTAGGGTTATATAATCCCATACAATTAGGTCCAATAGCGCGGGTTTTCGGATATTTATCCAAGATTAACCTTATTGCTCGTTCGATTTGAATGCCTTTCTCATCAAATTCAGCTGTACCTGCAGTAAAAATATGAATGAAATTGACCTTTTTTTTGTTCAAGAATTCATTTAAGGTATCTATAAGAAGGTCCCTATTTACAGATAAAATTAAAAGATCAACTGACTCAATTGGGATGTCATTAATCGATTTATAGCATTTAATATCGTGAATTTTATCTTCTGATGAAGAAATCAGAAATAAATTATCTAAGTTGAACCCCTGTCTTTTAAATCCTTCAATAAAAAAAGAAATTTTTACTTTTGCTTCTAAAATAACAACCGTTTTTGGATTAAACAACAAATCGAAAATAGATTTATTATTTAACATTTTCTATTTATTCCTTGTTATCTTTTATTAATTTAAAATTACATTTATAACAGTATTGGGGAATCGACTTAAATGGAGTTCCACACGAGGGACAAATCATTGTAGTTTCTTTTTGAATTATACCTAAATCTTCTTTTGTAATTGTTAAATCTTTCTTTGATAATCTATTTAATAAAAAAGATAATCCAATTGAAATTGAAATAATAATAATACATAAAACAATTGATTTTATTATAAGATTAGGAAATTCTAAGTTAAAATAAGCGGGTGAATATCTGCTTAAAAATACGTAAAAGAAAAAGTTTGGAAGAAAAAATATTAATAAGTTAGTTGAATAAGCTTTTCTTAAATTTCTATAAATGAAAACGGGTATTAAACCTACTAATATCCAAACTAAATAGATAAAAATCAAATCAGACCAAGTATTATACAAAAAATAATTTGCTAAAAACTGGATAATTTGTCTATGAACTTGAGAAGTTAGGGGGTCAAAAGTAATATCAAAATAGTATTCAAAAATAAGTAAGAATAAACTTAAGATTGAGAACTGAATACAAATTATTATAAATTTATTTTTAAAAATTCTGGGAAACTTCATTATTAATTAATTAAATATAACAAAAAATTAAATTCTTTTAAAAAAAACTAAGAAAGTATTAAAATTATGTCTAAATCGTAAAATTTTTAATATTTGCATGCTTATTTTATTTACAGTGCTGGGTTCATTAAACTATTTCTTAAGAAATAAATTAACTAAAATTATAAGAGGATGTTATCTTCTATGATATTTACTTTTTCTCGAACAAGAATAATTCAATTTAATATTAAAATTTAAAATTATGAGGTTACTTGCATATGAGCTATAGTTTTTCAAGAACGAAAATGATCGAAAAAATAAAGTTTGGACTATTATCTCCAGATGAGATTCGTAAAATGTCAGCTGCACGTATTATAACCGCTGATACTTATGATGAAGATGGATTACCAATACCATCTGGATTGATGGATCAGCGATTAGGTACCATAGAACCAGGACAGAGATGCCAAACCTGTGGTAATTTAGTTAGTAATTGTATGGGACATTTTGGTCATATTGAGCTAGCTAGACCTGTAATCCATGTAGGATATGCGAAAAAAGTATTAAAAGTATTAAGATCTATTTGTCCTGAGTGTTCTCGATTGATGTTAACAGATGAAGAAAAAGAAGGGTTTCGAAAAGATCAAGTTAAGCATCGCAAAATGTTTTTTGAAGGGGATGAAGAAATTGCCAGATTGGTATTTAAACGAGCACGGAAGGCTAAACTTTGTCCTTATTGTGGAGCAAAGAAAAAGAAAATAATTATTGAAAAACCTACTACCTTTTATGAAGAAGAAGAAGCTAAAGGATCACGGAGATTAACTCCAATTGAAATATTAGAGCGCCTTAAAAAGATGAATGATAATGATCTCCGGATTTTAGGAATTTCTCCTGAGAATGCTAGACTTGAATGGGTAATTTTCACTGTATTGCCTATTCCTCCTGTATGTGCGAGACCCTCAATTACTCTGGATAGTGGTATTCGTTCCGAAGATGATTTAACCCATAAATTGGTTGATGTTATTCGAATTAACCAACGGTTAAGAGAAAATATTGACGCTGGAGCTCCTCATCTAATTGTTGAAGATTTATGGGAATTATTACAATATCATATTACTACATATTTTGATAATCAAGTTTCGGGAATCCCTCCTGCTAGACATCGTTCCGGTAGAGCACTTAGAACTCTCACTCAAAGACTTAAAGGAAAAGAGGGGAGATTCAGAAGCAATTTAAGTGGAAAAAGAGTTGACTTTTCTGCTCGAAGTGTTATTTCTCCAAATCCCTATATTAGTATTAATGAAGTTGGTGTACCACAGGATGTTGCAAAGATACTCACAATACCTACTAATGTAAATGATTGGAATATCGAAGAAATGAAACAATTAGTTTTAAATGGACCACATATACATCCAGGAGCAAACTATATCATTCGAAACGATCGTAGAAGAATTGATTTGCGTTATGTGAAAAATAGAAAGATGATTGCAGATCTATTAGCTCCTGGTTATACAGTTGAGCGCCATTTAAATAGAGGTGATTTAGTTTTATTTAATCGGCAACCATCCCTTCATAGAATGTCAATTATGGCTCATGAAGTCAAGATTATGGATGGAAAAACTTTCAGGCTTAATTTAACAGTATGTCCTCCCTACAATGCTGATTTTGATGGAGATGAAATGAATCTTCATGTACCTCAGAGTGAAGAAGCTCGTACTGAGGCAGAATTATTGTTAAAGGTACAAGAACATATTCTTTCTCCTAGATTTGGAGGACCCATTTTAGGAGGAATCCAAGATTTTATCTCTTCAGTTTTTCAATTCACAAGTAAAGATTCTCTTTATAATAAAAAAGATACTTTAAAATTATTATTTTTAGGTGAAATTTTTGATTCTAATCCTGATTTTTCATTGGATGATCTTAAGCCAGTAATAAGTGAGCCTGAACCTATTTATTCTGGAAAACAAATTTTTAGCACATTACTCCCAGATGATTTAAACATCAGAATAAAATCTAAGTTTTGTAAGAAATGTGAAGTTTGTGAGGAACAAAATTGTCAATATGATGCCTATGTAGTGATTAAAAATGGTGAATTAATTACTGGCACAATTGATGAGAATTCATTTGGAGCAATGCAATCAAATAGTATTTTGCAAAGAATCATTAAAGACCATGGAAATGCTAGAGGTCGCGAATTTTTAGACAATGCAACAAGGATGCTTTTGTACGTTATACGTCAAAACGGAATTACTATGGGTTTAGATGAGGTATATGTAAAGGGAAGTGATTATGAAGCAATTAGGAAAATCTTAGAAGAAGCTAATGAAGAATCAGAAAAATTAATTAAGGCATTTTACGATGATGATACAAAGATCTTAAAGAGAGCTCCAGGTCGTTCAATGAGAGAAACTTTAGAATTAAGAATAAGGCAGGTATTAGCCGAAGCCCGTAAGAAAGCTGAAGAGACTGCAGCTCATTATATCGGTGATGAAGCTCATTCTGTTATAATGACCAAATCAGGAGCTAGAGGAAACATATTAAATCTTGGACAAATGTCCGCTGTAGTAGGACAACAAGCGATAAGAGGTGAAAGAATAAATCGAGGATATAGTAGTAGAACCCTTCCTCATTTTAAAATAAATGATCTCAGCCCCAAATCGCGAGGGTTTGTAGAATCTTCATACCGAAACGGATTAAATCCAGAAGAATTTTTCTTTCATGCGATGGGGGGTAGAGAGGGATTAGTAGATACCGCAGTCCGTACTAGTACATCTGGATATATGCAACGTAGACTTGTAAATGCATTACAAGATATGGTTATTGAAAATGATGGGACTGTTCGAAATTCAGATAAAAATATCATTCAATTTAATTTTGGCGATGATTCAGTTAATCCACAAATGACAGATCATGGTGCTGCTGTTAATTTAGATGTTCTTTTACTTAAAGCAAAATCTCTACATGTTGATGAAATCAGAGAAGAATTGAAAAAGTTACCAAAAGAAACGAAAAAGCAAGTGGTAAAAGAGGAAAAAGTAAAAAAGAAACCTGCTAAGGGAAAAAAAGAGACTAAAATAAAAGAAGAGGCAATAGATGAAGATTCATTGATGAAAATATATGAAGAGGAAACCGGAAAAAACGCTATTTGGAGAGGAAAAATTACAAAAGGTTATTTAGATTGGAAAAAAGAAAAAATGGGGTAATATAAGAGAGGTAATAAGAAATGGTTAAGGTAACACTAAAATTATTAGAAGATAGATTAATTGAATTACAAGACGATGGAATTCCATTTGACTTAATAGAAAAAATAAGAGATCGTATAAAGGATGAAGATTTAGAAGAAGAACAACTAGAATATTTATTAAATAAAATATATATCAATTTTCATAATGCTATTGTAGAATCAAGTGAACCTGTTGGAACTGTCGCTGCTCAATCTATAGGTGAGCCTGGAACTCAAATGACTCTGAGAACTTTTCATTATGCGGGAGTAGAGGAGTTCTCAGTTACTCAAGGACTCCCTAGATTAATCGAAATCGTTGATGCTCGACGTTTTCCTGCAACTCCTGCAATGGATATCTTTTTAGAAAAAAGTTATCGCGAATCAGAAGACAAGGCGATTCAAGTCCATAACCGTATTGAGCAAATACGGATAGAACAGATTGCATCAGATGTTGATCTCGATTTTATTGACTGGAAAATAGTGATCCATTTTATCCCAGAGATTTGTGAAAAGAAAGGTATTGATATTGAGAAAATTCCTGAAGTTTTGAAGAGATATAAAAAAAGAGGGACAATTAAGCGTGAAGGAAACTCAATAATTATTGATCCTGGAATTGAAGATCTACAAAATCTTCAGAAATTACGAGAAAAAATATTAAAGAAAGTTGTAAAAGGGATTAGAGGTATTAAAAGAGGTTTACTCACTCCTTTAGACGAGAGCCATGAATGGGTTATTAAAACTGAGGGAACTAATTTACAAAGTGTCGTTCAAATTGAAGGCGTTGATATTACAAGAACAGTCTCAAATCATATACATGAAATTGAGAAGCTATATGGCATAGAAGCTGCTAGAAATATGATTATAAAAGAATCTCAAAAAGTTTTAGAACAACAAGGTTTGGATGTGGATTTAAGACATTTACTTATTTTAGCTGATCTCATGTGTGTTACAGGATCAATTCAATCTATTGGTAGACATGGTATTTCAGGTTCAAAATCAAGTGTATTTGCTAGAGCCGCATTTGAGGTTACAGTTAATCAGTTGCTCGATGCAGGACTTTACGGAGAAGAAGAAAGACTTCTGGGAATTCCCGAAAATGTCATTATAGGACAAGTTATCCCCATGGGTAGCGGAAGAGTAAACATAAGATTTGATCTTGATGAAAATTTAAGGCTTCTGAGAGAATTAGAAAAATCTAATAATACTTAGTTTTTTTATGATATAATATATTCTGATTTTGAAGTATAATAAGACTTTAGAAAATAGCGTTAAAATTTTAAATTATTATGAATTTAATTTGTTACATAATTATTGATTTATCAGAAGGATAATTTTTTATAAGACTATGGCAAAGAAAAGCAAAAAGGTCAGCGAAACCATTGATTTATCCCGTAAAAAAGTAAAGGAATTTGATATTGATACAAATATAAAAGTTGTATATAAAACTGGGAAAATTATTTATGGGAAAGAACAAGTTCTAAAACAAGTGCGACAAAGTACTTTCAAGATGTTATTAATTAGCAATAACTGCTCGAAGGAATTTGAAAATCAATTGCGTTATTATATTTCCTTAATGAAGGAACCGGTTTTTATTCATAGATATAAGGGGTCTTCTTGGGAATTAGGCCTCGCAATGGGTAAACCTTACATGGTTTCAGTAATTGGAATAAATGATTTTGGAGATTCTGACTTAATGTCTCTAAAAGCCAAAGCAAATTAATTTACTAACTGGGTTCCCTAAAAATGATAAGAAGAAACATTAGAATTGATAGAAAGGCAATGGAACTCATTTCTCTCTTTAATAATATTACAGGTGCTATCATCAAGGACTGTTTAATATTTCAATCTCCCGAAAATAATGCTGATGTTGTTATTTTTTTAGTAAAAAAAGAAGATGTCGGAAAAGCAATTGGTAAAGCTGGAGAACATGTAAAAGACTTAATGGCTAAATTACAAAAAAAAATCGATGTAATACCATGGTCTGATAAACTTGAAGAATTCATCCAATTTATATTAAATACTTCGAAAAACTCTATTAAAGTTCAAAATATTGAAATTAGAGAAAATAAGAATCAAAAGAAAACCGTTATCATCTCAGTACGCCCTCAAGATCGAGGAAAAGCTATAGGTAAAGAGGGTTCAATGATAAGAAAAATAAAAATGCTTGTTCTACGCCATTTCGAAGTAGATAATGTGATAATCAACACTAAAAATTAAAACTTAACTATTCCTAATTCAAAAATTTTAAGTTTAAAGCGGTATTCTTGTTACTATTATAATTAAAATTATTTTAATAGTTAAAACATAAAAGGATTTGTATGAGTAAACCGAAAGGACTATACGCTGGAAGGAAACTAAGAGTAAACCGGAAAAAACTTCGATGGTCTAAAACAAAATATAAACGCAAAAAATTAAAATTAAAGAAAAAAGTTGACCCACTCGAAGGAGCTCCTCAAGCAATTGGCATCGTATTACAAAAAGTTGGACGAGAAAGCAAGCAACCTAACTCTGCTATTCGGAAATGTGTACGTGTACAATTAAAAAAAAATGGAAAAGGAGTAACAGCATTTCTCCCGGGAGATGGAGCTCTCAACTTTATTGAAGAGCATGATAGAGTCACTCTTGAAGGAATTGGTGGAGCAAAAGGACGCTCCGTCGGTGATCTTCCAGGGGTTCGATACAAAGTAGTCAAAGTAAATGGAGTTTCCTTGGAGGCACTTATTAAAGGGATTAAGGAAAAGCCAATGCGTTAAAGAGGTAAAAAAGCTATGAGTAAAGCTAAGAATGATATTAAACTATTTAACAAATGGTCATATAAAGATGTTGAAATCAAGGATTGGACATTAGAGCGTTATATTAATTTAAAACCTGTGATAATACCTCATTCAGCAGGTAAACATGAACACAAGAGGTTTTGGAAAACATCTAAAGTTTCTATTGTTGAACGGTTTGTTAACAGATTATTAGCACCTGGATTTATTGGAAGTAAAATAAAGGGACATAAAAGTTCTTATAGTTCTGGAAAAAAAAGTAAATTACTAACAAGTATTAAAAATGCATTTACGTTAATTGAATTAAATACTGGTAATAATCCTGTTCAAGTTTTAGTTGATTCAATTTGCAATACTTCTCCAAGAGAGGAAACGACGAGGATAGCGCTAGGAGGGATAAGTTATGCTTCAGCAGTAGATATTTCACCTCAGCGTCGAGTTGATTTAGCAATAAAATATTTAGTTCAAGCAATAGGTTCACGATCTCATTCAAATGTGAGACAATTCGAAGAAAATATAGCTCAAGAATTAATTTTAGCAGCAGATAATAGTCAAGATTCGAGGGCTGTGAAAAGGAAAGATGAGATTGAAAGAATAGCAGTTTCTGCAAGATAAAATAGTATGATACTTTTAATAATTAACTTATTCTAAATATTAAATTATTTCTTCTAAAGTTAATATGTCTTTTTTATTGGTGTTCTTTTTTTTAATCAAAAAATTTTGTTAAATATCACCTACATATTATCGGAATAGATTCCAGAGTAAAAATATTCCTAAATTTTTATATATCGATAAAATCATAATTTGGTTAACGAAATTGAAAGAAATAAAATGATATTAATAATAAATTGGGAGTCGACAAAAATCCTGTGTTGCTAGAAAAGCATTTACGGATATTAGGTCAGAAAATAAGGATTGATATCTTAAAGAAATTGAATAATTCTTTAGTTCCTTTACCTTATTCAATACTTCAAAAGGAAATCTCTAATATAAATAGAACTAAAATAAACCTATCGTTTCATTTGAAAACTCTTAAGGAAAGTAAACTAATTGAATCCTTAGGAGATGGTTATCAAATCACAATCCTTGCGAAAAAAATTCTAAAAAATATCATATCAATGGAACAGATTATTAACGCTCAAAATAAGACAATAATGATCAGAACATCTAAGTACTCAAAAGAACCATTTAACATCAATAAAATTCAAGAATACCTGATTAAAGAAGGAGAAATGGATGTTTTTCAGGCAAAACAAATCGCACAAGAAGTTGAAGAGCGCCTTTCCAAAACTAATATTGAATATTTTACAGCTCCTTTAATGAGAGAATATATTAATGCTGTATTATTGGAAAATGGTTTGGAAAAAGTAAGACATAAACTCACTCGATTAGGAACACCTCCATATGAAGCTTTTAAACTATTTGAAGATAATCTCGTTAATCCAGAACAATTTATAAAAAGATTGGGATATGATGTTTCTGAACAATTTCTTCTATTGAATCTTCTTCCAAATGATTTAGCTGATTTGTATTTATCTGGAGAATTGGCACTTATAAATTTGAGCTACTGGAGTTTGAGACCATTGGGTTTTTATATAACCACAGAGTCAATATTACAATTTCTTCAAAAAATCTATAAGATTGAATACAATAATATAACCAAAATATCTGATTGCTTAAGGTTAATCTTAAAGTTCTTTGATGTAATTTCTCAATTTAAACCTTACTTTTCAAATGATATTCTACTTGGTGGCTTTAATGGGTGTTTTCTCCCTATTCTTGATATTAAAGATGAAAAAATTAATTTATTTAGCTTATTATTTAATCAGATGTTAAAATCAGGATGTCCTTTTACATTAGAATTTTCTAGTGAACTTGTTAACCATTTAGATCATCAATTTTTCATAAATTTAAGCTCAAGTATAAATTCACGGCTCCAATATCAATTTCCTTTAGTATTGTTAGATTATACAAATTTAAATGGAGCTAAATTTGATTTTTTATACGATCACATTATTCCAAAACTAAAAAAATACTTTATTTTTTATAATAAAAACTCAAACTTATTAAATTCCTCAATCATAAACATAAAATCAAATCATAAATGTGATATTACAAAAAATAAAATAATATTAGATAAAATTTTAATTAATTTACATTCAATAGCTTTACAGAGTAGTCAAAATGATGATAAATTTCTTGAAATTATTAAAGAGAGATTGGGGCAATTATTTGAAATTTATAAAATTAAAAATAAATTAATTCATAAGAAATTGAAATCATTAAATGAATGGAATGAAATAGTAAGCAATTTTTTTAATGAGAACAGATCCAATTGGCTGAAGAATTCTTTAAAATCTATATCATTTTTTGGTCTAAATGAAGCTATTAAAATTCACTGTGGAATTGAAATTGATCGAATTGATACTAGTCAAAAATTTGCTTTAAGAATCATCTCTCTGATAAAAAAAATAATTAAAGAAAAAGCTCAAGATGAGGATGAGAATTACATTTTAAGTCAACCTCATAGCGGTGACTATTTAAATACATCATGGAACAATATAGTTGTCCCTCAAGGGGAAAAATTTAAAGGTTACTCGATGAATATTATAAGAAAAGAATCAAATTTACCAATTGAAAGACAGATTTCAATCTTTAAGAAATTTGAAAGAATTCTTAATGGGGGAGCAATTTTTAGTTACCATATGCATGAAAACACATCTTCAATAAGAAATATAATTGATTATTTTTCTAAATCAAAATTAACGGCATTTAATCTTGAATAATTCTTTTTAAAATGATAAGAGCTCAGCTAAAATAGCCTTTCTCAAGGGTATTCCATAATAAGTTTGTTTAAAGTAAATTGCTTTACTCGAGCTATCTATTTCAGCAGAGATCTCTGATACTCTTGGTAATGGATGCATAATTTTGAAATTGTCCTTGGTAACTTTAAGATCTTCATTTGTAAAAATATAGAAACTTTTGACACGATCGTACTCTTCTACGTCAGCAAATCTCTCTTTTTGAATTCTTGTTACATATAATACATCTAAAACATCTAAAATCTCTCGATATTTCTCTACTTCTTTATATTTAACCTGTCTTTGCCTTAGGATTTCTTTATCTCTATTTCTAAGCATTAATTCTTTAGGACTTATGAAATAAATATTAACGTCATAATTTGAGAGTAAAATAGCTAAAGAGTGTACAGTTCTTCCATATTTCAAATCTCCCATGATTCCTAAATTTAAGCCATCCAATTTTTTACCTTCCTCGGTTATAGTTAACAAATCTAACAAAGCTTGAGTAGGATGTTCACCGCTACCAGATCCCGCATTGATAATCGGAATTTTTGCAAATTTTGCCGCCAATTTTGCTGCTCCTTCTAAGGGATGTCTAATAACAATGCAATCACTATAATTTTCTACTGTTCGAATTGTATCAGCAATACTTTCTCCTTTTTTTATTGATGAAACTTTTGCTGAAGAAAAACCTATTACCTGCCCTCCTAATCTATACATTGCAGATTCAAAACTTAAACGAGTTCGTGTAGAGGGTTCAAAAAATAAAGTAGCTAGAATCTTTCCTTTAAGGAGATCTGAGTTTTTGTCATTTTGAATCATCTTTCTAGCCTTATTTAAGATGTATTCAATATCTTCGCGAGTAAAATCTCTAGCACTTATTATACCTTCATGAAATTTCTCTTTAAACATACAAATACCTAATAAAAGTTTTATTAAAATTATGAATGAAAAATATAAATTCTTTTTTATTAAACAATACTCAATTCATTAAGAAATTAATCAGAACTAATAAAATTTAAAATTTATAAATAATTATTTATGTTATTCTAAACGATAAAGGTCAAAACAGATGAAATATCCTCGAACTGTACAAAGGTATTGCAAAAATTGTCGTGAACATACGAAACATAATGTATCAACATATAAAAAGGGAAAAGAACGCATGTTGAATCAAGGAAGAAGGAGATTAGAAAGGAAGAAAAAAGGATATGGTTCCTTTCCAAAAGAGATTTTCCATAAAAATGCAAAAATCAATAAAAGAACCACTCCATTGTTAGAATGTAGTGCGTGTGGGAAGAAACAATACGCAAAATCTTATCGTGTAAAAAGATTAGAATTACAGGAAGTATAAAAAGTGTTTTTAAATGCCAAGAAAAAGTAGACCAAAACAATTGATTCCACAACCAAAGAGCAGGTTTTTACGAGTTAAATGTTTAAATTGTGGTAATCAGCAAATAATCTTTGGATGTGCTGCCACAGATGTAGAATGTTTGGTTTGCGGAAAAACCTTATTACAATCTACAGGCGGTAAAGCTAGAATTCTTACTAAAATTTTAGAAGTTCTTTCTTAAAATTAATTCCCTCTTATTTAATTGCTAATAGTATAAGTATATAATTTATTATTAGTTTTCATTAACGATAATTTAGGAATTATTGCTAATATAATATTATTTTTAGGAATGACTTTTTTATATTTAAATCTGAATAGAAAGAAAGATGATTCAAAATTGAATTGAGTTGAATAATCTTTTTTTTTTTAAGAAATTTTTTCGTGAAACCACTCTTTTACGAATTTTAATATAGAGCTAGATAATACATTTACTTAAAAATAGGGAATTAATTTTCTCTCCAGGTATATTTACATTTAACACATTTAAAAAAAGATGTACTTGGCTCATCAGCACTTCTCATTTGCCTTTGCCAAGCCTCAGCTTCCGTATATCCACATTTAGGACAAATTTTACTTACTTTAGGATGTATGGAAATTTTATCTTCTTCAGATATAATTAGTAAATTTTTTTCTAGGGCTTTCTTCTTTTTTGTGACCGTTTGTTTGATAACACTCTCGTTAGGTTCTACTTTCTTTTGATATCCGCATTTACAAATTAGATAAATTATACCGTCTCTATTATTCTTTCTTAAAAGACTTGAACAGTCAGGACAAAAATCTACCATTTTAATAGTTTATGATTCTGATAAAATTATTTAAATTAGTTTATTATTTGTTTCTAAAAAAGTTTTTCTTTATTATCGGCTTAAACATAAATAACGTCATATCTTGATAATTTTTCATACTTTAAAATTATAAAAAATTGTACAAGTTGTAAGAAATGAAATTTGATGAATTTATAACCTTTTTAGGGACAGTTGATATAAAAAAAACCTCTGAATTCTACCAAAATGGTTTAGGACTAGAATTATATAAAGATCAAGGTTTATGTAAGATTTTTCATATCTCAAAGGAATCAAAATTAGGATTTTGTTCATATATGCCGGTAATTTTTAAAGGAAAAAGCCCAATTTTAACCCTCGTTGTAAAAAATGTTGATGAAATTTACCATAGGTTAATCAATAAAGGAATAGAAATTCCTAATCCCCCTAAAATCAATTCTAAGTTTAACATTTATCACTTTTTCTTTAACGATCCTAATGGTTATACTTTGGAAGTACAGATGTTTTTAGATTAGAGTCTTTTTTATCTCATAAATTTTTTGATAATATTCAAAATTAAGGTTGGTCATATCTTGGATAATTTCTGCATCTATT
>JBHLOI010000093.1:0-9789 GCA_048940645.1 Promethearchaeota archaeon | reverse complement strand
TTGAATAGTGAATCGGTTGATGATTTTGAAGAATCTTTCAGAAATTATTTTGAATAGAAGAATTAAAAGTTTTTTTATTGACTATATTTTAATTGTTACTTTTTATTGAAAATCTTATTTTTATATTTCTTTATCAAAAATTTTTTTAACATTTGACAACATCTTTTATCTCTGAACTCTATTTATAGAGTCCAATTTTTAAAAGAAAATTTTTGAATTATAATCCGATTATTTTTTACTTAATAAGTTTATTCAAAATTAGAATAATTACTTATATTATAGGATTAAAATGGATTGGTTAAAGGAAATAGAAGAAAAATATATATCTGTAAATGGTATTACACTGCACACAATCATTATTGGATCTGGAGAACCTCTATTATTACTTCATGGTTTTCCTGATTTCTGGTATGGTTGGAAGAATACAATCCCTATGCTTAAGGATGATTTTGAACTAATTATTCCTGATTTAAGGGGATATAATTTATCAGATAAACCAAAAGGCATTCAGAAGTATAGAATTGAACTTTTAGTTGATGACATATATGCTTTAAGCGAAAAATTAAATTTAGGTAGTTTTTTTCTCGCAGGACACGATTGGGGAGCAGTTATATCATGGGCTTTTGCTGAAAAATATCCAAAGAAGGTAAAAAAGCTTGCAATACTTAATGGACCCCATCCAAAAATTTTTCAAGAGAAATTAAGAACTGATAAGGACCAACAGAAAGCCAGTTTTTATATTTTTGAATTCCTTAAACCAGATGGGGAAAAATTCCTTTACGAAAATGATTATAAGTGGTTAAAATGGGCTGTTTTTGAAGGATTGATTAATAAAAAAGATTTTACCGAATTTGATAAACAGAAATATTTAGATGCATGGTCTCAACCAAATGCAATATTAAGTGGTGTCAATTATTATAGAGCAAATCTTAATTTTGATAATTTGACAGGAATAATTAGCGTACCAACCTTAATCATTCATGGTATGCAAGATAAGGCCGTATTGCCGCAAGTTTTAGATGGAATATCTGAATATGTTAAGGATGTTACAGTTGTTAAGATAGACGCTTCTCATTGGGTTATGCATGATAAACCCGAATTAATTGTAGCAAATTTTCAGAAGTTCTTCAAAACTTAAAGCACATTAAAAATTTTTTCTTTATAATTTCAAAACATAAGGGTGAAAACATTTAATAGATTACAAACCATAAATTTATATCGATTAATTTTCTTCTTCAACAAAAAGATAAACATTTAACTAGCATCCAAAATTTCAAAATTTGAAAACTAATTTTTAATATTAAAATGTCAGAAACAGAACCTTGGACTTATCAACTGGATTGGTTGAATATAATTAACCTTTTAGGTTTGAAATCTATTAAACAAATTCCCGAATATAAGAAACTAAAGGCTATAAAAAGACTTACTAGACTTTATAGCGAAGAAGTACTTTTAAATCTAAGACCAGAAGAATTGGATGAACTCGTTGCCGACCAATTAAGGGAGTTAATGAAAAAAGAGCTAGCTTTAAATGCTAGAAAGCAACAAAAAATAGAAAAAGAAATGAAGGCGGGTATGATTCCTTTTAAAAAAGGTGGGATAATTCCAATAAACTTGAATGATTTAAAAGATATTGACCCTGATATGGATCCAGAAGAATTAATTAAATTACTTTCAAAGAAATTTCTAAATGATGATGACGATGAAAATGACGATGATAAGGATAAATACGATGATGATAAATCTTTTTACTATATTTAAACAAAAAAGTTAAAAGATTAATTATAAAATTTTATGTTTTAAGAAAGCTAGATCTACTTTTTTAATTTTTCTATAAGAGAGAAAAATGATTATATATACAGCTCCAGACCATATAATCCATGATACTGATTGGTACACGTCAATATTCAGAAAATAATTGATAAAATCTTCAATTACATAAAAGCCAAAATCATTTAGATCACCAGGGAAGTCAACTTCTTTAGGATTTAACTTAATACCAATTACTTCATGATTTGAATTTGTTTTCATAGTTTCAAAGATATTTGTAATTGTTAAATTCGTTGGATCAGATAATTTTATCTTAATGAATGTGTTTAATGGTTCATTTGTGTGAATATCACTTCCTCCTAGGCATATTAAGTTATTTGAAAGAGTAAAATTTCTTATATATTGATATTTACCTCCATAACTACCACCATTAACAATTTCAAAACCATCAACACCCCAATCTCTTAACTGAGCCAAACTATATGGGACACCAAATCCTCCTTTTGGATTAGGATCGTAGTTATAATGATTTACAGTAATATAACCTCCATTAGCCTTTACATAAGCTATAGTATCTGAAGCATTCATGGCAATAGGTCCTCCAGGAGTATAAGATTGAAGTGGGACTAATTCTTCTGCAATTCCATAATAATTCATGTGAATATCGTTTTCATTATCAGTCCATTCCTCAGCCATGAAAACAACAAATTGAAGTCCATTCAATTCAACAAAATTTTGAGCTGCTGATACTCCTCTTATGTTATCGTGATCGGTAAATGCTGCACCCGAAATTCCTTGTTCTATATACCAAAGGACTCTCTCTTCTGGAGTAAGCCACCCATCTGAAAAAGTAGTATGAACATGCAAATCAAATAAAAATTCATCATCATTAAGAGGAACTATTGGTACAATTCTATGAGTAGGAAATGGTATTGAAATTAGTACAATATTGATACCCAGAAGTAAGGAACAAATTCCAACTAAATAAATAAATTCTCTTTTTATAGATTTTAAAGATTTTCTTTCAATTTTCTTTTTTACTTTTTTTTTTCTTTTCTTTTTATAATTATACTGAAGTCTAGGATGAAATAATTTAATTAAAACATATATTATTTTAATTATAATAAGAATAATGCATATATGAACTCCAACTTGAACAGGAATCATAAAATATCTGCTAACAAAAAAATATCCTTGAATTAAATAACCTGCAAGAATTATCAACCCAATAACTAAGATAGTCAACATTAAAATTTTATAAGAAAATCTAATGACATCTACTAACGGTTTTGTTATGAATCTAAGTTTTTTTGAGTGAATGGTTCCTTTTTTCCTTAAAATTAAATATATTATTCGTAGAATGGGGTATATTATGATAACAATAAATAACCAAGAGAACTCCATTTCTAAAATAAATGATAATTGAGCAATCGGTTCTAAAATATACCTTAAGGGAGACAAAATGCTCAAGTATTCTGAAGATATATCAGTATTAGAAATATTTTCCCAAAATATTACATGTTTTCCATTAAATATGGCTAGAATTATCAGAAATAAAATCCAAATTGTAAAAATTAACGTAATAAAGCTGAAAGATTTATTTTTTTTAAAAAAAGTCTTTAATGCCATAATTATATTTTTAATTATTGTTGTTTAAAAAGATCTAATTTTAAAGTATAAAGTCTAAATCCAAATAATTACGATGTTATGTTAAGAAATTCATTTAATTTTTTTATGGGATCAGAAAACTTTTGATAAATTTTTACATCAACTACATTTAAAGATTTTAAGATTTCTGCTTTCAAATCTCTTTCATTCAATTTGTATTTTAATAATGGTTTCCAGCCCTTTAATACAAGATATAGCATTGGTATCTCAGGATTTGAAAGATCAAGTTCATCATCTGATCTACTCATTTCTACTTTCAGTTTATTTGTTATGTAATTTTTAATATCCTCTTTACTTTTAAAAGAAAAAGGTAAAAAAATGGTTTTCCAGAGATGTTTTCTATTAATTAATTTAAGAGAATAAACTTTTTTTTCATAGTGTTTTTTTCCAGTTATTTTAACAATAAATACTCCTCTTTTAAATTTAGAATCAACCGAACATGCTGCCTCAGTAGACCCGGGATTATAAACCCAATCATCTAAGATGAATTGTAAATGGTAATGTCCTAAAGCTAGATAATCAACTTTTTCTCTTAATGAAAGCAATTTATTATAATTAATTCCTGGTACATTTTTCATCTGTCCTTTAATTCCAAAATGTTGTAAAAGAATGTAGAAGAAATTATTTTCTTTTTCTATTGCTTTTGTTATCTTCGGAATATATTCCTCTGGGTTTTCACCAAGATAATGGTTACCATAAATCATAACATTCTTAATTTGGATTTTCCCTCCCTTTTTATGTTTATAGTCGTATGGTAAATAAATTGAATTTGGAGGTGCATCCATATTACCATCAAGGAGAATAAGTAAATCTAAATTAAGTAAAAGTTTCAACCATGACTTTCCACGCTTCGAAAATTTTATACCTCTTGAAAATTTCCGAATATCATGATTTCCCTCTATCGCTATAATAGGAATAGTTCCACTAGTATAATCTTTAAAATCTGTTAAAATATTTATAATCTTAATTAACTTTCCAGGAAGCATTTCTAAGGATGTAAAAACATCACCACCTAATATGATAAAATCTGCATGATGAATTATTGAAAGACAAAAAACTTCTTGAAAAGCTCTAATAAAATCGTCTGCTCGATATTGATTTCTATATTGATGACTCCCCAAATGAATGTCGCTAGCATGGATAAATACTGTGGTATCTTGATTTTTACTTTTGTTTTTTTTGAAATCTCCAAATAGCGCAAGAAATGAATTTTTAGCTGACATTTAAAAACCAGAAAATTTCACTTAATTTCAGTTATAAAATAAAAATTATCTGAGAATTTATAAATATTAAAAGCCTGAAAAAATAGTGATAATTACTTTAAAAATATGAAATCTCCAAAAAACAAAATTATTATTATTTTTTGAATTATTCGACTTACGGTAAAATAAAATCATTCTTTTTATTCTATGCATAATAAAGAATCAATTTATGAGATTGGTGTGATTCATGGAAGATTCCAGATACTCCATAATGATCACATGAAATATTTATTAGCAGGAAAAGAATTATGTAAACACCTTATTGTAGGGATTACAAATCCAGATCCCTTCTTAACTAAAGACCATAAATCGAATCCACATCGAAGCACTTCTTTGGCCAACCCATTAACTTATTATGAACGTTATGTAATGATACGAGAAGCATTATTGGAAAAAGGTTTAAAATTATCTGAATTTTCAATCGTTCCATTCCCAATTAATCTTCCAGAACTTATCAAATTCTATGTTCCTATGGATGCAATATTCTTTCTTACAATTTACGATGATTGGGGGCGCCAAAAAAAAAAATATTTTGAGAAATTAGGCTTAAAAATTCACGTACTATGGGAAGTTCCATTGGAGAAAAAAGGATTAAATGGTAGCAGGATTCGTGATGCTATGATAAAAGGGGAACCTTGGGAAGATTTTGTACCTTATAGTGTAGCTAAACTTGTTAAAGAATGGAATATCATCCACAGATTAAAGGATTTATCATTGAGTTTCTAATCCTTAATGATTTAGTGTATTTTTTAAATATTCGGAATGCTTAATCCATCATTTTGGGGCGCATATTTTAATAATAATTTAACAAGTTCTATAAATACAATTTCAATATTATATCCCAAATTAGAGGAAATTTCTATGTAAGAGGCTAAATTATATGATTCCTTAAATAAATGTCCTTCTTCCTTAAAAACTTCTCTTGATTTTTTTAAATCAAGCTTATTCCCAACCAATATAATTGGAATATTACCAACATTTTCTTTAATAATTCGAATAACCTCGATTAAATGATATAATGTTTTAGAATTTGTAATATCAAAAATTAAGATAGCTCCTAAGGAACCTTTTATATAGGTTGGAATTAAAAACTGAAATCTTTCTTCGCTCGTGATATGCCAAATTTGTAAATTAATAGTATTTTCATCAACTATAATTTTTTTAAGGAAAAAATCTGCTCCAACTATTAATTCCCCATCTGATTTTGTAGAAAATGAACTAGTTTCTGTCTGGTCAATTAATTCGACAGAATAATTAAAGTTCTTGAAGAAATTAATTAATTCTAGAGCCATTCCATGAACTTTGAAAAAATCTTTCGCTATCTCCGTCTTGATAGAACCTCTGCATACTATTTTTAAATCATTATAATCAAATATAAAAGATAACCAATCAATCTCAGGTGAAATTTTTATTTTAAATCCAAATGCTTTTTGTATCTCCGGATTTATAAATAATTCTGCGTTAATAATCTTATTACTGTATTTGTGTAAGGCGTTATCATAAATATTTTTAATTTCATTCATTATGGAACCAATATTATATTTTTTATCGAATTCTTTTCTTATATTATAATATACTGTATCAGTGAATGGGCTTCTCATCTCTTCTATTTCATCATCTACATGTATTGGAGTCTTAGCATACTTCTTAAGAAAAGTGCTGGTTCCTACACCCTCATGACCATAAATAATTATTTTGAAGTTCATTAATTTTTTCTAGATTTAATATTAATAATTAGTATTTTAACAGCTTAGTATATAATTATTTTTGATTGTAGTTCTAATGAAACATTATACTATTGTCATATTAAAACTATGAGCTATATTTGAATTATACTTTTTTTTCTAAAAAATAGAATTAAAAAAAAAATTATTTTTAAATCTCTGTTAATTGGAATACTAATTAGATATTTATTATTATTTGAAAAGAATCATTAGATTTATTTTTAGAAATTTATATAATTACTTTAATGATATTAACATTTAAATAGTAAAGAAAAATGAGAAACGAAGATTTAATGAAGCTTTTAGGGGGTCTGGGTGCAGCAATTTCATTAATAGAAGCAATAATGGGGTTCGATCAAAGAAATTTAGATATTGTAAAAATAGTTGGGTTAGTTGTTGCTATAGTTATTGCTGTTATTATATTAATGAGTATAATTCGGCCAAATAATCCTATTCCCCTGAATTGGATATTATTCGTGGTTTTAGGTATAATTATGATTATATACACTAGTTTGATTGGAGGAATATTAGTACTAATAGGAGGGTTTGTCGGATATACAGAGAGATAGTTGAATTTAAAGTAATATCATTAAAAAATCAGGAATAAAAAGGAAAATAAAAAAATTTTAAAGACTACTTCTTTCTTCTTTTAGGTTCTATTTTCTTAATAATTATCGACTCAGCATGAATTTTACAGTTTTTTAAGATAACTTTAAAGCCACCAGCACCTCCAACACCAGGAATCGTCATGCCAATTGTACCCATAGGTACCATGGCACCTTCTTCTGCCCATTCCTCCTCTTCTTCCTCCTCCATTGCTTCAAGCTCTGCCCAAGTCTCAACTACAGGATGTCCTTTTTCTTTTAGAAAATCTTTTAACTGGTTGATGTCTTGGACCTCCTCCTCTGTTGCTATCTTTGGCAATAAGTCTTGTGGGAGCAATTCACCAATTCTATCTTTAACAGCTTTAGGCATCCAAACAATAGTCTCTATTCCACCATCGTATAATTGATATTTAGGACTTACGATGTACTGTATACTCACACCATTGAAACCGGGCATCTGTTTGCCCCCGCCAGTCTGGTTGGCCATGGCTGAGAAAGGTAAGCCATTTATTGCGACACCATCAAAGTTACGATCAACAATTCCATGACCATTTACTTCAGGAATAAAGAAATCTATTGCCTCAAAACAACCACAAGATGTATGAGGGTATTCCATTCCACTATAAAGATAAATTCTCTCAATTTCCCCAAGCGAGCGTTTTTTAATCATTTCATTTATTCCAGAGTATTCTCCTGCTTCTTTATTGAGGCATTCTCCCATAGGAACTTCAAAAAGAGGACCTTTAGGGTCAACTTTAGAAGCTGCACGGGCATCAAACCAATTAATTGAGCCGCAGAGTGAAGTTCTATCAGGAGTGATACAGCATGCATGTGTTGGAGCGAAAGATTGGCATAGAACGCATCCATAAAACATATCGACATCTTCATCATGGATAGTTCGAGCTCTTTCGTCTCTTTTATTATAAATTTTCATTGCCATATCGTAAGGCTTTTCAATTTCTTTTGCATCAGTATAGAAAGTGACTTGAGCCTGTTCAATAATTGGCAATTCTGCTTTATATAGTCTAATTAAGATTGTTCCAAGCATATTGAAAGAATTTAAACCTTTCTCAAAAGCAGATTTTGAAATACGCATCCAGTTAGTATAACGTTGATTTAAGTGCATAATCCCATTTACAAAGTTGCAAAATTCATGTACTCTTCTTTCAAATACGGCTTCTAAGTCTTCTTCTAATTCAGGGCCAGCTACTTCTACTAAAATTCCGATTGGGTACCTTTCTCCTTCTTTCATATCCTTAAGATCAGGCCCATGAAGTATAACTTGACCATCCTTAATCTCTTTTGGTGATTTAACTCTGACTAATTCAAAGTGTTTCTCAATCTTAGGTCCGCCTAGTTCCACATACATTTGGTTTGCCCTGATACGTTCACCCTCATATACAGGGCCAACATCTACAGGCATATCTGAAAAACTCATTTTTTACTTCTCCTCATAAAATTAGTTTTCATTTTCTTTATTATAGTAATTCAATTAATTTTTCTAAAAACTCTTTCCAATCATTATCACTAAAGTTAGGCAAGCTAAATCGTGCATTTGGGTGTGAATATTTATCTAATTCAATAGTTCTTACCCAATTTGAGAAATTTTTGATACGACTTAGGGTTTGACTGACATAAAATACAAGATGTCCCCCAAAAATAGCCATGTTATACTGACCTTTTCCATCTAACCCTTTCCAACCTTCATCAACTAGTCTTCCCGTGATATTAATTAGGGACATATCCCAAAGTTTATTTAAATCAATTTTCTCTTTTAAATACTTGTAGGTATGCCCAGTTGCAACGACATGACAATCTAACTTCTTTGCAATTTCGATATAAAAATCAGCAACTTTCTTGCCATCAAGTTCCCAGGTTAATGACTCGGCTCCAATCACAAAAACCTTTTTTTTGGGAGCCTTCAGAATGTTTGCCATCACTTGAGGCTCATAAACGCTAGTTCCTTGCTCTGGTCCTGGGATATTAGCCTTTTGGTAAGGTCTTGCCATAATTCCACCAATTTCCTCTGTTTAAGTTTTTACGTATATATTTTAAAATAATTGTTATATTTTAAATTATTAAGCCTATTTTAAAAAATTTGTTTTTATTTAATTAAAGCAGATTTAAGGCTAATATAATTAAAAATATCGTGAAAAGTTTAACATGTGTGAATTTAAAATTATTAGGAAAAACGATGGTTCTCAGATTTTAGAAGATATTGTTGTATTATCCTACAATGAAAATTATGAGTTAATATGTAAAGATGTGTTAGGAATAGGAGAAATCTTAAAATCAACCTTAATTCTGGACGTAAATACATTAAATCAAACATGTATTGTTTTAGAGCATTCACTTATTGGGGATTTCATTAAATTACTCATAAGCATAAATGATAATTCAGCTACAAAGGAACAAATAGAAACACTTCAAAATGAATTAGAAGCTATCAAAAAAACAATCTAATAGTATAAGGGTCTCTAACATAGTAGGATAATTAAAAAATAAAAAAAATAGACGAGAAAGTCTCCTGATTTTCTCCTGATTATTTGGTTTTGACTTGAATTATTTCTTAGGTGGGATTATTTCAATTTCAATAGATGATACATTAGTTTGAGTATTATCATCATTAGTTATTGTTTCAGTATCAATTTTTATATCTCCATAAGTCGCCCCGCGGACAAACTTATTAATGAGAATCTCAGCTACATCCACTGCTCTAGAGATTGATCGACCCCGAGCAAGAAGTCTTACTGGTTTATC
>JBHLOI010000092.1:0-9852 GCA_048940645.1 Promethearchaeota archaeon | reverse complement strand
ATTTTTACATCAACACTCTCAGGAATTTGTTCTTTAATTTCCTTAGTTAAACGTTCTTTAATTCCTGGGAACATGGTAGAACCACCAGAAAGTACAATATTACTGTAGAGGTCTCGTCTAAGATCAACATCGCATTCAGAAATGGAGCCTACAATTACATCATCCATCGGTTCTAATTCCTTTCCAATAACGGATGGATTAAAGAAAGCCTCTGGGGCTAAAAATCGCTCTACGCCAACATTTATTGTTTCTCCGTCTGGAAGCATATAGCTTTTTTCCATTCCAGCTACTTTCTTTGAAAGCATCATTTCCTTTTCAGGATCAATTGCTACATAGCAGAGCTTTTCTTTAATATCTCGAACAATTTCTTTCTCTGCCGAAGTAGTGAATGAATAGCCTTTTTGTCTGAGTAATCTTTGTAAATATGTTGTAATATCTCTACCCGCTAAATCAACTCTTTGGATAGCATGGCTTAAAGCAAAACCTTCGAAAATTGGGACGACGTGAGAGACTCCATCCCCAATATCTATTACGCATCCTGTAGTACGACCAGATGCGTAAAGCGAAAGTACTGCTTGCATTGCCACGTATAAAGCTGGGACATTAAATGTTTCAAACATGATCTCAGCCATTTTCTCCCTATTTGGTCTTGGATTTAATGGAGCTTCTGTTAAGAGAACTGGATGTTCACTAGGATCAATTCTTAAGTCAGTATAGAATGTGTAGTGCCAGATTTTCTCCATAGCAGTCCAGTCTTCGATTATACCATGCTCTACAGGGAACATTAATTTTAAAACTCCCTTAAGTTGCATAGCTTCTTCTCCAATATAGTATTCTCGGGTGTAATGCTCCACATCAGTCATTATTGACTCGTATTTAGGATATCCAATCAAAGTTGGAAAAACTGAACGTGGTTGATCTTCGCCAGCAAAACCATTTTTGGAAATACCAGTACCGTTGTCAACGACTAAGGCTTTTGCGTTTAAAAAACTTTCTTCTTCTGCCATATTTTTCAGCCTTATTATTTTTATTTTTTAGGATTTTATTTTTGATGTTTAATTATATTCCAAATAGAATTTTTTGTTTTTATATTTTTATCTATATATTATATTTTTTTACGTATAATAATATCGATAAATTATAACAAATTAAAATTACAAATATAATAAATTTCGCCTTTATAAATTTTTTTAAACCATAAATTAAACGTACGATATGTAAAACCATTTCTTTTAAAATGTTTAAAAAGAATGACAATTTGATTTATAAAGTCGATGCGTTCTGATGAAATTTAAATCTAGTTCTCTGTTTTTGGATTTATTCTTGTTATCAAAAAATGCATTTTTTTGAGATCATTGATTTTGATCTTTTTTGCTCACAATAGAATTGTAAAACAAGTTTTTAGATTTAGAAAAATTCAAAAATATAAGCAGTGACATTTATTATCCTTCCAAATTATGGGTCTTACTCCTCAATATATTAAGGAAAGCATCAATGAAATAGGCTTTAAAGAGGCTTTTTCTTTATTAAAAGATTGGATAAACAATTCTAATGATCCTGACCTAAGAATAGAAGCCTTAAGCGTTTTTGGTCATCTTGATAATGGAAGAAATTTTAAATTTTTTGAACAAATTTTTTTATCCGATGAAGATCCTAAAATGCGTTTATTGTCTGGAAATCTGCTAAAAGAAAGATATATTAACCACAAAAAGTTAATTTCACTCTTGGAATTCACATTATCTAGTGTAGAAAATATTGATCAAAAATTTC
Organism: Promethearchaeota archaeon; assembly: GCA_048940645.1. Classification (GTDB taxonomy): domain Archaea; phylum Asgardarchaeota; class Lokiarchaeia; order Sigyniarchaeales; family SOKP01; genus SOKP01. The sequence continues at coordinate 8,082 of JBHLOI010000092.1, read as the reverse complement.
TAGCCATAAAAATTTTAAATTCGCTGAAATCTAAAAAAGCTCATAAAGTAATAAAAGAATTTTTAAAAAGATCAATTAAAAAATATCTTTCTAGAAAAATCAATGAATTTCCTGAAGAAATTTTCAATAGTGATTATACGTCTTCAATTGGAGAATCTGTTTTAGAATTATGCTATAACTTAATTCTATTTGATTATTATAAAAGATTTCATGGTTATAATGTCACATTACGAAAAGGAATTATAATCCTTTTAGACTGTAAGAATTCAAATCTAAATTTTATCTCAGAGATTCCTGCATTGCATAAATTAATCAAGTTAGAGCATCTTTTACTTCAAGGAAATAAAATAAATAAAATTCATAATATCGAGCATCTACGAAATTTAAAAGTACTTGATTTAACTAACAATCAAATTAATGAAATAAAAAATTTAGAAGCTTTACATAATCTAGAAGAATTGAAGTTATCTAAAAACCAAATTAGAAAGATAGAAAATCTAAATTTACCAAAACTCAGAAAATTATTTTTAGATCATAATTCAATTATTAAAATAAGTAATTTAGAGCGATTAATAAATTTAGAATTTCTAAATCTGGGGTATAATGCAATAGAAAAAGTTGAAAATCTTGGAGACTTATATAAATTAAGGAATTTAAATTTGTCTAATAATCAAATTGAAGAAATTTCTGGTTTAGATAATCTACCACACTTAATTTCCCTTCGTTTAAACGCTAATAATATTAAACATCTCAGTGGTTTGGATAATTTAGTTGAATTAAAAATCTTAAACCTTTCAGATAATCTAATTGAGCATTTAGAAAATCTACATAATTTATATAATTTAACTAAATTGGAACTATCAAATAATAATATTAAGAAAATAGAAGGATTGGATCATCTAATTAAACTTCAGGAATTATTTTTAGATAGAAATAGCATAACCAAATTAGAAGGAATAGAAAATCTTGAAAATTTAATCATTCTTTTTTTAGAAAATAATTATATTTCAGAATTTAGGATAAGTGATATTGAACATTTAAAAAATTTGAATTTTATTTTTTTAAATGAAAATCCATTAAGTTCTGAAAGTAAAAAACAATATACTAAAAAAACTAGATTTCCATAAATTTGAGGAACATAAAATATTAAGGATGATTTACTAAATAATCATCAATCCATAAATCCATTAAGATTTCATCATAATATTTAGAATCCATACAAAATTGCCTTTTTCTCGTTCCAATTATTTGGAACCCTATTTTTTTATAAAGATAAATTGCTCTTTTATTATTAGAGAAGCAACTGAGCACTATCTTTTCTTTATGGTTTACTCTTTTAGATTCTCGAATTGCTGTATCAATTAAACTAAAGCCAATACCCATGTCTCTATATTTTTTTTGTACAATGACTCCTAAACTACCTACATGAGCAGCAGCATCCCATTCTAAATTTGAGATTTCACACATTCCAAGCACATCATAAGGGGACTTAATTTTTGGTTGAATGGCAACTATACAAATTTCATTTTCATTTTTAATAGTTTTAAACCATGAATTCTTTTCAAATTCAGACCTAACAGGAAATAATACAGGAATGTAAATTCCTTCCTCTACAACTTGATTAAAATTGTTCCAAATTCCATTGATATCTGATTCATTAATATGTCTAATTGTAATTTTTTCTCCAGTTTTTAGGATAATGACCTTTTTCATTAATTGAATATAAGTTTTTATTATTAAATGCCTTATGGTATTATTATGGATGATAAAAAAGAAGAACCGCCATTGAAAGAAAAAGTAGATGAAAAAGAAAAAATTCGAAATTATATAGAAAAAATGGCTCAATCTAAAAAGCAACCTATTGCGAAAGATCTAGTACAATTAAAGCATGTAGAAGTACAGAAACAGGAAGTAAGTCAAGAAACTATGGACCTCGCAAAAACTTTAAGGGATAAGTATTTAGAGCATGACCAATTTGAAAGACTTAGCAATGATGAACTTACAATTCTTGAGACTTTTGAAGGAAAGAGGCTGTTTTTATCTCGGATTGCTATAATTTCTAACCAAAGCAGAGTTCCATTAGGTATAGAACCATTTAAAAAAGCAGAGCTAGAAAAAATACTTAATAATTTGATAATAAAAGGGTATTTAGAAGCCGAAGAAGTTGGAGCTAATACCGTATATTTTCTCACAGAAAGAGGTAAATATCGAACTCAATAATATGAAGAATACATTAATCTTTTTTTAGAATTAATCTACTGATTGGAATATCCTGAAATTCACTCGAAGGAAGTTCCCTCCTTATTGTAAGTGGTAAAATTTGAGATTTCAATTCTATAAGAGCAATCTTAATAGGATCTATTAGCTTTTTTGGCTTTTCGACTAATATTGGAGCTCCGAATGATATTTGTAGAGCCCTTGCCCCAACGATTCTAGCTTTTTCATATCGTGTTAGGAAGATTGGTCCTATTTTAACGTATTTTCTAACTTCTTTATACTTTTTTCTTAATTCTCGAGACTCTAAAAAAGAAGACATGGTTAAACCATAAAAAAAGTAATTAAATTTTGAAATGTAATATAGAATAAAACTTTTTTGGTTTAAACACTCAATCAAGTGATTAAATAATTTATATTGCTAAAAAAGAATGCGCAAGGGGGGAATTGCTCACTCTGAAATAATTTATCAGAATATTGAACCCCCGACCATCGTGATCAACACTATTAGAGAGTTATGATTTACACGGTGTGAGCGTGTCGTTATAACCACTAAACCACTCGCGCTTATTAGATTAAGACTCCTAATCTATAAAATGACCTATTAACTTATTATTAAAAAGGTATCAATATAATTTAAGAGATTCTATTGACTCTGTAACTTTATAATATTTCGACTAAAGATATATTTTAATACTAATGCAACCTATTGATTTTGGTGATTTCTATTTCTACTAAACAAGAATTTTTGTCTCATCCCTTAGTTAAGGAGAATACAATAGTGAGAAGGACCTACCAAGAAAATATTTTCATTAACTGTTTAAATAAAAATTGTCTAGTAGTAATACCAACAGGATTGGGAAAAACTATATTAGGTTTGATGTTAGCTGTACAGAGATTGTCAGAATTGCCTGATTCAAAAATAATTTTTTTAGCACCGACTAAACCATTAGTCAATCAACATTATAAATCTTTTTTGGATTTGACCACAATTTCTGAAGAAAATTTAATATCTTTAACAGGCAGTATACCGCCTGAAAAACGTGAAACTATATGGAATGAAGCAAAAATAGCTTTTATGACTCCACAAGTATTACAAAATGATTTAATTTCCAATAATTACTCAGTTAAAAATGTTTGCTTAATAATTTTTGATGAATGCCACAGAGCTGTAGGAGATTATGCTTATTGTTTTATTGCACAGAAGTATATGGAGTCTGCTACAAATCCTCAAATATTAGGACTTACAGCAAGCCCAGGTTCCACTGAGGGAAAAATTAATGAAATTAAGGATAATTTATACATTGATCACATTGAGATTAGAACTGACGCAGATTCTGATGTAAAGCCTTATATTCATAATGTTGATAATGAATGGATAAAAGTTGAACTTCCAGATGAATTTTTGGAAATTAGCGGGATTCTTACAGAAAAATTAAGGGTTATATATAGATGGTTAAAACAAATTGGACTTTTAAATTCATCAGATGTTAATAAAATCTCAAGAAAGGATTTATTGAAACTAAATAATGTAATTAACAAACAAATAGCTAGCTCTCGAGAAGATAGTGAGAAAATTCAGTTATTTATTGCCAAAAAGCATGCTTCAAATGCCATTAGACTTTCCCATATGCAGGAATTAGTTGAAACCCAAGGCATTAGCGCATTACGAGATTATCTAAGTAAAATTGAAGAGAAAATAAAAAAAAATACGGCTAATAAATCGCTTAAAGAGTTGTATGATGATTATAAATTTAAGCGAATGAATAATTTAGTGAATTCTGTTATATCAAAGGGTATAACCCATCCTAAATTGGATAGATTAAAAGAACTATTAAAAGAACAGTTGAAGGAAAATTCAATTTCTAGAATTTTGGTTTTCTGTCATTATAGAGATTCTGTTAATAATATAGTTCAATTTTTAGATAATGACCCACTTATAAGAGCTCATAGATTTGTTGGTCAACAGAAAAGATCCTCTGAGAAAGGTTTAACTCAAAAGGAGCAGATAAGGATATTAGAAAATTTTAAAGAAGGTATTTTTAATACATTAATAGGAACAAGTGTAGCAGAGGAGGGCTTAGATATTGCTGAATGTGATATGGTAGTATTTTATGATGTTGTACCAAGTGCAATTAGATCAATTCAACGAAGAGGGCGTACTGGTAGGAGAAAGGAAGGGAAGGTTTTTATACTAATGGCTGAAAATACTAGAGATGAGGGGTATTATTGGGCAGAGAAATCAAAAGAGAAGAATATGAGGCATAGCTTAAAGAAAATTAAAGAATCAGAATCAAATCCAAGAAAGAAACAACCCAGTCTTTTAAATTTTATAGAGAAGGATGAGAAAAAAACAGTTAATAGAGAAGTTAGTGAAGAGAAGCATCAGGCTACAAAACAGCTAGACGAACTTAAGAATATTTATATAATTTGTGATAATAGAGAAACAGCTTCTCCAGTTGTTAGAAGCCTTTCATTAATGGGGGTAAATTTGAAGTTAGAACAATTAATCGTTGCTGATTATATAATTTCAGAAAGAGTAGGAGTTGAGAGGAAATCTGCTCAAGATTTTAATGATTCGCTCAAGGATGGACGACTATTTAATGAATTATTCGAATTACGAAATAATTTTGAAAGACCAATATTAATTTTAGAGGGAGATCCCTTTCTGAATTCTTCCATTAATGAAAATGCATTGTATGGAGCAATAACAGCTATTATATTAAATTTAGGTATTTTAATTTATAAAACAAATGATCCTATCGATACAGCTAAATTTCTTTATCAATTGGCCAAAAAAGAGTATTCCTTATCTAAAGGAGAGCCAAAATTAAGATTTGATAAAAAACCTATTGAAGTTTCTCGTTTATTAGAATATATTATTGCAGGAATACCTGGTGTAAATGCTCTCCGTGCCAAAAATTTACTAAAAGAATTAAATACACTTCAGGACATATTTAATGCGGATATTAGAGATTTAGTAAAAGTTGAAAATATCGGTAAAAAAATTGCCCAAGAAATTTATAAAATAAGTAGATATAAATATAAGTTAGATTCTTAATTCAGATTTATTAATTTCAAAATCAATCAAAAAGAAAAGATAATATTATTTATTCATATTAATAATATTATATTGAAATATATTCAGATTCAATTGATCTTTTAAAACAATTAAAGGTAAATTTAACTAATGATTAAGTTTAAAGTCGTTGTTGCAGGGGCTAAAAATGTAGGGAAAACCTCCCTCATTAGGCGCTATGCTACAGGAAAGTTTGATAAATCTACATTATCTACAATTGGAGTGGATTTTGAGACCAAAAAAGTAATAGTTGACAACACAGAGATTCTCCTTAATATTTGGGACTTTGCAGGTGAAAAAAAATTTAGACTCCTTTTACCTTCATATGTCTCGGGTGCTTCTGGAGCTTTAGTCTTATATGATATAACAAGCAGAGAATCCTTAGAAGATCTACATGATTGGATAAAAGTAATTAATTCTGTTCCAAATTCTCCCAAAACTAAAATATTAGTAGAAGCCAAGATAGATCTAGAAGACCAAAGAGAAGTGAATATTGATGAGGCTGAAAAGATACATTATAAATATAATTTTAAGGGTGAAATTATCGGTACATCCTCGAAATCTGGAAAAAATGTTGAAAAAGTATTTGAAGTACTTGGAAGGGAAATACTAGAAAATTCATTAAAAAAATGTCCTAATTGTGGTAGATTTTATCCCTTAGAGTTAAAATTTTGTCAGTATTGTGGAAATCGTACCCAATAAGAAATTATTCTTTACCTCTTAAATCAATTCTATTGTTTTCTAATTTCCTTAAAAATAATTTCAGAAAACAAAAAACTTAAAGAAATTATTAATTTTTAAATTTAAAAATAGAAGACTTTCAGATAAAATTTGTGATAATAAAAGTTGAATTACGATATTAATAAAGACATTCATGAGATTATAAGCCGCCTTAGTCAAGATAATATAAGTTTCAAAGATAAAGTTATCTTAGTAACTGGAGGGACTGGATTTTTAGGTTCTTGGGTTTGTGATGTTCTTGTCAGACAGGAAGCCTTTTGTATTTGTGTTGATAACTTATCTTCCGGACGATTTGATAATATATCTCATTTAATGGGTAGAGAAAATTTTAGATTTATAAATCATGATATATCAGAACCAATATATTTTGGGTTGACCCATCATCCTAAGGGCATATGTGTGGGAGATATTAAGAAAATAGATATTGTAATGCATATGGCAAGTAGGGCATCTCCTTTTGAATTCAAGAAATATCCAATTCCGATATTAAAAAGTAATACTCTTGGTACTATGAATGCATTGGGTATCGCTAAAGCTCATAATGCCTTGTTTTTTTATACCAGTACATCTGAAGTATATGGAAATCCTCCCAGAGATGCCGTTCCTACCTCAGAAGAATATTTTGGGCACGTAAATCCAGTAGGTCCTAGATCGTGTTATGATGAATCAAAAAGAGCTGGAGAAGCCTTTGTTAAAGCTTATGAACTTCAACATAAAATTAAAACTAAAATTGTGAGAATTTTTAATACTTCTGGTCCTAGAATAAGACATGGACCTGAATTTGGGCGAGTTATTCCTAATTTTATACATCAAGCGTTAAATGACGAAGATATCACTGTTTTTGGTGATGGCTCTCAAACAAGGTCATTTACTTATATTGTAGATGAAATTGAAGGAATTTTAAAAATAGTTCATAATGATCAAGCAATTGGAGATGTAATCAATTTAGGTAATAATAAAGAATATACAATATTAGAATTAGCCAAAATTATTAAAGAATTGGCTCACTCTAATTCTAAAATAATTTTTAAGCCTTTGCCTATTGATGATCCTGTAAGAAGATGTCCTGATATAACAAAAGCGAAAAAATTATTAAATTGGGAACCAAAAACTCCCTTGAAAGAAGGTTTAGAAAAAACGATTGCATGGTTTAAGGATAATGTATAGAATAGAGAAGAATCATGAACAAGCTTTAACCAAGCGAAAGCCATTTGAAAAAATAATAATAACTAGTTTAGTTATAGGAATTATAATTGTAACCGGCTTTATAATTTATTATCTATTAACTCCTGAACCTGGATTTGTCGTTTTTGGATTATTAAATTCAGAAGGAAAGGCAGAAAATTATCCAACAGAAGCACATGTGGCAGAAAATATCTCTTTTTATGTATCAGTTGAAAATTATTTAAATAGAGATTTTACATTTAAAGTAGAAATTTTACAGGGCGATAATAACACTATTTTGAGTTCAAGTGGTTATGAAAATGCTACATCTTACTTCAATACGACTCAGACTACAAAAAAGCATGGTGAAATTTGGATCTCTGAAAAATTAAATGTTTCTTTTTTAAATTCTGGCTCAAATCAAATAATTATCGCTGTATTATGGGAAAAAATTGATACTTCTACTGAGAATTTCTATAATATCTTATGGTTAAGATTGAAGATTATACCTTAAGAAGCACTACCGATAATTTGTACATCTCCTATTTTGACAAATGGAGCTTGAAAGCGTCCATAAGTTTTTGATTCCTTAGAAATTTCCTCAATGTTTCTAAATAAATCTAATAAATTAATACCAAACATAGTTTCATTTAATGCATCTAAAATTTCTCCATTTTGTATCAAATTACCTTGAAGTATTAACCCTGAGAAATCACCTGTAGAAATATTTGGGCTATCACCTGTGTAATCTAAAAGGATGCCTTCTTTGACATTCCCTATAATATCATCTTTAGATGAGTCCCCAGATTGAAGAATCAAGTTTGTAATGCCTATAGCTGGAAGAGAACTATATGAATCACGTGCTGCATTTCCAGAACTCTCAA
>JBHLOI010000091.1:0-9869 GCA_048940645.1 Promethearchaeota archaeon | reverse complement strand
TATCAAACAATTATGTATAATTGGGCTACTTTACTAAGAATAGTTACTGGTTCTGATAAAATAATCAGAAGAAAAGTGGATGTTATCTTGTGCGGCCATACCCATACATTAAAAGAATATCGATTAAAAGAAGCCCAAAAAACTGAGAGAATTAACTTTGGATTTTGGCTATTTCCAATTTACATTGAAGTTCCTTGTGAAGTATATACTTCAACTTATCGTAAAGAATTCGATACTTTTAAAGACTCAACTGATTTGAAAATATGGTTTGATGTCAATAAGCCTTTTGTGTTTCAATGTAATGCATTGGGTCCATTATCTGCACACTTCAAGTATAAGCCTCCTGGATTTAGGTTATATTCCATAGAAAACCATCAGATCGTAAAAGTGAAAGTGTTTTCTTTACACTTTAAAAATTTTAACTTTTTATAAAAAGTTCAACCGTCTTATAGGTTGTATCTGGCATAGGTCCAAAATGTTGAACTTTAAGAGCTCCTACTGCATTAGCGAATTTTGTAGCTCTAATTAATTCCCATCCAGCCAAATATCCCACAATGAAAGCACCTCCAAATGAATCTCCTGCACCAGTTGGATCTGTTTCTTTAACATTAAAGCTTGAAACTTTTACACCATCTTCATATTTCGCAGAGAATATTATAGATCCTTTACTTCCTTGTTTTAAAATTACGATTTTAGGCCCATTTTCTAATAAAAACTTACATGCTTTAATTTCACCCTTAATGCCTGCTAACATTTCTGCTTCTTCTCCACTAGGTAACAAAATATCAGTATTATTTAATACTGGTTCAGAAATCTTTAATATTATTCCTATTTCAAGCATTTCAGGGCGCAAGTTTGGATCAAATGAAATGATAACATTCGGATTCATTTCCTTAGCTATTTTTATTGCCTTATAACAAGCATCCCGAGATGATTCACTAATAGAAAGAGCACTACCAGTGATATGTAAAGCCTTTATGTTTGAAAAGTAATCCTTCCTAATATCGTCCAATGAAGTTTTACCTGCCGCTCCCACTGCAAAAATAAACTTACGAGTTCCATCAGAATTAAATTGATTGAAAGCAATTCCCGTTGTATCATCATTAATAATTCGAATCTGTGAGGTATCAACACCATCCATTTGAAGTTTTTCGATAATACACTTTCCAAATTCATCATTGCCTACAACACCAATATGTCCTGTTGAAAAATTAAATGGTTTAGACATACGTGCTGCCGAGTCAATAAAAATAGCGGGAGCACCACTTGGATAGGGGCCTTTATATGTATCACCAATCTTCCCATGAGGACTATCAATGTTCTTTCGCATAATTTCAACTAATAATTCCCCAACACAAATTATATCTGGATTCATGATAACTAAATGAAATCAATCATTTGAGATGTTAATAAAAATAAAGCTCTGATATTATTAAAAAGTATTTAGTAAAATTTTTAATCAAAAGTAAATCAATTTCTTCAAGCTAAACAATTCTAAAAAAGAAGTCATCCTCTATGTAGTGAGCATATCAAATATGGAGTTAATTTGCGAACTAATGCTCCAACCATTAATTGTCCTGTTTGCAAGAAAGAACAGAGTAGAAATTTAAAACTAGCAATCACTTTTTCGAGTATCATTTTCATAATAGTCGCTGAGGTTATTATCCTCTATTTAAATAGTATTTTTGGGTTCTTCTAACGTTAGATTTCTTGGAAAAAATACTTATTACTATATTTATAATTAAAAAAAATTCCCTCTAGATGAAATCTCTTTTTAAACCTATTAAAATTTTAAATCCTGCTAAATTTAATTATATAATAAATATAAATTAAAAAGGGAAAATTGGGTTGGAAAAGTGGTATTAGAAACTGATATAACAGAAATGTTAGGGATTAAATATCCAATTATTGCCGCTCCTATGGGTCCTTTTTATACAACTGAATTGACAGTTGCTGTTTCCGAAGCGGGAGGATTAGGAGTTTTAAGCCATACAAACCTATTTGGAAAGAGCAGTATAGATGAAATGAAGAAAAACATGGAATATGTAGTAGAACATACAGATAAACCTTTTGGTTTCAATATTAGAACTGCCCGATTGCAGGTAGATGCTCCTACTCTTTGCAGAGTAATTCCTAGATTTATTAGGGAAAATCAAAGAATAAGAGAACAATGTATTTATGTCCTCACAAGCGCTGGTACTCCTAAGATGATTCAAAATAGATCATTTGAAAAACTAAAAGAAAGTGGTTCAAATATTAAACATTTTCATGTAGCTCCTGCTTTATGGCTTGCAGATAAATGTGTTAGCGCAGGAGTAGATGGCATGGTTGTTACAGGCTGGGAAGGAGGAGGACATCAATCTTACGAAAAAGTAAGTACCTTAGTTCTTTTACAACAAGTTAAACAACAATTTCCAGATACTCCATTAATTGCTTGTGGGGGATTTGCTACAGGGGAAGGTCTAGCAGGAGCTTTAGCAATGGGTGCAGGAGCAATTGCAATGGGATCTAGATTTATTGCTTCAAAAGAAAGTGAATTTCATGAAAATTATAAAAATGTCGTTCCCTCTGCTAAAGCAAGTGATACCATGTATTGTCTTGGTGTATTAGGACCAATTCGTTTATGGAAAAACGATTATGCATTAGCTCATAAACCAGTATCTAGTAAAGAAGAAAAATTAGCGTTAGAGGCAGAATTAACAGCAGAAAAGTTAGTTGAAGAAAATAAACGCTATGAGATGATATATAATGGCGACATAGAAGATGGAGCAGTTTTATTGGGACAGAGTATTGGGCTTATAAATTCAACAGAGAGCGTTAAAGACATAATTAACAATATTGTACAAACTGCTGAGAAATATTTAGTAAAATCCAAACAAATAATTAAATAATTTTCTTGGAAATAATCTTTAATTCCCTTTTTTTTATTATTAATAATTAGATAATTAATAATTAGATAAGTTTGATTAAATTAATAAGTTGAATTCAAATGAATTCCAAAAAAAAAGTTATACTAATTTCAGAAATTTTAGATAGATATGATGATGGTGTTTGCTTATACTGTGGAAGCACCTTAAACGGCGATTTAGAAGATGATGATTGGGACGAAGGATATTCTGATGATTGGTGTCCGGATTGTAGCAAAAATATAGATCCGGATAACGATTGGGAAGAAGCCTGTTTGGAAGCAATCGATAAAGTTATCCATGATCAACCTTTTAAAGCTTAAAAGTTTAAATGTAATTAATAAATCATACTCATGTGAATTTAATGTCTGAAAATCGGTTTGAAATTCAACCATATGATTATATAGAGCATTTTATGTCTGAAGCTGCACTTTTGGTAACAATGGATAAAAATAATAAGCCAAATGTGATGGCATTATTATATAAAATGATTGGCGAAATGTGGGGTCTTCCCATAATTACTATTGGTGTTGCTCCTTCACGCTATTCATTTGAATTATTAACTCAAGGTATTGATGAATTTACAGTAAATATTCCTACTCATAGAATTTTAAGAGCAATTGAAATAGCGGGGGATTATTCTGGAAGAGATATTGATAAATTTAAAAAAGCTGGATTAAATATTATCTCAGGAAAACGAATCAAAGTACCAACGATTAAGGATTGTATCTTAAGTTATGAATGTAAGGTAAAACATATCGATAAATCTGGTGATTTATCAAGTCATAACTTATTTTTTGGTGAAATAGTTGCTGCGTATGCCTCTAATGATATAAAAGAATAGTATTAGCTTCAATTTAATAACTTTATTATTTGTATTAAGATTAAAAAATAAGATTTTAATAGACAAAGAGGTAATCATATTATCTCAATTCCACTTAATTTAATTTGCATCAATTGTAATCAAGAGTTTAAGTTTAATTCTATTGAGTACAAATGCCCAGTTTGTAAAGGTTTTCTATGGATCAATACGGATTTAAGTGATATTAAACAAAATTTTTCAAAAATTAGCGAAACCTTCAAATTCTGGGATTTTAATTTTATTTTACCTAAAATAAAAGAAGAATTCATTGTTACACTAGGAGAAGGAGGAACTCCTTGCAAAAATTCTGAAAAAATTGGAAATAATTTAGGATTGAGAAAATTAAGTTTTAAAAATGAGACTCAAAATCCTACTAGTTCATTTAAAGATCGTGTGGGAGCATTGTTAATATCTCATGCAAGAAGTTGGGATTACAAAAAAGTGGTTTGTGCATCAAATGGTAATCAGGGAGCATCTATAGCGGCCTATGCTTCATTAGAAGGAATGAAATGTGTAAATATTATCCCTAATCAAATCGATATCGGTAAAAAAGCGCAGGTGATTGCATATAACTCTGAAGTAGAAACTAAGGGTACAACAATCGACGATGCGATTGAATATGCCTTAGATAAAAGATTTGTTGAATACTATCAATGTACTCCTGAATATAATCCTTTAACAATTGAAGCACAAAAAACATTAGCTTTCGAAATTTTCATTCAAGAAGGAATTCCAGATTGTATAATTATTCCAATGGGTAGTGGTGAATTATTAATTAGTTTATGGAAAGGATTTAATGAGTTGATAAAATCAGGTGTTATTAATAAAGTTCCAAAATTAATTGGTGTGCAATCAGAAATCTTAGCCCCTATTGTAAATGAATTCATTGGGAAGCCTCGAGAGAAAAAGAAAAAATTTAAGACCCCAAAATCTATTGCGTTAGGTATTTTTGTAAAAAGACCCGTTTATAAAGATTTAGCAATTAAATTCATTAAAGAAAGTGGTGGAACTGTAGTTGCTGTTGAAGAAGAATTAATATTAAATTCGATCGATGACCTAATTAGGAATGAAGGGATATTCGCTGAACCATCGTCAGCTTTAACACTGGGAGCTGTAGAAATATTAAATAGAGAAAATTATTTTGATCCTAGTGAAGTAATAATATGTCTAATTACCGGCAGTGGGTTAAAAGCTCCTTATATTCTTGAAGCAATTTCTTCTCAAGCAAAAACAGCTGGAAGAGGCTCAATTATAATCACTAAATTAAAAATTTTATCACAAATTTCACTTTCAAGTATTAGAGGAATAACTGGAACTGAAATCAAAGAAGTTATGGTATCAATAAGTTTAGCGTCAATTTATCAACATTTACAAGGATTAGAGCTTAAAGGGTTGATATATCGAAAAAAAGAAGGAAAAAAAGTATTATATTTTATAACTGAAACAGGAAAAAAGGTTTTAGACGCTTTAGATATTTTAATAACATTGCTCTAGATCCTATTTTTATTGAATATTTATGAAATAAATATTTTGTCAAAGACTTGTGGTAAATTAGTTATAATATTTTTTCTTGCGAAAAATGTAAAAGTTAGTGAAATCGCAGAAGCTAAACCGAATTGAATTGTGACATTAAAGAAAAATTCAAATAATGCACTTGGGAATCCATATAGAAAAATTTCAGTTAAGAAATAGCCATAAACCATTAATAAGCCTCCCGCTATAACTGCCAAAATGTCCCTATAATTGAATTTTATATAATTTTTTCTTGGATTAGCAATTAAACCAACAATAAAACCTTCTAAACCTTTAATTATTAAAGTAGGGAAAGCATAGACGGGAGCAAGAACTATATCTGTTATCATAGAACCAATACCACCTGAGATACCTCCACATATCGGGCCAAAAAGGATTCCTGTTATCATGACACCAATATCACCAAGATTAATATAACCTTGTGTAGCTGGGATTGTAAAGGGCACAATAAATGTTAATCCACAGGTTAAAGCAGCAAACATGCTTATGATTGAAATTACTAACGCATTGTTTGGTAGAAAATAACCGAAAAAGTTATTTTTTTTTAAATTATTTTTGCTTTCCAAAAAACTTCTCACTTTTTATTTTTTTCCTAGGATTCAACTTATATAAGTTCAAACCTAGATATTGGTAGTTCATTTATAAATCTTATGACAAAATAACAAACTTAAATTTATTAACAAGTTATTAATTCTAATCTGTATAGGAATAGGAATTAAATTTTTGAGGTTAAAAATAAAACCTCTAAAATGTTTGAGATTTATTAACGGTAATCATTAGATTTAAGAGAGATTTGTGTATTAGGGATGGCTTTAATTGAATTCATTCAAATCGTATTAATTATATGTATTATCTCAATTATAATCACAGGAGCCTTCCTCTTTTACCGTATGATAAAAATAAAATTGTATAATCTTTTTGGGCTCTCATTATTTTTTATTCTATATAGTATTCAGTTTTTAGGACAATTTATTTTCCCAAATATAATAAAAGCTTTTTATTCTCAAATTTGTTTGTTATTTCTAATATTATTTATAAAAGAAGCTTTTTATAAAGAATCCAGAGTTTTCTTTCCGAACTTTATGATTATTTCATTTGTAATTTTAAAAGCCTTTGATTTTTATTTTAGGTTATCTTATAATTTTCAAGTTCCTGTATTATCCACTATAGTCAGTGAAGAAATACCAATTTATTATATTTTTGTAACAATTACTGTGCTTGAAGTCTCCCCTCCACTGATTTGGCTTGGCTATAAAGCTATTAGAACAAATCTAAATTTAAAGAATTATGAAATTGAACCATGGGTAGGAAAAAGATATTTATTAATCGCTAGTTCTGCATTAGTTTTAGCAATTTCAGATATTTTTACGTTTTTTATGCCTCCAGGGGGTGGATACGAAGCAGTCCATCCCGTATTGATCATTTTTACAGCTTTTTCATTTATTACATTTTCTTTTGGTAATTTAATAGCGTGGATAATGCCTAAACGGCTAAAAAGTTATTTTAACAAAGGATATACAATCCCTTCAGACGGAAAATTATCTGAAAATGAATTATTAGATAATATCAGAAAACAATTGGAAGAGAGGGGAGAAAAGTAGAAATTATAAACATTCTGGGAGACAATTTAGCAAATGTTATAAAAATAAGCCCCGCTGCAGCTAGAGGATTAATAAAACTAGCTATAAAAGATGAAGTTGGTCCATTTAAACCTCTAAATCAACTTAATTATGATGACATGAAAAATACAATTGAAAATTCCTTAAAGAAAAGATTAATTAATCTTAACATTTCTAATTCAAACCAAGTAATAATTATTCTGATAAATGAATTAAATAAAAATCAATCTCTATTTACTATAGCTGGAGTATAATCATGTTAGAAGAGTCACTTTTTATTATTTTTATAATTTTTTTTACAATCTTTATAGGAACTATGATTGTTGTAGGATTTTTTTTAATATATAAAAGTATACAAAATAAGATATACAACCTTCTTATAGTTGGATTTGGATATATCTCTCTAATATTTGGGATAATTGGAAATTTAATTTTTGATTTAGGTAATCTATTTCAGGAAATTTTTGTTTTCACTAGTTTTGTTTTAACAGTAATATTTACTAATATGACTTTTTATAAAAGTAAAAATAAAATTGCAAATTATGTTTTGATTGTTGTTATAATTTTAGGTATAATTCAGATTTCTTACTATATTATAAAGGTTCCAACAGCAGTTTTGATCTATATATGGATTGCTCTAGACATTCCATATACAGCAATAGTATTTAATTGGTTAGCTTGGTCTTCCTATTTAGCATATAAAGCAATAAGAAAACACAATATTCAGCCATGGATAAAAATTAGATATAAGATGATTGCTATTTTCTCATTTATTTTAAGTTTTCACAATATTCCTGAATTTTTTCAACCATTAGATGTAGGGTGGGGGGATCCGACTAATATTGCTAGTCTTGGAGTTTTTGGAGCAACAGCTATACTTGCTGCTATTTTTTCAATTGGTTTTGCTTTTGCATGGATCATGCCAAAGAAGGTAAAAAATTATTATAATAGGCATTATAAATCATTAAAGGATTTAGAAATTAATGAAAAAGATCTATTGGAACAATTACGAGAGGAATTATCTAAAAACAACTAACTTATTTTATATTATCAAATTTAAAGGAGGTAAATATAAAAAAATGCCAAAGAATTCGTCTGAAATGAAATTCAATCTTTATAACGCTCTAATAGAAACATTTCCAGATATGGTCGTACTATTAGATTTAAATGGAAAGATTTTAGATCTATCTAAAAATGTTATGAGCATTTATGGAGTAGAACGTAAAGATGAATGTTTAGGGAAAAATTTTTTTGAATGTATCGCTTCGAGTGATAGAGAAATAGCAATAGAAAATTTCAAAAAAGCCGTGGATGAAGGATATATAAAAATGGTTGAATACATTTTCATTACCAAAAGTGGAAGAAAATTTGTCGGAGAGCTAAGTCTAAGTGTTGTTACAAATAAAGAAGGCAAATTAGAGTGTTTACTAGGCATAATTAGGGATATAACAAACCAAAAGAATTTAGAAAATAAATTAAGAGAAAGTAAGAAAATGTTTCAAATGGTTATGGATAATATTCCACAATATATCTCTTGGAAGGATGTAAATTCAGGATATTTAGGGTGTAATAAAAACTTCGCAAGAGTAGCAGGTGTTAATGTTCCAACTAAAATTATCGGTAAAACTGATTATGAATTACCATGGAAAATAAGTGAAGCAGAATCATTTTATGAAATAGATCAATTAGTTATGGATACAGATAAACCAGAATATCATATCATTGAACCACAACAACAGGCTGATGGAAGGCAAGCATGGCTAGATACAAACAAAATACCTTTACATGATTCAAAAGGAAATGTAGTAGGTTTATTGTGTACATATGAAGATATTACTGAACGAGTAAATGCTGAGAGTGCTTTAATAGATTCTGAGAAAAAGTATAGAGAAGCATATAATCGAGCAGAATTTTATAAAGATCTCTTTGCTCATGATATTAGTAATATACTACAAAATATTCTCTCATCACTCGAATTAAGTCAAATTCATTTAAAAAATATTAAAATAAACAGTGAATTAAGAGAAATTTTTAAAATTGTTAAGGATCAAATAGCACGTGGAGCAAATTTAGTCTCAAATGTTCGAAAATTATCAATACTAGATGAAAACGAAACTGCTCTGCATTCTGTCAATACAATAGATCTTTTAAATAAATCAATAAATGATATCAAAAGCGAATTCATTGAGAGAGAACTTAACATAGAATTGAATACCAGCTTTGAAGAATTCTATGTAAAAGCTAATAGTTTATTGTTAGATGTCTTTAATAATATATTATTTAATGCTATAAAACATAATAGTAATAGAACGGTCAATATATTAATAAGAACTTCAGAAATTATGAAAAATAGGAAATCTTATTTAAAATTAGAATTTATTGATAACGGATTAGGGATTCCTGATGAACAGAAAAATTTAATTTTTCAAATTGATGAACAAAACAAAAATATCTTTTCAAGATTAGGTTTAGGTCTTTCTCTAGTTAAAAAGATTATAACAACTTTTGATGGCTCAATCTGGGTTGAAGATAAAGTTAAAGGTGATTATAGAAAAGGAAGTAACTTTATTATTTTATTACATAAAGCTATCTCCAAATAAACTTTCAAGTGACTTGTTTTTTTGTACTTAAATAATTTTAAAAAAAATATTTAATGTTTTGGTAAAACTAGAAATTCGAATAGATCATAAATTTATTTGCTGAACCTAGACTATAGATCTCGAATTTCTTTCCTTTTTTAGTTTCACAAAACATTTGTATTAGTGGAAATAGATAGATCTGTGTCGTTATCTGCACATCTTTGTCCTTTTGATAACTTTTATGATCACTCCCCGCTGAACTAATAGTTCTTTTTATATTTTTATTCCAATAACCCAAAGAAGCTTCTGCTTTTGACTCTAACTCTTTGAATTCATTGAATTTAATTCCCTCGACATCTTCAAGCATTTT
>JBHLOI010000090.1:0-10087 GCA_048940645.1 Promethearchaeota archaeon | reverse complement strand
GACGCGAACCATGGGGATGAGACGAGCGCACCCGTAAAAGACGGGGTTAGTGAGGTGGGGGTGTACGTAGGGAGCTTCCGGGTGACCTATTCAGCCCGCCACTCTCAACCGCGCGAGTGTGTGGCATTCGAAAGAGGATTTAAGGATTCAGGCTTAGAGCATTCTAGGTTTGTGTGAAGAAGATGGTAAATGAGATGATGGTTTTTATAAGAAGGAGTGTGTTCCTGTAAGTAATTATTTTTAAAATTATTATTAAAAATTATGAAAAATATTTCATTAACCCTAAACCTGTAATATTTATGAAGGATAGTTGTTTATCAGGACCTAAATATTGCCCAGAATGTGGGAAAGAATTAGAATCTTACGCTAATAGATGTAAATATTGTGATATAGAATTTTATAATAAAAACCAAAGAAAAAAATCACAGAAAAATAAATAAATTACAAATAGAATGTAGGTTTAGTGCTCTTTTTGAACATCTTACTTCTAAATAAGATGTCTTTTTCTGCTATTAACCAGCATAGAACATCATAAGGAGTTTTAGAAAAAAATATTCGTGCAGCTCTTTTTCTTATTTTTTCTTTTTGAGGCCTTATAAAGTTGAATTGAATAAATAATTCCCTTTCAGCGAGCATCCAACACAAAGTATCATAAGGATGATTTTTTTGGGAAAGAAAATAGGCTGCAGTGTTAATTTGGTTCTTTAAATTATTGGCTATTTCACTCATTTTTTCAATAAGAAAATATGGTAATGCGATTTAAAAAATTTATTTATTAAAGAAAAAAAGAAATATTAAAAAATAGAAAACCCACTCTAATCTTAAATTAGTTATTTTCAATAAATAATGGAATGAAGCATAAAAGTTTAAATCTCCTGAATTTATCTTCAGAAAAGCATATTAGGGAAAGAAATTGTTTTAGGTGTGGAAAGGAATTAATTTTTGAAGACTTTTTGAAGAATAAAGGAGCAAGTGATAATGAGGAATTTATTAAAATATGGAATAGTAAATATATTGAGTTGTTTTGTTGTCGCTGTTATAATTTAAAAATGAAATATAATTCATTTTAATGTAAAATTGATGGTTGAACTTTTTCTTTCTCAAACATTTAAAATAGAAAAGTAAACATTTAATAACACTTAAAAATAAATTATTGATAAATTCTTATTAAAAGTGTGGGAAATAATGCCAAAATTAGAAATAAAAATCGAATTAAAGGCGCCTGTTGAAAAAGTTTATGGAATCTTAAATAATTACATGGATTTGCCAATATGGAATATAGTAGTAAGAGAAATTGAACAACTTGAGCCAAATAAGTATTTTATTAAATCAAATGTAGGAGATATAATTAATATAGAAATTGAAAATATACCAAATGAGAGAATGACATCTATCCAAGAAGGAAGTCCTATGGAAAAAATTGGATATATCTTTAAACCTCTAGGTGATAAAACAGAGGTTACATTATGGACTGAATTTGAATTAGAAAATCAAAGAAGCGTTCTTGAAATAGCTGGTGACTTATTCTTGAAAAGTTTGAAGGTTTATGTTGATTATATCATGGCAAACGGAAACCCTGAAGAATATAAAAAATCTTTTGAAGAAATTAAGAATGCATAAAACAAATTTTTCATAACAAGTTATATTTTCTTAATAATTTTTTTAAAAATTCTCCACTATTCAATAAATATTGGTCTCTATAACTCTAAAATATGATTAATTCATTTCTATTTTAAGAATAATTTTTAATAATTTACTTGGAATTGAAATGAAGACCAAAGTAATTACAATAAAAAGGGAAGATTGGGAAAATCTAAGAGAATTTAGAAAAGCACCCTTTAAAAAAAGGTATTTAGAAATAATAGAGATGTATAAAATTCTAGAAAATGAGCTAAAAATAGAAAGCTTAAAATTAAATGCTCAAAATAAAAATTGTTAAGATATTTCTTTTTATAAAATTCGAATATCTAAAAATTTAAAAATTTAAAATTCACTATAAAAGCAGTAAAGAATTTTGATAGAGTAATTTTTTTATTCAAGACAGTAATATCCATTCAAGATATTACGGGGTTGAGCGATGCCGTATTTTCACATTAATGGAATAGGATTTAATTGTGGTTATAATAAATTAAACTGTCCTAAAATTCTTAATTCGTGTTATGAATGTATTGAAAAGCGACTATCAACTATGGGATTCGAAATAAATCAAGAATTTAGAATCTTTGAAATTGAATCTGATGAAAAGCGCTTAAAAATAGAAAAAGAACAAATATGGCAGAAATTTTTAGATGTTTTAAATATTAAACATATTATTATTATGGATAAAGAATCGGGCTTACCTATTTTAAATTATGCAGTTTCAGGAGTAGAAATAGATTCTGGATTATTAAGTGGATTCATTCAAGCAAATATAACTTTTTCTGAATCAGAACAGGTATCTCCTAATAGAACAAGCACGGTTGTAGAACAGCCTTTTTATGAATTTCAGTATAAAAGTTTTAATATTTTATTAAGAAATGGAGAAAATATTAGGCTCTGTTTAATACTTGATCATAAAGCCAGTGATAGTATGAGATATCAAATGCTTCAATTCTTAGGTGAATTTGAAGATAATTTTAAAGAAGATTTATTCAAATTTCAAGATACAGGGGCTATCGATTTTGATGAGATGATAGAGTATATAGTAAAATCATTCAATGTAAATTTAGTCTTTCCAATGACTCTAGCTCATTCAATTCCGCCCCATGAAATTAAAAAGATTACTAAAATTTCAATTCAAAAAGCAATCTATAATTTAGCAAAAGAACTTCTTATTTCAAAACCATTCTTCTTTATAAATAAATTGCTAAATCGAGTAAAAAATATTGTAAATATTGATGCAGATATAGTTCTCTTTGAAATAAATAAACTCCTAGAGCGAAAAATAATTGTCCCTACTAAGCTTGAAGCTGTAATAAATAAAATTGAAACAACACAAGAAGCTAATCATAAAAAAATTAACGCAATTAAACCTATTTCTTCAATTATCATCACAGATAGTGATCTTGAGCAATTAAAGGAAGATATAGAATCTATAGATGAATTTACTGCTAAAAAGTTAATAAAGGCGTTTATGAAAAAAGGTAAAACTGCTGAAAAGGATCGCGCTTACCAAGTTGCTAATAAAGAGTATAACAAAGCGCTTTATATTGCTAAAGAACTTAAATTGAAGGATCAAATCTATAAAATTTCAAACACCATTTTCGAACTTGATAACACAACTAAAAAGGTCGAATTAGATTTTGCTCTAGAAAAAGCAGAGAATTACGAAAAAAATAAAGACTATATTAATAGCATTCATTTTTATCAAAAAGCAGTAAAATTACTTGAAAAATTTCTAATTTATAATTTAGCAGATGCAGATTCTCAGCTCAAGAAATTAAAAAAGAAAATTATTAAATTAAGAGAAGAAATTTAAATATCACTTAATAAGTGTAACCTTGAGAATTTAATTATTATATTAATTTCACTATTTAGTAAAATGATCTGAAAATGAGTGAAAATTTAGCACAATTTCCAGTAATTATAAAAATCCCTATCCTATGGGGGTATATGGATGCATATCAACACGTAAACAATGTCATTTTTTTCAGATTTTTTGAAAGTGTCCGTATTGCCTACTTTGATAGAATTGGCTTCACTACTTTAAAAAACACTATTGGTGTTGGCCCAATATTAGCATCTACAGAATGCAAATATAAAATTCCCTTAAAATATCCAGATGAAGTCTCAATAGGAGCCAAAATTACAGATTTAAAGGAAGATCGATTTACAATGAAATATATCCTTATAAGTCATCAATTAAACAAATTAGCAGCTGAAGCAAAAGCCATTGTTGTAAGTTATGATTATAAAAATGATCAGAAAGTATCAATTCCACAACAGATTAGAAATAAAATTATTGAACTAGAAAACCTTTTTGAATGACTTTATAATCTATAATAATCGACTCTTCTATCATTAAACAAATCATTATATTCATTTAACTTTTTATTTCTTGCCTTATTAACGTCAATATCTATGAAATCTAAAAATAATTCATCACTTGGTGCTCGGGAAAGCACTTCGCCATTATATGAAGTAATCTGGCTTACTCCAGTGAATAAAAAGTTGTCAGGCCCTCTCTTTTCTTCACCGATCCTGTTGGACGTAACTGCATAGACTCTATTCTCTAAACAACGGATGACCATAGCTTTCTGGCAATATGGAAGCACTAAATTTGCAGGATGAGCTATTATATCCGCTCCAAGGAGAGAGAGAGATCGCATCGTTTCTGGGAAAAACCAATCAAAGCAAATCATCATACCAATTGTAAAACCTTTAATTTCAAAAACATCTAAAGCCAAATTTCCTTGTTTAAACCATAATTTCTCTTTATAATAAAGATGTAATTTCCGATAAATTCCAATGATATTATTATTTAATATCAAGAATGCGGAATTATAAATATCATCTCCAGCTTTTTCTATAAAGCCACCAACAATTATAGCACCGGTTTTTTTCGAGATGTCTTTTAGAAAGTTGGCAGTTTCCCCGTTTTTACCTTCTGCTAGGTTATTAACTTCTTTTCTAGAGATAAATGTATAACCTGTGGCAAAAAGTTCAGGTAAAACAATCAAATCTGCCTTCTTCTTAGCTATTAATTCCTCTATTTGTTCAAAATTTTTACTTTTATTTCCAAATATTGGAGAACTTTGAACATATCCAATTTTCATAAGTTTACTTTATTCATCTTTAAAAATTAATATTGTCATTAATATGAGCAATTTCATACATTGCTATTATATTGTTATACTAAAAGGGAGACCCCTGCCAAAAGACCAAATAATTGGCCATAATCATATAGAAATAAGAATTATAGTGAATTTTTATTCACCATCAAAAGACAAAAATCCAGGGTATTGGCAGGAGCCATTTAGGTACTTCTTTATGTATATATTTTATTTAAAGGATATTAACTCATCGTTTTATTTAAATAAGAATTTAACGTTATGATCTTATATTTTTAAAAATTTTAACTCTTTTTTCGAGGTATTGAGAAAAAATTATCTAAAATAAAATAAGGTATATTATATTGACAAATTGCTATGTTTGTAAATCCATCATTAATGGAATACCTTATAGATGTAAATATTGTGGTCTAACATTTTGTAGCGAACACAGAATTCCAGAAAATCATTCATGTTCTTACGATTTAAGAAAAGAATTGAATGAAGTTATTTATGAGGATGCTTTAGAATTTATGGAACAAAAATTAACAGTAGCTAATATCTATGAGTATGTAACAAGAAAAGAGTTAAATAAAGCAGAAGCCATCAAATTACTAAATAATTTTATAGAAAAAAGCGAAAAGGTCGATGATAGAATAAATAGTTTGAGAGCTTTTGAATTACTTAATCTTAATAATAAGGAAGTATATGGAATTCTTGAAAATAGTTTACTTTCAGATGAAAATCCTGAAGTGAGGAAAACAGCTGTAAGAGTTTTAATTAAAATTTTTCCAACAAAGAGTAAAACCTTATTGAAATGGGCAATCAATCATGATAACCAATTAGATTTATGAAATCACATTAAAAAATAAATAATGGGAGGAAGCACATCGTTTATGAATGAAAATTTATCAATACGTTGTAATATGGTAAAACAAGGATATAATAAAGGTGCATGCGAGACATATCTTAAAAATGGTATTGAAAAAATGGCATGTAAAGGAACTTTAAAATTTGAAAATAACCAATACTGGAGAGTAATAACATCAATGCATTTATCAAGACCAGAAGATTACTTCTCAATTTATCAATCTGGTTGCAATCATAATTGTCTAAAATGTCATTCATGGGAATTCTCGAAATATTTCAATGGTGATTGGTACTCAACAGAACAATTAGCTGAAATTTGTAGAGAATATGAACAACAGGTTACAGTTCATGAACCTAGAGAGCGAGCTTTAATGTATTATGCCACAGATATGTGTAAACATTGTGGCTCATGTATTTTATACAACAAAAAAAGTCCAATATGTCCTAATAAACTATCAAAGGATAAAATTGTTTTAAGTCCTCAAGGATTTGGACCAGCAAGAAACATTATAGCATTCACAGGTGGAGACATTGCGTGTCAAGCAAAATTTTACGCAGAAGTTTCTCAAAAGATTAAAGAAAAAACCGAGAATATTTGGATACTTTTAGAAACCAATGGCTATGGCCTTACTCCTAAGAATCTTGATATTTTTCAAAAATCTGGTTTAGACTCTTACTGGCTTGATATTAAGGCTTACGATGAAGATATCTATAGAAAATTATGTGGAACTTCAAATAAAACTGTACTTAATAGCCCCAAAGAAATTGTAAAAAGAAATTTTATTTTAGAAATTCTTACAGTATTTATTCCCAACCTGGTGGAAATCGAGCAATTTGAAAAAATTGCTAGGCTAATTGTTGAAGTAGATGAAAGAATTCCTTTTCACATCTTAGCATTTTTTCCGCAGTATAAATTAAAAAATTACCGTGAACCTAAATTATCAGAGATTTTAGAGACTTTCAAGAGAGTAAAAGATATCGGTTTAAAGAATGTAAAAATTGGAAATCTTGGAGTAATTACTAAAACTGATCAGGAAAGGAAAAAGTTAATTGAAATTGTAGGTCTAGAATCGATTTAGTTTGTTAAATAAGAAAAAATAAAGTCAATCACAAAAAAAATTAATTTAAATATTGTTTAATTTTTAATCAATTTAATTATCCTAGATCTCTTGAGATCTCCATTGCTAGACTAAGAAACTCTCCATAAGTAATTGCATCTTGAAGATTTCCCTCTATAGTAAGATCGCCTGCCATATAAGCACTAGTAGACTCAATTTCACCCTGCATCATTCCTCCCATGATTTCTTGCCTACAGGATAGGGTATATGAGGGATCATCAACTTCCCCTTCCCCATACTCGAATTTCCCACTACCTAATTTAATCCAACATTTAAAATCTGGTTCGCTAATTACAATTTGAGCAGAAAATTCATTGATGTCTTCTAGTTCTTCCTGTAATTCTTCATTTTCCATAGATAATTGTTTGACGAATTCATAAATTTTAAGTATATTCTCAGGTTTTTCGATAACTTTTTTATTATCATACATATCTTTTATTTCAAGTGCTAATTTCACATCGACCATGTGTTATCTCATCTTTCCTATCAATTTTTTAATTTTAAATCTCAATCTTAAAGATATTAATTAATTCTCTTTAATCTATATAAAAGTATTTTTACACTTCCTTTAAAAATCATTAATATTGAAGTCCCTTATTTTTATTATTTTATTAAAATATATTGGATATAAAATTTACAGGATACAAAAAAGTGACTATTGAAATTTTAAAGTCGGTAAATAAAAGAAGGGAAAATAGATATTTTGAGAATTTGTGGATAATTGAGAAAAAATCTGGTATTTGTATTTTTAATAAAAATTTCAAATATCTTAAAAAGAAACATCTCTCTATTGACTTAATATGTGGATTCCTTTCAGCAATCTCTATGCTTGCTTTAGAAGCTTTTTCTGAAGATATTAAATATATTAAGCTCTCAAATAGCAAATTATACTTTAAGTATACTACAAATTTCTTGTTTGTATTATCCATCCAAAAAGAAAATCGATTTAACTCTAATAAAATTAGAACTCTAATTAATGATATTTCAGATTTGTTCATCTTTTATTATGATAAAGATTTCGAAAGTTGGGACAGAGATATTCGTCAATTTAAAGCTTTCTCCAAATATTTAGCAAAATTAATTTATTAAAAGTACATTCTAAATTTTATGTCTTTAAAAGTTAATCATTTTGTCAAAATGAAATAAAACTTAAATGCAACTAATAAAATTTTATTTTGTTCTAATATTACAAAAACTATACTTTAATCGAACTTTTTATATCTAAAATTACATAGATAAAATTATCGAGGAATTTAGTGATAATTTAATATTACATTGATTAAATAGTGGTTGTGTTGAAATTATGCCCAAACCAAAAGTTTGTAAAACAATAATCGCAGGAGATGGAGGAGTTGGAAAGACCTCATTTCTGAATCGATTAGTCTATGATTACTTTAATGATGGTAATGAATTAACGAGAGGTGTTGATTTTTATTCAAAAATAACACAAGTTAACGGCACAGAATTTAATTTTATTATGTGGGATTTTGCTGGTCAACACCAATTCAAAAAAATACTGGATGATTTTGTTGATGGCTCAATAGCAGCGTTTATTTTATTCGATCTTACTCGAATTAACACTCTTGAAAGCGTTTATGAATGGATAAATAAATTAAAAGCATTTGGAAGAATTCCAATTATAATCTTAGGAACAAAGTATGATCTAATAGACCCTGATACATGTACTTCTTTAGATGATTATATTTCAGATATTATTGTTTGTTACGAAAATGTAATTGAATATTTGAAAATTTCATCCAAGACAGGGTTTAATGTAAATCAAGCATATGATTTATTGATTAAGAATTTAAGTAATTTTTAAAAATTAGGCTTCTTTTTGAATTAACCGTATTAAATCTATGTTCCATTATAATGGTTACTAAAATAAACATTTTTTTAAGGCTATTATAATATATTATGTTCATTTAAAATTATGACAGGAGGTGATATATCAAGAGAAAATTTGATCAGACCTTTATTAAGATTACCCCCTCTCAACAAAAGGAAATTTAGAAAAACGAAAGCAAAAAAATAACTTAGACTTAGAAATTATTTATGGATCTATTAAACTCGTACCATCCATTCAAAAATATCTTCGATATCCAATCTCTGAATTCCAGTTAATAACTCATAAAGCTTTCTTGTTACCTCGCCCGGTTTTCCCTCGCTAAAAATTCTTTTTTTATCTTCTATTACAATAGACTTAATTGGAGTTATCACAGCGGCAGTGCCTGCGCAAAATGCCTCTGAACAAGTATCTTCAAACAATTCTTTATATGAAATATCTCTTTCTTCGATTTTCATTCCCAATTTACTTATAGCGAGTTCTAAAATTGACTTGCGTGTAATCCCTGGCAATATTGTGCCACTTAATTCCGGTGTAACTAATGTTCCATTGATAACAGCAAAAAAATTTGCTGTACCAACTTCATCAATATATTCCCTATGAACGGCATCAAGAAATATTACTTGTGCATATCCTCTCTCCTTAGTTTCTTTTACGGGAAGCATAGATCCTGCATAATTACAGCAAGTTTTAGCGGCACCAGTTCCTCCAGGAGCCGATCGCGTATACTTTTTAGTGATTTCCAGATCTATCCCCTGAAATCCTTCGGGGAAATAAGGTCCAACTGGAGTTACATAAATTATAACTTTATATTCAGTTGCTGGTTTTACTCCTACTATCGGTCCATTTCCAATCATTATTGGACGGATATATAATGCTCCACCGCTATCATATGGAGGTATATATTCTTCATTAGCTTTTACTACTTGTTTGATGGCATCAATAAATTTATCTGGATTATAATTTGGCATTAACATTCTATCTGCACTATTATTAAATCTTTGTGCATTTAATTCTGGTCTAAATAAGGTAATTTCTCCGTTTTTAGTCCTTAAAGCTTTCATCCCTTCAAAAATTCCTTGACCATAATTTAATATACATGCAGCTGGTGAGATCTCAAAATTACCGAAAGGCAACAGTTTTCCCTCATCCCATTTGCCATCTTTATAATTAGAGACAAACATAATCTTAGTTTCGATAAAATTAAAACCTAATGAATAAAAATCAATATCTTTAGGCTCCATAATCATCACTTTCCTTTATTTTATATCAGAGTTATTTAATGAACAGTTCATTAAAAAATGTTATTGATATAAAATGAATTTGATAAAAGTTTAACAAAATCTTATTACTGGTAATTTAAAACAAAAATTAAAATTTTTAATCTTCATTATATTAATAAAGTGAAAGACTTGGAAATTTCATTGCATTTGCCAGAGTCGCTTAGACTGGTCGAGCGATAGCCTGCAGAGTTGTTAACGGGAGTTCAAATCTCCCCTCTGGCT
>JBHLOI010000032.1:0-41915 GCA_048940645.1 Promethearchaeota archaeon | reverse complement strand
TATAATATAGAAAATATGTTTTATTTGTTCCTGCTGGAACATCAGCAATAAAGGTTATCGTACATGATTTTATGAAAAATGCATCATATTTTGTAATATTCCACATTTGCATTGGAATAGGATTGCTCCATTCATCATTACCCGTGGCATTAAATATTACTAATCTTTCAGTGTTTTCATAGTGTTCATTTTCTCGAAATGTGAAGTATATATCAATTGGCTGATATCTATCAACATTATCTTCTTCTTCTAAGATAAAACCAACACGAAATCGGAAAGTTTTATTCCACCATAATGCTAAATCATATTTATCATTTTGATGAATTACATCAGAAGATTTAGGAGAAAAGTAGTCTCTACTAACATCATCACCCCTACTGACATTATCATCTATAGTTGAGTCTATACTTTCTTTAACATTAGTTGTATCCGTTAAGAATGTAGCAATAAAAGCTGGTGTCAGAAGTATTAGTAAAATTACAAGACAGTATATCGATTTTCGTTTTGTTATAGTATTCATTTATTCATTACCATTTTTTGAAAAGTTTTTCTTAAAATTTAGATTTTTTAACTTTATTAATACCAACTTTCGTATTTAACTTTTTATCATACAAAAGTTACATATATTAAATTTGTATTAACAAACAAGACGTAAGACTTAACAAGTAAAAAGTAAACTTTTATTATGTGAGTACAAATCGACACTCTGGTTATTAAATTTCATTTTTAAATTTTTAAGAAGTTATATGTAAAATGGTTTTTAAGCAACATCTTGATTCCAAAGATTTAGTTAATTTAAACTTTGATTATATAAATTTAGTTGATAACTCAAATTTTTTAAATTTATTAGGTTACTCCCTATTGTTTTTATTTAAAAAGATTTAAATATAAAAACTTAGATTGAGATATCAAGGAAAACGTCAGAAAATTAGTTACTTTTTAAAAAATAACACTAGGAAAGACTTTTTTTATAATTAAAAAAAATCTTATGATGTAAAGTATGTTAAGGCAAATCTATATAATTAACGATGGCAAAGTTTTATATGAAAAAAACTTTGGAAAAGCTTTAAGCCCAGAAAATTTTCAGAATATATATCAAGAGATTGCTAAGGAAGCATTTCTAGGGGGTGGAACAGAATTCGGAAGTTATTATTTTTTTAAGTATAAAATAGTATATTCATCAGAAACTAATTTAAGACTGATTTTTATGTTTATTACTGGCTTAAATGATAGTGAAAACCAGCTTAAAACAGACTTAAAAAAATTAAAGAAAGAGTTTTTAGAAACATTTGGAGATAATATTGATACAATCGATCCAACGCTACTACAGATATTAGATCCATTTATTGATTCAATATATCGGAATATAAAAACAAAAATTTCATTAATTGGATTTTCTGGGGTTGGAAAAACAACTATAACTAAATTAATACGTTCTGAAGAAATTCCTGATGTACATGTCCCTACAATTACAGGAAAAGTATCAACAATAAAAATTGGCAAGCTTTATTTCCATTTATGGGATTTTGCAGGTCAAGAACAATTTAGCTATTTATGGAATGATTTTATTAATGGAAGTGATGCTGTTCTTTTAATAACGGATTCTTCTCTAGAAAACGTTGAAAAAAGCAGATTTTTTGTTGAACTGATTAAAGAACAGGTACCACATGCACACTCAGCAGCCATCGGAAATAAACAAGATTTAACCGAAGCTTTAAACATTGAAAAAATTGAAAATAAATTAGGATTGAAGACTTATTCTATGGTTGCAATTAATTCAAACAATCGCAATAAAATGATTCAAATTATTGCAGATATATTAGAAATAAATACTGAAATTTCTCCTTTATTAAAACCACTTTTTGAACGTGATAAATTAATTGATAAAGCAAAAAAAGCCTTAGAAAATGGAGAAATTGATCAAACTGCGACTTTATTTGAACAAATATCGGATCTCTGTTATGAGATGGGTGATTTCAATCTTTATAAAGAATTTTGTAAAAAAGCTGAGAAATTAAAATCAAACCTACCCCAAAATTCATAGGTTTTTTAAAATAAATTTTTTTAAAAAATAAAAGAATTAAAAAGTTAATTATTCATCTAATTCTACTAGGAGTTTGGCAGGACGATAAGTATCTTCTAGTACCTTTAAATATTCAATTAAAACTGCTTCTGATTTTGATTTAACGTCGTATTGCTGTAAGATAGTATTCAGAATAAATTTTGGATATACCTTTGAAATATGAAAGTCAGTTAAGAGACAATAATATTCAACATCATGATCATCTCGAAAAATATAAATCATCTTATTTTCCCATAATTTTTTCAAACCTCCATCAATATCATCCACTCCTTTTTTCCTTAGTTTCTCCAATTCATTCCTAGATGCAATTTTAAATCTTAAGAGTTTTAATATTTCATATACCTGGGGGTCAATTAAGATTTCTAATAGCTTTAGATTCTCTGTATCAGAAATACGATAATCTTGGAAGAATCTCCTAATTTCTGTTTTATACTCTTTAATAAGTTTTTCTGGAAGTCCACTTTCTTCAATATTTTGAAGTAATTTAACTGGTGGCCTGCGAATCATAAATAGATCATTTATGTAAAAGATTAATTCTGATGGCATTCCCTTAACTGATGCTTCTTTAATTATTTCCTTTTTAATTAGTTCACTTAATGTGGCATCTAAATCAAAGAAGCCTCTTCTGTATTTATCTTTTAACCATACCTTTAACTCTGATTTTGAAACAACACCTTCTTCCCTTA
The DNA here is from genome assembly GCA_048940645.1 of Promethearchaeota archaeon. Lineage (GTDB taxonomy): Archaea > Asgardarchaeota > Lokiarchaeia > Sigyniarchaeales > SOKP01 > SOKP01. Next base: position 39,146 of record JBHLOI010000032.1, on the reverse strand, counting down.
ATCGATTTATAATTAATCTATTTACTTCATCTTGATATGTCATCGCCAATGATTGCTCAGAGCTTAAATTTGGATAAGCTGATAAACGCTGAAATAAAAAGGGTATCATTCCTAAATATCCATTATCTTCAAAATTCTGAATAATAATCCTTGAAATATCTGATAAACCTCCTTCATAAGCATCTGGATCATCATCTAAAGATAAAACTGTAATAATATATAATGCCTTATCTTTCCCTGTATAAAAAGAAGCTATGTTTAAATGTCCCACTAGTAAACTTATCATTCCAGGTTCGCCAGTATATTCATGAGCAGCATAAATTTGCATCAATGTTTCATCAGAAACCATTAGTTCTTCAGGATATTTCGTTATTATGTCAGTTCCTACTTTTGGATCCCATTTCATAATAATTATTCCGATTGGCATTATTCAGTTTCCCCTCCTTTCTTTGTAAGTTTGTTTTTTAATTGAAATGTTCTTGATTTTAAAGCTTCTACGCCTAATACGTCGTCAAGAGAAAGTCCTATTTCTTTCCAATCCTCTCCAAATAATTTTATTAACATTTTCTCCTTAGAAGGTATAGAAAGTGATTCTGTTACTGCTTTTTTTGTTTTAATATATCCTTTAACTTTTCTAATCTTTTTGATGAATTTTGGAATTCTAGCTTGCTGAATGACTCTATAAGAAATCACAGCTATCAGTATGCCGGCAATTGAGGCTGTTATTAGTATAAAGTAAAAAGTTGGCATACCTGGAAATATTTCTACCATTTTTATGTTGAAAATTAGATTTAGCTCTTGAGTCGTGAAATTATCTTTTTGGATGATAATTTGACCAGGAAAGGTCTCTGCGGCAAAAAAGGCATCAAAATTTTCTGTGTTGAATGTTAATGTATAATAACCTGAAGTGATGTTGTTAAAACGATATTCAACACCTCTTACCATTAATATAACTGAGGCATCTTCTAAAGGGATGTTATTCCTCGTTTGATCGGTTAAATTGATTTCTATAAATATATTATTTCCCTGAACAACACTTATTTGATTTCCTTCTTTTCCAGTTGCATCCCAATTGGCATAAAAATCCCTTAATTTTATTTCTAAATTAATGTGGGCTGCCCTAGCTTCGTAATTGCCTTTTTTAAGATTTACATATATAGTATAAAATCCAACATTTTTTGTTTCAGTATTAAAATCTAACGAATAAGTCTTGTCATATTTTTGAATTAAAACTCCAGAGCCATCAACTCCAGGAATTATAGTCCCATTCGAATATAATTTTTGCCATGTATAAACACTAACATCTAAATCCCCGATGATCTCTCCAAATTTGATCGAATCTGCATATGAATACGTGAAGTTTACAGCATCCTCAACCCATATTTTTATTGTAGAATATGCCCAATCACTCGTTCCGTTAATAGTCGTTGGTCTTTCTAGAACATCGAAATAAGTTCCAGATGGGCTTATTTGTGTTGAATAATTTTCCTTCGATGCGGAAATGATGATCGGGTATTTACCTACGTTCATAGCTGAGGTTGTGTCAATTGTACAGTAATAAAATCCAATATTAATAGGATCTGCAATAAAATATTGCGTGGGTTGATTTAACCAGTCAAATGTGATAATAGCCTCTCCTATTGGATTATCTGGAGCAGTAAAATATTTAACTGTAATATTAATAGTTTCACCAAATTCTTTTCCATATTCCGATATAATTAGACGTGTATCATAATCATATAAGCTTAGGAATGTTGAGATAGCATTAACCTGTACTTGCTGATAATAAGGCTCTGGAGGTGCGTATCCAGGTACTCCACCATCAATGATAAACCAATATTTCTTGTAAATATTTCCAGCAGACAATGTATTCGAATCAAGTGTAAGTGAATAATTTTTTAAATCACTCCCTTGATAATTTGCTGTCATTTCTATTATTAATATAGTTTTACCACTATCCCAATCTTCTATATAACAAAAAAAAGTACCCTCATCAGGGACTAGATTCCATGTATTACCATCTGTTGTATATGAAACATTTATTGTAATATGTAGGCTACCAACACCCCAAATTGCCTGAGAAATATCAGCAATCAACTCAATTTGAGTTTCTAGAGTAGGAGGAGGTGGAGCGGCTTCATAATCAAGAATAACTGAAGAATCCTGATTTAATGTATAGTTATATATAGCTACTGTTCCAGAAGGTTCCCATTGCTTTGGAATTGTGTTATTTAGTTTGAAATCAGCTGAAACACCTATTCTTCTGAGAGTTATATTATAGCTAAACCCAATTAGGAAGATAAATGGTTCATATGTCTCATCACTGTGAGAAGCCCAACCATCATCATACGTAGTCAATGTTGTAATTTCAGTCGTACCATTCCAGATTTTGACACTAACAAAAGGAACAGGATTATATGAATCTGCATCATCAATTACTCTAATATTTATTTTAGAAAGAGCTGTTTTATTGTAAACATTAATCAATTCTTCCGTATTAATTTTGATCTGGCCTGTATGAGCACCAACTCGATACCCTTGAACATCAATTAGAAGGCCATATACCTCATAATTTTCTCCTTTTAATTTATCATGATCTAGAATTCCAATATCAATGGAGTTAAAGAAATAAGTACCTGACATAGTAAGATTCTGATAAATAATATTTCCAACGGTTTGATTATTCTTATCTATATAATAGATTGTCATATTATCAATTCGATCATTCATATTTTCTAGCGTTACATTGAAATTTACCAATTTTTTATTACTAAAGTCAGTCATTGAGCCTCCTGTGTAAATACGTTCATAAACTCTATAATAATTTCCAGGATCTTGATCATAAACATTTAGAGGTAAAGTGTGATCATAATACTTTTCATTTTGAACATAGTCAGATCGGTAAATATAGCTTGAATTTAGAAGAAAGTCATTAACATTATACCTTGTGTTAAAGAAATATACTTCATAGTAATAGAATGATGCGTTATTCCACCGAAATCTTGCTGTTCCATCAGATAAGGTTATCTGGTCTAAAAGGATACCACCCTTATCATCAAAGATTTTAACATATCCGTCATCAAGAAGTTCATTATCCCAATCTACTATTTCAAAATCTATTGTCCATATATCTAAGTATAAATCAAATGCATGAGATAGTTGAGATACATTATATAAATTCCAATTTGGTTTCCCAAAATTATCCTTTGTACTATTAAAAACCTCATCTTCATAACTTGGAGTAAAAGCATAATCTACAGTAAAATTATATATGCCAAAATTTAAACCTGTAAAGATGGTTTTACCTGTTTCATCAGTGGTTTGTTGTTTTATAAGTGTTGTACCTTGGATTAGAGAAACAACGGCATTTGGAACTATCATGCCATCAATATCACGTGTGATAACTGTAATATCTGACTTCTGAATCTGAATCTCGTTTATTACGACTGTTATATCATCATCATAAGTAAATGCAACATCATCTACTTGAACAAAACCAGTATCATAATTCCCTGCAGTATTTTCATCTCCATACATTCCTAATTCTAAAGAAATTGTTTGACCCATGTAATTACTTAGATCGAAAGTCACAAAGCCTGTTAAATCTCCTATTGACGTATCAAAAGTTCCAGTTATTGTACCAATTGTGTAATTTTGTAATGAATATCCACCTTTGTTATTATGAGTAATTCCCTTAAAGTACTCTAAATACTCACCAATTTGTTGATGTTGGTCAGGATCAACAAATATATTATTTGAAGCATTTATTACACGAACAAAATATCCATCGTTCCAGGATTTAGACGAACTGCCATCAAAGCCCCAGATTCTAACATTTTGCCAAATTCTTAGATTTATATTCCCGCTACCATCATTTACAATTGGTACTACAAATGGATTTGTGTATAAAACTCCACCATATTGATCGTCATTACCCACACTGTCAGTTATGGAAGTTTGATTCGAGCCCCATTTATATGTATATGTTCCTCTCACTTGTACATCACCTATTGGAAAGTCTATTAAACAATTTTGCCACCATTCAGTGGCTTGATCTTCTGTTTGCGAGTCCTCTCCTACTTCAGGTAATCTTGGAGCAATATCGTCAGGTACATCATCAGACCAATTCCAACCTACAGGATTATAATAGTGTGGTGCAATAGAAGGATTTCCAGTAGGGTCATCTCCACTCGGAACATATTCAAAATTTCCATTTTTTATTAATCCAAGTCCATATTCTGCTGCCGTACTTTCAACACCCATATTTCCATAATAGATATATGTGTCAATATCAGGATTGCTGGAAGCAGTAAGATTTACATTGAAATAAATTGTTGCATCCCCTGCTGAATAATCTTGACCATCAAAATCTTGAAAAATATAGAATTCTCTCTCAATAGGCTCATTGTTTAAGTATTCAATAATTCTTATATCTTTTAATGTATCATTTACTTTTCCCTGATATTCAATATCTCCATAAGGTAGAACAACGCTAACTCCATAATTATCTAAATCAACACCTGCTTGATTTGTAATATTTATTAATGTTCTATAAGGCCAATCAGAATTCCACCATGGATGTTCACCGGCAATACTTGATTTTGGATTTACTAAAGTGCTATTATCTCCATTAGAACTGAAATCAAAAGGAAAGGGATTAAAGTTGAAATATATACTCCCAAAAATAATCGAGATAAATATTGCTGTTAGTGAAAGTATTCTTGTTATTTTTTTTTTTCTGTTCATATTTTGTTTTTCCTCTTTTTTAGTAAATTTTTAAGACAAATTTTCACATTTTTTATTTTCCAATAAAAATTTTTGGAAATGAGTGTAACCTCATAGTGAAAGATGGAATATTTAAATACTAATAAAAAGAAAATAGTCTATTATCAGATAATAGAGAAATTATAATATTTCTAAAACTCAAATTCAATATGATTTAATTTTAGAAAAAGACATATCTTTTCTGTGAGTCATTAATAATCATTTTAAATATAAACATCATATTGTTCTTTATGTTTTTTTTAATAAAAGAAAAACTTTTCTTTTTTTTGGATTATTTGGATTATCAATTATAAAATTGCCCTTAAAATTGGTGTTATCTCTAAAAATATTTCCGACTTTTTCCATTATTTTAGTATTTTTCGGATAAAATTGAAAAACTGCTTTACAATTATTTTTTAAAGCTTTATAAAACGATTTGGTAAGTTTAATTAACAAATCTTCCATTTTTCTATTATTAATATCTCGAAAAATCCACTGTAATGCAGATATTGAAATGATCGCATCGAAACTATTGGATTTAAAAGGAAGATAGGACATGTCTGCTGCTATAGGATTAACTTCATTAAGATTGTAGAATTTTAAAAACTCTAAAATAATATCAAGGGCTACTATATCAAAACCCAATTCTTTTAAATATAATGCAACGAATCCAGGACCACACCCTGCATCTAAAATTCTAATTCTTGATGCTCCTATTTCTAATAATTCCAAAGCCCTTATTGTTATTTTCTCTTGGATTCTCATCATATTTTTAGATTTTGCATAATTTCTAATGTTTTCTGAATTGTAATAATCCTTAACATCCTCAAAAAATTCTTCAGGTCGTTTTTTTTTTATGTTAAAATAAAATTTATCATTCAAATTTAAATAACTCCGCGAAATATCATATTGATATCAAAAATACAAGGTTTCAATATTAAAACAAAAATTTTATTAAATTTTAAATATTTCATATCCTAATCAGCTTTTTATTTATAGCGCGTGGTAAGAATTGTCTGAAAAAGAAGAAAAAACACTTGTAAGAAAGAGTACCTTAAATTTAAGAAGAAAATACGGAAGGACTAAGCAAATTGATATTCTAGAGAGAGATGCATTCATACCTAGCTCATTAGAAAAAGAAATAAGGAAATCAATTACAAAAAAAAAGACAATTTTAGCTTCAGATATAGCATTAAAGTATGATATTAGATTATCTACAGCTAAGTTGCTGTTGAAGCAATATCAAGAGGAAGGTTTAATAGAATTATACGATCCTTCTTTAAAATTGAAAATTTATGTTCCAAAATCTTAAATTTTGTTGTTTTTAATACTTTTTCTTAAAGTTAGCTTAATAGATATTAAATTTCTTCTATTTACTCTAAAATAATCCATATTGGAAAAAATTTTAAAGTTTTTCTCATTAGTTCTTAATAGATATAATAACTAAAACTTATTCAATTAACTATATAATTTAATTAAGCAGATGTAGCCTAGCTGGTAAGACGCCGGCCTCGAGTGGTTAAATTACCAAGAAAGCCGGTGCGTGTAAGCGCACGAGGGTTCGAGTCCCTCCATCTGCGTTTATTTTATACATGCCTCGTATATATGATCCCATTATTTTTTTACCTTTTATATTTTCAAAAATAATAACAGTTGAAAACAACATGTATATTTGATCAGTATAAAAAAAAAGAGGGATCAGAAAAAGGCGATCCCGGTAGATTTAATTAGGCATACCATCCACAGAGAATTGAATCACATTTAGGACAGGCCAGAATCGCTTTTCTTCCTGGTCGTACTTTTTTAAAATCCTTTCTACAATAGGATATGTGAGTAAATCTTGCTATTTAAATGAAAATTCTCAATAGATTTCTGTTTTATTTATTTAGCCTTTTATCAACAATAAATAATGCCTAATAAAAATCCTATTTCGATAAAGAATGTTTATTTACCCAAGAAGAGAGCCATTTCTGTGCTAATTTATGAATTTCTTTATCTTCTTTGTAAACACAAGTAACTAATCCAGGTTTAGGCTTTCCAGGATGTACATACATGTTGTAAATACAAGAGTTACAAGAAATACACTCTGTTGCATTACCTCCCCTACCTTCAAGCCAACGATTAGGTAAATCTGGTTCACTGATTAAAGGTCGTGATATTGCAATAAAATCTACTTTACCCTGTTTAATTATTGACTCTAACCTCTCGATATGTCTGTTACCACCAACTAAGATGATTGGTATGGATAGATTCAGTTTTTCCGCATATTTTAGAAAATAACTTTGCTTTTCAGGACTTCGAATACGTGTATGCGATTCAGGTGTAGGAACAGGTCTAAATCCAAGTTCTTCTTGGCTCCTAATAAGACAGTCCCACATTCCCCCACTTATCTCAATCGCATTAACTCCAGTATTCTCAATCTCCTTTGCTAAGCTGGGAAAAGTATTAATATCTGTCCCACCTTTCATATAATCGGTACAGTTCATTTTGATAAGAATAGGAAAATCACCTACAGAGATCCTTGCAATTGAAACAATTTCTTTGATAATTCTCACACGCTTTGATACTGTACCTCCATATAAGTCTTCTCTTCGATTTGAATAAGATGAAAGAAAACGACTCAACAAACCACCATGTGCTGCATGAAGTTGTACGCCATCAAAACCAGTTTCTTTCACATCTATAATAGCTTCTACAAAACTATCAATTATGTCAGAAATCTCCTCTTGATTTAATATCCTCAGCTTACGTTTTGAGAAAGGTGATTCAATATCTGAAGGTCTTGCACTTATGTTTCCATTTTCTAGTTGTGCTACAATTTTACATTTTGAGTTTGCATCATGTACTACTTGAATCATTCTTTCTAAATCTTTAACACGAAGAGAAGAGAATGATAATAACCATTCACCTGGTGAGTCTCTAGAAGTTCTTTCTCTAAAAACAGGAAAACCACCAGTAATAATTAATCCAATTCCACCAAGAGCAAGATTCCTATAAAGGTTGAGTACTTCATCAGTCATCTGTCTGATAGATAGGATAGAAGGATCCCAAGTTGAAGAACGAACCAATCGATTTATTAAATTGAGTTTACCAATTTTCCCTTCTGAAAAAATAACATAATCTTCCCTTTTCATTAATAATACCTCCAAAGAATGAACTTTGAATTATAATTTGACAATGATTTTTTTCTGAAGCACTTATAATAATAATTATCAACTAAGTTATTTATTTAGTTTATTTTACTAACTCACGATATGATAGAACATTTAAAATCTAAAGAGGAAGCATCAAATAAATTCTCTTTAATTCTTGTAAAATTGTTTTAAGCCAACTTATTTTATAATTTTCTCCTTCTAAGGATTTCTCCTAAAAATGATGTTTATACAGATTTTCTTTGGCAGATTCCAAAAAAGTATAGCATTCAGGTGTGGGATAATATTCACATTTAAGTATTAAATAATATTTCCAACTTTCCATAGCTTTTTGACCGTAATCCTTCCAATCTTTCAATAAATTTTTAACTCTTCTATCCATTTTAACAAACATTTTTCATAAATAGAAATTATTTAATTATCAAAATGAATTCTTTTACTTAATCAACTAGAGGCTATGAGAGGCTTTAGATTAATAGATTAAGCAGGTTCGGAGAGTAAAGGATTTATTTACCCTTAGGGTAAAAAATTCAAATTTCGTATATACGAGATATATATTTTAACTGCTAGTTCCTCCATCTGCGTAAATTTATTTTAATGATAGGGTGATAATTATAGCAAAGAAAAATTTGATTGTTTTAGGAGAATTACATCAAGATTTGTATTATGAAAGTGCCTTTTATGAACAATTAGTAGAGAAAATTGTAGCTAATTTATTGAGTTTTACTAAATATAATCCAGATGATTTAAATACAAAAGTTTTAGAAAAAATTGTAAAGAGAGGTTTTTCAGAAACTTCAAAAAAAATTGTAGGAAATTGTTTTTTCAAACGCGGAGGTAATGGTAATAACTCATCTGAGTACTTAATAAAACTTGGAGTACCTACAAGGTTAATCTCTGTTATTGGGAGAGGAAGTGAATGGATGATTTCTGAATTGAATGACCAAGGAATTGATACACGCTATATATTTCAGATCGATGAAATTACCCCCGTAAGCACAATAATCAAATCGAATTTTACTACTAAAATTCACTTAGCTCCAAATTTAAAGAACAAAATGAATTTTGAGGGAATTTCTATTGATGATACTGCTTTTAAAGATGGCAAAATAATATTTTCAACGCCTATTGCATCTAAATTCATAAATTTATTTAAAAAAGCCTCCAAAATAGGACTAATAACCGCATTTAATATTGAAACACAAAAAATTCAAAAACTTGAGCAATTAACAGAGCTAATTCAAGAGAAACAGGACATTTTCTTCTTAAATTTAAGAGATGCTTATTTAATTCTAGATAATAAACTCCCCATAGATGAAATTGATCAAAATTTTGAAAAATTCGCTAAAATTAGAATATACACTGCAGGGAAGGATGGATCTTATGTAAAAACAGATTATTTTACTATTGCTTTTCCAGGTATAGAAGTTTCTGCAATTATCGATAGAACAGGGGCTGGAGATTGCTATGCTGCAGGATTTTTATCTAAACTATATGAATTAGTAGAAAATAAAAAGGCATTAGAAGATTTAACCACATCGAATAATTCATCAAAATTGAAGGAAATCCTGCAAAAATGTACAAAATATGCTACTTTTACTGCTATCTATAAAATTACAAAACAAACAGCTCCAGTTAAAGAGGATATGGAAAGTTTTATTCAAAAATTTAAATTTACATAATGTTATTGTATAATTTGCATAATAATATTTTTCATTTGGGGTCTAGCGGCTTCAATTTTATCTAATAATTCTATTGTTTTGTTCAAATTATATTCATCCTCTTCGATTATAAACAATAAATAAAAATCCATCTTTCCAAATTTTAACACCTCGACTATTCCAGAATATCTATCTCCATTATTAAATTTATCAGAGAATTCTAATAGGGTTCTATTTTCGGCCATAATTTTCTTTTGTGCTTCAAGATACTTATCATAGATTCTTATTTTTTCTCTTAACTGCAAATGAGGGCGATAATATTCACCTATGGTTATACCTTTAACATCAAATAGGGCAATTAAAATAGCATTATAATTTTTACTTATTTCAGAAAATAAATTTGAAACCATTTCCATTTTTTCAAATAATAAGGAAAGTCCACTCGAAAATGCATCCATTATCGATTTTATATCAAAAATAGTTGTTTCAAAGAAAAATATATTGAAATCAAGACTATATCTTGTCAAAGCTTGCTTCAAAGTTAAAATCCTTGAATTAATTACTTTATCATTAATTAATTGGGGATCGAATTTATGGAATAAAACACAAATTGGTGGATACTCCTGTTCTTCTTTAAGAAACAATAAAATCTGATCCAAATAATCTATCGATTCTACATAACGATCGAAATCTTGTGCATCAATGACATAAAAGATAATATCAGATCCACTAATATATTTAGTTGGTTTCCTTAAATACTCTTCTCTATACTGAAATTGGCCACCAAAATCCATCCTTATGAACTCTATCCCTAAAAATTTAAAAGCATCTCGTGCTATTTTCCTTGTTGGCATTAGCTTTGATATTTCTTCTTCAAAACCAAATCTCTTTGTAATTGCAGTAATTATAGATGTTTTTCCGGCATTATCAAGTCCCATAAAACTAACTTTGCGGGGCATAAATACCCACCAAATTGCTTTTTTTTCGAAATTTAATATAGTCTACCAATATTTACTTTAAAATAATAATTGTAATTGGTCTTATTATATTTATTTGATTTTCCTATGAAAAATTAGATTTTTTTTTGAAATAGTCTAAATAGAGGTAAGTTTTAAAAAATTAACCTCCGGAGATGGGAAAGGATAAATAAAGTTTATCTCCATCATTTAATATAGTTTTATAATTTTTCAGGTATGTAATATTTCTACCATTAAGAAGTATCACCATTATAGGATTAAGCTTCTTTTTATTTTTACTTAGGATGCTTCTGTCTAATTTTTCTCTATATTCCTCTAAAAATTGAGAAATTATATCACCGACAGTTTTACCTTCATATTCAATAGTGTTCTTTTTAATTTTTAAGGCAAACATGTTCAATAAATTTAAAGTAACTTTAGCCATAAAATTTCACCAGCTTTTCTTGGTAAGAAATGCTCATTTCATTATTGTTTATTCTATTTCTTATAAAAGTTAATTCATTTTTAATATTTTTTCTAATAAAAGGTAAATATGTTAAAAAATTTTAATATGCTCGATATTTTGAAAATTTTGCTGAATTAAATCACTTAATTCTAAAGATTGATATAGTTCTTTTAATCTTTTTAAATTAAATTCTTGATTTTTAGGTTTAAAATCACAATAGTCAAATTCTTTTAGATTAGGTGAAATTTTTCCGCTTAAATCATCAATTTCATTCGATTCTAATCCAATTATAGGAGTAAAAATTGGATAAATTGAAAACATATAATTTAATGCTATTGAATTAAAATCAACGTAATCAGGACATAGTGTTGAATTATTCAAACTAACTCCGTCAATTATGGCTCTGATTTTTATATTAGTATTAGAACTTAGAGTCTCTATTAATTTTGATAAAATTTCAAGTCTTATTAACCTACAAATTCCACAAAGATACTTCTTATTTTGAATTTTTCTTTCCACAAATTGGATAATATTAACAATATTGATTTTTTTTAATGAAAATTTGAAAAATGGAATATAATGGGCTAGCTCTTTCCAATTTGATTTCCAAATATTAAAAGTCTTCTTATTATACGTTATTTCAAATAAAATTGGATAAATTACACAGCCTCTTTTCATTACTAGAAAACTAGAAATTAGATCGTTTAACCTACCAATATCCATTACTACGACCTTTTTTTGATCTTCAATAGGTAAACCCCCCCAATTACTTTTGATGATGTCAGTAAATATATATGAGAATTCATCTCTAATTTCTACAAAAATAACTTTTTTGGGAGCTCTTAAATTTACTTTTAACTCCAAATTCGAAAAAGTATCAAGAATTGTTTTTCCAACAATTCTTGCCACGTCCATAGATGTATAATCATGTTTCCCAGACCTTTTAACTCGTATAGCGAATGTATCATCTTTTTTCAATATATATCTACCTACTTCGATAACTCTTTCACATATATTTTCCAGTTGATTCGATGTTCGTAAAGCAGGACTAGCTGAATAAATTCCAAACACATTTTTTAAAACTTCTAGTGCTCTGGGTATATCCTCATTTTTGAAGAAAAAGAGAACACGAGAAGAATCCTTACTTAATTGATGTTTATGGAAGCTTATATTTCTCTTTTTTAACATTTTTTTAATGTTATTTATTAAAATTTTTAGCATTCGTATCTTTACTTTCTGTGATTTTAGCCAAATTTCCCCATAACGAAGAAGAATCAAGTTATATTGTTTTAGAATATATGAATTTTCCATTATATGATAATAAATTCCTACTAATCTTTATAAATTCTGATTTGAGAAATAGCAGATGTTAACGAATTTCAAATTATAACTGAAATATAATAATTTCCTATTAACTTAATTTCTCCAGTTCTTAAATTATGTTCTTTTAATACAACTAATCCTTTTTCATAGATTTCTATTTCGACAAAGACAGGATCAAAATACTTTGAGCCAATATTACCCCCATTGGAAAATACTGTATTCTCAATTTTCACGTTAAATGATATGCTAGGAGAACTGTTTAAAACTAAATCTATCTGTGAACGCGCAAACTGTGATAAAACATCTCCTGAGTCGCTCAATTCAGTTCTCCATACACTTAACGGAGTAGGAATTAACGTATGAAAACAACATACTCCAAAAATTTTCTCATGGCTTAAAGATAGTACTTTCTCAACAAAATTATTTAATCGCTTTCGTCCAATAAAACCATCTGTAGAATCTATTCTTGTTGAATTAAGTCCCTGAAAATATAATTTATCATTTTCGTATAAAGGATCAAATTCACCTATATATTGACTCCAATATTCCCATGCTGGAGGTTTTGAGTCTGTATACCCTGGGACTACTAGATATGGATGGTTTAATTGACTTAATTTCTCTTTTGCAATTATAAATTCTTCCTTAAAGCTATTTTGAGTTAAATTTCCAGTGTGGATTACTAAATCGACATTGTTTAGTTTATTTATACTTTTAATGGCTCTATCAAAATCATTTGGATTCTCTCGAGAATTTTCTGAAACTAGAGAATCTGATAATTGTATAAACCTACAAAGAGGTTTTTTTTTCCTTTCGAGCTCTAATGGAACGTAATAATTGATCTCCCTAAAAATTTCTTTTTTAAAATTAGAATTTAAAACAGGTATTATCTTAAAACGAATTTTATTTTCTTCTATATCAATAACAGAATAGGAAAACATATCACGATATCTTGTTTTATTACAACTAAAAGTTCCCGCATTGAATATTAATAAATCTTTTTCACTACTACTAACGGTATATAAATTAGCAATATGCCTATGACCATTTAAAACTAGATCTGCTTTTGCATCTAATAACATTTTTAGCATATCTCCTGAGTCATCAATGGCTGATCTTTCTTTTCCTGTATGAGGTATCGGAATTAGCTGGTGGTGAAAACAGACAATTTTGAATTTATCTTCCCTTTCTGGTGCTACTAATCTTTTTCGAACTGTTTCTCGAATGTTATGATGGATTATGCCCCCCGGTAGATCTGGTTTCGTGCTGTCTATTCCAATAACATATATTTCTTCATCCTCGTACTCATAATGCCTTCTTCCAATCATTTCCTCGAATAATAAGTATCCAACATTAAGGCTATCATGGTTACCTATTATAAACATTAACGGAGCGTCTGAAATAGGTCTAAATTTCTTGAATTGTTCCACAGCGTACTCATACTCTAATAAAGTCCCCGTATGGGTTATATCACCTAAATGGAGGAAAAGCGATACATCTTTGATGTTATTAATTTGTTCAATTCCTACATTATAGGCATGCAGATTAAAAGCTCCTTCCCAATGGGTTATATGAGTGTCTGAAACGATTACAATTCTCTTTTTTTTATTAATCTCCTCTGAAGTTTCCACCTTTAAACTTTTTTCCGTTATCATAATCATTTAATGTTTTTTCAATTTTGCAGGATGTCCAGAATAAATTAAATTTTCTTCTAAAACATCATCATAATTTGTATAAGAATGTGCTGATAATTTAGCATTATTTTTAATTAGTGTGCCAGGTAAAAGCACACATTTCGCTCCAATCAAAACATTATCTTCAACTACGATTTTTTTAAGAATAAAGTGATCTTGTTCAATGCCAAAAGTAATAATTGTTGAATTCATGCCAATTATTACATTTTTACCAATAGATACAAATTCAGATGATATCCAACTATTATCACATATAACTTTTCTCCCAATTTTTACTCCAAAAAATCTAAGTGTAAATCTATTCTTAAACCAAGGAAAAGGATTTGTTGCTGTTATATATAATGGCCACTTTTTAATGATGTTTCTTATGTTCCAATAAAGATAATCTTTATCTTTTATATCCCTCTTAAAAAAACCTTCTTTTGGATAATGTAATAAATTAACCAATCTCAAAAAAAGACCGGAAAATAAAATTGCACTGAATTGAAGCAAGTAGATTAAAAGTAAGAAATTAAATGGTAATAATAAGAAAAAGATTAAAAATAATCCATTTCCCCAAATATGAATAAAATAATAATATTCAAAAATAGAACATGGAAAAAAACTTGCGATAATTATTAGAATGTATAAGATTAAATATTTATTTCTAATCCTCTCATCAATGGGAGTTGGTGAGTCCCCTTTTAGACTAGCAGGTTGAAACATTAATTAATCCTCCTCCTTATTTGAATTAATTTTCTTCTCCTTTATTTTTTCAGCTTTCTCCCGAGAATCTTCCAAACTTTGAATTGGAAGTTTAATACTTGCAGGAGTACCAACGTGAATTAAATCACTTTCTAATTCCTGTCCTATCCACGTATAACTATTTACTCCAAGTATAGCTCTATCTTGCATAACTGTCCCTGGAGCTACAATAGTGTGCGGGCCTACAACGCACGCCTCTCCTATTTTTACTCTTTTAATAAGTATTTTATCATGATAGATTAGGTGTGAAAAAATGCATATATTTAAAGAAGTCATCGTAAAGTTTCCTATTTCAACAAACAATGGATCCACATATCCTTCATATAACACTACATTCTTTCCTACCTTAATGCCAAATAATCGATAAAAAATTATGTCCATCCATGGTAAGGGTAAAGCTCTAGCTAACCATAATGGAAAATAAGCAGTCCAAAATTTTCTGTGCGTATACTTCCATTGTTTACTCCTTCTTTCAAAAATACCTTCTTGAGGTGGCAATAACTTATTTAATATTTTAAAAATTACTGCTGAAAACAAAATTACGGTAAACGTAAACAGAAAAATATTTCCATATATGTTCAAAGGAACTAATAACCAGTAATACCAAGCCGGTGTTGGTTCAAGCGAATAAAACTCTGATCCTGTTAGGAGATAATAAAGGCTATTAACAAACCAGAGATTTACTAAAATTAAAACAATCCCTCCTATAAATAATTGCAAAATAATAATCAACGTAAATGGAGTTTTATACACTCCTGAAGTTGATAAGAATTCAATTTCATTCTTAATTTCGAACCCCTCTTCCATTTTTTTCACATTGTTTCTAAAAGGATAGTTTATAATATTATAGTTACCACAAGATAAATAATATTTTATATTCAAGTTATATTTTCCATATACCATAATTTAAATATTTAATACCTCATAAAAGAAATAAATAAAAAATAGATACTTTATATAATACTTAAAGTCTAAAAAATTGTATAATAAAAAAAATTCAAAAATTAAGATTTGGTGAATTAGAGTGACAATAGATTGGGCTAAAGCTGAAGAGCATCCTGATAAAGGTCAAAAAGTTGAAGGACGCTTCTTATTAGATTTAAGAGCAAAAGTTAATGATTTAGAAAAACAATTAAGTGAAAATAAAAATGAATTAAGCCGTACTCAAACCGATCTCAATTCAACTAAAGATGCTCTTGAAAAAACTGTTAATGAGCTTAATAAGACTAAAGAAACATTAGATAATACAAATTCTGAATTGAATGAAAAAAAAGCAACATTAGAAAATGAACGAGCTCTTAGTAAAGAAAAAGATGACACAATCAACAATTTGACTTCTGAAAAAGAAAATTTAGAATCTAATCTTAGTAATGTCAGCTCAAAAGTAAGTGAGTTGGAAGAAATACAATCTGAATTAGATTCTGCTAAATCTAGAATTGCTGAACTAGAAAATCAATTAACTGAGGCTCAAAATAGTGGAACATCGAGTCAAGATCAAATTAATCAGTTAACATCGGAAGTTCAAGAATTAAATTCTAAGCTTACAGCACTTCAAGAAGAAAACAATAATTTAAACGGGCAATTAAGTGAATTAAATGATATGCTACTACAGAAAGATAATCAAATTCAAGAACTTTCAAGTGGCTTGGTAGAAAAGGATAAATTAGTTCAAGCTCAAACTGCTCATATAGAGGAGGTTGAAGGTGAACTTCAAGAATTGAAACCACCTGAGATAGGTGCGGGAGGTTTTGCTAGTGAGGAAAGGATTACTTGTCCGATGTGCGGAGCAGTTGGTGCGAATATTAAATCTGTAGAAGATAAATCAAAAGTCTTATCGTATGTAGGTCATATTCCTATGTATGCTAAGAAACACGTTTGTAAAAAGTGTGGTTACGAATTCTGAAAAGATTTTTATTCTTTTTTTTTTAAAAATTATATTCGTTCTTAAACTTTTTTTAGTATTGAAATTTATTAATAAAATTATGGATAAGAAGAAAAAATATATTGGTTCATTACCTCAAAAAGAACTACTCAAGTTATATACGAAACATGTTAATGGCCCAAAAGTTCGATTTTTCAAAGCTGCTGGTTTAGGAGTAATCCCTGGTGAAAGAAAAGGTATTATGCTTAAAACTTTAGCTGGTCCAAAACAAACGGATCCTCCATTAGAAATAATTAACTGTCGTTCTTCAGGAGGAGTTTTTAATCTGGGGCATTGCAATCCAATGATAGTTAGAACTCTTAAAGAAGCTTTAGATGCTGGATTAGATCTTGGTGATCACCAATTATTGTCGGAACAGAGGGCTCTTTTGGGTAAAAAAATGGCAGAATTATTACCCGGAGATATTAGCAAAACCACATTTGGGGTAAGTGGAGGTGAAGCTATAGATTGTGCTATAAAATTTTCAAGAGCATATACAAAAAGAAAAGAATGCATTTCAACTATCGGAGGTTATCATGGTCATACTGGATTTGCTTTAGCTACAGGAGATCCCAGTTTCAGAGAAAATTTTTTATGGAGTTTACCTGAATTTAAACAAGTCCCTTTTGGAGATGCAGAAGCCATGAGAAAGGTGGTAGGAGAAAATACAGCCTGCGTTATATTCGAGACAATTCCAGCAACAGCTGGGGTCTTAATTGCATCAAAAGGCTACTTTTCAGACGTGCGAGAAATATGCAATGAAACAGGCGCTATGATGATTATTGATGAGGTTCAAGCTGGTCTTGGGAGAACAGGCCATATGTGGGCTATTTATGGAGGTGTATATCCCGATGAAAAAGTGATTCCCGATTTTATGGTTTTAAGTAAAGGAATGAGCGCGGGAATCTATCCCTTATCAACGTGCAGTTATAAACCTTTCATTGAAAAAGCAGTATTCAAAGATGACCCTTTTATTCATATTTCTACGACGGGAGGTGCTGACTTAGGATGCGTTGTGGCTTTAAAAATGTTAGAAATGCAGTCAGATCCAAAATTTCTAAATCATGTAAAAGAAATGGGTAAAATATTTGGTGATGGTCTTGAGAAAATCAAACAGGAGAATTCTGGATTAATTAAGGAAGTTAGAGGAAGAGGTCTGATGTGGGGTGTTGAATTCTATGAAGAGGAAGATAGTCTCTTAGCGATGATTTCTATTATAAAAGAGGGGGTGTTATTGAATTATTGTGGAAATAAAAAAGATACATTAATTATTATGCCTCCATTAATTGTAGAGAAGGGTGATTTAGAAGAAATTCTAATTAGAATTATTAGAGGGGTCTCTAAATTAAAAAAATTAAAGACTTAAATATAGAAAAAAATACTATATTTGACTACAAATATTAAAACACAAATATCAAAAAGCCATATCAAATTCTTTTTTCATTATATATTTAAACTTTTAAAGATCTCACGCTTTTGAAGCATATATCTTATTTGTTCCTTCAATGGTGTTAAATTTGCGAGTTCTATAATTGACTTATTTGAGTTCTTTAATTTTAACCATTTATTCGTTTGATTTTGCAATTTTTTCAGCTCTATCGATACTCTTTTAACCAAATGATTCATACTATTTTTTTCGGCTATTTCTTTAGCTTCGGTCAACGTTTCTTGTGCTTTTATTAAATCTAAAGTTATTAAATCAAATTTTGCTTCTAATAAGTATGATTCGACCAATAGTAACAGCAAATTTTGATTCTTAGCAATTTCTAAGATATGATTAATATATAATTTTATTTGATCCATTAATTCTAAATTACTAGTAGCAATTAATTCACTCAGCAATATCTCACATAAATTAAGTAAGGCTTTTATTGATATTTCGAAAACAAAATGAATTTTTTTTTCAACGATTTCCTCTAGTATTTCTTTAGCTTTGGTTTGATCACTTTTACGCGAACTCGCTTTTAACATTAAAGCCTTATTATATAGGTATACAAAATTTATTACTTCATTATCTTCTTGATCATTGATCTTTTCTAAGGCTTGAAAGTATTTCTGTGCTCGGTTAATATCATCAATTTCAAGAGCAATTTGAATTGCTGTATCTAAGGTACTAAATTTTAGGTGTCCAATATCAAAATTTTTTTCTAATTCTAAACTCTGTTCTAAATATTCCAAAGCTTGATTCATTTCTCCTTTTAGAATATATATCCCACCCATATTGTTAAGAAGCCCGCTGATAACCTTTTTGTTTTTAATTTTCTTGAAAATCGCAAGAGCTTTTTCAATATTTGCTAGACTTCTATTAACTTTACCTTTGAATATATCTATTACTCCAAGAGTATTATAACACAGCCCAATATAAAACAAACTATTACTTTCCGTTGCAAGTTTCAAACTACGCTTCAAATTATTTAAAGCACGATCAAAATTACCATTATAAGCCAAAACTCGTCCGATAGTATAATAAGATTCAGCAATTTCTTGTTTATAGCCAATTTCTTCTCGTAGAGTCAAACTTCTTTCAAGATAATCTAAAGCTCGGGTTAGATCGCCTTTATGAAAGTAAATAGAACCTTGACAATAGAGCAAATGAGCTTTCCTTCCTAAAATAAGCTCTGGTGACTCTTGGGAGATTGCTTTTAGTAATTTTTCCGCTTTCTCAACTAAATTAAGAGCTTTATCATCGTCATATTGATATGTATAAATATGAGAGAGTAAAATTAGTGAATCTATTGATTTGAGCCTGAATTCATATAATTGGGAAAATGTATACATTTCTTCACATATTTTAATAGCTTCTTCATATTTTCCCTGCCAAATTAAAAGTTGACCCCTTAAATGATAACAAGATAATTTATCATGATTGCTGATACTATTTTTTTTATCAAATATCTTTAAAAGTTTAAGAGCTCTATCAAATTTTCTCTCTTTAATTAAATTTTCTGCTTGAATTAATTCTTCAGCTTTTACTTTCTTTTCTAATTCTTGATCGCCCATATTATCATATCAAAAAAGGCTAAAATAGAGTTGTACTTGCAAAATAATGTTTTTACAATATAATAAGAAATAGTCTTGTCAATTATATAAATTTAATAAACTTGATTTGAAAAGATCATAATAGCTTTTGGATATGTAAATTATTTTCAGCGTGTCTAAAAAAAAATGAAATTATTATATAACTTTTTTATATAATTTTAAAAGAGCTTTTAAAGGTAAAAAAGAATCAAAATAAACAAAAGCACTCTCTGCATCTAATTCTTGTTCCATAATTAACTTTTTCAATTTTAATATATATTCTAAACGTAGATCATAAAATTTCCTAAACCGCTTCTTGTCTAAAAACACAAAATTAAATTCTGGTTCATTAATTCCTGATAAAAACTCTTTATAAATCTCTTTTGCTTTTTTAATATCTTCCAAATGATCATCAAGATGATTAAGTGAGGAACTCAAATAATTTACCAATCTAATAACATTATATATAGCACTTTGATAGTTTCGAATTTCTGAAAGCAAAAAATCATGTAATTCTTGTGGGTCTGAAGGGATTTCCATAAAAGCTCTTTCGATTTCCTCTTCCTTCCTATACTTTTTACTAATACGATAATATTTCGGTGGTATTCTTTCTCGTTCTCCTACTTTTATTTTTCCCCTTCTAGATGCCAAAAGTCCATCACTTTCCATGGCCTTTAAGACTCTTGATACTGTAGATTTACTTTGTTTTATATATTTACTTATTTGACTAACATTTAATTCATGATATAAATTGAGAAACATCCAAATATCATAACGTGAAGTATGTTTAGAAATTAAAGATTCCCAATCTTTTCCTAAATAAAGGTGACCATAAAATTTTTGTTTAATCGATAAATCTCCAGTGCCATTTTCTACAGTATCAACATTATCTTTATCAAATCTTTCTGATTCATCATCTTGATTGTTTTTCATAAAAGTAATCAATTTAAGTTTTAATTAAGAATTCTAAAACAATTTATAATTTTGTTCTACTAAAATTTTATTTTCTTTATATAATGAATAGTGATGGAAACATTTAAATATGAGTGTGTCCCATCTATCATTGATAATGGGACAGTACCGATTTAAGTCTTATATCATACTGTACCATCTTTCATGTAGAAATCTACGAAAAAACCGATAAAAAAGATGATTTTTAAAAAAATAAAATAAAAACAATAAGAATAGGGTGGAATTTAAATGAATAAAAAAAATTTTTTAAAAATGAGTATTCTATTCGCTGCTTTAGGTATCTTGGCTTTCAGCTTTATACCCCACGTTAACGCAGGCATCCCTCCTTTCATCCCACAAGGTCAGATGAGTAACAATCTTTTACTTCCTACGTTTGTAGGTGAATCGTGGCCGTTTAGTGCTTCAGAAAACCTCTTTTTTGCTTTTGGCTGGGCATCAACAGAAGAAGAAATAGAAAATGATTTAGCCCCTAAAAATCCATGGGAAATAAAACTCTTCATTAACAATGAGGAAATCGTTTTACGAAGATATGATATTTTTGTTAAGGATATAACTGACCCAGAAATGATTAAAAACTCCGTGTGGTATTACATATTTGGACCAGAATATTTTGCACCAGGAGGAGAATACCTTTTAAGATGGGAATTCTGGGTAAAAAGACCTTACCAAGGAGATGGCAAGAATTATTGGAGGATCTTTGTGGATTATGGAGGGTATATTTTTGGAGTTCCTGGTCTCGAGTTCCGCTTTGAGTATTATTTAAATATTGTTGAATAAATATTTGGTAAATTAAATTAAACCAAAAAACTAATTATAGAAAAGTAGTAATAGGTATAACAAAAAAGGACTTCAAGAACATATTAATATACAAATTTGCTACTTTCAATTTTTTTTAAATATTAAAAAAAATGTAGAAAAACTTACATTTTTGATTTTTTTTCTTGGTGAATTCTTTCTCTTTGTTCTTTTACCTGCTTTAATCTTTTACCATCTAAAGGATAAAAAAATATCGCTATAATTGCAATTAGTAGCGCTATAGCAGGATATATAAACATCAAGCTTCTAAATCCAAATTCGATTTCTGGAGTTATGCTTCCAGTGAAATAAGGATAATCAGCGATTAAAAAAACAGGACCTATAATTAAAAACACAAAAACAGTAGCGAATCTTTGAAAGAAAATATTTACCCCATAATAACCCCCTTCCCTACGTGCTCCGGTATTTACCTCATCCTCATCAACAATATCTGCAATAATAATATCAATTATATAAAGGGAACCAGATAAACCAATTCCTATCAAAAAAAATACAATAAACGCGATTACTTCTAAAAATGGCATTGCTGAATTAAGGAAAAATAGTGGAGCAAGGGTAGCAATCCAGATACTCATTGAAATTAGCCAAGATTTTCTTGGACCTAATCTTTGAACTAATGGTTTCCATAAAAGGGTCATAAAAAGTGCTGCTGATAAGAAAGTTGCACCCAATAATAAAGAAATCATCAGTGGGTCTTCAAATCCTAAAATAAATTCACCATATAAAGGGACTATTACAGGTAGCATTCCATATACGAACCAGTTCGCGATTTCTGCGGGGATATATCTTATAAAGCTTTTACTTTTGACACAAAATTTAAGTGTATTAAAAAATTTTGGAGCATTTTTATAATCCTCGCGAAATTCAACCCTTTCTTTAGGAGAGAATTTTATAAAAAGTAGACCCGGTACTATAACCACAATTGCGACGATTATTCCATAAAGAGGATATTCTCCTGGTTTTGGACTGGTATAACTTGAAATAAATAGTCCAGGCATAATAAAAGCGGCAATTAATCCAAAGATTGCAAATAATTGCCTAACATTATTGCCTTTTGTTCTCTCTTCCTCAGTAAGAAAAATTTCAGGGTATAACGCAGTAAAATTGATGTCATACATAGTAAAAAATAGTTCAAAAACAATGATAATGACAAGAAAATATATGTAATTTCCAATAATATCAGAAAATCCCCATGTAGCTGGCGGTGTGAATAATAAGAACATAATTAATGCAATAGGGAATAAAGCAACCATTATCCATGGAAATCGGCGTCCATATTTAGTATGGGTTCGATCTGATAAATGCCCTATAAATGTATCATTGAAGCTATTCCAAATTGACCATATTATGAAACCAATAGATATCCAAAAAATTTCGATTCCAACCACAGCAAAATAAAATGTGAAGGTGAGAAATGTAAATGCTTGATAAGATGCTATATCTGATAATTGTCCAATTCCGTATGCAGCTGCCCGTTTATATGAGAATTTTTTCCGTTCTAATTTCGAATTTTTATTAACCATAAAATTTCACAATAATTTTTTTGTTGGATGATATTATTCCTCTTATTTCTTAATAAATTTTCTTTATGGTTTAATACAATTTTACTCGATAAGATAATTTTTGTAATTGTTTTGTTAAGCTTTCCCTATTTCTCCTTGTAATATTTTACGTCCGTAAATAATTGATAAGTTTTATAAATTATGACGGGTTCATTTTAACCTAAGATTTATATTTACTACCATAGGAGTATTTTTACGTACGTAAAAATCATAATTATTTTAATAATTAAAGGAGTATTTTAGAAAAAAAATAGGGTAAAAATTTAATGACACAGAAATTAATACCTGAAGTAGAGAAAGAATGGTCTCAAATATCCTACAAGTGGCGAAGACTATTACCAAAAAAGAAAGACAGACCACCCTCTCCAATACAATTTGAGCCTGATGATAAGATATTTCACGAACTCATTGAACGATCTAATAAAATCATAGATGAAATAATTACAAAATCAAAAATTAAAGCTAATGGCCATGCTAAATTAATAACAACAGATAAAATCGTAATAGATCCACGCGTGCGGTGGAAATGTCGAATTCCAGTGTGTTTTGGCTATGGAACGAGTATTAATTGTCCACCACATTCTCCAACTACTGAAGAGATGAGAGAAATTGTTAATAGTTATAAACATGCAATTTTAATATCCTTCTATCCACCAATCCAAAATCATGTCTTTCCAAGCATTCTTCTAGGTGTTCAAGGAGATGTAAATTTATTAAATCAAATGGTTTCAATGATCGAAGTAGAAGCAACATACATGGGGTATTATCTTGCTATGGGATTTAAAGGCGGACCTTGTGTTGGTTGTGGATTCTTCTCACCAGAATATTTTAAGGAATTGATGCAACAAAAAAAAATACCTCCTTGCCCTGTGCTCGATAATCAAATGTGCCGGCAATATTTAAGAGCTCGACCAGCATTAGAGGCATGTGGAGTAGATAGTTTTGCTACAGCGGTAAAGTGTGGTGAAAAAGCACCATATGTAATTAATCCTGAACATCCAAAGGAATCTGTTCCTTTTGTTGTTTGGCATGGTATTATCTTTATAATTTAATAATATCAATGATTAAGGAAAAAAATGAGGTAGTGCTATTAATGGAAGAGGTGAGTTTAAAAAACAAAAAGAAAACCAAAGAGCATTCCTATTACCTCAATTGCATCATTGAAGCGGTTAATTCGCTTGACTTTTATTCGATGAAAGAAACGATAAAGCAAGCAATAGACGCAGAGGTACCAATAATCGAAATAGTAAAGAAAGGAATTTTAAAAGGATTGGAACAATCCGGAGAGATGGGGCTTATTTTAGCGGCTGAAGCTCTTGAGGGCGAAATCTTATGTGTGGATGATCAAACTAGAATTAATTTAGCTAAGAGTAGAAATTACACAGGAAAGATAGTTATTGGAACAATTGAAGGTGATATCCATAACTTGGGTAAAAATATATTAATTGCTTTAATGAAATCTTATGGTATGGATGTTATAGATCTTGGAACAGATGTGAAACCTGAAAGATTTAAAGAAGCAGCTCGTTTACCAAATGTTAAAGTTATTGGGATATCCTTTCTACTTACTTCAGCAGAACCCGCAATAAAAAGAGCCTTATCTTTATTAAAAAGTGGAGATTTAGCAACAAAGATAAAAGTGATTTTGGGTGGTGCTGCAGTATCACCTGAAATCGCAGAAGAGACAAATGCAGATGCTTATGCAAAAGATGCTTTACAGGGTGTTGATATTATTGATAAATGGTTAAAGAATTAATAATATGTAATGTATCCTTGCCATTTTTTTATTTGAACAAATTTCAAAAGAATGTAACTATATAAGATGTTTTTGTATGAAGAATAAGAGAATTACGCTTATTTTAGAGCCAATATCTAAACGAATAAATGTTGTGGAAGGTTCTACAGTATATGAATCACTTTTAGCATTGGACTTCCCCATGAGTGCTTTATGTGCAGGTAAGGGAACCTGTGGAAAATGCAAAATTAATGTTCAAGATCCTTATCCAAAAATTTCAGAACCAACAGAAAAAGAAAAGAAAATTTTAGGTAGCCAAAATATATTAGAAGGCTTTAGATTGGCATGTCAAACTAGGGTTTTTGGAGATATAAGAGTTTATTTAACTAATTCGTTAGTTTCGAGGGGAACTAGAATTTTAGTTGATGCTGGGTTAGAATCTCTTGGAATTAAACATAACAAAAAAGTTCATCCCGTAATAACTTCACATTTGTGTAAGGTCACCTCTGCAAATTTGACTAATCCACGAAATGATTTATCTGGTTTATTTGAAGGGATAATAGCAAGTAATATATGTTATACTAACAAGGAATATCACCCTACTTTCTATGTTGATGATACTCTATATTTGGTCATTCAAAAATTACCATATATTATTAGGGAAAACAATGGACTTGTTACTACTTATTTTAGAAGGCTCTCTTTGGGAGATCAGTGGATTCTCTATGATATTGATGCCGGAGATAAATCTAAAGAGACTTTTGGATTAGCAATCGATATTGGGACTACAACCATTGTGGGATATTTAATTTATTTAAAAACAGGAGAAACTGTTGCAGTTTCTGCAATGTTAAATCCTCAAGTGGCTATCGGGGAAGATTTAATTTCACGAATTACGTATATTGTAAAAAATGATGCAATTCATAAAGCGAAAAAATTGTTAGTTAACGCTATTAATGAAATCATTGAGGATTGTTGCCATAAGGCTAATATTTCTATTTCATGTGTTAAAGATATTTCGGTTGTGGGTAATACTGGAATGCATCATATTTTTTTTGGAGTTACCCCCCAGTATTTATCTAGATCTCCTTTTGTTCCAGCGTTTAAAGCCCCAATTAATATAAGTGCTGAAAAACAAGGAATAAGGTGTAATTCAAATGTAAATATATATTCTCCTCCTGTTATTGCTGGTTATGTAGGAACTGATACCATTGGATGTATAATCTCATCTAAAATCTATAGATGTAATAAATATTCTCTATTAATTGATATTGGAACTAATGGTGAACTAGTTCTGGGAAATAATAAAGGTTTGGTAACAGGCTCTTGCGCTGCAGGTTCAGCATTAGAGGGCGCGCACATTTTACATGGAATGCGAGCTTCTGAAGGTGCAATAGAATCAGTAAGTATAAATAGGGATACATTAGAACCTTCAATTACCGTAATAGGAGAAATAGTTCCACTTGGATTATGTGGTTCGGGATTAATTGATATTGTAGCTGAAATGTTAAAATTAAATATCATTACAAGAGCAGGAAAATTTAACGACAAATCAGAAAAAATAATGAAAAACCGTCGTATTGTAAAAAAAGAAGATGGATTCCATTATATTATATATAAACCAGAGTGGGATGCTGAACAATTTGAAACAAATAACGATAATAATAATTTAAAGGAGATTACGATTTGTCAGAAAGATATAAATCAGTTGCAATTAGCGAAAGGTGCATTTTTATGTGCAGCTAATTTATTACTTGAAATGGAAAACAAAAAGAAAGATTCTCTTGAACAAATACTTTTAGCGGGGGCTTTTGGAACTTACATCAATAAAGAGAATGCTACTTTTATAGGTTTATTTCCTGAGGTAGAGCAAGACAAAATTTTTCAGATTGGAAATGCAGCAGGAATTGGAGCACAATTGTTTATAAAAGATATTGAGCAAAGAACTCTGGCAAATGAGATTGCTCATGAAGTGAAATATAGAGAAATTGCATCAACACCTTCCTTTCAAAAGGAATATACCTTTTCTCTTTATTTTCCTCATTATAATCTTGACAGATTCCCTTTAATAAAACAAGAATATGATAAAATTCCTTTATAAAAAAAAATATTTTAAAAAAAAAATTCTTTTTACGTTAGGAATTCTTTTTTTACAATAGTAAAATTTTTTTAAAAAATTCAAAATGAAAATTGGTAAAAGTAAAATTTCGGAGAAAACATCCGGTAACTCTAAATATTCTACTTTTTGGGCTTATATCCCAAGTGCAATAGCTAAAGACAGTGCTTTTCCTTTTAGAGATAAAGAAGAGGTCGTGATAGAGTTAAAAGGTGAGCGTTTGGAAATTCGGAAGATATATAATCTAAGTGATCTCACTAAAAATTACGGTATTGAGGCTGCTACACTGCCAAAACTCGTAGAATGTAAAGCATTAATGAATCAAGACATGCCATTTCTTTACTTTAATGATAAGGTTTATTCATATAAAGATGTAAACATAATTTCAAATCAGATAGCAAATGGTCTTATCCTGCAAATTAAAAAATTAAAATTAAAGAAACCTAATATTTCTTTATTGTTTCCAAATTGTCCAGAAACTCTATTTTGTTGGTTCGCTATAGCAAAAACTGGTAGTCTATTTGTTCCATTGAGTTATTTATTAAAAGGGGACTTATTGGAATTTGTGTTGAGAAACAGTAATTCTGAAATACTAATCATCGATTATAAATATCTTATAAATTTTGAAGAAATTAATGAAAAGATTCCAAAAATTCAGAAAATATTTATTCAAAATGCACCCGATGATTTTAAATACAGTGGTAAATATGCAGATTTTTCAGAAATTTTGTCTGTAAATTCAGACAATCCTAATACTCGTGTAAATAGTTTTGATCCTCTTGAAATCGCATATACATCAGGAACTACGGGAAAACCAAAAGGTGTGGTATACCGAAATTATTACACATTATCAGGAATTAGTGTGGGGAAACAATTAGAAAATTTAGGATTTGGTGAGAACCTAAATAAATTCTATTGTCCATTGCCACTGTGTCAAGGATTAGAACGATTTTTCTTGATAATACCTATTATGTATTATAATGGATCGATAGTAATTGCAGAAAATTTCAATATTTCAACTTTCTGGAGTGATGTGGAAAAACATAGACCGGATGGCTTTTGTTATTATGGAGCACACTTAGCCACACTCGTAAATCAAGCACCGTCAAAATTGGATAGAAATCATTCAATTAAATATGCATTTGGTGCTGGTGCTTTAAAAAAGATATGGGAATCCTTCGAAAGAAGATTTGGGATTCAATTAATTGAAATTTGGTCTCTTGTTGAGGGAATTGGGTTTACTATTAATAACGTCGGTTCTAAAGGTGGAAAACTTGGTTCTATCGGAAAACCTGCTCGAGGTGTTGAAATAAAAATCGTTGATTCAGAAGGACAAGAACTTCCACCTGGACGAGATCAGATTGGGGAAATTTGTGCAAGGACAAGACTTCCTTTTGAACTTGAATATTATAATTTACAAGAGGAAACTATTACAAGGAAAGGAGAAGACAGATGGGTTTATACAGGTGATTTTGGTTATATGGATCATCAAGGTTTCATATATTACTTAGGAAGGAAATCTGATATGATTCGCCGAGGAAAAGAGACATTTTTCGCGGTAGACATCGAAATAGTAGCAAATTCCCATCCACTTATAATCGAAAGTACTGTTTTTGAAGTTTCTGGCAATAATTCCCTAGAAAATGATTTAAAAATATGTGCTGTGATTCGGAAAGGAGCTTCGATTACTCATAAAGAGTTTCAAAATTTTTTACAGCAAAATTTAGCTTATTTTATGGTCCCAAGATACATAGAATTTAAAAAAGAATTACCAAAAAATGCAAACGAACTAATCCAGAAATTCATTCTTATAAATGAATGGCAATCGGGAAAATCATTGAAAAATACATATGACATGATAAACAACTATAAAGAATTGGAATAAGTTTAAATATTACCTTTTCAAAATTTGGCTTAACAATTTTGTAATCTAAAAATCATCATAAATAATCTAGTGGTAAATTTGGGCAATAATTATAACAATTGGAGCTGTCTTATCTCTAAGAGGAATCAGAATTGGCACCATTTTGATGTTAGTCTTTGGTGTTGTTGCTTTAATATGCTCCTTTATTCCAATCATGTATTATGGACCCCCTTATGGATTTATATATTTAAATTATAGCTATTATTATATTGACTATGCCTTAGCCATTTTAGGTGGAATTCTTGGTATTGTTCTAGAAAGACGTGATTAAAGAAGCATAAATAAATTCAAATTAAATCTTTCTTTCTGGAATTAACCTACTTAACAAATTTTTTAATAATTTCTAAGTAAAATTACTTTTATCTCCAAATAAGCTAAAAATAATTATGATTTAAATCCTTAAAAAAATATAATTCAATATTAAACTTTAAAGAGTGTTATATATAATGGATTTACAAAAACTTTTCAAGCCAAAATCAATGGCAGTTGTAGGGATTTCTAAAAAAAACCCATTAAGTCCCGGAAGAATTGTAATGTTGAAAAATGAGTTTGAAATGAAAGTAAAAGTTTATGGGATTTATCCAAATGGGGGTGAAATAGAAGGTATATCATTGTACGAAAGACTAGATAAATTACCAGAGATTCCTGACCTACTAGTAATAGCGGTAGGTCCGGATGATACGTTAGGATACATTCAAGATTGTGTTGATCTGGGTATTCCCGCTGCTGTCATTATAGGTGGGGGATTTGCCGAAATTGGCATAAAAGGTAAAAAAAGACAAGATAAATTAGAGAAAATTGCTTTTAATAATGATATTGCGGTACTTGGTCCTAATTGTCTTGGAGTGTATGCCCCTCCATTGGTTGATACAATCTTCTTACCTACAGAACGAATTACGCGTCCACCAAAAGGTTCCGTGGCATTAATAAGTCAAAGTGGTGGTGTGTTAGTAGATCAATTCTTTGTTAAGTTTAATGAGAGAAATATAGGTGTTTCCACAGCAGTTTCTATTGGGAATCGCGCTGTTGTTGATGAAGTTATGTTACTTGATTATTTTAGTAAAATTGACCCCGATACATCTAATATCGCGTTTTATTTAGAAGGTTTTAAAGAAAATAAAGCAAGGGAATTTTTAAGACTTGCAAGAGAGTCAGAAGATACGGTTATTGTATTTTTTGGAGGAAAGACCCGAGAAGGAAGAGTGGCAACGCTTTCTCATACAGCCAGTTTAGCTGGGGATTTCAAGATTATGTATTCCGCTTTAAGACAAAATATGGTTATTTTACCGCATTCTGAAAGAGAATTGTTAACTTCTCTGAAAGTCTATGATGTCCTCTCTCATCGAAAAAACCCTTTCGGTGATAACGTTATTACTTATGGTGATGTTGCAATCGTTTCAGTATCTGGTGGGCATGGGGTACTTGCAGCGGATATGTTAAAAACATACGGTTTAAATCGTGTTGACTTTACTAAGGAGGAAAAAAATCAAATGAAAGAGTTGATGAATCCTGTTGCACGGGAAATAGCATCATTCAATAATCCAATAGATTTAACTGGATCTGTTTTAGATACTGATATTGAAAACATAGTTAGATATTTATCTGATATTGAAAGAATAGAGTGCATTATCCTCCTATTATTACCTTATCCACCAAATATCTCTTTTCAAATCGGAAGGAGAATAGCAAATATTATATCTACAAAGAGAAAACCAGTTGTTTGTTTTATTCCGTACGTGCCAAAATATTCCTTAATAATTGAATCATTAGAATTGGCTTACATTCCAGTTTTTCATTCGATAAAAGAGGCAGTTCAAGCTGTTTCTGCTCTAAAATATCGTACAAGAATTGATAGTGTTAAGAAAGGAAATGTCTTTTGGGACTGAATTTTCTACTATTATTTGTTAGAATAATATTTAGTAATCTATGTGTATTATGATAAATAATTTCAAAAAATCAGTTTGAAATAATTACTTAACAGAGGTCAATTCTTATGAATGAAAAAATTGGCTGGATTGGTACAGGTGTAATGGGAAAATCAATGTCTATGCATCTTTTAAAAGCAGGATATGAAATGTTTGTGTATAATCGAACAAAAGAGAAAGCAATGGATTTGATTGAGATGGGTGCTAAGTGGTGTTCTAGTCCGAAAGAAGTAGCTGAACAATGCGACATTATCTTCACAATTGTAGGATTCCCCCAAGATGTAACAGAGGTATATCTTGGTGAGAATGGAATTCTAGCTGGTATTGAAAAGGGGTCAGTAATTGTGGATATGACAACCTCGGAACCCACTTTAGCTCAAAAAATTTATGAAGAAGCAAGCAAGATTAATGTATCTTCTATAGATGCCCCTGTTTCAGGTGGAGATGTTGGAGCTCGTGAAGGGACTTTAGCAATTATGGCAGGTGGAGATAGTGAAACTTATAATAAAGTTTTACCCTTTTTCAAAATGATGGGAAAAAATATCGCATATATGGGTAAAGCGGGAGCAGGGCAGCATACGAAAATGAGTAACCAAATTCTCATTGCAGCAACTATGATTGGTGTTGTTGAATCTTTACTATATGCATATAGAGCTGGAAATGATTTAAATGAAGTAATCAATGTAATTGGAAAAGGAGCTGCTGGATGCTGGTCAATCAACAATTTAGGCCCAAGAATTGTGGATGGTAATTTTGATCCTGGATTCTATATAAAACATTTTATTAAAGATATGGGGATAGCATTAAAAGAAGCCAAACAAATGAATTTATCTCTCCCAGGTCTAGCCCTTGCTTATCAATTTTATATTTCAGCAGCATCTATGGGATTAGAGAACCTCGGAACCCAAGGTCTTTATAAGGTATTTGCCAAAATGAATGGAATAGAGATATAAATAATAATTTTTCTCCCTTTTAAGAAACATCGATTACTTTTTCAATTTGCTTTATTGAGTTTAACACGAAATTTTTATCTTTTATGGTAAGTTTAATAGCATTCTGGGGACATATATCGACACAGCGTCCACATCCGCGACATTCTACATTAATTTCTGCACGATTGTTATTTATATGTATTGAATCGACAAAACAAACATTTTCTAAGCAGCTACCACACCCAATGCAGGCATCTGTCACTTTTACTTCAACTCCAGGCATTTTTTGTATTTTTGAACCAATCATTGGTGCTAGTATGGGTGAAACCCTCCATAGACAACAACATGGATCACAGTTACATATTGAGAGTAGTTTATGGCCGGGATTTACTCCTAACCATTGCTTATCCAATAAATTTCGACCAATCATGTGAACTAACCCTGCTTCTCTGCATTTTTTTATATGAACAAGAGCTTCTTCTTTTGTTACTAGTCGACCTAATTTAGGATTAATTCCTAAAACAGCCTCTCCTAAAAATAAACAGCCTAGATCACGGGGATAATTTTCACATTCCATAGATTCCCTGCATATACAAAAATTCATGATCCAATGATATTTAGACTTATAAATAAAATATTCTAAAACTTGAGATGGGAGAACTATGTCTGATTGCTTTTCAATTTCTTTATTTATAGCAATAACCTTATCTAATGGCAAATAAATGATCTCATCTTCTTTGAACAATAATAAATCAAATAATTTACCAAGAATCGGAATCCTAGTTAATTTGGCTATAAATTTAATATTAGGAAAGGCCTTCTTTAATAATTCAACGAACCATAAAGGACGAGTCATTAATGGTTTAACCTGATCTTTAAATAATAATTATAAAAAAAAATTGAAAATCTAAATTAAGTTTATGGTATTTATTCATTAGAATTATTGAATTTATTATCGTATAAGATTTTAATTTCTTTCTTCAAATTTTTTAAGATTTCACCTTTTAATGGATAAAAATACATCAGAATTATCGATATTGCTACAAAAATTAATGGAACTAAGGCGGCTCCTAACCTTATGCCCAATATAGCATTTTGCGATTGAATAGGTTTACTACCATCATACCCAAAATTGTTTAAAAATAGAGTAAAAAAAAAGATTAAAATTGATTTAGAAAGAGCTACACAGATAGCATTAATTCCAAAAAGTATTCCTTCGTTTCGAGAATTTGTTCTTAATTCATACTCATCAGCAATATTACCAATTAAGGGCATTATTAAAATCCAATGAGCGTTCGTTCCTACTATAATAAATACGTAGCTCATAACCATTAACCAATAGTTTTTGATGATCAATAAACTTAGAAATCCTAATAAAGTTATACACAAAAAAATAATAAGCGTTTGGTAAACACCTATCTGTTTACTGGTTAATCTTACAAGAAGGTAAGCAATGAAGGCTGCTGGAAGTGAAATAGCTGCTGCTAAAGTGGCTAATAAACCTGATACCTGAATAACATCATCAATGTAATAAAATAGGAAAGTCAAATATGTTTGAGCTACACCACTCATTAGAAATGTGTAACAAATGAAAATAATAAAAGCCCGTGATTTAAAAGTCTCTTTAATGATGTGTTTTAGATTAAGGAAATCACTCTCTTTATAAATACCTAAAGGTTCTTTTAGTCCCTTTATTCCGTAGATTAAAAAAAAGGAACTAGTAAGACCTAAACCACTAAACATTAGAAGAATAGCTATAATTGGAGTATCCTTAGTTAAGAAATATAATGGGATAAGGTAAGAAAGAATGCCTAAAAGAGTTTGAAATATCATACTAACAATTACGATTGAAGACCTTTCATTATCATCATCTGTTATTGACACCAATAAACTATTTCTGTTTATCATAAAAATGGTTAATCCAGTATCAAAAAGAAATAAACCTGTTAATAATATGAAAAAAATAAGAATCTCATCCCATGTTGGATTTACTAAATACAACAAAAAAAATCCCCCTATTAGAAAAGGTAATGATTTCCACATCCAGTGAAGTCTTTTTCCTTTACCTTCTATCGGTCTCTTTTTGTCTGAATAATAACCAAAAAGAGGATCATTTAAAGCATTCCAAAAACCGTATAACAAATATACAATTCCAAATAAAACCTCAGGAAATAAAATAAAATCAGTATAATAGGTTAGTAGCGAAAAATCAATCAGACTTTGTGCTAATGTAGCACCTGCAATTGAAATTCCAAAATATGCTTTTTGATTGAAGGGCACTTTATGATCAGATATCGTAATTTCGCTTCTTTCTTTTTTATTTCTTCTAAAAACCATCAAATATTATATTATTTTTTTTAGTTAAATAGATTAATAAAGAGAGGAAAATATCATATGAACTATTACCAATCCAAAATTTCTGATATCACAAGATAATTTTAATAGGTTAGAAATGTAAATCTTATTTATTTACATAGGATTGAAAAAACATGAAAATCAATATTGACCTGCTAAGAGAGTTAGAACAATCTATTGACACATTTCATCCAGAAAAAGGAAAGATTCCCATAAAAATGTTAGGTTTTGGAGAAATCAGTTTAGTTTTTGAAATATTAGATGATCCTGAACATTTAGCGTATAAAAGAATTCCAATATTCGATAATGAAGCACAAGTAAAACGCCATATATGGGCTTATAGAGAATATAATAAACTCCTTAAGGAGAGAGTTGGTCTAAACCTTCCGGATTATGATGTTGCATGGTTTAAAGATCAGGAAGGAAAAATTCAATTTTATTGCGTTCAAGAGAAAATCGATTCCGAATCCGTCGGGAATAGAGTTATCCATATATTAAATGGTGAAGAAATCAGAATCTTAGTGCTTTTAGTCATGAGAGAGTTAAAAAAAGTATGGGGATTTAGTAGTAAAAATAATGTTATAGATATAGGTCTTGATGGACAAATTTCTAATTTTGCGATAATTAACTATGACTCAAACAACCCAAAAGTGAATTTTGATACGAAATTATATTATTTGGATACAAGCACCCCAATGTTCAGAATTAAAGGGGTTGAAGCTATGGAGGCAGAATTGTTCTTAAAAAGTGCTCCATCTTTTTTGAGATGGCTTCTAAAAGCCCTTTTCCTCGAAGAAACGGTTGGAAGATATTATGAATGGAGAAAGGTTACTATAGATCTTATAGCAAATTTCTTTAAAGAACAAAAATCTGAATTAATTCCTAGTTTAATTAGACTAGTAAATAAATTTTTTAAGGAGGAGGCCCCTGAATTTGAAATTGAGCCTATAAACTTTGAAGAAGTTCAGAAATACTACAAGAGTGATAAGAATATATGGGTTATCTTCCAAAGTGTGAGGAGATTTGATCGATATCTTAAGACTAAAGTATTTAATAAAAATTATGACTTTTATCTTCCAGAGAAAATAAAAAGATAAAAATTATAAAATACAAGATTAAGTTGAGTTTTTGTTTTCTTCGAATAACCTTGGCAAAAAATTGACAAATTCATCCATTTCTTCTTTACTATGCTTGCGTAGAGCTTCGATAAACTGCTTTGGGACTCTGGCAGGCAAACGAAACGTTGTACGTAGCTTTGTTCCATTTTCAATAGATTCATATTCATGTAAAAGCCAACTAGTTGGATTGTCAGTACGATTGAGTATGCTCCCTACTAATGCATGTTCATACTCAATTGGTATTGGCGAAGTACTCGGATCCTCCCATCGGATCCTTAACATAGTGTTAATCCCAATATTTTCAACAACCCTATGAATTGCCCCAATATGGCTTTTTTTGGGGGAAACTTCCCATTGAAAAGATTGATGGTCTTTTGGGTGCCAAAATTTATAACGCTCGGTTGTATCAATATTGTCCCACCACCAATCTATCATTTCTGGTGTAACGCCAAGTAATATGTGATCAACTACTAAATCGATCGTTTTACCTTTTGACTCCTTAATTATTCGTTCCATAACTTTAATAGATTCGCTACTCGGAGGTTCTTTTGACATATTTTTCAATTACCATTTCAATAATCTTAATAATACTATCTAATAATTGGTTATTTTTAAATTAATGATTCGCTTCAAAAAATAATATCAAAGAAAAATGTTGTGATTTTAGTTATTTATCTTTTAGATATAAAACTATCTGAATTAATGCATAAAATTCAAATTTTCGCCTAAACTGGTTAAGAATATGGGTTTTAAACCAAAAGTATACTTCACTTCAAATGTCTTTACCCCTTCTGAAATTGGTTCTAACAATAAGATTAATCAAAAGATTAGAGATAATATAAATAAATTGTGGGAAATGCTAAATAATATTGCTGAATTAAAAATATTTAACGGTAGGTTTCCAACAGAAGCGGAATTTCAAAGGGATATTAAAGAATTTAACCCTAATATAATAGGATGTCATCTAAGTCATAAAATCTCTGCAAATATTTTAGAGGAATCTAATATCTTTGCTGTGTGTACCTCAACTACAGGGTATAACCACATCCAAAAAACAAAAAATGATGATATTCTTATCACACACACTCCTGGTGTACTTCATGAGACTGTTGCGGATTATACAATCGCATTAATTATGGCAAATTTAAGGAATTTAATTGATCTCCACAATCTTGTTTGGAATGGAAAGTGGTCCAATGATAATAAATGGGATATTGATCAGCATTTATCTTCAGTAATTTCTAATAAAATTCTTGGCATTGTTGGTCTAGGAGAAATTGGAAAAGAAATCGTAAAGAAGTTATACGCTTGGGGGGTAAAAATTATATACTATGATATTCTTCGGATGATAGAATTTGAGAAGATATATCCTAATATCGGATATAAAGATAAAATAGAAGAAATTTTTCAAGAATCAGATATAATAAGTCTCCATATTCCATTAGACAAATTTACTGAAAATATTATAAATAGACATTTATTGAAATTGATGAAGAAAAATGCTCTTTTAATAAATACTGCTCGTGGCCTTGTACTTGATTTCGACGCTTTATTAGATCTTTTAGAGAAAAAAGAAATCCAAATTAATCTCGCGCTTGACGTCTTCCCCACCGAACCAATCGACATTGAAACACTCAAAAGGTTAAATAAAATTAAAAAAACCCAACCAGACCTAAGAATATTGCTATTGCCTCATAATGCGAGTGCCGACGCTGATACTCGAGGAAAAATGAATATTATGTTTTTAAAGGACATTATCAAAATATTAGGATCAAAATCATTAGAAGATATTAGAGAAATTCATTTAATTCCAGAACAAAAAAGTGAAATATCTAAGAATAATTGGAGAATATATAACTATTGGAAAAATTGATTTTTTATGATTCGAGCATTTATTGCTATAGAATTAAAAGATAAAGATACAATTGAAAAAATAATTTCATTTTCTTCAAGGTTAAAACAAAATCAACCAAAAGTTAAACTTGTGGAACCAGTAAATCTTCATATTACAGTAAAATTCCTTGGAAATATTTCAGAGTCTATAGCACCAAAAATATATAAAATTTTAAAAGAAGATATAAATGAATCAATGTTCCAAGGAAAAACACTTGAATATAAATTGAAGGGTGTTGGCCAATTTAATAGATTTTCTGTATTGTGGATAAGACTTATTG
Source organism: Promethearchaeota archaeon (assembly GCA_048940645.1). Classification (GTDB taxonomy): domain Archaea; phylum Asgardarchaeota; class Lokiarchaeia; order Sigyniarchaeales; family SOKP01; genus SOKP01. Next base: position 1,821 of record JBHLOI010000032.1, on the reverse strand, counting down.
GTGATATACAATACCTACAAACTATTAAAGAAAAAGTTGAAAAATTGCTATATGAGAAATTAGAAGTTAAATATGATAAAAGAAAAGAATTTAAAGCGCATTTAACGATTGGAAGGTTAAAATCCAAAAATATTAACTATAAAAATTATAATATCTTTAAAAAATTAATTCAAGATAACAAGAATTTGGAGTTCGGTACTTTTAAAATAAATGAAATTAAATTAAAAAAGTCAATCTTAACTCCTAAAGGTCCAACATATTCTGATTTGGTTTATTAAATGTCAATATATCCTATTAAAGCAATTGTTTGGGATTTGGATGGGACATTAATTCATTTTAAAATAGATTTTATAAAAGCAAGAAAAGAGGCAATTAACATTTTTTTGAAGAACGGAGTCCCTGAAGATTTGCTTTCTCTAAAATCTAAAACATTAGATAATGCTAAAATTGCCAGAAATTTTTTTGAATCAATGGGAACTTCAGAGGGTAAAATAAATGAAATAATGCAAGATGCAAATTCAGCTATAGCTAAAGTGGAGTATGAAGCGGCTATAAACCCGACTATGGTGAAAGGTATTGATAAAGTTTTAGAATTTGCTAAGAACCATAACCTTAAACAAGCCATTTTTACATATAATACTCAAGAAAATGCTAGAGTATCTCTGGCAAAAATTAACCTCTTACACTATTTTGAACTGATTATTGGTCGGGATAACATAAAAAACCCTAAACCACATCCAGATCATTTAAAGCTAATATGTGGTAAACTTTTAGTAAAAACTCAAGAAATAGTAGTTATCGGAGATATGGGAAGAGATATCGAAGCTGCACTAAATGTTGGGGCACATTCCATCCTAATATATACTAAATTATCAGAATTCTTTAAATCAAATGCTTATAAAAAAGCAGACATTATAATTAAACCAAATGAAATCCCATTAAAACTAACGAAGGCACTTGAAAAATTGTTGGAGATAAATAAAAAAAATTATAAATAGAATTTATACTATTAATGACATAAATCTATTTTAAAAATAGAATTTCATTATAAAAAAAGGGTTTAATTTTTAAAATGGGAAGAATTGAGTTTGACCTTGATGTCCTTAAACCGCACCAACCTAACAATTTTGACTTAGCCAAAGCTTTAGAAGATATCCCTGGAGTAAAATTTGTCCAAATAAAAACTGACGAAATTGACCAGAAGACAACTTCAGTTTTTATTACCATAAAAGGAACTGATGAACTTTCGCTGGATACCCTTAAAGAGGCTTTAGAGGATATGAACTGTGCTCTCCATAGTGTAGACAGAGTCCAAATAGATAAAAGAATCTAATTTATTTTATTATTTTTTTAATATAAATTAATTATACCAAAAATGTCTAAACAAACAGCTCCAAAAGTATTTAAAGTGATAGAAGAAGATGGAGAAATCGATGATGAATTAGATTATGCGTTAATGAATTATTTAATACAAAATAGAGGGCTGGGATATACTGCTTGTCAACCTAAACTTGTTGAATTAGAAAATGGTAAAAAAGCGATAAGGATGGGGATCGATAATACTTTTATTGATAAAGATAATAAAATAATGGGATTAGGGATAGTAGGAAATTTAATTATTGATTATGATACTTTGCAAGTCCTCTATTGTACTCCTACTGAAGAACTTGAACAAAATGTTGATAAATTAAAAAAAGCAGGGCGTCAACCACAACCTAGACCGAAAGGAAAATATTGAATTTTTCAAAATCAAGATCTACTTTCTTTTATAAAAGATTCATTATTTCTTATTATAGAAAAAATTTATTTTTAATCACATTC
>JBHLOI010000031.1:0-42575 GCA_048940645.1 Promethearchaeota archaeon | reverse complement strand
CTTCCCATATTTGTGCTGAGAATTCAAAGGAAGGCGAACTCCAAGAGTATTGAGGGTCGATATCCTCGGCAATATACCTACTTGCGTATTTTAATTCCATAGGTTCGCCATAACTAAGTGAGAATGGTCTATTCAGGGCAAAATAAACATTTCCAACACCTGAAACTATAAGAAATGCAGTTAAAATTGAGATTATTATGTCTTTTTTATCCATTTCAAGTTAAACTATATAATTGTAAGACTTTATAAGGATTCATTGGTCTTATTTCTCCAATATGAAGAGAAGATAAGAAAATTTAAAAATATATTGATTAATAACATTTTAAAGTAGTAAATTAATGCCTTATCATTTCAACTGAGCCTAACAGGCTCATATAAAAATAAAGAGAAATGGAGCGATTATTCCTCAAATTCGATGGGATAAGCATAAAATACTCCTGTTGGGTTATAAGGAACATTTTTCAGATGTATATTATGGATATACGTCACAGGATTATGATATAAATATATCAGTGGAAATAGTTCTTCATTATTATACCTTTGAATTTCTGAATAAATCGCGGCTCTTGCTGTATCGTTAAACTCTTGTGAGGCTTGCTCTAACTTTTGTTCAATCCAAGGATCGGTAATTGGATTGAGATGTTGAGGGAACCATGTACTAGAAGCAGTGGTCGAAAAATAGGGAAGAAAACTATTATATGCATCAGGATAGTCCGGAACCCATCCCAGAAATAAGAAATTTTGCCTACTATACCACCAATCAATACTAGGCGGAGGTGGACTCCAAATCTTGTCACGAATCCACTCATAATAAGTTTTTTCTCCTTCAGTAAGATTAATTCCAATTAAATCTAAGTTATCCCTTAGCACTTCATATATTTTTTGCTCAGCATCTGATCTTGAAATATATGTAAAATTCCAAGAGGCAAATTCTGAAGCTCGCCATTGAATATCAGTCCAAAATTCATTTCCAAAACCCATATTAACCATAACTTCTCTAGCATATGTTAGGTTATAATTTATTGGTTTAATGGTTGGATCATATCCGAAGATACAGGGTGCTAAAATACCATTTAATCTAAAGGAGTGATTGTTAGTCAATAAATTAATGATACATGAATAATTAATAGCAAATGAAATTGCTTTTCTCCAAGTAGAGTTTATATCTTGATTAAGAATTTTAATAAATTCAAACCACCAGCTGGGAAGATCATCAAAAAGAACAATATTGTCGTTTTCCTCAAAATCATCATAATAAGAATAAAGACCACCTATTATAATATCAACAGCACCGCTTAATACAGCTATATTTCTAGCCTCATGATCGAAGATTTTAATAAATACCAAATTATCAATCTTAGACTTACCTAGATGATAACCATCATAGGCATGGAATCGTATGTCAAATGGTCCAAATTCTTCTAATATAAAAGGTCCAGTTCCAACGCAATTGTCAGGACCAGCCGTAGATGGTATGATATAATCATCGGAAGGAGTTGAGAGAGGAGATAAAATACAGGAACCTGGAAATGCTAAAAGATGCCGAAATGGTCCAAATGGTTTATTTAGTACAAACTTTATTGTATAAGAATCAATCATTTCAGTATGATTAATAATAGGAGTGCCATCAGACCATTCATATAGTGAATGCATAATAGTTGGAATGTTATAATAACAAGTTGGGGGTAGAGTACCAAAAACATTCATTAAATAGGCTAACCTATCAAAACTAAACTTAACAGCTTCAGCATTAAACAGCGTGCCATCGTGAAATTTAACTCCTCGTTTTAGTGGTATTGTTAATTCTTTCCCATCAGACGAATATGACCCTAGTGAGGTGGCTAATCGGGGGACGAGACTAAATTGAGGATCTGATAAATCTATCGCAAATAAACCTTCCCATATTTGGGCAGCAAATTCAAAGGAGGCTGAATCCCACGCCCATTGAGGGTCAACATCCCTAGCAATATACCTACTTGCGTATTTTAATTCCGTAGGTTCGCCATAACTAAATGAGAATGGTCTATTCAGGGCAAAATAAACATTTCCAACACCCGAAACAATCAAAAATGTGGTTAAAATTGAGATTATTATGTCTTTTTTACCCATATCAGATTAAATTATTTAATTAGGAGTTTTCCTAAAAGGATTCATTAATCTTTATTTCTCCAATATGAAAAGATGATAAGAAAATTTAAAAAGATATGGATAAAGAATATCTTAAATTTGCAAATTAATACTTAACCTTTCCAATTGGGTCTATTAGATATAATACTTTAAAATTAACATATCATGTCAATATTATTTTAATTTTTGAAGTGTTGTTAATCCTTTCTATTTATAGCAAATATGAAGTAGAAGGGGTTGTTAAGGATTTTTACAACAAAATCGAAGATTTGCCTGCTTGGTGAAGGAGGCGTGGGAAAAACATCTTTATTATCATTACTACAAGGTAAAAAAATTCCACGAAAGAGAGTTCCAACAGTAGGATTGGAAGTTGAAAATTCTGTTTTAAATGGAAAAAAGGTTAGTATTTGGGATTTAGGGGGTCAAGAACGATTTAAGTTCATGTGGAAGGATTTTTTAAGAGGCGCAGGTTTAGCAGTATTAGTTTGTGATTCCACAAAGAAGGGGGTTGAAAAAACAAAAGAGATATATGATCGATTTGAACGCAGTTTAGGGACTAAAATCATTGCAATAGCAAACAAACAAGACTTACCAGGAGCTATGAGCGCAGAAGATATTCAAAAAAGGTTAGGTGGATTAAAAACTTATGGAATGACTGCAATTCGCCCTGAACTACGTCAGAGAATGAAAGAGATATTAGAATACGAAGTCGCTACGTTTTAAAACGCCTTACCGATGATATGAGCAATTCTCACAGGCTCGGGAAGTTTTGAATCAATACACAACTTTTGCATTAAATCATCAACCTCCTCAAAATCTACTCCTTTTAAATGAAAATATATTTTAGAAGAGCCTCCGGCAGTTTTGATATTTGTCTCATATAACTCTCCCGCATTTATGATATATTGGAGTTTGTTTTTGTAAGTGTTCGGAAATTTCTTAATTAAAGCTTTTTTAACGGAATCAAGGTCAACTTCTCTTTCTGTTATTGATATAATAGGCTTTTTCAAACTATTATAAATCTCACCTAAATCTATAATGTTAAAGCCTCCAAACGTTATGGTATCGGTTAGGATATATTGAATGTGTTTTTGATTTTGCTTAGCAAGTTCTATTAAAACTTCCGTAGCATCATCTCCATCAATAGAAATGGGTTTTTTCACTACACTGACTAGTCTTGTCCCTTGACAAACAGCACCTATTAATTGAGTTGTTTTTATTTTTGATTTTAACTCAAATCTTGCATCATCAAATCCTATTGTAATAGGAAAATCTTTCATGTTTTAGATTTTGGAAGATAATTTTTTATATAATCTAGTAGTTTTATAAATGCGATAGTTGCATTCTTTGTTTCCTCAGTTCTTGATTGAAGATCGCCAGAAAGATTCTCACTAATGATATTAATCATTGATTCAAGATTCATTTTTCCAGTTAACCAAACATATGCAACTAATGCCTCAACTGTATCTGCTAAATCATGAGCATCAGCTCTCGTTTTTGCATATATTTTCAAATTTGCCTTCCTTAAAGCATCTGCTAAAATTTTTTTATTAACTTTTTTTCCAGTTCGAATAACTTTTTTATTTAAACTATTTTTGGTTAAGAAAATGGATTTAGCCACAGAATAAGCAAAATTTACAATACCATCCCCAATTTTAGCCAAGCCCTTATCAGTTCCTATGGCTTTCTGGGATTCTTTCGAAGATAAATCTCTAATAATAATATCATAAGCCATTACTTTTAGTTGAGAATTAAAGTCTTATAAATTTTATATAAAATAAGGAAAAATTATTTCATTAGAGTTTTAAACACTTTTTGTACTTCATTAACATCATTCCTTAATAACTGTATTCCTTTGTGAAGAACTTGTTTGATTTTATAACCATCTTCCATGCGGATAAATACTTCTGGGGGGTCTATCCGTGTCACCTTATATGCTGCTGATTTAACGCCTTCAATAGTTAAAAGATGCTTAACGAGAATATTTAAAAATCCATGAGACTGGCCTTCTACCGCCAATTTATAATCCTTTTCTTTCTTTCCCTTTGTAAGAGTTAAGTTCAAATATTTATATTCTGGTTGTTTAGGTGGTTCTTCTATTTCATATTCATATTCTTCTTCAAGAATCTCGTCATCTTCAATGTTAAATTGTTCTTCATCTTCAATTTTGCTTTTTTTTCTACCTAAGCTTGGATAAATACTCTCATCATCTTCTAGTAAATCATCATCTAATTCCTCAAACTCATCCTCTTCTTTAGGTTCAGATTTTTTTTTTGCCAAAATTTACACCAAAAGCTTCAAATCTATTAATTCTAATTTAAAGTAAAATAAATTTTTTTTGGTTTATAAAAACCAGATATTTTTGCCATCAATTTTTATGATAAGAATTGGTTAGCCAACTCCCTCAACCTCTCGATTGCGAGATACTGAAGATCTCTTGGTCCAAATAAGGTAATTTTAATAGATTTACCCTCTACTACACAATTTAAATTAAGATAATTAACCTTTTTTTGGATATTTTCAAGGAATTTTATTGTATTGTCTAAATCACCACTTGAATTATAAAAGTGGATTACTCTTTTTCCACCCTTTCTAACCAAAATTTATTCCCTTTACTTATTTTTTAAAATACTATAATTATAAAAATTAACTTAAAATACTAAAAAAATTATATATTAATACCTCAAAATTTCATTAACGTCCCTATAATCATTTGCTAATTTCCTCGTTTCAATATTACCACATCTTGAACACCTTAATTTATTATAACCCACTTTTTCTAAAGCAGTTCCACAAATAACACAATCAGCATGAATAACACCAAGATTTTTTCCAACAGTACTTAATTTATACTCGTTACTAGTTTGTTCAATTACTTTTGCTCTAAGTATATCAGTAATTTGAAAAGCATCAGAGATTTTATCAATATATTTATGGGAAATTTGTGAGACATGAGTATTTCCAAAATAGGAACTATTAAAATGAAGTTTATTATTTATGGTATGAAAAGTTATTCCAATAGAATATTGCCTTAAAAAAAGAACAGTCCCAATAACAATATCTCCAACTTTCACTGTTTTCCGATCTTTTTCTTGGTGGCTCTTAATTTCTATTTCTTTTTTTTCTTTGTCAATTAGAATTATACCTGTTTTTGTAGCAAAAATTTTACCATCTTTTATATAGGAAGATTGTTTATCTGGTAGAAATTCCTCAACAACACCTAGATATTGACCAGTAAGAACAATATCTTTATTTTTAATTGATTTTTTCATATATTTCCCAACATTCTTTTATTTTCACTATTTAATTATTATTATGTAAGTTAATTAAATTTATCCATAATAAGTTATAAAGAATTAACTGAATTTAATTACCGGGCGTTTGAGATTAAGAAAAAAGAAATAAGTTCTATTATTCAAAACACAGCAGTTTTTTCTAGCCCTAAAATTGAATTAGAACAATATTGTATTGATGCAATTAGTGCAGTAGATATTGTTTTTTTCGCTGGGTTTGAATTTAATGATATTAGAAACCATTTAATTTTTGATTTTGGGGCTGGTACCGGAAGATTATCTATCGCAAGCTCTTATTTTCAACCAAAATATATCATAAGCATTGATATTGATATATCTGCAATACAGATATTAAAAAAAAATATTAAAAATCTTCAACTTGAATATTTGATCTTTCCACTATGCGTTGATATTAGCAGATTTGAAGTTTCACCAATGTTGCTCCCAAAAAAAGAAAAAATAACCACCATAATGAATCCTCCTTTTGGAGTTCAAAAGAATAAAGCAGATAGGAATTTTTTACAAAAAGCATTTGAATTTTCTAATGTAGTATATTCTATCCATCTGGCCAATAAAAAAGTCCATGAATTTATTCTTAGTTTTATAAAGGATTTCCATTGGCATGTTGATTATTACTTCCCATTTAAATTAAAACTTGAGAAGTCATTTGAATTCCATGCTCAAAAAACAAAAGAAATTGATGTAAATATTTATAGGTTTATAAAAAATTATTAAATTTTTATTTTACTGATACCTTTTCCATGAAGTAAAATCAGTTGGATAATTTGCCTTTTCTCCCAAAAATTCTTCAATTCTTAATAGTTGATTGTATTTACTCGTTCTATCACTGCGACATGGTGCTCCGCTTTTAATTTGTCCAGTACACAAGCCAACTGCTAAATCGGCTATAAAAGGATCCTCAGTTTCACCAGAACGATGTGAAACCATTACGTTGAATCCATTCTTAAACGCTAATTTACACGCATTTATAGATTCAGTTAAGGTCCCTATTTGATTTACTTTAAGTAATAAAGCATTTCCTGCTTTTTCTTCCACCGCTTTTGCTAAAAGTCTAATGTTGGTAACTGTTAAATCGTCACATACTATTTGAATTGTTTTATTCACTTTTGCTGTAAGGTTAGTAAAACCTCGAAATGATTTTTCATCAAATGGATCTTCAATAGAATTTAATGGATAATCATGAATCAAATCAAGGTAATATTGTAATAATTCTTCTTCATATAGTTTTTTCCCATCAATAAAATATAAATCTTTTTTAAAGAATTCACTTGCGGCTGCATCCATTCCCAATACAAAATCAGTTCCCATCACAAAACCAGCTTCTTCAATTGCTTCTATAATAATATCTAATGCTTCTCTGGTTTCAGATAAATTTGGTGCAAAACCACCCTCATCACCTACATTAACAGCGGAAGGTCCATGTTTTTCGCTTAATATCTTTTTTAATGTATGATATACTTCTGACACATTTTGAAGTGCTATTGAAAATTTAGGCGCTCTTATCGGTAATATCATAAACTCTTGTATTGCTAAGTTATTTCCAGCATGTTCTCCTCCATTGATAATGTTACTAGAAGGCAAAGGTAATAAAAAATCATCCCTTGACTTATTATGACTTAGTTCATAAAGATGTGAAAAGAGTGGTTTTTTCAAGAGCTTTGCTGCTAATTTAGCAACACTAAGAGATACTGAAAGAATAGCATTTGCGCCTATATTTTTTTTATTTTCAGTACCATCTATCGAAATCATTTCCTCATCTATATTTTGTTGTTCTCTGACATCAAATCCATTCAATTTATTAGCTAAAATATCATTCACATTAACTACTGCTTTAGTTACATGCTTACCTAAAAAATTCTTCCCTCCATCTCTAAGTTCTAATGCCTCTAAGGCCCCTGTTGAAGCACCTGAAGGAACGGCTGAACGAGCATATACATCACCAGCATAAACTTCAGTTTCAACAGTTGGATTACCTCGTGAATCTAATATCCATCTTGCTTTTAATTTACTTATTTGAAATTCAGACATCTTTTTTAACTTGTTTTTGCTTATTAAAATTTAGTATTATTATTATAGAAAGAAATTTTAATTCTTAAATTGTATTTTTTAATATTATTATAAGTAACCATAAAATTTTTGTATTTATATGTCAAATAGTAATAGACCTTGGGTTGAAAAATACCGACCACGTAAGCTAGAAGAGGTGGTAAATCAAAAAGGAATTGTTAATAGACTTCAACAATTTATTAATGATAGATCAATGCCACACCTTATTTTTGCTGGTCCAGCAGGTACAGGAAAAACAACATCTGCCTTAGCTATAGTTCGAGAATTATATGGCAGGAAAATGGCTTTAAATACAACATATTTAGAGTTAAATGCAAGTGATGCTAGAGGAATAGATGTTATAAGAACTTTTATTAAAGATTTCGCAAAAGCGAAACCACCCATAAATATTCCTTTTAAGATTTTAATTTTAGATGAAGCTGATAATATGACTGCCCCTGCTCAACAAGCACTTAGAAGAACAATGGAAAGGTATACTCAAAATTGTAGAATGATCTTAATTTGTAACTATTCGAATAAGATAATCCCTCCTATCCAATCAAGATGTGTCGTTTTTCGATTCTCCTCATTAAATAGTAGCGATATCAAAGAAAGATTAAAATTTATTTCTAAACAGGAAAATATTTCTATAACTAATGATGGTTTAAATGCTTTAGTGGAAGTTTCGAGAGGAGATTGCAGGAGAGCAATAAATTATTTGCAATCTTGCAGTACAATTTCTCAAAAAATTGATCAAGATATAGTTTTTAAAGTCGCTGGTGAAGTACCTCCTGAAAGAATAAAAAATATACTACAAACAGCAATTCAAGGGCAATTAGACTTCTCAATAAATCTATTAAACGACGTCATTAAAGAGTATGGACTTTCAGGAATTAATGTTATAAAAAATATTCATAGAGAGATTTATGATTTAAATATATCTGAAAAGATTAAAATAGAGCTTTCAAAATTATTAGCGGAGTTTGAATATAGATTAAGTCAAGGAGGAACCGAAGAGATTCAATTAAAAGCGCTTTTAGCTAACATTGTTATGTTGCAAGATATGAAATAATAATCTTTTAAGATTTGCTTTTTCTTCTCTTCTATAAAAGAAATTCATCATTCTATCCATAGATTTAGTATCGATTTGATATTTAAACTTGTTTTCATAAATTACGTCCCATAAAATCAATCCAATTGGATTTGCTGGTTGATAAGATATAAAAGTTGACGTATTTAACAAATATAAAAACTCGTCATAAGATAGTGTTTCCATCCCCAAATCAATTAACTTTGCAACCATTCTTCGAATCTGTTGCCTTAAGAAAGACTTACTTTTAAAATCAAATATTAAATAATTAGGTTTTGAATCAACTGAAGCTAACGTTAATGTTCTTATAGTTTTTATGTTATTGTTTTCTTTCTTGGCAAAATTCTTAAAATCATGGTTTCCTTCAAGTGCTTTACATGCCTTTTTCATAAGATCTATATTAATTAAGTGCCCATTTTTAAAAGGACCATATTTTAAAGCAAGGATATATTTGTAGTGGCGATATAACGCATTGAATCTTGAAGAAAAATCTAATGGTACCTTTGTGTATGCCCATAATCCAATTTCATGAGGTAACTCAGAATTTATTTCCATTAAAATGGGTTGCTTGTTAGTAATGATGGAAAACGAAGCACCTCTTGCTGATACGAGTTTATCGGTTCTACTTGCAACTTCAAAATTAGCCTCTTTTAAATCAATTATATAGCCCTTTTTTAGTAAAGCATTAATTAGAAGTTTCTCAATAGTAGGAGTATTTAATTGTCTTTGAGAACCATAATACTTTTTTGAGCCAATATAATAAAATTTAAAAAGATATTTACTCTTTTCTGATATCATTGCATACACTATCTGAGCTAAAATAATTGAAATATTAATTTGATGAGATAAAAAGTCAACATTATCTCTTGTTATAATATCAAGACCATTTAATATATTAAAAAATAATCTTTTAATGATAAGGATTTTTTTTATATCTAAATTTATTTGAAAATTTTGATTATTAATTGATTTAAAAACAAAATGACTAAAATACTCTCTTCAATTAAAAATTTCCGTGATCGCCTTAGAGCTAGTGTAACAATTAAACCTCATAATATGTTATTTTTTGTTGCTCTCTCCTTAGTTGTAATCTTGGCAATCATTATTAGATTATCTCCTGTTTTTTTGGGTAATAATTTAATCAAAGCATTTGATCCGTGGATTCAATATTACAACGCTGAATATCTCTCAACCCATTCAATATACGACTATTTCCACTGGCATGATTATAAAAGTTGGTTTCCTGGAGGATTTGATAGATTTAAGCTACGTCCAGGATTAACATTTACTGTTGTTGCAATTTATAATGTATTTCAATTTTTAGGCATCCCAGTTTCACTATATGATATATGTTTTTACTTTCCTGCATTTATGGGCGGATTAACGGTTTATGCAACGTATCTTTTAGGAAAAGAAACATTAGATCGACGATTAGGATTAGTAGCTGCCTTTTTCATGGCACTTGTTCCTGGTTTTATGCAACGGACAGTTGCAGGTTTTTTTGATAATGAAACCATTGGGGTTTTTAGTACTATAATGACTCTTTATTTCTTTGTCAAGACAATGCGTACAGGAAAAATACGCCATGCAATTTATGGAGGCTTATTCTTAGGATATTTATCTCTTAGTTGGGGTGGCTATTACTTTGTTTTTTATTTAATACCGCTTGTAGTTTTTATCATAATTCTTGCAAAAAAATATAATACTAATGTTTTAATAGCTTATGCTGGAATAGAAGGAATGGGGCTACTTGTCTTTTCATTATATATAAATTTCCATTTTTCTGATTTTTTTACTAGTTTAGCTTTAGGAGGAACGTTCTTCTTCACTATTATTTTAGTAATTTACCATCTAATTTATACAAAAAGAAATCAATATCCAAGATTCTTTAATAAATTAATTAATTTTGTAAAATGGGGATTAATTCCTGTTATTCTGATTTTTGCCGTTATCATTTGGATTGAACCTGATTTAATTCCTTTCGGATTTGGAGGAAGATTACAAAGTATACTTAGTCCATTATTACGTGATACTATAAATATTACTGCTTCTGTAGCAGAACATGCTCCTAGCGCATGGGGCGTGTTTTATTATAACACGCTAATTCCTCTAATGTTAATACCTCTCGGTTTGTTCTTTTTATTCAGGAGATCAAATCCCGCAGACATTTTATTGATAGTATTTATATTATTGTTGTTTTATTTTACAGGAAGTATGATTCGAATAATTTTATTGTTTGCACCAGCAGCTTGTTTAGTTGGTGCCTATGGCTTAGTCAATATTTTAAAAATATTTGGTAGTTTTTACGGAGAAAAAAGAATAAGTATAAGCAGAAAAAGAAAAAGGCAATTAAAACAGATGGTTGGTAAATCTGAGGTTACAGCAGTATATTTTATCATTGGAATTATGTGCCTTGCTCAAGTTTGGCACGCTGCAGATTATGCAACGTTCCAAGCAGCTCAAAGTCAAATAGCTCCTGCTGGTGAATATCATGACTGGGAAGAATCGTTAACATGGATGAAGAATAATTTACCAGGGTCTACAGTGGTAGTGAGTTGGTGGGATTATGGATATTGGATAACCCCCATTGGAAATATGACAACTGTTAATGACAATGGGACTATTAATTCAACTAGAATTGGATTAACAGGTATGGCAATGATGCAAACCGATGAGTTATATAGTGCCAAAATATTTCGCATATTAAAAGCAGATTATGTTCTAGTATATTTCGCCTATCTCTTTAATCCTTTAGGTGGTGACGAGGGTAAGTGGCCTTGGATGCTACGCATCTGCAATGATCATTATGAAACCTATAAGAAGTGGGGTTTGGAGGAAGATAATTGGGCAGCAAATTCCGTATTTGATGAGTCCGCATTCTTTAATGATACTTCTGGGCGTCCAGAAAAGAAATGGTTTGATGCTCAAATAGTAAAAATGATGTTTTATGGTGTAAACACAGATCCTTATACTGGAGAGATAACCACTTTTGATCAATATTATAGAGATCAAATTAATACTCGTAGATTAGATGATGATGGAGATAAATGGGTAACTAATATACCAAGCAATGGGCGCTATGATTTTAAAGTGTTTCGACCCTATCCATACGGGGGATATACTTCTAGAAATGGATTTGTTAAAATGTATAAAATGGATTATACTGCATTAGAATCTTCTTTCCGAATAAAAAGTCCAGAAGTATTTGATACTGGTTATGCCACATTTAACCTAAAGAATACGGGCACAAAGAATTTAACAATTACTAATGTTAAAATAAATAACCAAAGTTATAGTTATTATCTAGGTAAAGCGTTAGATACAAATATAGTACCTGCAGAAGATGATGACTTAGTATGGGTGGATATTAAATCTGGAGGCACTAATTTTACTAAAAATGATGTTGTGGATATAACTGTGGAAGCGAGATCTGAAGCTTTAGAGGGACAGAAATACACATTTACAAATTCTACACCTAAATTCTTTGTAAAAGAAGCATTACCAAGTAAAATCAGAATAAACGAAGCTAATAGCGAAGTTATTCAAATTAATGAAAATCAAGCTGATATATTCCTTGAAGTAGAAAATATTGGCGATTCAGTAATAGTTTTAGATGAGTATTATGCCGACTCTAAAAGCAATATCTTTAGTGAAAAAGAATATTTAAGTGGATCACCCATATTGAACCCAGGAGAAAAAGCTTATGTCAAAATGACAACTACAGATGTACCTTTTTCGCCAGTAGGGACAACGCCACCTGTACATAAGATAGGTGTTATCACACCTGGGGGTATTACGGATGAAATATTGATGACATCGAGTTTTGAGAATTACAAAATTAAACTTCAAGGGAATTCTAGGATACTTTCACCAGAAGCATCATTATTAACAAATAGTTCTTTAAGAAAATACATCCCTGTTGAGTTAGATAAAACTTATGCTTATACTTATGATAACGGAACGACAATATTGAATATTGAGGTAAAAAATACAGGGAATATAGTTTTAGCTCTTGATTCAGTATATATAACCCAATCAGACGTGTGGACCGAAGTTGATTTCAATCCTAAAAAAGGTACAATTCTACCAAATAAATATAAAACTATAAAAGTTATAGCTTCAGACTACCTTGACATCGATGTAAATGATGAGATAGGTATAGTTGTATCTGCTCTTTTCGATGGGTCAACAAAAACTTCGGATGTTGGATTTGTTCAAAGCATTAACAGTACTGCGGATATTCAAATTATAGAGAACGTTCTTGGAACAAAAGCTTCATATATTGCAGCTAATGAAACAGCCCGGCTTCTAATAAAAAATACTGGAATTTCGCCAATTAAATTAGAAAATTTATACATTAATGAAACAACCGTAATATCTATTGAAAATGATACAAATTTCATTTATGGAGATATTAATTTAGATTTTCAAGAGTGTGCTCTAATATCATTTAATATAGCAAATTTAGAAATTAATGCTTCAAATACACTTAATTTAAAAGTCACAACGAATACCACCGCAGTTGCTTATGCAAGTCTTAGTTCATATGTTGATTCTACTCGTTATAATATACAGATTGACGAAGATACTTCTGCATCAAATTCAGGAAGTTTAATTATTAATATAAATAACCTAGGATTACTAAATGTAAGTGTAAATTCAGTGTATATTAACGGTACCTATATTCCTCTTTCTAGTTTTACTGAAACAACATATGAAATTGGAACTAGTGGTTCAATTGAATTAACAATAAGCATGATTAACCTTGAAGCAATAATCGGAACTATCGATCAAGGAGATATATTAGTAATAATTGTTCGAACGGTGGAAGGGGCTGAAGACGTACACGAAGAAACGGTAAGCTCATAAAATAATTTTTCT
The DNA here is from genome assembly GCA_048940645.1 of Promethearchaeota archaeon. GTDB lineage: Archaea > Asgardarchaeota > Lokiarchaeia > Sigyniarchaeales > SOKP01 > SOKP01. The sequence continues at coordinate 29,117 of JBHLOI010000031.1, read as the reverse complement.
TTTACTTTTCGTAAAAATCTTAAACTTTGTTACATTAGTATATTTGTAGTCTTATTGTTTATATATTCATTTTATTCTTATCTTTAATTACTTCATAAATTTGTGATTAGCCTCATGAGTGTCAGTTTTAATATACAGTCTGAATTTTCACCACAAGGTGACCAACCGTCTGCAATAGAGGCCCTCAAAAAAGGAATTGAGAAGGGAAAGCGATTCCAAGCTTTATTAGGAGCCACTGGGACTGGTAAAACATTCACTATCGCCAATATTATTCAAGAAATTCAAAAACCTACGTTAGTTATGGCACCTAATAAAACTCTTGCCGCTCAACTTTATAATGAGCTAAAAGACTTATTTCCTGATAATGCTGTTCATTATTTTGTTTCTTATTATGATTATTATCAACCGGAGGCATACTTACCGATCACCAGCCAATATATTGAGAAAGATTTTAGCGTCAATGAAGAGATTGAACGACTTAGACTTGCAGCGACCCATGCAATTAGGACAAGAAATGATGTTATTATTGTGGCGACTGTATCATGTATTTATGGGATAGGATCTCCTGAAGAGTGGGAAAAAGTCTCTATCTCTTTAAGTATTAGCCAAAATATAAATCGAAAGAATATCATTAAAGCATTAGTAAGAATGAATTATGAACGTAAAGATATAGAATTTAAGCCAGGAATTGTAAGAGTAAGAGGTGATATCATTGATATTTTTCCTGCATATTTGGAAACAGCTATTAGGATATCACTTTTTGGAGATGAAATTGAATCAATCCAAGAAATCCATCCACTAACAAATGAAGTTATAAAAGAGCTTACTAATTGTAGGATATTTCCAGCAACTCATTTCATCATTCCAGAGGAGAACAAGATTAAAGCATTAGAGTCAATAGAGCTAGAGTTGGAACAACAAATCAAAAAGTTTATGGCTGAAAAGAGATATGCTGAAGCAAAATGGATTGAGAAAAGAACTAAATTTGATTTAGAAATGATGCGTGAACTAGGATGGTGTAAAGGAATTGAAAATTATTCAAGGCATTTGGATGGTAGACCTCCTGGATCCCCTCCCATGTGTTTAATTGATTACTTTCCTGATGATTTTTTAATTGTGGTTGATGAATCTCACATTACAATACCTCAAATTCATGGTATGATAGGAGGTGACCGATCTAGGAAAAAGAATCTCGTGGAATATGGATGGAGATTGCCCAGTGCTTATGATAATAGACCTTTAACATTTGAAGAATGGGAAAGTAAAATTAAATATATTATTTTTATGAGTGCTACGCCAGGAGATTGGGAACTAGGAAAAAGTGAAGGAATATCAGCAGAACAGATAATTAGACCTACTGGTTTAGTAGATCCTGAAGTTGAAATTCGATCAGCTAAAAATCAAATTGATGATCTTTTAGGTGAAATTAGAGCAGTTATTGAAACCAAAGGAAGAATTTTAATAACCACCTTAACTAAAAGAATGGCAGAAGACATTGCCGAATATTATTCAGAATTAGGCATCAAAATTGCTTATCTTCACTCGGAGGTGGACACTGTAGAGAGGTTTGATATTTTGCGACAACTAAGAGACGGCACCTTTGATGTAGTAGTTGGAATAAATCTTTTAAGAGAGGGTTTAGATTTACCTGAAGTCAAATTAGTTGCTATTTTAGATGCAGACAAACTAGGCTTCTTAAGAGATACAAGATCTCTTATTCAAACTATTGGGAGAGCATCGAGAAATGTAGAAGGGAGAGCCATACTATACGCAGAGAAGATAACACCCGCAATGAAAGCCGCAATTGATGAAACCAATAGAAGAAGGGCTAAACAACAAACATACAATGAAAAAAACAATATAACGCCTCAAACTATAAAAAAGAATATTCTTAATTCTCTCTCTGAAGAACAGGAATTTAAAGAAAAAGAAGTAAAGAGATTAAAAAAAGTTGTTAAGGAAAAAGTCAAACAATTAGAGACAGAAGGAGATATTGATATAATAATTCATTACCTTGAAAACAAGATGTTTCAAGCTGCTAAAGAACTTAGATTTGAAGATGCTGCGTATTTACGAGATAAAATTAAGGAATATAAACAAGATTATGGAGTAAAAGCGTGAAATTTTTCTTTTATAATAAATTGAATATTAAATGTATTTGATATGAATAGCGATTCTATAACCATTAAAGGAGCAAGACAAAATAATCTGAAGAATATTGACGTGGTAATTCCACGCAATAAATTAGTTGTTATCACTGGAATTAGTGGTAGTGGAAAATCAAGTTTAGCAATGGATACATTATATGCTGAAGGGCAAAGAAGATTTTTAGAATCACTCTCTAGTTATGCGCGACAATTTTTAGGTGAAATGGATAAACCTGATGTAGATTCTATAGAAGGATTATCCCCTGCAATAGCTATTGAGCAGAAACCACTTTCTAAAAATCCAAGAAGTACGGTAGGTACCGTAACTGAAATTTATGATTATTACCGATTATTATTTGCAAATATTGGAATTCCTCATTGTCCTAATTGTGGTAAAGAAATCAAACCCCAGACACCTCAACAGATAATTGAGCAAATATTAAAATCAATTTCAGAAAATAAAAAATTTATAATTAAAGCACCTATAATAAGGGACAGAAAAGGAGAGTATAAGGATCTCCTCCAGGATCTTAAAAAGCAAGGTTATGTAAGAGTAGAAGTCGATAATATCCAATATACTCTTGATGAAGAAATTCCAATGGATAAAAATATGAAGCATAATATCAGCGTTATCGTTGATCGTCTTGTAATGAAGAAGGATATTAAAACTAGGTTAGCAGATTCTATTGAAACTTCTTTAGATTTAACTGAGGGTATAGTTTCTGTTGAAATTATTGACGAGGGGGAGCAGATTTATTCTGAGCATCTTGCCTGTATTGATTGTGGTATTTCTTTTCCACAATTAGATCACAAAATGTTTTCTTTTAATATTCCACATGGAAGCTGTAGGTATTGTAGTGGTTTAGGTACTGTTATGGAATTAGATTATAGTTTAATATTGGGGGATGATTTAGATGTTCCACTCCAAGATACCCCAATAAGAGATATACCTGGATTTGGATCTTTAACTGCTTATTCTTGGCAGCTATTAGATCAAGTTGCTGAATATTATGGTTTCGATACTGACGAAACTCCCATTAAAAATATCGTTCCAGAAAAATTGAGTAAAATTTTGTACGGTACTGGTAATGAAAAAATTGAGTTTCATTTTAAAAGTGAAAATAACGGATATCGAAATAATAATACTATATCTAATAATACCGCTTCTTGGCATGTTGTCAGACCGTATGAAGGAATTATTCCCTCATTACAGAGAAGATATATGGAAACAAGTTCAGAATGGGCAAGGGAAATATATGAAAGTTTTATGAATAAAGTTAAATGCCCTCAGTGTAATGGTCAGAGATTAAAGCCTGAAAGTTTAGGGGTCACTATCACTAATTTGAATATTTCTGATTTATCTAATTTATCAGTTAAAGAATCAATAAAATTCTTTAACAAACTAGAACTTGATGAAGTTCAGAAATCTATAGTTAAAGAAGTGCTAAAAGAAATATCGGATAGATTATCATTTTTAGAAAATGTAGGCTTGGATTACATTACATTAAGTAGAAGATCAGACACATTATCTGTAGGGGAAGCAGAAAGAATACGTCTAGCAACTCAACTTGGTTCAAGTTTAGTTGGTGTTTTGTATGTATTAGATGAGCCAAGTGTCGGATTACATCAAAGAGATATCGATCGCCTTATAAAAATGTTACAAAAATTAAGAGATTTGGGTAATACAGTTATTATTGTAGAACATGATGATGCAATTATGCGAAGTTCAGATCATATAATTGATTTAGGTCCATTAGCAGGTGAAAGAGGAGGTGAAATAGTAGCTGAAGGCTCCATTGAGAAAATTATAAAATCAAATACTATAACAGGAGAATATTTATCAGGTAAAAAGAAGATAAGTCTTCCAAAAAAAAGGCGTATCTCTAATAATGAATATCTTGAAATTAGAGAAGCAAGAGAGAATAATCTGAAAAATATTAATGTGAAAATTCCATTAGGCATATTTACATGTATTACTGGAGTTTCAGGAGCAGGAAAAACTAGTTTAATTATTGATTGTTTGTATAAAGGGCTCCATAATTTAGTTAATAAAAGAAGCTCAAAAATAGCTACTGGAGATTTTAAAGAGATAAAGGGAGATGAAAAAATTGATAAAATCATAAACATTGATCAATCTCCAATTGGTAGAACACCTCGCTCTGTACCATCAACTTACACAAAAGCTTTGGATTATATTAGAGAAATATTTGCTGGGCTGCCCGAATCAAGAGAAAGAGGTTACAAAAAGGGAAGGTTTAGTTTTAACACAAAACAAGGTCATTGCAAGAAATGTAAAGGCACAGGATATATCCTTAAGGAGATGTATTTTTTGCCAGATGTCTATATTAAATGTGATTTATGTAAAGGGAAAAGGTACAATGCTGAGACTCTTGACATTAAATATCGCGATAAAAATATCTATGAAGTTTTAAAAATGACTTTCACTCAAGCTCTTGAGTTTTTTGACAGTTATCCCAACTTAAAAAGGACTTTAAAAACAGTAGTAGATGTAGGTTTAGGTTATTTAGAGCTAGGACAATCATCCACTACCTTAAGCGGTGGAGAATCTCAAAGACTGAAAATAGCAAGAGAATTGAGAAAGACAAGTACTGGGAATACCCTTTATATATTAGATGAGCCAACAACGGGCTTGCACATGTACGATATCCAATTCTTATTAAACGTACTTCAAAAATTAGTAGATAAAGGCAATACTGTAGTTGTTATTGAGCATAATATGGATATAATAAAATCAGCAGATTATATCATCGATCTTGGACCTGAAGGCGGAGAGAAAGGCGGTAGTGTTGTAATAGAAGGCGTTCCAGAAGAGATAATTAATGATAAGAAAAGTTATACTGGAAAATATCTTAAGCAATATCTTAATCATAATTAACCTAAATTTACTTTTATCTTATTTTATATCGTAGAATATTAATAAAAGAAGAAACCGATCTCTCCTTTAGAAAAGAATTTGAAGAGGTGATCACTTTTTACGAATTAAATCCCAAGATAAAATTTTTCGGATTAATTCTATTTTTCAGATGGGTGATTAAACATATAAACCTGTTTCCAGAGTTTTGGGTTTGTGAAATCTTTTATATCTTTTTGTAATAGACTTTGAAGCTTATTCTTATCAGTTTGTTTATAATGAGTGTGGTTTTCAATTGGCCAGATACCCATGACATATGCAGGTTGACCGATCCATAATAAGAATCCTTTAAGCTCTCCTTCTTTTCTCTGCCCCAACAAAGCTATATACCCCCTAGACTCCCAACCGTGATGGAAAAGCGGTTCTACAAGGTTTTCTATGCTTGTAAAAAGAGCATAGTGGCTTTTCTTCGCTGTAAGCGCTTTAACTTTTAAAACATCCTTTATATTATATTCTAGTAAGCTATCAAATCCAGAATTACCTTTTTCGGGAATGATTAACCATGTTGAATAAAAATAAATACGCTCCTCTTCCTTCAGTGGAGGAACTCCCGTTAAAGCAGTTTGTGCTACTTGGGAGCCTGTTGCAATAAGAACATACTGAGATTCTGGGTCATATTCTTCATATATTATTCTTTTATTCATTAGATTTAAAACCTTCTTAATTTTTGAATTTCAATTCTTATAATTAAGTTATATTTAGTTCTATATTAATCTTAAAAGTAAAATGTGACAAGTTTGTAAATCTATAAGGTTATTTGATTCAATTAATATTATATCTCAACAAAAAGAATTCAAAGAATAATTTCTATATTGAAATTAATTGGGGTTTTACCCCAATAACATGACTTTTTTTTTCCTAAGGAAAAACAATTCTAGAAGATGTAATTTCTTCTAAAAAATCTTAAACAGCAAAATACCTTAAAAAATACCTTAATCATAGTTAAAGTAATTTAACTTATATCTGATTTTATATTATAAAAAACATTTAGATCATTAATCGAAAGAAAATAATTTAACCCGGTGTTAATAGTGACAGAAATCGAAGAATCTAAAGTTATACGAGCACCTATAGCGTGTATTTTAGGACATATAGATCATGGTAAAACCAGCCTTCTTGACTATATTCGCGGTACGGTAGTTCAACAAAGAGAAGCAGCAGGGATAACTCAACATATTGGAGCCTCTTATTTTCCTACTGAAGATATTAAAGAATTTTTAAAAAAGTCAAAACAAGAGTTTGCTGAGAAAAAAATAAAACTCCCAGGAATTTTAATTGTTGATACTCCTGGTCATGCAGCATTTTTAAATCTTAGACGTAGAGGAGGTGCAGTTGCAGATATTGCTATTTTAGTGATCGATGTTACAGCTGGAACACAACCTATAACTTGGGAATCTGTGAGAATATTAAGAGAGCGTAAGACGCCTTTTGTAATCGCAGCTAATAAAATTGATAGAATCTCTGGTTGGAAGCCTAAAAAAGATGCTGATTTCCTTGATACATATAATTCTCAAAAATCGCATGTAAAAGACTTTCTAGATGAAAAAATTTTACAAATAATGGGAAACTTTTTGGAAGAAGGATTTAAAGGTATAGAAAGATATGACAAGATTAAAGATTTTACTAAAAAAGTAGCAATAATACCCACAAGCGCCAAAACGGGTGAGGGAATTTCGACACTACTCTTGGTTTTGATGGGTTTGGTGCAACAATATCTAACTGAAAACCTTAAATTCTCTGAAGGTCCAGCAAGAGGAGTTGTCCTGGAAGTTAAAAAGGAGAAGGGACAAGGGATAACTTTAGACGTTTTAATTTATGATGGTATACTTAAAAAGGGAGATGAATTCATTGTTGGAGGCTTGGAAAAACCCATTAAATCTAAAGTGAGAGCACTTTTAAGACCCAAACCATTAGATGAGATTAGGGATCCTCGTCAAAGATTTGATCATGAAGAATTGGTGAGTGCTGCGGCAGGAGTAAAAATTTTAGCTCCTAATATAGATGAAGTAGTTGCTGGTTCACCTTTTAGAGGCATTGGAAGTCCTTCTGAAGAAGAGCTTGTTTATAACGAAATTGAAGAAGAAGTGCAAAGTATCAGAATAAAAACTGAAAAAGCTGGAGTTGTATTAAAAGCAGATACTCTAGGTTCTCTTGAAGCCTTAAATAACCACTTTTCTCAAAATGGTGTTAAGATTAGTATCACTGATGTAGGTTCCATTAAAAAAGAGGATGTTATAAATGCAAATATCGTTAAACATCTCGATCCATATTCAGCTGCCGTTTTAGGTTTTAATGTTTCTATATTACCTGAAGCTAGAGAACAAGCGATTATTGATAATATTAGAATATTCACAAACGATGTAATTTATCGCTTATTAGAAGATTATATTGAATATGCTGAAACTAGAAAGGCAGAAGACACTGCTAAAGGACTAAGTGAATTAATTTTACCAGCAAAAATTAAAATGATGCCTGACTTCGTTTTTAGAAATTCTGATCCAGCGGTATTTGGGATCCATGTTGAAGCCGGTACTTTATATCCGAAAGTATCCTTAATAACTTCTGAAGGAAAGAAAGCAAGAAGGGTTCATCAAATTCAAGATAAAGGACAAACTATAGAAAAAGCCAGTAAAGATGCTGAAGTCGCTATTTCAATTCGTGGTATTGAAATAGGGAGAGATATTGGGAAAGATGAGACTTTATATGTGAATGTTCCAGAATCTCATGTCAGACAATTAATGGGGAAATTCATAGATGAGCTAGCTACTGATCAAAAAGAGGCATTAAGAGAGTATATCATTTTAATGAGAAAAATTAACCACCCTTGGTGGGGTATGTAATATAATTATCTAAATCCTCCTCTATTTCTTCCATTTAATTATTCGTATATATTATCTTATTATCAATATTAATTAATGTTCAGAATTTGTTCATTAAAGTGTACATAATATTTAAATATCCATTAATCTATTATATATCAAAAGGTGTTCAAAATGGAAATAATGCGTGAGCGAAACAGAAATAAAATAATTACAGACGCAAAAAAATATGGAGGAATAGGGCTTAGAGGGCAATTACTCCGGGTACATAAAAATGGTGCTAAATTTACAATTAGTAAAGTATATCTTGAAGATAAGTTGATAAATCCAGAAATACCATACACTCTTATTTTAGTTCCAGAAGCAAGAGTAACTTCAAAATCTGGAGTCATATTAAGCTATTTCGATAGAAAATTAGGTCCACTTGTTTTTTATTCCTACCCGGAAGATGCGTTTAGTGAGAGAGAAAGGAATTTTGCTTGTAACCTCATGGATAAAGCTTTTGATGAGAAGTTTTTCACTTATCAAACTATCTTTTTCTCTTCAATGAATTATTATTTTGAAATAGATTCCAATTGGTCTCGAGGTAATAAAGAAATGCTAATGGTTAGTATTGTTTTAAACACTCCAATTAACGCAATGATAGAAGATAAGATTGAATTAGTTTGTCAAGAGTTTGCATCAAAAGTTCAAAAAACTGAAAATCTTTTCATGGGATTTCATTTAAATGAGATGAATAGATTTAAGGGAGCAGAACAAGAAATTCAAACTAAAATTGAAGTTCTTAAATCATATATTAAAGAATTTTGCAATAATATTTACGTTTCAATTAAGGAAATAAAGGAGAATAATAAGATTTACTTTTCAGAAATAAACTTTAAATCATAAAGATAAGTACGCTTCACAAATTTCAACAACTACAAATAAATTGGAAGTAATATTTTTTAATATATATGGATTTTTTAAAAGCCATTATATCACTTTAACGCTATGAATTCAATAAAAGATGTTTTTAGTAGTGTGCTTAAGGAAATAACTCCTAATGCTGAAGAAGTTAATATTACTAAAAATATTATTAATGAATTGAAGGAATTATTATATTACACTGCCAGAGAGCGAGATATTCATTATACTAATATTGAAGCACAAGGATCTACAGGAATAAAACAAACCCAATTAAAAGGAGATTATGATATTGATCTATTTATTGGATTAGATTACAACTTTTACAAACCAAATTATCGAGGTTTGACTAAAAGTAAGTTAAAAAGTAAATCTAAAAAAGATTTTCTTGAATTGTGTAAAGGATGGATAATAAAATCATTAGCCTCAAAAGAGTTTCAAAATCCTCGATTACTTTATTCTGAACATCCTTATGTAACTGTAGATTATTTTACTGATGATCTTAAAATTGAAGTTGACATAGTTCTATACTTCGATTTGGACTTAAATTATATACAGCGAAATGGGCCTATTACTGCTGTTGATAGATCCCCTTGGCATGGTCAATTTATTAAAAAGGAATTATCTCCTAAACAGAAAAATGAGGTAAGATTATTAAAACAATTTTTTAAGGCAAGTCACTGTTATGGAGACAAAAGTGTTGTGGGTAAGATGGGTTTTTTTGGATATAGCGCAGAACTCCTAATTTATTATTATAGCTCTCTTTTTAATCTATTCAATAACTTTAAATCTCTTAAAAATACTCCATTAGATTATTATAATAGATCCATTGAAGATTTAAAGAAAATTTCTCATTTTCAAAATGATTTTCTTATTATTGTGGATCCTATAGATAAAAATAGAAATGTAGCTTCGGCAATTTCAGATCGCGCCTATAAATATTGTAATTATAGAATCCAAGAGTTTTTAAAAAAGCCTAGTAAGGAATTATTTAAAATTAAGCCAATCCCAGAAGAAGATCTTTCTAATGAAAATAACCCTATTCTTTCAAATATTTATATAATTGAATTTAAAAATAAAGATCCTAAAACACATTACACTATAATTCGCGATAAACTATATTCTCTCGGTCAAGGTATGAAGCTCCATGGTGAAAAAGAATTCTCTCACGTTGATAGGTTTGGTAGAATTGAATTTGAATTATACTTTGAAGATAAGTTAAATGAATATAACATAGCGATTTATAGCGAAAAATCTAATATCTCTAAAACTTATTTGAGAAAAGGACCTCCTGTAATATCAAAGTTTCATGTAGAGAAATTTAAAAAGAAAAATCCGAACTTTATTGAAAAGAATAATTTCTTATGGACAGAAACTAATAGAGAATATACTCAATTTTTAAGTTTCCTTAAAGATTTTATAAAAGATAAAATTCCTGAAAATTTAGAAATTTTAAATATATCTAAGGCTCTTAATGCTAAGTCTAAAACAGCTAAAAAAGCAATATATGTATTGAATAATTTTATATTACCTTTTTGTTGAATCTCAATATGGTGAAAATGCAATAAATCCTCAAAAATCCTTAATTTATACATATAACGTTTGACGTTTCTAAAATAATATTTTTAGAAAAAGTTTGTTATAGTAGTTTGAAATTCTTCCGATCTAAATAAAGTACAAAAAAAGTTTTCCCAATTTAATAAATTGGGGAATACAAGAGATATAGGTTGTACCTGATTAGATATAGTAAAAAGCTACCAATTCCGAAAATCAACCCTAAAACCGCCAGAACTTTTGAATCATCTTTAGCACTTCCAACAATTCCAAAAATAACTGCTATAAAACTTAATCCAATAATTATTACATTAAAAATCATCATGAGAGATAATAATCTATAACCATAAGATCTGAGTATCATAATAAAAAAAGATAAGCTAAGTCCCATAATTCCGAATGAAAAAGCAAAGATTCCATTCGTTTTTTGTGGCTCAAAATAACCAGGATATGGCTTAGTTCTAACAGTTTCAACTGTTTTAACTTGAGTTTCTGGTTCTTTCTGAGGCAATATAGAAATTTGCTCACGTGATAGTCTATGACCACAATTTGCACAAACTTTCCAATCAGGTTCTACTGGAGTACCACAATTTGGACAATAATTCATATCTATTATTAACAAAAGTAAATATTTATTTCTTTTTCACTAATTGTAAATGTTTCAATAAAAGAGGAATATTTGGTTGGTTAAAATTGGAACGTACTTCTGAATAGAAGTTATAAGATAATTTATTTTATTTTTTTCTTATCCTAATATGCTGAAAATACAATAAATTCTCAAAAATCTTAAATTTATACATTTAAAACATAAAATTTTTATGATTTGACGTATTTTTTTTCACAATTACAACATGTTAACGAATTAAAATTAGTTTAATGTGAATCTATTATGGTAAAAGTTAAGAACCCGGAAGAAATCGCGAAGCTGGTGACTTCTGGCTCATATGAGAAGAAAAGAATATTTAGCATCACAGCTCATATCGATCATGGTAAAACTACAGCCACAGATTACCTATTAAGAAGGGCAGGATTAATGCGCGAAGAAGATGCTGGACAGCTCCAAATGACAGATTCTGATGATGAGGAGCAAGAGAGAGGTATTACCATCTTTACCTCAGTTGTTTTGCTCGCTTTTAACGATCCAAGAAATCCAGATGATGAAGAACCTTATATTTTTCAATTAAATGATACACCAGGACATATCTCATTTACTGGAGAGGTTTCACGTGCTTTAAGGGGTTCAGATGGTGCTATAATCCTTGTTGATGCTTTAGAAGGAGTTATGACTCAAACTGAAACAAATATTCGCCTTGCTGTGGGTGAAGAGCTCTGTAAACCAGTCCTTTTTATTAATAAAGTTGATAGGTTAATTAGTGAACTAAAATTAAGTCCAAAAGATACATATGCTAAAATCGATGATATAACAAAACAGGTAAATGAATTAATTAAAAAGGTTCGACCTGCAGATTCAGATTGGGGTGCAGATTTCGCTAAAAATAGTGTAGCAGTTGGTTCAGCAAAACATGGCTGGGGTTTTACTTATGAAATTTTGAAAGAAAAAGGGCTTACTCCCATAACTGTTTTCGAAAAATATAATGAAGGGGATATTCAATGGTTAAGAGAGAACTTACCTCTTGATGAACCGATGTTAAGAATGGTCGTCGATCATTTACCAGATCCAATATCAGCCGCAAAGTATAGAATTCCTCATCTCTGGGGCGGAGATATGAATTCAGAGCTCGGACATGCATTAGCAAAAAGTGATCCTAATGGCCCTTTATATGGTATGATAACAAAGATTTTCTTAGATCCAAAAAGGAATTATCAAGCTACTTTAATCGGTCGAGTATTTTCTGGGACATTTGATCAAACGGATAGTATTTATTTAATTGGGAGTCGTACAGCAAATAGAGTCAAAAGATTAGGTGTTATGGAGATTACAGATATTCTTGATATTCCAAAAATACCTGCTGGTAATTTATTTGCATTATATGGATTTATTTGTCCTTCAGGGGAAACATTTATTCATGCAGATGCAGTTCCTAAAGATAAAGATGAGAAATCTAAAATTCCATCTTTTGAAAAGATACATTATGCATGCAAAGCTGTAGTGTCAAGAAGCGTCAAACCACAAGACCCCCATGACCTTGGTAAATTGGGGGAGGTTGTGGAGAAATGGTTACAAGCAGATCCCACTGCAGAATTCCGTCTTGATAAGGAGAGTAAAGAATATATTCTCTCTGGAATAGACCCGCTCCAAATCGAAATTCTGGTTAAAAGGATTAATAATCAAGTAAAAATTGATATTGGAGAACCAATTATAGTATATCGAGAGAAGATTACTCAAAAAAGCAAGGAATTTCATACTAAATCATCTAATTCTCACAATCGAATTTTATTATATATTGAACCTTTAGATGAGAAAACTGAAGAACTACTTGATGATGGTAAAGTTACCGATTTACAAAATGAAAAAGAACGTGCCCAAATATTAAGAGAAGAAGCAGGATGGGATACGAAGGAAGCTCGACGCATTGTTGATGTTTTTAAAGGAAATATACTTGTGAATGGAACATCTGGTTTACAGAGATTCGATAGAGTTAAAAATGATCTTATTAGCGCTTTTCGAAGTTGGCTTAGTGAATGTATTATAGCTAAAGAACCCGCTCTGGGAATTAAAGCTACTTTTACAGATATGGTTATCCATGAAGACCCCAGACATACCCAGTATGCTCAAACCGCAGGTATGGCTTATTCAGCTTTAGCTCTCTCGATGTTGAATGCAGATCCTCATCTTTTTGAGCCAATTCAAAGAATAGATGTAAAGACTCCCCAAGGATCTGAAGGATCTATTAACTCGATTATTAATAAGCACAGAGGGCGGATAAATAACGTTATTCCCGAAGGAGAGTACGTAAGGGTTCAAGGTCAAATTCCTGCTGCTGAAATTATTGGGATCGCAGATGAAATTAGAAGTTCGACCCAAGGTAGAGCCTTTTTTGGATATGAATTCAAGGGTTTTGAAAAAGTACCTCCTTCTCAAGAAGAAGAAGTTATCTTAGACATACGGAAACGTAAAGGTATGCCCTTAGAGATGCCATCATCTAAATCTTTTGAGCGATTTATTTATAAACGTACCTAAGTTTTATTTTTTACTTGTTTCTTTTATTTTATTAACAATTCTAATAATTTCCTAAAGAATATAGTCTTTTTGCCAACGTATAAAAGGCATCATTTACACCTTGACCTGTTAAAGCACTGGTTTTATAGTAACCTAGAAAATTATGTTCCTTCACGTAATCTTCTACATTGGAATCACGAGATTCTGAAGTTTGCAATTCTTCGTTATTTACCAAATCAATTTTGTTTCCAAATAGTGAAATCTGGATATTCCCACAATGCTCTTTAACTTCGGAGAGCCATTTATTTACGTTATTAAAACTTTTTCTTTGATCAGGTGAATGTGAAAAAACAATTATTGCTCCACTGCTACCAGTATAAAAGTTTTGCCGCATAACCTCAAATGCTGCTTGTCCTGCTATATCCCAGAGAATCAATTCAATAGAAACCCCATCAATTACTTCTTCATGTCTAGTAAATTGAGTTCCAAGAGTAGAAATATATTCTTTTTGAAATTCACCTTTAGTGTATTTTTTAATAAGAGAAGTTTTCCCTACCGCAGCATCTCCAATTACTGTTATCTTAAATTTAATATCAGCCATTCAAATTACCTATCAAAATATTTGAATTTATAGTAATAGTCGGATTTTTTAAATCTTTAGAAATAGAAAATAAAAATTTGAGTTATTTTTTATATCTTTTTTGTTAACATATGAAAAGCTTGGTTTACTCCCTGACCGGTTAATGCACTGGTTTTATAATACCCCATAAAACCATTTTCTTTAATGTATTTTTCAACATTAGAATCGCTTGTTTTTAAGCCTTCATCCGTAGCTAATATTCCCTCATCGACTAAATCTATTTTATTTCCAAATAGAACAACTGGAATTTTACCGCAATGTTCTCTAACTTCAGAGAGCCATTTATCTACACTCTTAAAAGTTTTTGTCTCATCAGATGAATGAGAGAAAACTATGATTGCTCCACTACTACCAGAGTAGAACTTTTGTCGCATCCTTTCAAATGTCGGTTGTCCTGCGATATCCCAAAAAATAAGTTTAAAATTTACCCCATCGATTAATTCCTCATGCTGAGTAAATTGTGCACCAAGTGTAGCAATATAATCCTCTTCAAATGCTCCCTTTGTATACTTTCGGATTAAGGATGTCTTTCCTACTGCTGCATCTCCAACAACTACTATTTTGAATTTAATTTCGGCCATCTTTATTCCTTACAATAGTAATAAATACTCAAATTAAATCATATCTACTTTTTCTTTTACTTTATAAATTTCTTAAAAATTCTTCCAAAGACTGTATTTTTTTTACTAATGTATGAAAAGCTTGATTTACTCTCTGACCTGTTAATGCACTTGTTTTGAAATAATCCACAATTCCATGTTCTTTAATGTATTTTTCTATATTAGCATCGGATGTATCTAAATCTCCATTTGTAGCTAAAACTTCCTCATTTACCAAATCTATTTTATTTCCAAATAGAATAACTGGAATTCTACCGCAATGTTCTCTAACTTCAGAGATCCATTTATCTACACTCTCAAAACTTTTTCTTTCATCGGGTGAATGTGAAAAGACAATGATAGCACCATTACTACCTGAGTAAAATTTTTGCCGCATCCTCTCAAATGCAGGTTGGCCAGCAATATCCCAAAAAATAAGTTTGAATTCAATTCCATCAATTAATTCCTCGTGTTGAGTAAATTGTGCTCCTAGAGTAGAGATATATTCTTCTTGAAATATTCCTTTAGTATATTTTTCAATAAGTGATGTTTTACCTACAGCTCCATCTCCGATTATAGGGATTTTAAATTTATACTTGATTTTTTCCATTTTATTTTAATAATCACACATTCATTTAATAATATGTACGTTTATTCTCATATATTATAAAAATAGCTTAAGCAAATAATTCATAATCGAATTTATACCTTTATAAAATTTTAACTCAATTTTTTACAGTTTTAATAGAGAAAGGTTTCAAATTATTATTCTTTTTATGAATCTTAAAATTTATAGAATTAAAGAATTATTATTAATATTGGAGATACTTAAAATATTAATTAAAATTCTTTTAAATAATTGAATTATGACTGAGAATCATAATAAGGAAGAAACTGAACCCAAAGAACACGAGATAGAACAAAAAGAAAAAGATTTAGAGGCATATTACTCTGAAATGAAGAGTTTAGAGACCGACTTTTCTGATTTAGATGATATGGATCTTGAAGAATTGAAGGAAATGCAGGAAGCCATCTCTAAAGTCAAAGAAATGAAATCTAAACATACTGAAGAAGTTATTGATTTGAATATTTCAGATGAGTTAAAAGAAATTGAAATAAAAACCAAAGGAACTCAATTAGATGAATACTTAGCCCAAAGAGAAGCAATGATTTCAGACTTTTCAGATTTAGAGGAAATAGAATTTGAAGAATTAAAAGATATGCAAGATGCGATTGAATCTGTAAAGAAAGAGCAATTCGAAGGCTCATCTGAAGAATTTGCCCAAACCCAATCTACGCAAGCAATCTCCTCTGAACTGGAAGAAAAAATCAAACAAGAACTTTTAGAACGTAAAATTGAGAAAAAGAAAGAGATTATAACCCCAGAAAAGTTCTTGGAATATATAAAACTCAAAAGAGATAAAATTTGGTATCATGTGCTTTATTATTTAGTATTTCAAGCTGAAGACCATATAGCAAGTAAAGAACTACTTTATGATATGTTAAAGGAACATACAAGTAAAAGCCCCATAGACCCTATTCCGGAACATCAATTCTATTTTGGATTAGGTTATATTTTAAGGTTAACCCTCAATGAGAAGCAAATAGTTCGTTTCATAAAGGGAGGAAAATTCAAAATAAATATTGGAGTAAAAATATTGAAAGAATTGTTAGAACAATCTGGAGAACCAATAATTACTAAACCAGTTCTAAAAGAGGAGGAAAAGAAAAAGATGTTTATTAACTTTCTTAAAGAAGATTTTAAGGATATTTAATTAAGTGTTAATATTATGAAAGTAAAACCTTCTCTATTGATTATTGGGAATTCAAATGCAGGAAAAAGCTCAATAACAAGACTTTTACTCCCTCAACCAAGTAAATATAAAGGAAAAACTGGTAAAGATCCTGGAAGTACATTATTAATAAAACAAGTTGAACAACCTCAATTGCCTTATAAAATTATCGATTTACCTGGTTTTGGATATATCAGGCATTCGAGTCATAGAAGACAAGAACACATTAAACAGCAAATTGTAACTCATATTGAAAAGCATCATTTCGACTATTTTCTTGCTTTAGTTGTTATTAATATTCTAAGAATTGAAGATGAAATTACTAAATATTTTATTAAAAGCCAAATAACAATTCCATTGAGTTTTGAATTGATAAAGTTTATACAAGAATTTAGCATTCCACTCCTAATAGTTATCAATAAGATAGATAAAGTTTCAAATATTGATAAAAAACGAATAATTACCTTTTTCATAGAGAACGCTAAATACTATAGAATTGATATAACGAATTTAGATGATTTTATCAACAATCAAAATAAAATTAAAATCCCTTATTTAGAATTTTCTGCTCTGAAAAAAACAAATCTGGGTAAAATAAATAATTTTATTCATCTATATTTATCTAAAACAGATAAATCTTAAAAATAAATAATTCTTTTTAGATTCTCTTATAAAAAACAACTCAGATTTTTAGACAATACATAAATTTTTATAACCTTGTAAAATAAGAAATATACGTTACTGAAAATGGGAATCAAAATGAACGATATAATCCAATTCCATATAGATGGATTTAAAGGCTCATATATATTTAAAATTCAACCACCATCTATGACCATAATCAAACCCTATGAAAGATTAAATACTCAAGATGAAAGAGAAAAAGTAATTAATAAGGTAATGGATATTCGAAAAAAGATACTTCTTGGTGAGCTTTTAACCGAATCTGAAGATTATATGCACAACTTTTTAATAAAACTCGGTATTTCAATACAAAAATTAATGGGAATACAATGTGTAAAGGATTTAAAGGAATTACTTGAAAAATATCATAATTTATTAATTTTAACGAATGATCCAGGTGTTCCCTGGGAATTACTTTCTATTGATAATAAACCTGCATGTTTAAATAACTCAATCGGAAGAATTATTACTGGCAAGATTATAGGTGTTGAATTTGAGAAAAAAGATAAAGATATAATTCACATATTATTTATTGGTGACCCGTCAGGTGATTTGGAATCTTCTATTGAAGAAATTAAAAATATAAAGTTAGAATTAAAAACAGCAATCAACCAAGGTTATATAAAAACATCAACATTAATAGGATCTGAAGCTACGACCGTAAATATAATCGAATTAATGAAAAAAAATGAATTTGACATTATTCATTATTCCGGTCATGCTTTTTTTGATGAAAAAATGCCAGAAAAGAGTGGAATAAAACTAGCCGATAAAGAAATAACTGCAAAAGAGATTTCGAAATACACTGAACATTTACCTGAAATTGTTTTTATAAATGCTTGTGAAAGTGCTCAAGCAAATATAGAATTGGAAGGAGAAAAGCAAGTATCTGGATTGGCAGAAGCATTTATTCAGGCAGGAACAAAAACATTTATCGGTTCTATATGGCCAATTGATAATAAAGATGCTATAAATTTCGCTTATTCTTTTTACCAAAATTTATTACAAGAAGATAAAACTATAGGAGAATGTATGCTTGAATCTAAAAATGAATTATATAATTCTAAAAGTTCACATGCTTGGGCATCTTTTTTGATGTTTGGAGATCCAAACACTATACCTTTTTCATTTAGTAATGAATTAAAAAATAATGTTGAAAAATTAATTATACAACCAATTGAACAACCATTTCAATTAAGAGCTTTAAAAAACGATCCTATTATTATACCAATTGTTGTAGATCCAAAAATTATTAATAATCTTATTTATTTCGGAATTGAAGATTTATTACTTAAAAAAATTCAAGATGATGAATTTAATATCATTTTAGGCTCTGCAGGAATGGGAAAGACTAACTTAAAATATTTGTTATCTCAAAATGATAGAGATATCAAATTCGTTGAAATAGATAAAAGGTTTCTAAAGGGAATTAATAACACAGAATTTATATTGCGAATGCATGAGGAATTGAAAACATTGGCAGAAAAACATCGTCATCTCGTATTGGTCCTTGATGAAGAACAAAGTAGATCTGATATGAATGTTGAAAATTTAATAGAAATCATTCATAATTTATTTGAATCTGGTTGTCCAACAAAGTTAAAGGAAAATTTAAGGGTTTTAATGTTCTTACGCACAAAATCATATAAAAGCATCATTAAAGAAGGAAAGATACCACACCATTGGAAAGTGCAGAAAACTTGGCTTGAAGGAATAAGCTTAACAGATGAATCAGTAGAAAAATTTTTTGAAATTCATAATTTATCTAATGATAATTTTACAAAACCTGCGTATAACACCCTAATAAAGAGAATCTCGAGTAGAGGATGGATATATCCAATTTTCGCAGATAATTTTTTACTTTATTTAGAAAAAAATCGGAAGGAACAATTTACTACAGATGATATGGAAAATGTTCAAATTAGTGATGATATCATCGACACAGTTAAAAATCTTGTGTATAACATAAGAACAGAAGCAGAAAGAAATATTTGGAGTAGTATTGTTAGTCTTAATAAGACATTTGAATTAAATCCGCCATTATGGCTTATAAAAACAACCTTAAAGAATATGCTAAATGTAGATATATCTAGTATTGACGAGATATTACATGAATTACTAAAAGATAAATTAATTATAGAAGAAAAAGATGAGATTATCTTAGGCGATGGAGGTATACTTGGAGATAAAGATAGTTATATTTATTCTCTTTCTCATGACATATATTACGAAGTCACTCCCAAAAAAAAATATGATGATGAGTTTACTTTAGAATTGATTAACAAAATTGAAGTAGAACTAAATAAAAATTTAGAAAGAGCAAAAGAGATTTCGAATATTAAAAGGTTGAAAATTTTTCTTAAGAATGTACTTCAACGATTCTATTTTCTTTCTGCAACTGAATATATTGATAATACAGAATATATTGACAAGGTGCTTGAATATTTAAATAGTGTGGATCTAAATATTCAGAGAACTTTAATTCCTGATCTCGAGCGTCTTGTATTTGATTTTTATGCGCGAAATAATATTGAATCAATCGCTAAATTATACCTATTTATTGGCAATTATCATGAAAAATCCGAAAATCTTCTTACAGCTACAGATTATTATAATATAGGCTGTCATCTTCTAGAAGTTCAGAAAATAGATTCATCTGATTATCGTTTTAAAAATGGAAAATTATACAACAAATTAATGGACGATTTGAAAACTAATATTGATAAATTTGAAAACAAATGTACTGTCGAATTAGCTTCTTGGCAATGGAAGGCTGCTGCTTTATTTGCGACAAATCAAGATAAACACGAAATATCAAATAGATATGATAAAGCTAATGAAGTTAGAAAAATCCTTGTTGATGCATTTATGGGAACTAATAAATCGTGGGCAGCCGCTGAAATACAATGGCTCGCTGAAGTGTCTGAGTTAAATAATAAACTTGATAATGCATTTCAATATTATAATGAAGCAATTAAATTATTAGAACCATATGAACATCATATCTTTAATATTAGAGATTATTTATCAAAGATTTCTTATATTCTTGAAATATTGAACCGTTTGGATGAAAAAAAAAAATTTGATACAAAAATCTCCGAAATTAATGAGAAGATTCGATCAATGATTAAATCAGAAGGATTAAAGGTTCATATTATTAGTGGTGCTGGTGATTTATTCTCAGCAAATCAAATATATTATAAGATTTTACACGAAATTAATGCAACAGTCACTATTGAACCTGCTGCTCCTAAGAAAAAAGTTGACATTTTAATTCCTTTTGGTACTCCTTTAGTTCCTAATGTAGGTGAGCTTATTTTTAATTATATGGATCGAGATATCATAAATAAAATGCTAACCTCTTCTGGTTATTGGATTAAGAAACCTACTCGTGAAGGAGATCCATTAATAATTGCAATTGCGGGGTATACTATGTTTGATACACGACGAGAAGCTGAAAATTTTATAGAAAAAGAAGATTTCAAGAAGTTAATAAATCTAATTTAATTTCCTTCTTAAATTAAGGGTTGAAATAAAAAAATGAGTGAAAAGTATGAAAAATTAGGATTAAATTCTGAAGATATCAAGACTTGTTGTAATTTAGAAAGTATAATTATGAAAACTTTTGGCCAAGTTTATGAAATTAGTATGGATACATGTGGTATTGAGGTTAAAAACGGTAAGGTAATTGGAATTGGGTTATTTAATTGTGGATTAACAAACTTTCCAGAACAAATTTTAAAATTTAAATCACTTCAAAAGCTAAATTTAGCGGATAATAAATTAGAAACAATCCCTGAATCAATATCGGAATTAAGAAATCTTAAAAAATTAAATTTAAGTATGAATAAATTAAATTCAATTCCTGAATCTATCGGAAAATTAGAATTTCTAAAAAATGTTACATTGGAGCAGAATCAATTAAAATCATTACCCGAATCTATTGGAAATTTAAAAAAATTAAAAAAATTAAATTTGAGTGAAAATAATTTAAAAAATCTGCCTAATAATATTGGTAATTTAAACTCTCTTAAAAAGTTAAATTTAAAAGCAAATCAATTGAATAGCATTCCTGAATCAATAGGTGAACTTAATGATATTGAATCATTAATATTGGGTAATAACAATTTATCCGAATTACCTTGGACGATATGGAAATTGAAAAATTTAAACTTTCTTCATTTGGATAATAACTTTTGGAAAGATGAATGGGAAAAATTAGTAACTAGAGATCTGCCATCGATATTAAAATTCTGCCAACAAAAAGCAAGTATAAATATATTTCTTAGTCATGCTGTTGCCGATTTTGATTATTTTCACATAAAAGAAATTTCTGAATTTTTGCAGAACCAAGAGGAAATATATAGTGCATTCTACTGTGAAACAGATTTAACAGGAAATATTGATGATTTTATGAATGAAACAGTTCCAAAATGCCAACTCTTATTGTTTTTTGCGTCTAATAAATCCGTGTTCAATTCAATAGATTGTGTGCATGAACTTGAATTAGCACGCAAACATAGTATTCAAATTATTCCAATAAAAGGTAAGGATGTAAATTGGGGGGACCTAAGAGAGCATAATTTAGATAGATTGCTTGGTCATGAATATAATGAAAAAGAATTCGATGATTTTTGTGAAAAGTTATATTCATATATAAAGCAATTCAAGGGTGAAGTTAACTTGTTTGAACCAGAAGAAGCTAAGTTTGATAAAGAAAAATTGAATGTAAAAAATGTAATTTATCATTATCTAGATTCTGAAAAATTTAATGAAATCCTCCGAAATAATTTAGATCAATTTAAAGAAATATTTCAAATGATTAGTAATAACGAAATATCTGTAATAGAATATTTAAAAAGATTTACTCAAACACTCATAAAAAAGTGAAAGAAAAACCTCTTAATATTGAACCATTTATTTGCCAATATTAATTTATGGATTTTTAATTATGGGGTCTTTACCTTTTTCCCAATTAACGGCAAACAAGAAATCTCTACTTGACTTGTTCTTATAAATTAATGGAAAATTACCCATTACTTCAAATTTATGAGCAATTTTTTCTAAGTAATCATATTCTGGAAAATAGTCTTGAATTGGTGTCTCACTTTTTAACCTATTCTTAATAAGTAAAGCTTTTGCTTGGAGTGTGAAGCCCTTTAATTCAAAGAAGTTTGGGTTCGCTTTTTCTACTAATTTAATATAATCTTTAATTAAATTCTCATTCAAATTTAACTCTTTAACAGCAGTTAATCGTACTACACTTCGGCAAGATAATGATTCTAGTAGGTCTAAACTTGTTATGATCCTATTCCAACCATTTCTTATCATTGGACGGCAAATTTTTTTATATAATTTTTCGTCTGGTGCTGGCAAAGTAAGATATAATTGGCTTGGTAATGAATCTAATTGTTCTAATTTTTTAGGTAAAGTACCATTAGTGACAATAAAGGAAGTCATACCATTATTTCGGAATTCTCTAACAAGATCGCTCATCAATGGATAAAGTAATGGTTCACCGTCAAGAGATATGGCTGCATGATTTGGATACATCGCCTCACTATGCGTTTGCATAATATCATCAGGATTAGTTAATTCTCTATTAATTAAAGTTTCAATTTCTTCTCGAGAATCTATGCAACATGAGATTTCTTCATCTATTCTGAAACTCTTTAATGTTTCATCAGTTGGTTTGATAAAGTGTTGATTTTTCAGGAGATTTAGAGCCCTTTCAATTTTATTCTTACTAACTTGAAGAATTTTTGAAAGGGAATTTAGATTTTGGTCTGTATTAGCTTTAACCATGAAATGAAGCAAATTGATCATTATCTCATAATTATCAAGATATCTTCTTAATGGTAAGTGATTTTTAATAATATCCTGTTGATGACGGATCATTTCTTCAATTAATTCTTTGGGATCGTCTGGTTTAACTATGAACTCGTTTCCAAGCCCTCCTACTTCAATATCTCTCCAACAAAAAACACATTGATGGTTACAGAAAGGTAGAGATGGTGTATTCTGTAAACATCTATGACTTTTAACCCCAAAAACTCCTTTATAGCAATTTCTATTATCTCTTCCTGTCATTAATCTCTGTTCAAGCCAATGACATGGTTTGATCGCAGAATGTTTGTTATTTCCTATGATCCGATATGTTGTTTTAGTGTAAGTCTCAACAAATTCATTTGTAATCTTATTGTCAATGATAAATCGATTTCTCATCTTAAAGTACCAAATCTTTTGAACTATTTTATTAATTTCCTATTATAGATAAATGTATTTTATTAAGATATTAAAAATTGTTCTTAAAAAATATAAGTAATCATGTAATTAGGGAACTACTTATAATTTATAAATAAATAGGATTAAATTAGTAATACAAATAAGAAGTTTTTATTAAGATTAATTCCACTGAATCAGTTTAATCTTCTTTAGCAATTTTGATACAATTCTTATTATCTTTAAATATTATAAGATCTAAGTTAATTCATATTCAAAATATAAATTTTTGTATAGAAAATGCTCAATAAAATCAAAAGTGAATTACTGAATTTTGGATTAAAATTTATAAGTATTGATGATAAAATTGTTAGAATGATTTTAGAGACTGCTTCTTCAAACCTAAATGAGATAGTTATTTTACCAGCAGTAAAAATGGTTATGAAAAAATTAATAAAAAAACTTCAAAATAAAATTGTGCACGGAAGAGTTTATAATGGTTTTTTAAATGGAGTAAGAGTAAGTATCATTCAGTCTCAAATTGGATGCCCCAATGTCAGCCTTATAGTAGAAAGTTTAAAACGATGTAAAACAAAAATTATAATAAGAATTGACTTATGTGGAGGTATTCAGGACGAAACTAATGAAATTGATATAGGCAATATACTCATTCCAAAATCAGCTTATTGTGATGATGGAACTACTCCTCAATATATTCGTACATATCCTGCTTTATCAAATAAATTGGAATCTGTTAAAAATCCTTTATCTGTATTACATAATTTACTAACTGGAAATCAAACTGTATTTATATCTAAACCAAACGAGATTTTAAAAGAAATATTGTTAAATGAAGGTTTATCAACATTAACTACTAATAAGATTAAAGAAGTTAATCTTTGGACTACAGATGCTTTATTCTGTGAAACATACGAATTCATAAGAGCCATTAAAGCAGCCAATATTAATGCCATTGATATGGAATCTTCAATTTTATTTTTATTGGGAGAACTTTTTAACTTAAAAACCGTTTCGATTCTTTCAGTGTCTGATTTGCCTGGACATGCTCAATATGGTTTACTTAAATCTAATGAGATACATCCCAATATGGAGAAAGGGATTGAGGATGCCATAAAAGTCGTAATTGAATCTTTACCAAGAATAAAATCAGTATTGATTGATACTTAATTTATCTTTGATTATAACCTATAACCCTTCCAAAAATTTAGAGAAGTTAGGTTCCTTAAAAATTTCATTATATTTCTTTAATAATTCAATATTTACTAAATGAATGGTTTGATTGTTTTGTTTTTTAATTGATTTTACTAAATCTATCTCTTTCATTTTCTTAATATGATATTGAATGGTTCCAGAATAAACATCTAGATTTTCTCCAATTTTAGATATTGCAATACTCTCATCTTTAACAAGTTCTTCTAAGATTTCAATAATTAGGGGATTGCTAAATATAACTTTATATTCATCAAAACTTTCTGGGACATCTGTTAAAAAGTAATGTAATGATTTTCCCAGCTTCTTTGAACGTATAAGTTTAAACCTCTCTAAAGTCATAATATGTTTTAAAAATGGAGTTCTCGTGATATTCAACTCATTTTCGATCTTTTCATCTCTTGCATGAATACCAGGATTTAATTTTATAAAGTTAAGTATTGAGACTAATTTTTCATTATTTAAAATTTCTAATTTTGTCCTTCTTTCGTTTGTAACAATCCAGTTTTTTTCTTCTAAACCTCTTATAGCTAAGAAAATATCCTCTTTACTATATCCTTTTTTGTATGCTAATTTTGCGATACATTTGGCATATAATTTTTCAATTATTGGGTATTTTTGTAATTCTGCCTCAGTTTCAACTTCTAAATCAAAATCTGCATCATACCTTTTTAATTTTAAAATATCTTGTGCAATTTTTAAAACATCTTCTTCAATTTCTGTTAATTCATCAACAAAAATCTGAATTTCTTTTTTTTTCCCTTTTGTTTCTTTCTTTTTTTCCAAGGGAGTAAAATCTAAACGCCTAAATTTGCTATCTTGTAACACTTCTTCTTTTACAGCTCCTTTAGTTTCTCTTCTTCGTTCAAGCGACATTTTTTTCAGATATCACATTATTTTTTTAGGCATTTTTTTCTAAAAATTGGATAAAATTAATCTGTTCCTCAGCGTCCATATATTTTAATTGTTCAATAATCTTGTCATAGTACCGAGGCTCTACATTAGGAAGTTTTCTTATTCTTTCAATTAATTTGCGTGGAAGCGCTTTATATAGCTCTGCTAAGGCTCCAATATATTTGGCTTGTTCTTCTTTAGTTAAAAAAGCTAACTCCTTCAAAATATCTTTTTTTTCTTTATTAGGTATTTTAAGCGCCTTTATTTGTTTTCTAATATCTTTTGATATTAAAGCAAAGATCTTTGAAAAATACTCTTTAACAATTTTTTTGTCTTTTTCATCTTTAACTGGTAATAATGAATCATGGAGCCTTAATTCCATTTTTTCTGATTCTTGATTCTTTAAAATTTGTTTAGATTCTCCTAGTTTTTCTTGAATTTCTACTTCTTCTTCTAATTCAGGTTTAAACCCTTTCTCTTCTTCAATTTTGGCTTCTTCAATTACAATTTTTTCAGGTAGTTCTTTAGGTGCTTCAGGTTCTTCTTTTAATGTTATAGCCTCGATTTTTGGAGGAATTACCTTTTGAGGTGGTTCTTCTTTTTTATATTCTGGGAACTCAATCTTTTTCTCTTCTATAATCTCCTCAGATTTAGGAAAATCTGATGGCTTTGCAGCCACTAAGAAAAACATAAGAATTCCTTTTAATAAAATAAAAATTCCAAGAGCGAAAAAAATAGTTCCGATTATACCTAGAATGAAGGTAATGATTGCATCACTAAAAGATAATTTTAGTTTCGCTCTTATCTTTTGCTTTCTTCTTGCATCAATAATGAGGATTATTATTGGAATTAGACAAAATCCTGCCAATATAACTGAGATTATTGTAAAAATTAACCATTGATCTAATGTGCTAATTCTTTGAGAAACGAATTCTATACCTAAAACTATAAATTTTGCATCAAAATCATTTATAGAAAATCTAAATAAAACAATAAAAGCTATAACAATTCCAGCTTTAGCTGAAAATTCATTTAATGAATTTTTTAAATTCACACCAAAATTATAAACCTTATGAGTCTTCTGTTTAGGATTAAAAATCCTATACATTATGATAAGAAAACCTTTAATTAAAAGTAGGACTCCTACTCCGTAAATAATGCATCCCAAAATACCAAAACAGAATGCATCCAGCAATATATCATCATATTGCTCATTTTCAATTTTTGTTGAAATATAATTAATATCGTAAAGAGCAATTAATAATCCATAAATTCCTAGTGATAATTGACTTACTAAAAAATTAACCCAATTATCTGTATAAAAAAAGATTAGAAATAAAAGACCAAAAGATATACCAGAGAATATAAGTATTGGTATATAAGCAAATTTATCCAGCTTTTTAATAGCTTTATTTAATTTTGATTTACTTTCCTCAGTTATAACATATGTTGAATATTTAGGACTAGGTTTTTTTAGATATCTCACAGTCTGTTGTTTGAATTCTATTCCTTCTAAAGAAAACGGAGTACCACACATCTCACAATAGACTTGAACTTTATTTTCAATAAGTTCAGATAATTCCTTTGGAAAAACATATCCGCATCCACGACAAATATATAACTTTTCTTTTACCATTTAATTCTCACATTTATATATTTATGATTTTATTAATTTTTTTTCATTTGTCAAAAAAGCTGTATTAACTTTACTTCTTAAATTATCAATAAAATCAATCAATTAAAAAAAAGTTGGAGTCCAATTTTTAAGGTATACTTGGAATATTTTAAATCAATTAAGATGTAAGATTTCCTTCCAGTTTATATTTTTAACAGTAGAGTGAAGATAATGGTCATCATCTACAATATTATACTCAAGATTATTAAAAAATTGTTTTGCTCTTTCTCTTGATTTATTCAAAGGAACTACATCATCGTTTTTCCCATGGTAAACTACAACTGGAATATCAACTGGATTTAACTTCATACTTACAAATTTATCAAAATCAAAAGATGGAGCTAGTAAAATTAAACGTTCTACTTTCTCTGGATATTGTAAAGCATATAAAGCTCCCATTAATCCTCCATAGCTAGAACCAATTATTATCCAATTTTTCTTTTCTGCTAATATTGTAATTAATTGGGCCATCCTTTCAAATAATAATGATTTTAAGCCCTTTTTTGGGTCAAATTTTATAAAATCTGGAGTAAGAATATTTGGAAACATTTCTTTTAAATATTGAGCCTTAAATCCTTTACCAGAGCTTTCAAGTCCATGAATAAAAATAATATTATACTCTTCATCAGAAATCGAAATTAAATCTTCACGAAATGACCTCATTTGTTTTTTAAGACCAATATACATTAACAAAAAAAGAATCGAAAAGTATATGGTTATAATTGTTATCGTTATAAAATAGTATTTGTAAGTAAAGTTAATTAAATGAAGTCCAACACCTATTATAAA
The DNA here is from genome assembly GCA_048940645.1 of Promethearchaeota archaeon. Lineage (GTDB taxonomy): Archaea > Asgardarchaeota > Lokiarchaeia > Sigyniarchaeales > SOKP01 > SOKP01. The sequence continues at coordinate 1,115 of JBHLOI010000031.1, read as the reverse complement.
TCCTGTAATTAATCGTGAAGTTGTAGTGCTTTTTCTCAACAATAATCTTTGAGTACCCCAATCTATCAATCCCGGGATTGGAACACAAATTATTCCTATTAATGCAATTTCAGGACTTAAACGAAAGTTAAATATTAAATCAATTAAATGGGTAAGAAAAATAGAAATTGTTCCCCCAAGAATTATACCCGAGCATCTCGAACAAAAGTATATTTTAGTTCTTCCAAATTGTAAATAAAAAGTATGATCACTCGCAGATAGTGGATGATGAGTTAAAAATAAATGATAAATATGGCGTTCTTGAAAACCTAAAAATTTATCATAAATGAATAATAATAAAGGAACCAAAACAACAACAGAAATAAATGATTGAACTAAAAATTTCGCTCCATAATTAATTAGTATCATATTAAGATTGTATGCTCCTGGATCTGAAATAAGTTGTGATAAAATTATTAATACAAATACAATTATCGATGAGATTGCTAGAATAACAATAGTAAAGAATAATTTAGTGGGATTTTGATATTTTAATGGTTTATATTTATAATAACCACACATTAACCCATAGAGCGCTATAATAATTATCCAATTTAATTGGATTGACGAATAAAAAGATAATTGATACAGAAATTCACCAAAAAAGCCAGAGACAAATCCGTGAATTGGTCCTGCTAATACAGAAAAAAAAGTAAACAGCAATAAACTTGTTCCAAATGTCACTGTAAATTCATTATTAAGAATATAAAAACTAGAAATAGAACCAAAAAGCTCTGATATGGAAAAATAACACATAATAATAAAGATTTCAATAAGAATGTTAACAAAAATCATTCTCTTAATATTGCTGTGCTCTGTAATATCACTTGCCTTCATTATGATTCTTTCTTTCAAAATAAAACCAGAATTTGTATTTTAATTTTAATATAAAAACCAAATTAATTAAAAATAATATCTAATTCTTCAAGTAATTTTTCCTTTGTTAATTCAAACCCTTTTCTAAGTACTTTTAAAATTATTTTCTTACCAGTAACAACTTTTAAAATGGAAGGATCTTGTTCAACAATTGAGATGCCAGCGTCATTAAAATCTAATTGTTGTTTTAAGGCTTTATA
>JBHLOI010000089.1:0-10274 GCA_048940645.1 Promethearchaeota archaeon | reverse complement strand
TTTAAAAGAAATTAAAATATTTAAATGCAATGATCGATTCCGACAATAAAAACACAAAAAAATTTTCGATCACAATAATTTATAACTCCAAGATTATCGTTTTCAAAAAATTTGTCTGAATAATGCGATCGAAAAAGATCAAAATCGCGAAAATCAATTACGAAGCGAAGTCAAATTATCGAATTTTGATAAAAATCATGTAATTTATTATCATTTCCTATAGTTAATAACCTACAAAATTGTCCAACAAAAAAATAATTATAATTACTTATTAATGTTAATATTAATATTTTTGTGATCAATTTCTTCTATTTTTTCCTATTATTATGATCGATCCCGAAAATTTCATCCGAAAAAATTATCGGATTCCATAACCTGAAATCAAAAAATTATCGAGATTCAAAATATGAACTTATAAAATTACCGTATAAGAAAAACTGAGATTTATAGATAAGAATAGAATTATAAAAAATTTTAATATTTAATTACTTAAGCTTTTCTTCTTTCTTTTAAAGAATTTTTATATCTTTCGAATTTTCTTCTACCAAAGCTTATAACTTTAGCTAAAATTTCAGATTTTTTAACAGAAGTATTTACTTCTAATGGCTCTTCTAAATATCCTTTTTTTAACGCTTTATTATAGATATCTTCCCCGATTTGAGTTCTGATTATTGCTGTTGTGTACCCATCTTTAGAACCCAACCCTCCAAACGAGATATCAGCATAAACATTGGAAAAATCTCGACAAGCAAAGCATGCTGGTCTAGCAAACTCGTGAATATCCTTAAAATCAATATATTTCATTTGATTATTTTTAAGCTGTACAATTAAATTTTCTTTAATATTTAATCTCTCTACATCATCAAATGAAAAATCAAATTTATCTTCTAAATTCTTTCGAGCTTCGGCATTAAAAGAGAAATTCAAATTACAGAATAAACCTAATGTGTATTTCACAATATGAGCTGGTAAAATGCTTAATTCTTGCATTTTTCTAATTGACATTATCTGACATGGCGTACCAACAACAGCGATGTTCATTGCATCCGAACTCACAACAGCTTTCAATTTAGTGATGGTAGGAACAAATGAATTATACTTCTCTAAACTTGTAACTCCATGAGAGATATCATAGTGAGAACCTGCAGCTTCTATTAATTCTTCTTTTGTTGTAGCAAAGAAAGGGATTCTACTAAATGGACCTTCCTTTTTTGAGACAATTGCTCCATTTATTAAATTTTTTTCCATTAAATATAATAAAATTGCCGTAACTGCTCCTCCATCCGTCGCATTTTTCCGAATCTCTTCTGAAGTTGCTTTACTTGAAGAAATTTTTCTCCAATTCCCGATAGATATTTTATAGTCATATCTTTTATTTAATTGATCATCTAAAACATGCGTCTGCGGACAAACTAAATAGCAAATACCACATTTTAGACAATTATCCTTATTATAGTATCTTGGAGGACCTGATTCAAACATTTCAATAGCTTTTATCTCATGAGCCGAACAAAAGCTAACACAACCTCCACACTCTCCACAAATACCTTGTTCATGGACATCCTTTATCAAATCTTCAAAAGATTTAGGAAAGACTTCTTCAACCATTTTTTATACCTTTCTTCATTTTTTATAATTTTTTAATAATATATTTAATACTCACTTGGCATCTTTTTGAGCTCTGCCAAGGAAAAAACTGGACCGTCAACACATACATATTTATTACCAATATTACATCTTCCACATTTACCAATTCCGCATTTCATTCTCATTTCTAATGAATTTAATATTTGTTCATCTTTGAAATTCAATTCTTCTAACACAGCAATGGTAGTTTTAATCATGATTGGGGGACCACACACTACAGCGATAGCATTATTGGGAGATGGACCAACTTCTTTAACTACGGGAGCAACAAATCCTACTTTTTCAGTCCATCCGTCTTCTTCCCGGTCAATAGTTAGTATAACATTAATATCGTCCCTTTTTTTCCATTCCTCTAAAATATCTCGATAAAGCACTTCTCCAGAATCACGATTACCATAAATTACAGTAATATTTTTATAGTCTTTTCTGTATTTCTCATCCAATAAATAGACCACTAGTGAACGTAAAGTTGAAAAAGCAAATCCACCACCAATCACAACAATATTTTTTCCTTTCATTTGTTCAATTGGCCATCCATTTCCACAAGGGCCTCTGACGCCCACAGTATCACCAACTTCACAATTATGAAAACCTGTAGTTACCGTACCCATTTTTTTAATCGTGAATTTAATTGAACCTTCCTCCGTAGGTGAGGAAGCAATACCAATTGGACACTCTCCCTTACCAATTAAGCTGATTTCAGCAAATTGCCCTGGTATATAATCAAAATTTTTGTAGTTTTCTTCTTTTTTAAATTCTAATTCTATTGTCTTAACATCATTTACTTTATTTTCTGATACAATATTTTTAACAGTAGTTAACATAGGAATATAAGGATTAGGCACTCACTTTCTCCTCCTTTTCTTCTTTAATATTATTGACTTTTTCAATAATTGCCCTAAGATCGTTATTGACAGGGCAGAGTTGAATGCATCGACCACATCCAACACATCCTAACATATTATAATTTTCAGGATAATAGCAAAATTTATGTAAAATTCTATTTCTACAACGCTCGATACAACTCTCTCGTGGATTATGACCACTTGTATGAAGTGAATATAAGCAAAACTGACATGTATCCCATATCCTAATTCGTCGTCCTTTGTTATTATAATGATCATTTTCATCAATTACATCAAAACAAGTACATGTAGGACATAAGAAGGAACATGTTCCACATCCTATGCAAATTTCACTAATTTCTTCCCAAATAGGATGCTCAAAATTAGGATCAAGTATTTTATCTATATCTTTTAAATCCAGTTTAGTTTCAAATGATTCTTCTGCCTGTTTGGATAATTCTTCTGCCTTATTTATGTCTTGTTTTTTGGCATCAGAAAGCCATTTCAATCTGTTCATTAATTCCTTTCCTTTTTCACTTACTCCTTCAACTAAGTATTTGTCACCTAAGTCTACTAAGAATATATCCATATCATCTTTCATAAACGGATGTCCCTCTATTGAGGTACAAAAACATGTACTTTTTGGAGCATTACAACCAATTCCAATAACTATAGAATTTGCTCTTTTCTTCAAAAAAATCTCATCTTGAATATCTCCAAAAGCAAAAAAGTTTTCTAAAAGAACAAAACTATGTGCATCACATGGTCTTATGCCAAATATTATATTTTTCTCATCTAAATCAGTTCTTTCAATAATCTCAGTAACATCCTTACCGTCAGTTTTATATTCAAAAAGTACTTCCATTTTTGGAAACAATATTTCTTTTGGAGGTACCTTAGAATTGAAGTAATCTAATACAATATCGTCAGGATTTAATATTTTTTTAAATACTAAATTACCCTTTTCCTTAATTGGTGCATAGAAATTGAATTCTTCACTCAATTCAATATATAACTTCCCTATTTCATTTTTCATTAATACTTTTTGCTCTATTTTTAATCACCTTTTTAATCTTCTTCTAACATAAATTCTTCTGCATCATCCATGCTAAAATCCATCATAGGAGCCATTTTCTCGGAATCAATGCCAGATGTAAAATTAAATCTTTCTTTTACGATTTTCTCCAATTTTCTTGTAATTAAATTTAAATCAATTCCCATTGGACAGACACTACTACAAGCTCCACATGCTACACAGCGACCTGCTAAATGCATCGCACGAACGAGATGAAATGCTATTATATCAGATATTTCTGTTGTTTTTTCAAACCAGATAGGTTTATTTTGATCTACAAAACATAAATTACAATAGCACATAGGACATGCCTCTCTACAGGCATAACATCTAGTGCATGTCTCTAATGTATCTTTAATATAATCCCATTTCTCTTCAGTTGTTTTCGATTCAAATTCCATTAAGTCTTCAAAATTATCGTCTATGGAGCTTATTTCTTGGCATTCACCAACACAATTTTCCGCTAATGCTGCGAGTACAGGAGGAGATTTAACTTTGCATACTTTACATAATTCATTGATATACTCATCAAAAGAAAACTTTTGTTCAAAATTCTTTCCCTTCACAACTATATCATTACCAGAGGCAAAAATCTCTAAAATTTCTTTTTCACCAATCTCCTTTTCAATTCTTTTTCGATTGATTATACCATTACAAGGAATTCCAATCATTTTGATATTTTCAAGATTAATTTGGTTCTCGACTGCTAAATGAATTAATGCTCTACCAACACAACCTTTAGATACTATTCCTACTTTTAAATTTCCTTTTTCAGGATCAACTAGTTGAGGAATTCGAGGAACCAAATACTTAGCTAAATTAACATAACATAAATTATTCCAAATTAGTTTTTCAACATCTTCTTCTTTTGTTATCATTATTGGTGCTGAACTTAAGGGAACAGTTCCGCTTTTATATCCAATAATTACATCTACTTTTTTCTCTTTGAGTAGAGATCGAGCAGTTTCTCTCATTGAATTTTCAATTTCCCTATTCTCTGTTTCAATTCCCACTATCATCACCATTTCTTTTCAAATTTTTTATTCGGTCCTAGCTGTTTAACAATTTTAGTCGCCTTTTTAATTAAGTTGGCAAAACGTTCACCCTCAGCAGCAGAAGCCCACATAAAATTAATTCTTCCTGGTTCTATACCGAAAAATTCTAACAATTCTTTTAAAATCGCAAATCGTCTTCTTGCTACTAAATTTCCTGTAAGATAATGGCAATCTCCAGGATGGCATCCCGAAACAACAACCCCATCCCAACCATCCATTAAACTCTTAATAATAAAATAAGGGCTTACTCTACCAGAACAGGGAACTCTTACAACCCTAATAGTAGGAGGGTATTGAATCCTACTAACCCCCGCTAAATCTGCTCCGGCATAAGAACACCAATTACATAAAAATGCTAAAATTTTGGGTTCCCATCCATCATTTAGGTTTTCTTCTTGTTTTGTTTGCGTTGCCATCTTATTAGCACCTCCCAGTTATCATTGCAAATACTTGTTCACCCGTGAAACCTAATACATCTATAGCAGCACATCTACAATTACCTGAACAAGCACCGCAACCCTTACATAATGCTTGGTTAATTTTAGCGATTCTTCCGAATCGACGGTCATCAACTAAGTCGATTGCATTATAAGCACAATTTTCTACGCACATACCACATCCAATGCAGCGTTCTGGAAGGATCATGGCAGTTTTACCTTCAGCCTCTATTTCATCTTTTGATAGTATAGTACAGGCTCTTGAAACTGCAGCATTCGCCTGCGCAATAGAATCTTCGATTGTTTTGGGACAATGTGCTAAACCTGCTAAAAATACTCCTTCAGTGGCAAAATCTACCGGGCGTAACTTAACATGTGCTTCTAAAAAGAAATTATCATCATTAAGAGGAACTTTTAACATCTTGGCCAGCTCCTCATTTTCCTCTCTATCTGAATATATTCCAGCGCTTAGAACCAATAGATCAGAGTTAATGTTGATTCTTTCTTTTCTTGGAGTTGAAACCTCAATTTTTAATATTGAATCCTCTGGAACTACTTTAGGGGGATTACCTTCATCATACCGGAGGAAAATGATTCCTGCTTCGCGTGCCTTTCGGTAGTACTTTTCTTTAAATCCATAAGTCCGAATATCTCGAAATAGAACTGTTATTTCCACATCTGGATTTTTTTCTTTAGCTAATAGGGCGTTCTTAATTGCTTCAGCACAACACATTTTACTACAATAAGGATGTTCATCATTTCTCGAGCCTACACATTGAATCATTACAACTGATTTTTTATTCTTTATTTTATTGTCTGAGTTTATCATCTTTTCAAATTCAGACTGGAGGATTACATTTTCATTTTGTCCGAATAAAAATTCTTTAGGTTGATATTCTTTTGCTCCTGTTGCGACAATAACTACTCCATGATCAAATTCCACTCTTTCTTTATTCTTACCGTGAATAATTGAAGTTTTAAAATTACCAATATAACCATCAATATTTTCAATTTCGGCATCTGTATATGTATGAATAGTTTTATTCGATTTTACTTTGTTAATCAAATCAGCCAAGAATTCTTGAACATTCCCTCCCTCAAGAGTGTGATATATATTTCGGGCAAATCCTCCCAGTTCTTCTTGTTTTTCAACTAGAAATGTTTCATATTCTTGACTAGCAAAATTAACAGCCGCCACCATACCACTTATTCCTCCTCCAACAACAAGAGCTTTAGAAGTAACTGGTAATCTAATTCTTTCAATAGGCTCTATTTCTCTGGCTTTATTTACTGCCATTCTTACTAAATCTTTTGCTTTTTGGGTAGCTTTCTCTGGCTCGTTCATATGTACCCATGAACATTGATCTCTAATATTTGCCATTTGAAATAAATACCTGTTTAAACCAGCTTCTCTAATAGTTTCTTGAAACAATGGTTCATGGGTTCTAGGTGTACATGATGCAACTATAACACGATTAAGATGATACTCTTTTATTTTTTCTTTTATTATTGTTTGAGTATCTGCTGAACAAGTGTAGAGATTACGATCTGTCATAACTACATTTGGGAGAGTGCTCGCATATTTTGTCACTTCTGGAACATCTACAAAACCTCCAATGTTAATTCCACAATGGCAGATAAATACACCAATTCTAGGCGGTTGACCATTCACAAAAATTTCAGGAGGTAATGTTTTTTCTGTTATTAAAGTGCCTCGTTTTTCATATAAAAGCTGATTAACACAACCAGCAGCTGCACTAGCTTGGGTCACTGTATCAGGAATATCTTTAGGTGATGAAAATGCTCCACATGTAAAAACACCCGGCTTTGATGTTTGAACGGGGTTATATTTTTCAGTTCTCGCAAAACCAAACTCATTTAATTCTACACCAAACTTTTCAGCAAGATATTTTGCATCATTAGGAGGATTTAATCCAACTGCAAGGACGACCAAATGAAAATCTTCTTCCATTACTTTTCCATCTTCAGTTTCATATCTTATCCGTAAATCCTTTGTTTCTGATACTTCTTTAATAGATGAGATACGACTTCTTATGTATTGGACACCATATTCTTCCTGGGCTCTAATAATGTATTTATCAAAATCCTTTCCATATGCTCTTACATCCATGCTAAAGATCGTCGGCTTAATCTGATGCATATGCTCATGGGCAATAACGGCTTCCTTAGCTGTATACATACAGCATACTGAAGAACAATAAGGTTGCCCATTTCCAGTATAATCACGAGAGCCAATGCATTGGAGAAATGCTACTTTTTCTGGAACATCACCATCTGAAGGGCGTAAGACTCTACCAGCATATGGCCCACTCGCACTTAAGATACGTTCAAACTCTATACTTGTTACTACATTTTTATACTTCCCATATCCATACAAATTTGCTGCCTTTGGAATATATTCGTCGAAACCTGGGGCTAAAATTATAGCTCCTACATTTATATCTACTTCTTCATCTTCTCTCTCATATTCTACTGCTTTTGCTTTACAAACACCTTGACATATTCCACAGCCGATACAATAATCTTTATTAATAGCATATACTAATGGTACTGCTTGTGGATATTTAACTGATGTTGCAGCGTATTTAGATAAGCCTTCATTAAAGATATCAATTGCTTCAACAGGACATTCACGACCACAAACTCCGCAGCCAGTACATATATCAGGATTTATAAATAGTGTTTTTTTTAATACTTTAACCATAAAATTCCCTGCCTCTCCACTAACCTCTTCAATTTTACAATTAATACTCAAGTCTATATTTTGATGCCGTCCAGTTTCTACTAATTTTGGGCTTACAATACACATAGCACAATCATTTGTTGGGAAGGTTTTATCTAGCTGTGCCATTACCCCGCCAATACTAGTGCTTGATTCAACCAAATAAACCTTATAACCTGAATCTGCTAAATCTAGTGCTGCTTGGGATCCCCCAATACCAGCACCTACAACCATAACAGCTCCTACTTTTTCCATCCATTTATCCCTCTTATAATCGAATAAAAATAGGCGTATTTCCAATAATTTCTCCAAAGTCTACTTGACTTCGAACCTTTAATACTAATATATGTTCTAATACTATACTTGGATCAATATCTAATTCTTTTGCTAAACCTTTAATGGATTTAGAATTTTTTTCTAAAGCGACTAAAATACAATGGCGTTCAAACTCATCTTTAATTGCTTGATCTAATAATTTATTGAATTGTTCCTCTGGATATTTTTCCCCATATGTATTTTCTTCTGATGTAATCTTTCTTTGTCTCCCAATAAGGGCTCTAATCCTATTGCTTGTAGCTGCCATTTCAATCGCTATTAATTTTTCTAATAATTTTTCATCAATATGATCTCCACTAAGAGGAGAAGGCCCCAATTTTCGTATATTTTCTGTAAAATCTTTAACTACTTCACCAAATCTTACACCTTCAGAAGCTGAAACCCATTCTAATCTTATTCTTTTATCTAAGTTAACAAATTTAAGAAATTTCTCAACCATCTCAAATTTCTTTTCAGCTTCATAATTTCCTTCAAGATAATGACAATCACCAGGGTGGCATCCCATAACAATTACTCCATCAATTCCGATTTGGAGTGCTTTTAAAATAAATTTGGGATCAACACGACCACTACACATAACTCTAATTACCCTAATATTTGGGGGATATTGAACTCTACTTACTCCTGCTAAATCTGCTCCTGCATATGAGCACCAATTACATAAAAATCCTAAAATTTTAGGCTCAAAACTCATCAAATTTCTTTACCTCCAAGTACAAAAATTTCTGATAAGATTTGTGGGTCAGTAAAATGCTTTATTACAATTGCTTGATTTGTACAAGTTGCTCCACATACGCCACATCCTTTACATAATGCTTCAATAATTTCTATCTCATCGCTTTCAGTCTTCTTTATAGCATGATAAGGACAAACTTTAATACAAACTTCACAACCTGAACATAAATTCTTATTATATTCCGGTAAGCTTGATGTGGCACCTTCTACTTTAATTGTCTCATGAGATAAAATAGTGCTTGCCCTTGAAGCGGCAGCATAACCTTGAGTTATAGCTTCAGTAATATCTACCGGCCACTTCGCTGATCCCCCAATAAATACTCCATCTGTGGCAAAATCACTAGGTTTTAATTTTACGTGCGCCTCTAAAAAAAAATTATTACTTTCTAAAGGAACTTTCAATAGTTGAGCAAGTTCTTTATTGTCATAATTAGCAATTAAAGGAGTACTTAATACGAGAAGATCATAAGGGAAAGTCATTTCTTCTCCTATATATTCATTATAAACCTTAACTTGATTTTCATCAACTTTCGGTAATCTACTAGGATCATATTTTATAAAGAATATACCTTTCTCTCTTGCTCTCCTATAATATTCTTCATACTCCGTTCCAGGTGTGTACAAGTCCCGAAATAGTATCATGACATTAGCGTAAGGTATTTTATCCTTAATAATTAATGCATTCTTTAAAGCCGTCATGCAACAAACACTCGAACAATAAGGTCTCTCATCATTACGCGAACCAACACATTGTATCATTACAATATCCTTAGCTTCAATTTCGTTATTTTTTAATTTGGTTTCTAATTCATATTGAGTTATCCTCACTTTTCCATCATATCCAAATAAATTCGTAGGTGTCAGTAATGATGAACCCACTGCGACTATAATTGCTCCAGCGGTTAAATTTATTACTTTATCATTCTGTTCAACTTCTATTTCGTAATTACCCACAAAACCTTCAACATTTTTCACTTTTGCTGAAGTATAAACCTCTAAATTTTGCGCATTATTAACATTACTAATAATTTTCTCAACAAACTCTGTTGAATCTATTTCATAAGGAAATAACTTATAAAGTGAATTTAATCTCCCACCTAACTTGTCTTCCTTTTCAATTAAGTAAGTCTTGAATCCCTGTCGACTCAAACTAAGAGCTGAACTCATTCCAGTAACCCCACCACCAATAACTAAAGCAACAGGGTTAATTTTTATCATAATCATATCTAAAGGTTCGAGCTTTACGGCTTTTGCTGTTCCCATTCTTATAAGATCTTTTGCTTTTTCAAACGCCTCTTTAGGATGCTTCATATGCACCCATGTACACTGATCCCGAATATTAACGAAATTAAAGAGATAAGGATTTAACCCCTCTTCTGTAACACACTCTCGGAACAATGG
>JBHLOI010000088.1:0-10632 GCA_048940645.1 Promethearchaeota archaeon | reverse complement strand
TTATAATTTTACTATTTTAATATTTCTTAAAAAGTTCATTCAAATAAAATTAGTTTATGCAATTTTAGAATCTAAGTGATAAACAAGAAAGACCTCCATCCATTTTTCTAAATTCTGAAAGATCCAACTCTAATAATTTATATTTTAATGATTTTAAGGAGTTGCTTAAAATATTACAACCCTTAGGGATTAGAACATATTTATTAACTCTTATACTATTTGCCCCATATTGTTCGTTTTCATTAGTATAAATTATATTAAATCTTTTAAAATGGGGTAGCTTTCTAAATTTATCAACAGCTATAACATTATTATCCCCAATATATGATATCCCTGTTTTCAGATGGAGTAAATTAATTAATGGAATTTTAGAGCATAAGTAATTATTTTTTTTAAAGATTTTAACTAATTGATTTGCTCCTTCCAAATTAGTCCTTCTTGATATTCCTATATAGTAATGATTCTCAACCTTCATAACATCTCCACCATCAACGGTTCCAGGATGATAAATTCTCTCAATATTATCATAGAAATTATTTAATACATTTTCTATTTCAATTTCTTCTCCCCTTCTACTTGGTGCGCCCATGTTCAAAATTATCGCAAATCCTTTATCTGTAATAGCAGTGTCTTCTACAAATGTGGAATCTGGATACCTCTCATCTGCTTTCAATTCAATAACTTGAATTCCACACCTTTTTAAAGCTTGAACATAAATATTGTGTTGAGAAAGAGCTTTTTTGTAATCAGGGATTCCTAAATCTGCATCTTTAAGACCATGTTTAAAGTTTCTACAAGGTTTTCTAACAATGGCGTATTCGAACATAATTTCTTACTATTTACTTAACTATTAGATGAAAACCAATAGTTCTTTATAAACACTTATGCAATTTTCACTCTTCAATCTGATCCAAATAGAGAAAAATCAACTGATTGGAAATTTTAGATTTATATAAATTTAATAAACCACTTTAATAATCGTTATGTTCAAAGTAGGTTTCATAGGAACAGGTGTAATTTTTGATTTAAATATCCTCGGATACTTAGATAATAAGGAAATAGAAATTGTCTCATTATGTAATAGAACAATAGAAAAAGCAAAAAGTAAAATTAAAAAATTTAATTTAGGGAAAGACATTACTCTATACTCGGATTATAGAGAAATGTTAAAAAAAGAAGAATTAGATATTGTTGAAATTCTTCTTCCTCATCATTTACATGCTGAAGCAACAATCACAGCAGCTAAAAGTGGTGTTAAAGGTATTTCTGTTCAAAAACCCATGGCATTGACTCTAGAAGAAGCCAACTCGATGATTGAAACATGTAAAGAATTTGGATCGATATTATCCATTTATGAGAATTTTATTTTTGCTCCGCATATTAGAAAAGCAAAGGAATTAATCGATCAAGATTATATTGGAGACCCCTCATCTATACGAATTAAAATTGCGATAGGTGCAAAGGGAGGTTGGAAAACGCCAGAAAGTGCTGAAATTTGGAGAAAAAGTCCTAAAAAGGTTGGTGGGGCTCGAAAAGGATCTCCAGTTTTACTTGATAATGGATGGCATGCGTTCGTTCTTGCCCATTGGTTGTTTAATGAAGAGATTGAGAAAGTGTTTGCATGGACAGACACATATCAAGGTAGGGATGCTCCCGCATATGTTATGTTTAAATATAAACAAAGTATTGAACATCTTATCCCCCAATATGGTCATATGGAATTCTCTTTAATGCCAGATATGACAATCCCTTCAAAATATTATCCAACTGATGAATTTATTGAAATAATAGCAAGCAGAGGAATAATGCGTATTAATCAAGGAACTTCAATAGGAAACATTATGACTGATTCAGAAACTTTTCCTCCTGTTAGTATAATAAGAGATGGTAAAGTAGAAACCTATAGAGATTTTGATAATGATTGGAAATTTAGTTTTATAAATGCAACTCACCATTTTATTGAAGCAGTAAAAGGATATAGAGAACCAAATTTATCTGGAGAATATGCAAGAAAGATTTTGAAATTTAACCTAGCTGCTATCAACTCAACAGAATTGGGAAAAGAAATTTTACTTGATGATATGTAATCCATGAAATTTGTTTAAATTATACCTCATAATCATATTGGAATTTGAATTGTTGATGCTTCAATCCATCTCTAATACCTTTACGCATATCTCTTTTTTTCATCCTATTAAATTTTGATAAACCACTCATGTCCTGAATTTCGGGTTGTTTTACAACGCACTCCCCATTTTGCTCACTTTCAACAGTAATTTCCTCCCAATGAACTGGACGCTTTTGTTGTTGAGAAATATAGGGCATTTTAGCAAAAATGCATAGATTTTTCCCTTCTTCTCCTGTATAAATGGGCTTTCCACCACTTTTCATGACGTTAATAAAATGCTCCGTAGAATTAATAAATGAATATCTCCAGTCTCTCGGTAGATTTTCTCCAAATGATTTCACCTCTCCATCCAAATATACAACCACAGGTGGAGACTGTGGGCTTCTAGAAACAAAATTTCCTGCTGAAGTGCACTGATTCAACCACATTATACCTTTAGTTCCCGAAATTTCAATATATTCGTCGCAATCATAATAATTACTAGGATAATACAAATTTGGAGCATACGTAAACTGCATTGAGCCATATTTTGGAGGTTCATCTGAATTTTTACTAGGATATTTCCAAAAAATATAACTTGGAATATCTGCCAATCCTGTAAAGTAATTTATCCAACTATAAACTTTCTCGACGTATCGTTCTCCCATTAACCAAAGTGCCATTGAAAATTTATGTATTCCATCATCATAAATAAGGAGGCCACCCCCACAGGTTTCCACTTTCATTCTCCATATAAGCGATTTTAAACCTCTCGAAAATATGGTGATAGCAGGACCTGCCGTTACAATAGTATTTATTCTGAAGTTAAGCAATTCTCCAATAATTCCTTGATCAAGAAGTTCTTTTGCTTTTAGGAAAATCGGATAGAACCTAAAATTCTCATATAACTTTAATTTTACTTCTTCTTGTTTACAAACATGGATCATTTTCTCGCAATCTGTAATAGTATGTGCTAATGGTTTTTGTACTGAAATACCTGGAACACCTGCTTGAGCACAGTATTCTGTCATTGGAAAATGAAGATGGTGCGGTGTTAAAATTTCTACAATATCTAAATCCTCATGATCTATCATCTTTTTATAATCTTTATATATTTTAATGGATCTTAATCCCCATCGTTCTAATTTTTCTCCAGCACTTCTAATATCAGTATCACAAACAGCAATAAGTTCAGTGTCTTGAGACCCCAAGTATCCTAATACATTTAAATTGGCGATATCTCCACATCCAATTATACCTACTCTTAGCATAATCCTTTAAGAAGAATTAATATTGATACTTTATCAAATTCTCTTAAAATTATAAAGTTTTATATAAATCTCAATGCATACAGCAATTCTTATATTTTTTGCCACTTCCACATGGACAGAGTTCATTTCTCCCAATTTTTTTTGTTTGACCTGATAATGGAGTGCCTAAGGACTTAGATTCCATTATTTCTTTTGCTATTGACTTAAAATATGGTAATGAATGGGTATAAAACTTTTTCCAGCCTTTACATAGTATACTTAACGCATTTTTGTTTTGGATGACCTCAGGTCGGAATTTCTGACAATCTCCATGACATAAATATAGATATGGACAAGAATTACACACTTTATTCCAATTGGCTTTTTGGTTCCCAAATTGAAGATATTTATTGGAGTTTAATAAATCTTCCCAAGTATTATTTAGAATATTTCCAAGTAGTAAATTATTTCTTACAAAAAAATCACAAGGATATACGCTACCATCATATTCGATTACAAAATATTGGCAGCAATTTTCTCCCATATGACACACATTATATCTTTTATGAATCAAGTAGCCTAGGATAGAATCAAACAAACGAATGGAAATATTATTGATATCCTCTTTAATCCATTCATCAAATATTTCACAAAGAAACCTACCCCAATCCTCTCCAGTTATGGAATATGGTAAAAGTTTATTATCATCATCAAACTCAACACAAGGGATATATTGATGAAAGAGAAAACCATGATCTCTTAAATAATGATATATTTCTCTTCCTTTAGTTACTGTTAAATTATTAACTAAAGTTAAAATATTGAATTCAACATTATATTTCCTTAAACGATCAATTCCACGCATAACTAATGTATGAGTAGCTTTTTGGCCTATTGTTTTTCTATAATAATCATGCAAATCCGCTGGACCATCTAGGCTAACTCCGAGAAGAAATTTATATTCACCGAAAAATTTTGCATATTCATTAGTAATAAGAGTTCCGTTAGTTTGAAGCCCATTACTTATGATGGCTCCTCGAGGAGCATATTTAATTTGAAGCCCAATAACCTTTTTAAAAAAAGTCAAACCCATAATTGTCGGTTCTCCACCTTGCCAACCAAAAATGTAATGGCCATTTTGATTGGTTTCCATATAAGTAGTAACTAACTGCTCAAGTACTTCTTCTGGCATACGTGGTTTTGGCTTAACATCATTTAGATGATCAATATAAAAGCAATAATCACATCTTAAATTACAGTCAGCAGAAGCAGGTTTAATCAATAATGAAAACGGTCTCATAATTCTGTTTGACTTTTTCTTTTAATCTCTACAATTTGCTGTTGGAAAATTTATTCCTAATTCAGTACCCGAACTATCATACGAGATACCATGAGCCCTATCAGTCATTTTAAAATGTTTAATCCTTAATCTTTTAATTTTATTTGTTTCAAATCCATGAATTTCTGAACAGAGTTTAAATTTCTCTTCTTTGGTTAATCTTTGTAATAAATAATATACTCTCTCTTCTAAATCAAGATTAGAATTGATAAAAGGCAATATTTTCAATTCTTCCTCCGAGATCTCTTCTTCCATTAATAATTCCTCGAAATGTTATATTTTTTCAAAATATTTCAAAGAAAATAATATTTATTGAGTATCAAAAAAACATATTTATCGGTTAAATTGGTAAAATTTAATAGGAAGTGTATTGATTTCTCCCTTCATTGGTTAGGTTTTTATTCTCATCATAATTGTAACACTTAATATTATAGTTAGTGGGATTTTATTTTTAAAAAATAAAATTTTTTCTGGCATAATTAAAATAATAATTAAAAATCTCCTTGATTTCAATGGATATTTTATTCGATTTACTAATTGTATTAATTACTTATCTCTACATATTTGCTACTATTCTTATACCTATTCAGTTAAAAAAAAGAGAAAAGATTTCAAAATTTCAGGCTAGAAAGGCAGTACACTTATTTGCTGGATTATCTGTGTTTTCAAGTCCTTACTTTATTTGGAAATGGTGGCCAGTTATAATTGCGGGTACTCTTACTGTTTTGGTACTATTTAGCTCAAAAAAATCTAAAATTAAACAATTAAAAGAATTATATGATTCAATTGGAGAAGAAGAAGAAGAAAAAGTTGGTTATCTCCAAGGACCATTTCATTATTGTCTATCTATTTTAGGTTTAATAACAATTTTCGTTATTTTTTTCCCTAATCAACTTTATTTTCCAATAGCAGGGATAATGTTAATGATAATTTCTGATACCCTTGCTTCTCTAATAGGAAAAAGATTTGGAAAGATAAAAATAACAATACCATGGATAAATTCTACCAGAACTTTAGAAGGCTCTTTAACCTTTTTTGTAAGTGGTTTTATCATATGCTTTATTGCTTTTACTGTACTAGGGGTTACAAATCCAATAACTCAAGTACATCTTTCCATCGAATATGCTTTAATATTATCATTAATTACTAGTGCATTAGCGACTATAATTGAACTTTTATCTCCAAGTACCTGGGATGATTTGACGGTGCCAATTTTAACAACATTAATCATATTTCTATTAACTTTAATATAATTCAAATTATTCTTTTTATTTCATATAACCCAAATAACAAATAATTGCATATAATGGAACCAATTAAAAAGTCTTTTGATATAATCGTTGTTGGATCTGGAACTGGAGGTGCTACAGCAGCTAGATTTGCTGCTAAAAAAGGATTAGAGGTTTGTCTCCTTGATACTAAAGAAAAAGATAAAATTGGTGATAAGATATGCGGGGATGCTGTAGGGACTGAAGTATTTGAATTCCTTAAAATAAATGCCCCAAAAGGAGAAGAGCTTTCTTGTCATATCAAGGGGGCTAAATTATATTCACCTAATTTAAAAAAATGTATTGATCTATTTGATCCAAAACAAGCAGGTTATATTGTGAATAGACTAGAATTTGGACAAAGACTCCTAAATGAAGCATTAGATGCGGGAATAAAGCAATTTCTAGATAAAACAATGGCTTTAGGCTTATTGTATAAACAAGATACTGTATCTGGTGTAAAAGTTAAATTAAAAAATGGAGAAAAGGCAGAGTTAAAATCTAAAATCCTAATCGATGCATCTGGTTTTTATTCACCTTTAAGGAAAAAAATAAGTAGCGAATTAATCGAAAAAACAATTTCTCGTGATGATACAATTTTATGTTTCAGAGAAATAGTTAAATTTTCCCCGCAAAATCTTCAAGTTCAAGATCCAGAGTATATTTCAATCATCTTAGATCAAGAAAAAGCTCCTGGTGGGTATATCTGGTATTTTCCTAAAAATGAATCTTCTGTAAATATAGGTTTAGGCACCTTTACTGAATACAAAAGTGAAATAAAAGATTATTATAAGAAAAATGTTTTTAATCAATTCATATTAACATCTAATTATGAGATAATCTCTTCTGGGGGAGGTCTAGTGCCTGTAAGAAGGCCGCTTTGGTCCTGCACAGCTAATGGAATAATGCTTATAGGAGATGCTGCTTGCCAAGTTAATCCATTGCATGGTGGGGGTATAGATCCTTCAATGAGGGCTGGCTTCTTTGCGGCAGAAACTGCTATAAACACCATTGAAAATGGAGATTTCACTATTAATTCTCTATGGGATTACAATCATAAGGTTATGACTAGCTTTGGAGCAGAATTTGCGGCATTAGATTTACTTAGAATGACTTTACAAGTTATGACTAATTCTGAATTAAATTTTGGCTTAGAAAAAGATTTATTAAGTGGAGAAGAAATCTTAGAAATCTCATCAACTGGAGGTTTGGACTTATCGCTTTTAAATATGGTAAATAAAGCAATCAAAGGAATTGCTCAACCCAATTTATTGTTAGATTTAAATTATTTAAGAATTAGAATGAAAGAAATTTCAAAGTTATATAGGAACTTTCCTAAAAATATTCATGAATTTGAAGAATGGAAAAATAAAGTAACACAAGTTTATGATAAAATTAGAAAAATGTTAATAAATACTAAAAAAGTAAATTAATTAATAAAAAGTGAATTATATGGCTGATATTTTGACAAGTAAATCTTTAGAGATGAGCACCTATGAATACCTTATTAATAAAATCAATAAAGAAGGTGCTTTACACTTTTCTTTAATTGATCCCGATCCAGTTAAACAACATCCGAAAAAGGCAGCTAAAATGGCAGAATATGCTCACGAAGCAGGTACTGATGCAATTCTCATTGGAGGAAGTACTGTTTTCGATCAGCGGTTTGTTGATGATACAATTATTGCAATAAGAGAAAAGATCGACCTACCAATAATTATATTTCCTGGTGGAATAAGTAATATCTCTAAAGAGGCAGATGCTATTTTGTTTATGTCTCTTTTAAATTCTGAAGATCCAAATAATATTATTGGAAGTCAAGCACTCGCTTCCTATACAATTAGGGTATTAGATATTGAACCTATCTCAACTGCTTATTTAATAATTGAACCTGGAGGAACTGCTGGATGGATTGGCAGAGCTAAATTACTTCCCAGAAGTAAACCAAAATTAACAGCAGCTTACGCCTTAGCAGCAGAAATGATTGGCTTTAAATTACTATATTTAGAAGCTGGTTCTGGAAGTGAAAGAATACCTTCAGAAACTATTCGCCTCTGTTCTAATATGTTAAATATTCCTATCATAGTGGGAGGTGGAGTTACTAATAAAGATGTTGCTAGAGATTTTGTTGAAGCAGGAGCGGGCATCATAGTAATGGGTACATATTTAGAAAACCATATTTTAAAAGATAATGGCTCCTCCTTAAAACCTATAATCGATGCGATAAAAGATACAGGTAAAAACTGTAAAAAGAGCTACCCATTAAAATAAAGTTTAAGAAGGTTATACTTGGAATGAAAATCAAGGATATAATTGAAATACTCCGCCCGATAAATGATATTATGGGTAGCCTAACAGTTATTATTGGCATATTAAATACAAGAACTAATATATCAGCTTATCTTGTTATAATGAATATAATTCTTGGAGTAATAACTTACTTTTTTGTTGCTGGTTCAGGGATGGTTATTAATGACATATATGATCTTGAAATAGACAAAATTAATCGTCCCGAAAGACCAATTCCAAGCGGGAGAATTACTATAAAGCAAGCAAAAATAATTTTTTTAACAACTTATGGAATAGGAGTAGGACTATCTATCTTTCATAGTTTTTTCTTTAATATAGGATTTCTAAATATCATCCTTGCTGTATTCTTTGGATTTATTGGATGGGTCTATGCAAAATGGGGAAAGAAAAGTGGCTTTCTTGGAAATATTATAGTTAGTATTTCTTTCTCTATAGGTTTAATTTATGGAGCTATATTAAACAATTCAAATATTCCTCCTTATATCTATTTCTTCTTTTTAACTTCATTTTTTTTACTGCTTTCACGAGAAGTTATAAAGGGGTGTGAAGATATTGAAGGAGATAAAGAACAAAACGTTAAAACCTTGGCAATTAGAATTGGTATCAAAAAATCTACAATAATTGCTCTAATTTTTTCGCTTGCTGCAATATTGTTTTTTATTCTGCCATATTTTACTCCAATTATAAATCCCTTTTTATTTTTGATTTCTATGTTCTTTGGATTAGTCGATGTGGGATATGCGATAATATTAATGATTTCTTCTAAATTAATTAAAGAAAACTTCAAAAAAATTAGTCTACTTCTAAAAATTGGTGCATTTTTAGGGTTAATAGCTTTCTTGCTTGCAAGTATAAAGATTACCTAAAATGAGTTAATATTTGTAGAATTTCATTAAACTTGTTGTTTTTTATGAATTTTTTCAAGCTTTCTTTTTTATTAGTCGTTAAATTCTTATATGGGAAGGTTTCAATTAATTTCCTCGTTTGAGTCAAACCTAAATACTTTCTTGTATAATCTGCGTTTGAATACTTATAAGTAGTAAGAAATTCACTATCCAGATGCTCTCTAAATAATTCTAAAATATAATTAAAATAATCCTTAAGTAAAATCTGATCTTCTAATGAAAGTTGTGGTTCTAAAAATATTTGAATTGGATGGGTTCGGTATGTATTTCCAGATACCAGAATTCCATTAACATTAAAATCAGCTTTAATGATACCTAACCCAACTCTTCCATGATATGAACCTGTATCAACAGTCCTTATATATAATATGTTTGACTCTAATTTTTGTTTCAATTTTTCGTTAACTTTAAGCTTTAGCTTTTTATACTTATTACTGTTATATTGATTAGCATCAATTACGTCAATTTCGTTATTCCCTAAATTCTCTAACACCTTATCCTTAAGTAAATAGTATTTCACTTTCAAGGGATACTTTTTACGGTATTTCTTTAAAAATTCATCAAATTCATATCCTGCTCTAAATTTATAATCAAACTTTAAAAGATAATCTTTATGGACTATTTTATTTTGTTTTTTTAATTTCATCCCTGAAAACTTTAAATCCTCTATTTTGGGTCTTTTCTTTTTTTCAAAGAAACAAATACATATATTTGTACCAGTGAATTCAAATATCTTTGTCTCAAAAATAACCATCTTAAGAATTTTATAGTACCTCAAGAAATCTAATCTGAATTTGTTGGATACTGAAGCCCCATATAAAAAATTTGAGGGAAGGATGTATACTAGATTTTCAATTCCACTTCGTAAATCATTTATCATTGCAATTTGATATAAATCTTGATAACCAATATTTTTTTTTTTAAAATAATGAAGTAGTTTTTGAGTTTCAGGATGTTTTTTAATGTACCCCAAATAAAGATATGGTGGATTAGTTATATGGTAAACCGGAAATTTCTTTTGTTTTAGAAATTCTGGAAAATTTTCAAGATTGTCCCTAATCAGAATATTTTGTTTTGCAATTACATCGGATATTCCATAAGATTCAGCATTTTTAATACATTTATTTACCATTTCTTTTTGTATATCAAATAAATAAATGTGGTTTAAGAAAAAATCATATCTCTCATTTGGAGATATAAAATCTAAAATCGGTAAAACTAAGTTTCCCTCACCAGCATAAAGATCAACCCAAATATAGTTATTTATAACCTGATCTATCTCTGGATAGATGTACTTATAAAATATGTCCTTGGATGTTAAATGCATTCCAAATTTTCTACGATTCCTAACTTCTTGAGAATCCATTGGGTTGTTAATCAAATCTTAAGAAAAAATGATTTTTTATTATCTTATATTATATTTTGGAATTTTATAAATACCATACTTCTAATT
>JBHLOI010000030.1:0-44761 GCA_048940645.1 Promethearchaeota archaeon | reverse complement strand
TACGTCTCTGCTCCTTGCACACACCGCCCGTCGCTCCATCCGAGTGTGCTAAAAATGAGGTATGGTCAGACTGGTCACATCGAGTTTTTAGTATGCGAGGAGGGAGAAGTCGTAACAAGGTAGCCGTAGGGGAACCTGCGGCTGGATCACCTCCTATTTATTATTTCTAGAGTTCTTATTTAACTCATTCTTTTTTTTGAATAATTAAGAAGCTATTGAAATAATTTCAAAAAGATAAAAATTGTTAATATATTCTAAAAATAATAAAAAATTTAAGAAATAAAACGTATAGAACTAAATATAAATAAGAAAAATACGGGCCTGTAGATCAGCGGAAGATCATTATTTTGTGTTTAACAAATTAATTTTATGCTTGACTTGCACTCAAGAGGTCACGGGTTCAATTCCCGTCAGGTCCACTTTATTATTTATTCAAAATTTAATTTAGATTTCAAACTTAATCAAATAAATTTAAGTAAAGTTATAGATTTTTTATTAATGAAATTATGATGAGATTTTTAAATGTAATTGGATTTTTTGTATTATTTCTTTTTCAAGCATTAACTCCAGATCAAGAATTTTTTAATTTTTTTGTTATTATCTTAGGAATTGTATTACTAATAATTATTTTAATATATATTCTATTGTCTTCAAAGGAAGAATAATTAGTTACCTACTAGAAACTATTTTTATTACATCATTATGTTTTAATTCATAATTTTCTCCTAGTCTTTTTTTAGTCAATGCATCTATCCCGAACATAAAATGCTCAGCTAAGTCGGTATGGATTTTTTGTTGAACAAAATCTTTTAAAGTAGTTCCTTTTTCAACTAAAAAAACATCGGGTAATATATTGTCATCGTGATCCGTAAAAGTGTTGATATCGGAAACTGGAAAAATACATATTTGATTTGCGATTTTGAAAATAGCGTGATTTAAAGTTTTCTGAACTCCAGTCTCACTTAATTCACCAAGAATTTTACCTCTAATTCTTTCTAACGTTTCTAATTCTTTAGGTTTTAATTTCTCATGATTTAATATTTTAAAGTTATTTAGACCAGGAATATATTTAATAACTTTATCTTCATGGTACTTCCTTAAGACATATTCTGCTAAAGCACTACAAGGGATAATTGGGTTATTATACTTTTCTTTTAACCTTACTAAATTTTCTAAACCATTTAGTTTATCAATTTTATTAGCAACTATTAAAATCGGTTTTGAATTTTCTCTTACTATTTTTGAAAAGTCATATAAATCCTCATCAGTCCAATTTATTGGATCTTTATTTTCAAGCCCAGAATTATTTATAGCTAGAATTATATGCTTTTTCTTAACCTTTACCCCAGAAAGTCTTTTATATAAAGCTTCAATAAATTTTGTTTTTTCTCGAGAATAGGATTTTATAAATTTCGTCCAATCGCTTCTTTCTATAATTTCTTTAAACCATAAATTTATCTCCTTTTCAAGAAATATAATATCTTCATAAGGATCATTTTCACCGAGAATAATTCTTTTTCCAGTCTTATCTAACTCTCCAGAGATATCTAAAATATGGATTAATATATCTGCTTTACTTAAATCATTTAAAAATTTATTTCCTAGTCCTTTTCCTTTATGAGCATCTGGAACTAATCCTGCTACGTCTAACAAATTAACAGGAATAAAACGGTTTCCTTCGATACATATAGAATTTTTTGGGTTATCTTTCAAATTTAATTTCTTGCACATACAATTTGTTTTTACATAAGCTATGCCTTTATTAGGGTCTATTGTTGTAAATGGTAATTCACTTACCTTTGCATGTGTCATACAAGCCGCATTTAAGAAGGTTGACTTACCCGCACTAGGTTTTCCGATAATACCGATTATTAATGTCATTAAATTAAGATAAGATTTTTAAATCTTAAAATTTATTTGTTATTCTTTTGTGAATCATATAAGTTGTTAATAAACTCTTTAAAAATCTCTTGATCATCTATCTCTTTATTTGAGGAGAATTTATTCTCAAACTCTTCATTATTGTTTGAATTTATAATTTTTGGAAACACTTTTCTTATAAATACTCTTATCTTTTTAAAAATTAAGTTTCTTTTTTTTATAACATCAATGTTTTCCTTGTTAAATTTTACTTTAGTCAAAATTTGTTTGTTTTTCTCTTCAATCTCAGAGACAGTTGGATGATTGCGTTTAATATAGGGAACCCAAAGTAAAAATGGATCTTTTATTGAGTTAATCCGAATGATACATTGTCCCTCATCTAAAAAAGACACATATTTTTTTTTCTCTTCTTCTAAATTTAACAATTCTTGGATTAAATCTTTTTGCATATGGCTTTGAAATGAAACTAATACCCCACAGTTTGCTAATATCTCACTGCTAATATTTGGTCTAGTTGCTAAGGATATAAGGCATTCTCCAGTGCCTCTTTGAAGAAGAGCAATATCTTCCAAATAAGTTGTCAATTTAGATTTTTTTATATAATCTTGAGGAGCAAAATATTGAGCATCCTCAATAATCGTTATGTGTTTAATTCCATTATATTTACTTGATCCTGAAGTTAAATTCAAATCCCATAAATATTTCAAAATCATATTAAGGAAGAAGAAAGCATCTTCTTTTTCTCCTCCTAAGCGAATTATTGAGCTTAGATCAAGAATAATATTCATTGAAAACAATTTTTTTATCGATAATTCATTATGTGATTCAAAGATTTTTCTTAATGGACCACTTGAAAATCTTCTAATTCGGTTTTTAATACTTATCAATGTTTGCTTTAGCATTGGTATTAATGTTTTATTTTCATCCAAAAATTCCTCGCAAATTCTAAAAAATCCGTTCCAACTTCTAGTATCTTTATTTTTACATACTTCTATTAAGATTTCAACTAAAACTTTTTCCATCTGAGGAGAATAGTCGGATGAGGGGGTATCTAAAAAATTCCCACTTTTAAGAATATCAAAAATTCGCTCAGCATGTACAATCGGATTTGAACCTTCTGGATTAAAAATATTAATAGAAAAATTTTCACCAGGCCATAATATTAGTATATCTTTTATTTTCTCTTGGAGGAAATGGTATTCACCTTTAAATTCAACAAGAAAAAATGGAATATCATACTTTTTGTAAAAATTAACCAAAAAACTTTGCATGAAATTACTTTTCCCGCTACCGGTTGATCCGCATATGAATACATGCTTTTCAAGATCTTTTAGAGAAAGTAAAAATTTATGTTTTTTAGAAGAATTTCTTATTACTTTACCTATTTGTATTTCTCCTTTTTTTGCTTTACGATACGAGGGAGATTCTAATCTTATATTTTTTTCATTTAGACTTATGAAATTAATCAAATAAGTTGTGATTGAGATTCCAAAAAAAAAAATTGATAAATTAAGAAGCGCAATTCCTTCAATATTATCATTAAAATTTTCTAAAATATATTTAGAATCGATTGCTATAAAAGAAATAATCTCAAATATAAAGAAAAACATCGACACAAAAAAGATTCCTAAAATCAAAGTTTTTAAAATTCTGGAAGAACGCCCTTTTTTATTATAAATACGGTAAAAAATGTTAATTATTAGAATAAATAAACTTAGAATCAAAAAGATTAAAGACATCTAGCTTATTTATAAAAAGAGTTTTTTAAAGTACTCTCAAAGTTTGTGTTATATTATAAAAGTTAAATATCAATTACTTAATTTTTTACCTTATATCATTTTAGCCGTAAAAATATTATGTTTTAATTCCGTAAACTTTTTTAATTTTATGACTTAGAGATCATTATATAATAAATTAATATTTCTAATTAATAATAACAAAAGAGTGAATTAAAATGGCTCAACTATCCGGAGTCCCTATACTTATTTTAAAGGAGGGTACTGAAAGAAAGAGGGGTAAAGATGCCCAGAAGAATAATATCGCTGCGGCAAAAGCAGTATCAGAAGCAGTTAGAACAACTTTAGGTCCAAAAGGTATGGATAAAATGCTTGTTGATTCTCTTGGTGATGTTACAATAACCAATGATGGTGCAACTATTTTGGATACTATTGATGTTGAACATCCTGCAGCAAAAATGATGGTGGAAGTGGCTAAAACACAAGATGATAAAGTTGGAGATGGTACTACTACAAGTGTGATTATATCAGGTGAATTATTAAGTTTGGCACAAGAATTAATGGAACAAGCAGTTCATCCAACAATTATATTTCGCGGATATAGAAAAGCATTAGTAAAAAGCAAGGCTATTTTAAAAGATTTAGCAACAGAGATAGATATTGAAGACAAAAAGACACTTCACAAGGTTGCAGAGACTTCAATGAATAGTAAATTGATTGCTGGAGCAAAAAGTCATTTTGCGGACATAGCAGTAAAAGCTGTTAGTCAAATCAAAGAAAACAGGGGCGAACACATATTTATTGATTTAGAACAAATTCAAATAATTAAAAAAGAAGGAAAAAGTCTTTTAGATTCAAATATAATTGATGGAATTATTGTCGATAAAGAAGTTGTCCATCCAATGATGCCAAAATCCGTTAGAAATGCAAATATAGCATTGATAAATTCAGCATTAGAGATAGAAAAAACGGAATTTGATGCTGAAATACGAGTGCAAACTCCAGATCAAATTAATAAATTCCTTGAAGAAGAAGCAAATATGTTAAAAAATAAGGTAAAAAAATTAAAAGAGATCGGGGCTAACGTGGTTTTCTGTCAAAAAGGAGTTGATGATAAAGCGCAAAATTTTCTTGCACAGAATAATATAATTACAGTTAGGAGAGTGAAAAAATCAGATATGGAGAAATTAGCAAGAGCCACTAATGCAAAAATTGTGAATAATCTATTCGAGATATCTGAAAATGACCTTGGAAAAGCTGGAAAAGTAGAAGAGAAAAAGATTGGAGATGATAATATGATTTTTGTCTCTGAATGTGCTGATCCCAAGGCAGTGAGTATTTTAATTAGAGCAGGAATAGAACATGTAGTTGATGAAGCGGAGAGAATGATAAATGATGCTCTTTCTGTGGTAAAAGCTGCAATGGAGGTTCCATATGTATTATCTGGAGGAGGAGCTGCAGAAATTGAGTTAGCAAAAAGATTAAGATCCTTTGCCAGCTCAATCGGTGGAAGAGAACAATTAGCAATTGAAATATATGCAAATGCTTTAGAAATTATTCCCAAAACTTTAGTTGAAAATGCAGGATATAATCCTGTAGATGCACTTGTTGAATTGAGATCAAAACATGAATCAGAGAATGGAAATGATTATGGCGTAAATATTGATTCTGGTAAACCAGATAATATGATGGAATTAGGAGTTCTCGAGCCTCTATCCGTATTAACTCAAGCTATTCAATCTGCTACTGAAGTAGCTTCAATGATCTTAAAAATAGACGATGTTATAGCCGCATCAGGACTTTCTAAAAAGAGCGAAGATTGAGATTTTTTTTATTATTTTATTATTTTTTTATATGTAATTCATTTATTAACGGCTTAAAACTTATTTATTCTTTTAAATTCCAAACCCCAAGAGAATTTTGAAAGGATGAAATCCGCATATTCTTTAAAATTAGTAATATATAAGGCAGCAGCCAAAGCTTCAACTGAACTTAATTTTTCCCATTTCCCATAATTAATTGGATTACTAGCAATGAGCGGAGGTAATTTTCTATTATTCTCACTTTTTATGGTTCCAAAATTTAAGATAGTTTTCCATGAACAATCAATTACAATTAAACCATAATTTAAAATTATTTCCCTATCATAAGATAATAATGTTTTTTGGGAAAATGGATTTAAAAGGATAGCTTTTTTTAATTTTCCTTGTATTTTTCTTATTGATTTTAAAAGTTTAAACTTTTTTAATTTAAATGCAGTGCATTTTTTTGGATCGCACTCATTAAAATGGATGCAATAAAGATTTGGAGTAATAAATTCTGAATGGTTCATTTTTTTTTTAAAGGTTTAATGCTTTAACTAATAAATTAATCATATCGAGAACTAGTTAAAACATTAACAGATTTAATAAAATTTTCTGTGATTGGTTCTGATCCTATAATATTTAATATTGAATAAATAATGTTTCTAGACTCACACATAATAGGAATCCCTCCATAAGTCAAAGTAAAAAGTCCAACGAATGAGATTTCTTGAATATTGAAATTAGTTTTTGTTTCTGAATATTTTAACGTTCCTGATGGGCAGGTAATAATTCCATAAAAATTATTAGGATCATTCCCTGAAATTGCAATATAACTCAGAAGTTCCCCAATTGAGCTTCCTTCTGATTCTTCTTTCATTTTTTGAAAGGCAACATTCGCATTAGCAGAAAAAGCTTCAACAGATAATGGTAATTTCTGTCCTGAAACTTCTCGCGCATCCAAAGTTAATCCATTTGGACTTACTAAACTATATCTAATAAAGATGGGATTTTTTAATGAGTCTAAAACATAACTAATTGCGGGTAACAAATTTGTCTGGTCAAAATTTTCAGGAGAATAAGACACAAATGGAACTTCAGAACCCATACCGAATAAATAAATTGCACTTCTAACTTTATTAGAAAAAAGTTCAAAATCGCCTTCACTTTCTGTCTTATAACCGAAAAATTCTCCTAATTTTTGCTTTAAATAATACATGGAGCTTGCGAGGTTATCTGCATCTAACGGCCATTCTTTATGATAATCATGTACAATTGTTAAAAGAGTTTCATTTATTCTGATTGTTATTAAACACATTTTTTCGAAATAAGAGAAAGAAATTACTTGATCTTTAATATTCATGTCATCCCAATTTTCTTCACTAGAAGAAAAAGCTGCTGATGCTAAACTTGTTATTTGATTTGGATTTATCTCAATTTCACTCTTTCTTCCAATTTTTGCAATAGATAAACCATTTAAATCACACAATATTACTAAGATAGTTCCTTGAGAGGCTCTTAAAATAGAGGTTAAATGCTTAATTAACGAATCTCTTACGCTCATTAAAAAAATACCGAAATTTTTTATCTTAATCTAATGCTATTATTTGTTTTAATAACAATAATATTAATTCTTAAATATTTCTAATTTTTAATTTTATGTATCGATTGAGTTTTAAATAGTTCTTTTTGATCTAAAAATTTATTTAATTTTTGTTACTTTTATTATTTGCATTGCTAATCTTTATTATATTTCGCGGGAATTGCCAAGTCTGGTTAAAGGCGCTGGACTTAGAATCCAGTCTCATAGGAGTTCGGGAGTTCAAATCTCCCTTCCCGCATTATTATATTTAAAACTATTTAATTTTTTTCAAAAGGATAAAAAATAAGACGTCCTCCTTTTCTATTATAAAAAAATTTAAAATTTAATATTAATTAGAAAATTATATTTAGGATAATTTGAAATTTGTATTAAAAATCAAAGAAAATAAAAAGCTGCTCCCGTAGTGTAGTCCGGCCAAGTTAATCTCCATCTAAAATTATGTTAACTGAAAGCAGATTATGGCAACATACGGGGCCTTCACCCCCGCGACATACGGATGCATTTTAGCTTCTGTTCGCGAACCGGGTTCGAATCCCGGCGGGAGCATAAAAATACAATTTAGTGTTTAAAGAATTGAGAAGTACGCCTCCGTAGCTCAGTTAGGTAGAGCACCCGGCTGTTAACCGGGCGGTCGCATGTTCGAGCCATAAGACACTCAATCTCTGAGGTTTGGCGAAGCCGGGGGCGCTTTTTAATTTATTCAAACTTGAATTTTCTAAAATGATAAGAAAAAATAGCATTAAATATAATATTCTATTAACTTAAGTTTCGGATTGTTTAGCATAATAAATCAACCATTTCGCCATTGCTTGAAATGATTCATTAACATTGATATTCTGTTTAGAAGAGCTGTAAACGCATTGATTACATTTTGCTTTTCCCGCATAATCATTAGCCACATTATAATCAACTTCATGATTATCAAGATCCCATTTCATTCCTAAAAGAATTATAGGAATAAATCCTGCTTTTTGGCGTATAATTCTTAACCATTCAGGAATATCTCTAAACGTATCATAATCTGTTATATCAAAGCAAATGAAAGCGCCACTTGCACCTTTACAATAATCTGGTAATAGTTCACGAAAACGTTTTTCTCCGGCAAAATCCCATAATTGCATTTTGACAGCTTCTCCTGTATCAAGAGTTTCTGATTTTGTATGAAAACCAGCTCCTATAGTCATTTTATAACCTTCTTCAAATTTACCCGTACAATATCGAGTAACCATTGCAGTTTTGCCGACTCCACCTGCACCCGCTATAATTACCTTAAAGATCCATGAGCTAAACATTTTTAAACCATATCATAAAGAATTTTTCTAATTATAATATGAAAGAATTTATTTTTATAATATTGTTTAACGATAAAATCATAAAATAAAAAAAAGATTTTTATAAGATTTTATTCTATTATTTTTTATACTGTACTATATTAAGTTTTTAATATAAAAGGTTGTGAAAAAAGAGTATTAAAGACGACGAGATTTGTCCTATATGTAGTTTTCCGAAAGAGCTATGTATATGTGATAGCTTAAGTGCTGGCGAACAACAAATAATTATTACCAATGACAGAAGAAAATGGGGGCGAGTGGTTACAGTCATCAAATTTGAAGGTAATTTTGATGCTAATTTGAAAGATATTTTAACTAAAGCAAAAAAAAAGTGTGCTTCAGGGGGAACAGTAAGGGGAAATGAAATTGAACTTCAAGGAGATCATAAATTTAAACTTAAAAAATTCTTAATGGATTTAGGGTTTCCAGAAGAAAATATATTGATTCAGGAAAAGATGAAAACATCATATAAAGATTAAGAATACCTGAACATCATAAGGGAAAAGTAAAAAACTTTTTTCATAAGAATAAATAATTTCCAGTTTTCAATGAGTCTAATAGTTTATAAGGTAATCTTTAAAGGCAATATAGAGAATGAGATAAAAGATTTAACTTTAACCTTTAAGGAAGTTTCTTACAGTGAACCAATTAATGTATCCCCTAAATATCTTTCCATGCTAAAGAAACTAAGTCAAACAAGCCAGAATATTATTAATTTCCAAAATATTAAAGAAGTAATTAGAATTGGTGAGAATATATCGGGTTTTCTAATTAATTATTATATTATATTACTTTATATAACCAAATTAAATGGAAATAAAAAGGGCTTTCTAATTGGTAACATAAAAAAAAAGGGTGATATTTTACTGGGAATCTGGCCTTTTACAGAAAAATCAGATATTACAGCACCAGAGGAAATCGATGTGATTTTTAATGATCTTATTGCTAAACCACAAAATTATAGCAAAATTTGCCTTATTTATTCTTAAGAGATATCTACAGAAAAGTTCCCTTATGCCTTTTTAAGAAGTTCATTAGCATTCTCTCATTAGGCATACCAGTTCTCGCTCCCAACTTCTGAATCTTTAAAGCAGCAGCAGCATTAGCATATTTACAAGATTTTTCTAAATCCCATTTTTTAATCCAATACGCATATGAGAATGCTCCATTAAAAGTATCTCCTGCACCAGTTGTGTCGATAATTTTTCCAACTTTAAATGCCGGAATCTTTTTTTGATATTTTTCTGTAGTAATTAACACCCCGTCATGCCCCAAAGTAATAATTACAATTGGAATCCCTTTTTCAACCAAAATTTTAGCAGCATCATCAAGTTTTTCACGATTTGTGATTAATTTTGCTCCTTCTTTATTAGGGATTAGTATATCAGCATTTAAAATCATTTCACGTAAACTTTTCCATCCTCTCTTTGCTATTTGCGATTCTAAATCTATAGTTACCTTAACTTCATTCCTTTTTGCTATAGCTATAGCTCTTCCAGCGATTTCTGGATGTATCATTGTAGTATGAAGTACTTTTGAATTCATTATATATTGTTGGTCTAAATCAGTGAGAGTTATTTTCGTTTCTTGCATATGTGGAGATTGTATGATTGTCTTTTCTCCCTTTGCAACAAAAATAAAATTCATAGGAGTTTTTTTACCCTTTTTTTTAAGGGTAAAGGTTGTATCTATATCTTCACGTTTAAAATCTTCTATCAAGTAATCTCCATAAAAATCATCACCAACAGCACCAATAAATCCACACTTACCCCCTAGTCTAGCTATTGCTACTAAAAAATTGGCAGTTACTCCACCTGGGAAATAGTTCTCAGTTATTGCATCAATTTTTTCATCAGGTTTCGGGAAATGTGGTATTTCAGCCACCCAATCTATGACAGCTTCCCCTAATCCTATAATATCAACTTCCTTCATACAAAATAAATCTTAATTTCTATACTAACTATAATCTACCAAATTAATCTATTTATAAAAATAATGATAAAAGCAATAAAAATCAGTTAGAAAAGGTTTATTAAACTATCAAATTAGAATTAAATTTCGTTGATTATTTGTTCTAAATCATAATTGACATCGACTTCTTGAAAATCAAAAGCACTTAATTCATATGCATTTGAATAATCATTGAATTTAACTTTTCCTTTGATGTAAATATCTCTTCCTACTAACTGGCTTGAAAGCTTTTCTAAAACTTTATCATAATCAGGAGTATCCATTACTTTCATTATAATTTCAGTTTCTTTTCCAAGTAATTTCTCAGCAATATCACCTATAAATGAAGAACGTATTATACCACTCTCATCGTCAATTAAAAGGTTTAAAATCATTCTAGGTTTTATTTCACCCTTTTCTTCACAATTACAATTTTCTATCTTTCTAAAACATTTAGAACAGGCATTATAGATATTTATTCTGTTTATTTCTTTAGCAATTAAACCTTTTATTTCAAAGATACCTGGTGAGTTTATATCACTAATTTTTGTAATATTATTCGAATGAGAAATATTTCTAGTTTCTGAAATACCTTCAAATTTCTTAAGGTTGCTAAGATTAAGGTTTATTATCTCTAAATTTGTTTCCTCTATTATAGAAGCTTCTTTTCTCCCTGAAAAATTACTATATTTTAAAAGTGCATTTTTAATCATTACTCCTGTATCATTTGATAGTTTTTTCGATAGACTTTCTGCTGTTTCACGCCATGCTGCAATTCTAATGAAATCTGTATCATCACTTACTATAAAATTCAATAAATTAACTTCATCTCCTGATTTTAGTGTAACTTTTCTCAAGTTGTCAATAGAGGTAATAATTCCTTTAAATGATACAAGATTTTCTTTCTCTTGGAGTTCTTTTATTGATTTAGTCAAATCTATTTCTAATTTCAGTTTTTTTTCTTTTTTCAATACAATTGTATTTCTTGTTGCATGTAAAGTCATTAAATTAGGATTTAAATTGCTCTCTCTTGGCCTTAAAGAAGTGATCGAAACATAATCACCTATTTTAATATTATTCATTTTAGAGGTATCATCATTCCAAAAATTAACCCTTACGGTACTTGTAGTATCCATTAAAATAATTGTAGCTAAAGTGCCATTTTCTCCAGATTTTTTGGTAAATGTTTTGATTGGAAATTTTTGTAAAATTTTTCCTTCAATAGATACAGATTTTAACATTTTATTTATTTTGTTTATATCTATGAATTCTTCTTTTATTTTTGGATATTTCTTATAGTCAACATCATCCGGAGATAAAACAATTTTTCCAAATCTTCCAATATGTAACTCTGTACCAAATCTACCTTCCTTGGAATTACCGTTTAAAATTTTAACCAGTTCATTTATTTTAAAATTTTCATCATTAAAAATACTGACGTGTTCATTCCATAGAGTTATTCGAATATCCCCAGTATTATCGTGTAATAAAAAGGATCCGACATATCCCTTCTCTTGATTTTCCTTATTAAATTCAAAAATATCATATATTTCTTTAATTCTTCCAACTAATGTGATATTTTTCATGTTTAAACTAATATCGGAGATGTTTATTTCAATATCTTTTATTAAATCAGTATTTTCATTTGAAACATCTACACCAAACTCTTTAGCAATTAAAAATAATGCTCCTTCATCAGATATCAACCCTTTTAACTCATTTTTTTTTTCTTCAACTTTATTATGGATTTCACTCCTAGTTAATCCAGTATCTTGTATAATTTTCGTAATATAAGAATCTGTTTTCATTTATCTCATCAATAAAAATTATTTAGAATATTTAATGAAAAAGTTAATTCTATACCTTAAAAATAAATTTATTTAGTAATTAATTAAATAATCAATACTTTTAAAAAAAAAGAGTATTTCAAAATGGTAATTTGTTATTTTTTATTAAATTGATTTAGTTAAAATTTTGTCGAGATTATGTCTAATTTTAAAATATTTCCTGTAATTGATATTTTAAATTCAACAGCAGTACAAGCGATTAAGGGTGAAAGAGATAATTATAAACCTTTGAAATCTCCTTTATTTAATACAAGTGAACCTTTTGATATTGTCAGAAACTTAAAAGAAAAATTTAATATTAAACAATTTTATATTGCCGATTTAGATGCTATTATGAAACAAAAACCTAATTTTCACCTACTTAAAAAAATTTTGGAAATTGAAAATATTGAAATAATTATTGACCCTGGAATTAAAAATATCAATGATCTAGAATTATTTTCAGAATTTAAAATGGAGAGTTTAATTCTGGGTTTAGAGACTATCCAAAAAATAAAAACCATCGAACAAAGCTTTAAGATTTTCAATAAAAATAAGATTATAATCAGCTTAGATATGTATAAAGGAATAATAATTACTAAGATAAATAAACTAAAAAATTTAACACCATTAACCGTAGTTAGAAAATTAGAAAAAATTGGAATAAAAAACATTATTTTATTAGATCTTTTTAAAGTTGGTCAGAAAATTGGAGGAATACCCCCACTATATCTTAAAATTAAAAAGAATTTTAATGGTAATGTTTTAGTAGGAGGAGGAATTAAAAATTTAAATGATGTTCTGTTTTATTATGAAAATAGTTTTTCAGGAGTTTTAATTGGAACCGCTATATATGATGGAACAATAAATCTTAAAAAATTAAATATATTTACCAAAACTAATCAATAAAAATTACTCCTGAGCTTGAAACATTTAAAGATTTCTTACAAATAGGACAAGAATGTTTCATTCTTACCCAATCAATCATATGTTCTTTATGGGCTCTTGATTGGCATAACGGGCATCCAGCAACTTCATCAAAAATTTCAATATTCTTTCCACATACAGCACATTTAGTTTTTGAAGCGGTGGACACTTTAATAGTTTCCTTTTTAATATCAAGTATTACTTTTTCAGTATTTTCTGGATTTGGATTAATTTGTTTTAATTCTGTTTTATTGTCAACACAAAAAATTGTACCTTCACTATCATCTTTCTTATTTCCAATCCAAACAACTTTACCTTTAAAATAACTGGAGCCGTCTCTTTCTAAAGATAAATTTAATCTACGGTCTTCCATAACAAAGGTTTGTATCACTTTTGTATATTTCATATCTTCTAAGTTTGAGGCGATCTGTCTTATTACTTCGAATGGTTCTTTAAAAACTTCATCAGTGATGTCTAATTTCGTAATTTCTTTAGGCGACATATTTAAATCATAATTTTTTTGATATTTAATAATAATTATTTAATTTAAATTTTTATATCATTATATTTAATTAATTGTTTTGAAAAAGATAAGCTAATTTATTAATAAGGCTAAAAAATTTTATTGGACCTTTTACATTAAATATGATTTGATATGCGAAAAATAATAAAACTTTTAGTAAGCCCAAGAAATTTAAAAGAAGCTGCTGTAGCTATTGAATCGAATGTAGATTATATCGATTGTAAAAATCCTGATGAAGGCTCGCTGGGAGCAAATTTTCCATGGATCATTAGAGAAATGAAGAAATTAATTCCCCCTAACAGCTCTCAGTTGTTAAGTGCTACAATCGGAGATTTCCCCTACTTACCTGGATCTGCTTCATTAGCTGCCTTAGGAGCTGCAGTATCAGGAGCGGATATAATTAAAGTGGGCTTGAAAGGCCCCAGAAATTTAGAAGAAGGTATTAATTTGATGCAAAAAGTTGTTAAAACAGTTAAACATTATAATAATGAGATAAAAATTGTAACGGCAGGATATGCAGATAAAAAAAGAATGGATTCTTCACCTGGTTATTTAGATCTTCCTAAAATTGCTGCTAATTCTGGTTCTGAAATTGTAATGCTAGATACTTTCATAAAAGATAATAAAGGGTTATTTGACTTTTTAAGTGTTAAGCAGTTACTTCAGTTTAAGAATTTAGCAAAGAGTTTGAATTTAGAAGTTGCTTTAGCAGGTAATTTAAGAAAAGATTCTATTTCTAAAATAAAAGAAATCTCTCCTGATTTAATAGGTGTTAGAAGTGTTGTTTGTGAAGGATTTGATAGACAAAACGGAACTATTCAACATCATCTTATTGAAGAATTAAGAAATGAATTATATTCATAACTATAGATAATAACTGATAAATGTATCTTCTTAAAATTAAGGTTAATTAATTTAAATCTAAAAATTTTCAAAATCTGAGCCAATTATAATGATTAGAAATTCTAATTGAATTCATAATAAAGATTGCTTCATTTTATGCTTTAAATATTTCATCAAACCCAACACTAGACACTATTTAATAGTAAAATTATTTTGGTTACGCTTCTAATTTAAAAGTATGTTTGAGAAACAATTAGGTGTGATTGGTGTCGGAAAGATTGGAAATGCTTTAATAAATCGATTTATTTCTACGAAAACAATTGAAAAAAATGAAATTATAATATTCGATATTGATAACCATAGACTTATTGAAAGATCTAAGGAACTAAATGTTGAATATGCTGAAAATAATGTCTCACTTGTTAGATCTGCAAAATATATATTAATTGCAGTAATTCCTCAAGTTATAGATAAAGTTTTAGATGAAATCAGCCCAGCAATAACAAAACAACATACCATAATATCTATCGTAGCAGGCGTATCTATTAGTCATATTGAAAAATTTCTAAATAAACCTGTTGGAATTGTAAGAATTATGACTAATACACCTGCTATAGTTGGAGCCGCTGCTACAGTTATCGCTCCCAATGCAGACGTTACTGAAAAAGAAAAAAGTTATGTACAAAATCTTTTTGATTCAGTCGGTATGGTTGTTGAACTCGATGAAACACATTTAGATGCAGTTACTGGATTATCTGGTAGTGGTCCAGCATACATTTTTATTATAATTGAAGCTCTAGCTGATGGAGGTGTAAAAATGGGGATACCAAGAGACATATCTCAAAAATTGGCTGCTCAAACAGTGTTAGGGTCAGCTAAGTTATTGTTAGAAACGAATAAACATCCAGGTGAATTAAAAGATATGGTAGCAACACCTGGAGGTACTACAATAACCGCTATACATGAAATTGAATCAGCAAAATTAAGAGCAACCTTAATTAGAGCTGTAGAAGCTGCAAGTATAAAATCAAAATCACTGAATTCTTCGAAAGACAAATAATGAGTTATATTTAACTTTTCTCTAAAGGAATTTTTTTGCTTTCACGAATAGAAGATTTAAAGATCCCTATTTTTGGTTGAAAGCATTCAAAAATTTCTAATACTTTACGCTCATCTCTTTTTCTACAAATTGCATATACTGACTTTCCTAATTGATTCATACTAGCTCCTATAATACTTAATTGATTTAAATTCTCAATTAGTTCCTTAACTTCCTTTAAATCTAGTATTCTAAGCATTTCAGTGTCTTTGACAAAATCATTTGATACTGAAACAAATGTTTTAATATTAGGATTTTTCATTAATTTAGCTAGGGCTTTATTACCAGCTTTTTTTATTCTTAAACTTAATTCTGGATTAGACAAAATAGATTTTGTAGCAATTATGCCAAAAGTTCCACATATTATTGTTAAATTATGAGGAATCGATATCGTTTCAAAATTACATGGATATCCTGGCTCTTTTAACATACATAAACCCCCTGCTAATTGCCCACAAACTGTACCTAAGCCCGTCTTATTAATCACTTCTGCTATATGGGCTATCTTTCCTTTTTCATAAAGAGAAAAACCTAAATTTAATAAACAATCTAAACCATAAACTGTTCCTAGAGCTCCAGAACCACTCGCTCCATATCCACAACCTACTGGTAAATCAAATTTATGAAAAATTTTTACTTTTATATATTTTTTAAAGAAATTTTTTAAGTAATTAAAAACATAATATGTAGTTTCTGCATTCTCATTCAATTGTTCATTGTTGATATAGATTTGACAATGATTTTGTTTTAAATCCTCCTGATCTTCAATTATTATCTCAGTTCTTCCAAAACTATTTAAATTGAACCCAGCACCTCTGGATCCTATTCTTTCTGGATTGTTAATTTTTATGCCATTGATTTCATCAACTATTTCGAAAAAACCAGAGATTCTATGTGGAACTTCTACTATAATTTTGTGTTTCTGAGGAATCATGAAACTTATTTTATCATATCACCTATTTATTAATAAATAGAAAGAAAAATCAAATTTGATTATTATGAAAAATATTGTTATAAAAATAGGAGGATCACTTCTCTTTAATAATAATTTTAAAATCAATGCTGAAAAAATTCTCCAATTTTCCACTATTATTAGAAATAAAGTTAAATATGACTCAATTGTAGTTGTTTGTGGTGGAGGTTTGATAGCAAGGGAATATATTAAAACTGTACGCCTTTTTAAAAGAAATGAAGCATTTTGTGATACTATTGGCATTAATATTTCTCAAATTAATTCTAGATTAATTATTGCTAGTTTAGGAGAAAACGCATTCCCTGCAGTACCTACAAATGTTGAGGATTTATCCAAAGCTTTACTCTTTAATAAAATCGTAGTAATGGGAGGTTTACAACCAGGACAATCAACTACCTCTGTTGCATTTGAGGCAGCAGAATTGATCAATGCTGAAAGCTTGGTGATTTTAACAGATGTTGAAGGAATTTATGATAAAGATCCAAAAAAATATACCGATGCTAAATTGATTAAGTCTTTAGATTACGATGAATTACAAAATATAATGCTTAAACAATCTGGAAATACACAAGCAGCAGCAGGGGAGTATAGAATATTTGATTTAGTTTCATTACAAATTCTAAAAAGAAGCAAAATTACTGTTTATATCATTTCTGGAAAAGATTTAAATGAATTTAGCAAATTTTGGAATGGGATTACAAAAATAAAGGGAACAATAATAACAAATTAATCAATAATATCATAAATTATTTTAAACTTTAAGATTTTACTAATATATTACTAATCATATTGCAAATTTTTAAAAATAATATGTCTCAATCCTCATGGAAAGAAAAGATTCAGAAAAAATGGGGTCCTCACATTCATTGTCCTATATGTGGCAAAGCAATGTCTTCGGATAAACAATTTTGCAGTCAGAGCTGTAGAGATAATTATTTGACACGTGAAAGGAAGCAAAAGAAAAAAGGAAGACTGCAATGTATTTTCTTTGCTGTAATAATGGTAGTATTGATGGTAATTATGTTTATACCCTGGGGTTAATAACCCAACTAAAATGAAAGTTTTTTAGACAGCTTATATTATAACTATAATAATTTAATAATTTCTAAAAGTTCTTTAATGCAGAGATAACCAAGCCAGGTCAAAGCATGAAACAAATTCTATATAATTGAGATTTATGCGACGACCGGTGATGGACTCAAGATCCATTGTCATAGGACTGCGGGGGTTCGAAAAATTTCTCGTATATTTGAAAGTTCGGGAATCCCCCTCTCTGCATTTCTTTAGAAATCTCTCTATTCATTTTGAATAGAATGTAGGGAATTATTTAGAAAATCAACTAAAAATTTAATATTGTTCTTAATAATCTCTTTAGATTTTATAAATGTTAAGAGTAATACTGGTGCCTTGAGGATATAAGAACTCTTCTCTGCAATAATTGTACTGACTAACTCCTCCTCAACACCAAATAATTTATAAGATGTAGATGTAGATTTCATTCCTTCTATTAAAGGGGGACTAGCTAATGTCACATTTCCAATACCCATTTGCTCTTGATCAGAAATTAAAATGAGATAACTTTTGAAAAGCTCAAAAATTTTCAAGTATATCTTGATTTCTTCGAGTGACTCCTCTTTTTCTATTAATAATCTCATAAAAAAGACACTCATTAATCAGAATAATTTCGTTTAAAGGCGAAACCAATTTTTTTATAATTTAAATTTAATTAAGAATTAATTATCATAGTATAAGATATCTTTTTAATTATATTTATATTAAAATTGGAATGCGTTAATGTCGAATGCTAATTTAAACTCAAAAATCAAGGAGAAAAAATCACTTACAAAATGTTATAGATGTGATTGTGAAATTTTTGATTTTTCTCAAAAGTATTGTCAAAATTGTAATGCTATTTTAAAACCTAACGAATTAAAATGGAGGAATAGTTTCATTCTTTGTATTTGCTTATTATGTTTAATACCATTTCTTATTGCTTTAATTTCTATATTATAATTCTCCGAATGATATTTCAATATAGATATTCTTCTAATCTAAAGAAATTACTATATCCGATATCCTTTGCCTTCGAATATCAAAATCATGGTCTAAATGAACTGTTATACAATGTTGGTCTTTACCCATAGGATTTTTATGAATAAAACTAACAGGAACTACAGGCAATTTAGATTTAAGTACTATCTTCTTTGGAATGGGGATCGGAATAACTCCTGCACACCTTTCACAGTTGACTAAAACAACTTGATTATCTTTTGATTTGAGTTTTTTTATTTTTTCTAATAAATCAGTTGATAAGCCTGGCGAGTTTGCAGTTAATTTATCTTTTTTTTTTGGTGCCTCAGGTATAGGGGGTACATGCAATTCAAAATTTTCAATAGATTTTGACTTAGGCTTTTTATCGTTTGTAATTTTTGTTTTTTGAGGCGTTGTACGATCTTGTTTAGATTTTTCATCCTTTTGAATATGTTGTTTCATAGGAGTCCCTTGGTTAACAATAATTTTAATAATTGATAAAAGCAAATAAAATATTATAATAATTTAGCCTTATTTAAATTATTTAAAAATAACGGAAAAACTAAAAATAAGTTAAACACCAAATATTTGCCTTAATTCAGCATATATTTTTGATAATTCAGAAATTATGTAACTATTATTTTGTTGAAGATAATAATTAATATATCCAGATAAACCATCACTGGCTTTAATCCATTCTAAAAAGGATTCGACTTCACCTTTTAACTGTGAATCTATACTAATTGCTCCTGAAGGTGCAACTGAGCCATTGCTCTTACCTAATTGAGCATTCTGGTCCATATAGCTTCCTTTAGAACTCATTTCCGCTAAAGCTCTAGATGTATCCATTGTAGCCCCCATAGGTTCACCATCAGGTTCAAGGTATACAATCAATTTATGTTCTTCATCCTTTGCTCCGAGGATGTGTCCTTCACCTTTTATAGAAGTTGCCACTAATCTTTCTGACGTACATTGTAAAATTGAATATTTTACTCCAGAAATCATAATAAATTGGGCAGTCAAGCTACTCCAGCTTGACATTACTTTTGCTACATCTGGACTAATATCCCAATTATCTGTGGAGTAAAGAATATTATCTCTACCTTGAACAACAGCTGCTGCTATAATACTAGGATCTTTTAGCATTAAATTGTAAACTGCAGTTGCAGGATCTATTGGCATTTTTAATCATCAAATTTTAAGTAATTAAAATCCTTAAAAGAGAATAATTTAATTTTAATTTAATAGTATTAATATAATTATAAAATTTTTATTAAAAATTTACGCTTAATGACTTTTGTTTTCCTTTTTCTTAATATTAATCTTTCCGAATTTAGGTTTATATTTAGAATTTACTTGCAGGTATTTCTCATCTTTGAAATTTATTAAATCCTCTTCAAATTTTATTGTATTAGTAAAAAATAACCTATGTTTTTCATCATTTTTTTTCATCTGTTTTAAATGATCTTTTAAATTTTTAAGATCTTTAAAAGGTTTTCCACATATAGGACAATTTAAAAATAAACTATTTAGAAGGTAATTAGGCGTTTTCACTATTACTTGGAATTTTCCATTTTGCCTTGATATTTTGGAAGAACGCCGACAATAATGCCTTATCAACTTTCCATAAGGAGGGTATTGAAAAAAAACTTTACTACCGTGAGTACATTCCCAATACAACACATCTATCCCACACTTCGGACAAGTTGTTTGAAAAGAACGGAGATAACAATGCTTTCCGTGACTTTTATAATAATGTCGCATTATATGAATAGAAAATTCGATTTAATTAAAATTTTTTGGGACATCTTGAAAATCAAATATTAAAAAATAGGATAATTATTAACTGATAAAGCTTTAAAACGCAAACATTTAAATGTATGAGTTTAATTATAGAAGTTAAGGAATTGAAATATTGAAGGGTAGACGTATTTGGATCTTTCAATGCCTCAAAATATTATAAATTTATGCCCAGAATGTGGAAATGCTAATTTAATATCTGATGAGGCGCGGGGCGAGATTGTATGCAATGTATGTGGTCTAGTTTTGAGACAAAAAATTATTGATTCTGGTCCAGAATGGAGAGCTTTTTCATCAGAAGAAGCTAATAAAAAAGTAAGAGTAGGAGCACCTACAACACTCACATTGCATGACAAAGGACTTAGTACTATGATTGGCTGGAAAAACAAAGATGCATTTGGAAAGAGTATAAGTCCAAAAATGAAAGCAGAAGTTTACCGCTTAAGGAAATGGCATGTTCGAACACGTACGAATAAATCAATTGATCGTAATTTGGCATATGCCATGAATGAGTTAGATCGATTTGCTTCACAGTTGAACTTATCAAAGGATATTAAGGAATCAGCGGCTCACATATACAGAAAAATGGCACAAAAGAACTTAATAAGGGGAAGATCTATTGAAGCAATGTTAATTGCCTCAATATACCTATCTTGTAGATTAAATAATATTCCAAAAACTTTAGATGATTTCATAGAGTTTGCTATGGTAGATAAAAAAAAAATTGCACGATGTTATCGTTTAATATTAAGTGAATTAAAAATCAATATACATGTCTCTTCTCCAATAAACTTCATACCCCGATTCTGCGCTGAATTAAAACTTTCTGGAAGAACCCAAAATCGTGCAGCTGAACTTTTAAAATTAGCAAAAAAATACCATATCACTGCGGGTAAAGCTCCAACAGGTCTTGCAGGGGCTGCATTATATGTTGCAGCAATACAAGAGGGTGAACGCCGTACTCAAAAAGAAATATCATTAGCTGCAGGTGTTACTGAAGCTACCATTCGCAATCGCTATAAAGAATTATTAGGTCATCTAAAATTTGAATTGAATCTTTAATAATTCTTTATAAATTAGATTTGAATTAATTAGATTTAAGAAATTATCTAATTTTTATCCTTTTAATAACATCAGGTCTTTTCTTAAAGAGTATGCGAAAACCACAGTGGGAACATTTAATACCAGGAAGCGCATTAAGTTCTTTTTTAGAAACTTCTTTCCCACAACTTTTTCTCGCACATACATATTTCATAATTTCCTAAAATATACCATAATTAAAATATTTTTCGTAAAAACAAGATTAAACAGGAATCATTTTATGTAATCAAATTAATTAAATATATAAAGATTTCTTCTTATCATCTGTATCAGCGAATTGAAATGTATCCAAGTCTCTTTCTAATTGATCTTTTTTACTTTGTAAATTTTTTGTAATATCGTCAAGATTTTCAAGAGAATATTTATTTTTAATCGGTAAGGTAAATGATCGTTTAAGCATTTCTAAAAGCGTTATTGATGCTTTTAAATCAGTAATATCTTCATTAATCATTGCGAGGTTATCTGTCTCAGCCAAAAGCACTATCCCATCTATATTAAATCTTGCTTTTGCTAAAGTAGGTATTAAGCCATTAGCTCCAATAATCACTCCTTTTTGAATTTTATCACATTTATTTTCAATTAAAAAATCGATTAATA
The DNA here is from genome assembly GCA_048940645.1 of Promethearchaeota archaeon. GTDB lineage: Archaea > Asgardarchaeota > Lokiarchaeia > Sigyniarchaeales > SOKP01 > SOKP01. The sequence continues at coordinate 22,738 of JBHLOI010000030.1, read as the reverse complement.
ACTCTCGATTTGTAGAACTTGCATAGATTTTTGGTATCTTCGTATTTATCTTTCGACGACTTACTGGATAAGCTCCTAAAGCTATAATTAGTTTAATGTTGTATTTATGGATTATTTCTGTAATAAAGTTAGATATATTATATATGCCTTTTGGTGTTAAACTTTGGGCATCAGCAGTAATGAGGATTATATCTCTTAAGTTATTCGGGTCTTTCCAATACAAGATTTCTGCTTTTGGAGCAGAAAGAATGCTATCATCTACAATTGCTCCTGCTGGATAATCGTCAAAAATGATATCCATAAAATTTTTTGCATCAAGCTGACCAATTAGCGAATCTAAAGCAAATTTTCCTACATCAGCAATTCCCGGCATTCCCAAAATGCAAATCGGATTTTTAAATTCATCTTTAGAGATATTAATATGAGTTATGATCCTTATTCCATTTTCAGACATTTTCATTTTTAGCCAATTTTTTCATTATAAAAAGAGTTAAAATCTTATCTTTAAAAACAATGTGTTATCCTAATAGACACATGATTTACTATTAAAGTAATATTTTCATAATATCACAAAGATTAATTGATAAGGAATTTTAGATAGTATAAATGGAATAATATCTTTCTTTTATAGAACAAGTTAACCAAAGCCAGTGATTTAAATAAGATATCAATGTTTAAAATGTGGGACTTGTTGTCATGAAATTACTCAAAATCCAGGTTTGAAAAGGATACCTATTTATCCAGAAGAAGTTGATTATTTAATAGAAATTGCAGAAAAAAACGACATTAAATTTAGCGTTATAGAAGATTTAGTATTTCCTGATATAAAAAATAAGGAAATTATTGTTATTACATATAAAATAAATTTAGATAATTTTGAAAAAAGGTGTCCCTTTTATAATTCTTTAAAAGGCTGCATAATACATGAAAAAAAACCAATAGCTTGTCAAGCATATCCATTAGCTTTAAAACGTATAGATGCCTTCAATTTTCAAATATCAATAGATCCATTATGTAATTATGTTATTAATAATTACGAAGAGTTAAAAAATATAGGTATAAAACAGTTAGAAGAAGTATTTAAAGATGAGTTCCCTAAAGCGCAAAAATTCTACAAAAAAAACAAGAAATTACAGTTAAAAATAAAAAGATGGGAGTATGAAAGAAAGATCATAATTCCACGTGAAATTACATTAGAAAATTTTAATAATTATTTAAGAAAATGGGATAGGAAAGAAATAATTGCTAAATAATTTAAAAAACTCGGGACAAAATGTGAAGAAAATTGTTTCGTTATTATCAACAGGCTTAGATAGCCCTGTAGCAGCATATTTAATGATAAAAAAAAACTTCCATCCAGTATTTCTAACTTTTTTGACTTTTAATAATCAAAATCTAATAATGAAGGAAAAAGTTGTTGAAATAGTTAAAATCTTAGCGAAATATGGAAAAAATAAGTTTAAAATATATTTTATTAGACATGACTTAAATTTAAATCTACTAAAACAATTATGTGAAAGAAAATTAACATGCATTCTATGTAAACGACTAATGATACGAATTGCAATTAAAATTGCAGCAATAGAAAACACAAATCTAATAGTTACTGGAGATATTTTAGGAGAACAAGCTAGTCAAACCTTAGACAATATATATGCATACAATAATCTCATTGAAGATTATGTGATTATGAGGCCTCTTATTGGATGGGATAAGTTAGAAGTTATTAATTTGAATAAAAAGCTTGGGCTATATGAAATTAGTTCAAATTTATCGATTTCATGCCATTATAATCCACAATTTCCTGAAACCCATGCAAAATTGCATGAAATCCAAAATAGCGAATCTAAAATAGCAATTCATAATCTCGTACGAAAAGCAGTGAACTCTGCTGAATTATTGGAATTTCATATCTAAATCATTTAATAATTTCTTAAAATCTTCATCTTTTAATTCAACTTCCTTATATAGATTTAATGCATCACAAATAATTTGTGCTAGAATGTGTTTACAGAAATTCCGCTTTCTTTTAACAACTACGTTTTTATAAAAATCTTGGCAAGAGCAAAATATATTTGGGTATATTAGGTGTTCACAATTTTCTCCTAATGTTATCCAAACAGTTCGATTAGAAGGCTTGTAAATATATTTAGAGACTCCCTTATTTATAACTTCTAATACTTTTTGTGACTTATTTGGTAAAATATCTTCTAAATAATTAATTAGCTCATCATCCATAGCTCTCTTTTTCTTAAGAATTTGCAAAAAGTTACTCAGTAAATCTTTAGTCATATGTAATTCATATTATTATTAGCAATAATTAGTAATAAGGATCATTAATTTGAGTAAAATTTTATATTTACCAACGAGATATTTCCCAGCGATTTCAGGAGCAGAATTCTATATGCAACGAATGGCAGAGATATTAACATCTAAATATAACTACGTGATAGATATTTTTACATCAAACGGAGTAGATTTTAAAAGTTTAAGAGATTCTAAAGGAAAAGTCATTAAAAGTAATAATAAATATTTCAATAACGTAAATAATTTGAGTATTAACCGTTATTCTATAAATTATAATAATTCACTTAATGATAAGATAAAAAAAGTAAAAAGAATTCCTGCTTATAGAATATTAGATATATCTGATGACTCATTAAAAGCATATCTAAAAAATGGGCCATATCTGTATGATTTGATCAATTTTTTTTTAAATAGTAAAAATCAAAACTATGATTTGATCCATACTACTTTTTATCCTTACTTTAATCTTATAATTAGTTTAATATTAGGAAAACTAACAAATAAACCAACTATTTGTACTCCTTTTTTTCACTTTTCCAATCCTAGATATTTAAATTCAGATTTCTTAAGTGTATTAAAGAAATTTGATATGTTAATAGCTTGTACAAATTTGGAAAAGAGAAAATTAACGACATTATTACAATTCCCCAAATCATCTATAGAAGTTATTCCAATGGGAGTAGATTATGAAAAATTTAATCCAAATCCTAATAACACGGAAATCTATAACTTTAAGCAGAAATTTTTTAAACCCAATGAAAGAAAATTCAAGATGGTTCTCTTCTGTGGTTACAAAAACTATGAGAAAGGAGCAATATCGATTTTAAAAGCTATCCCATTTATTATTAAGAGGTATAGTAAAATCTATTTCGTATTTATTGGCCCGTCAACTACTGCTTTTAACATGGAACTTTCAAAGATAAATAAGATGAAGAATCTACGAATCATAAACTTCACACCTGATAATCTTACTGGATATTATGATAAAAAAAAGATTGCTGCGTTCATAGAAACTGATCTGTATGTGATGCCAAGTAGAAGTGATGCTTTTGGTATTGCATTTTTAGAGGCATGGGCTTCAGGAAAACCAGTTATAGGAGCAAATATTGGAGCGACTCCTGAAGTGATAAGAAATAATATAGATGGATTATTAGTAGAGTTTGACAATCATATTGACATTGCAGAAAAAATAATTTATCTCTTAAAGAAAAAGAGAATAAAAAAAGCCCTAGGGTCACAAGGAAAGAAAAAGGTATTTGAAAGTCATAAATGGGATGCTATAGCTAAAAAGACTGATAAACTTTATCAAAAATTAATTCTATTTAATAAATTAAAATGAAAAAAATTGCTGGTAATCCTTATTTAATCAAAAGAGATAATGATATTTTAATAGATTCAATAAGTCTTTCTAATCTGTTAGGAAGGTCGAAAACCCCATTTTTTATATTTTTGGAAAACAAGATTAGAGAAAATGTCAGGACCTTTACTAGGGTATTTAAGTCTCTTTTTGATAACATCCAAGTTTTCTATTCATTTAAAGCTAATTTTCTTCCAGAAATTTGTAAAATAATTAATTCTGAAGGAATAGGCGCTGAATTAATTGGATTACCAGAACTTAAGTTAGCTTTAGAAATAGGTTTTCCTCCTGAAAAAATCATTATAGGAGGGCCATATTTAACAAAAGAACTAATTGAGATGAGTATTGATAAAGGAGTAAAAGAAATAATTGTTTATAATATAAATTATCTAAATCAAATAGATAATATCGCTAAAAAGTTGAATAAAATTCAGAATATATGTTTAAGAATAAGATCTTCAAAATTTAATAGCAAATTAGGAATTCAGTTAACTAATGAAAGTTTAAAAGAATTAGTGAGTTTTGTGAAGAATTACAAAAATATTAAAGTTACTACCATCCTATCCCACTATGCAACTCAAATGAATAGTTTAGATCAATTTAACAAAAATGTAAAAACTTTAGGCAATGCCTTTCATCTTCTTTTAGGACAAGGATTAAATCCGACGAATATTAACTTAGGAGGCGGATTCCCTGAAGCAACTATTATGTCAGAAAAACAATTAGAAAAGCTGGCACTTAATATTAAGGACCAATTGGTGAATTATAATTTAGATGGAAAAAATATTTATTTAGAACCAGGTAGGTATTTTGTCGGAGACTCTGGACTGATTATTGCTAAAATAGTTAATAAAACAGAAAATAGATGGATTTTTTTAGATATAGGAAACCATATTTGTCCTAAATTTGCTAAATGCTCTTTAAGATTTTATAATGCATCGCAAATTAATAGTCCACATAAATACAAAACGTCAATTGGAGGAATTATTCCCACAGATCAAGATGTATTAGCTAAAGATTATTTCTTCACTAAAGAATTCAATGAAGAAGAGATAGTTTTAATAACCAATGTAGGTGCTTATACTTTAACTTTTTCTAATCGCTTTCCTTATGGTTTACCTAATATTTTCCTCGTGAAAAACAAAGATATTGAACAAATATTTAATACTGTTATCGATCATGATTTCTCATTGGTTTAATATAATTGAGTCATATTCTGGAGATAATATGTGCATATTATAATAATTCTAATTTTTCAGTTATATTATTTCAGTAAGATATAACTAAACTAAGAGCGTACCATAAATGGAATCGTTAATAAGAACTGGTCGAAAAAGAGAAATAGTTAGGCCAACTAAAGAAAATTTTGGATATGCGAATATAAAAATTATAGGTTGTGGTGGTGCTGGAAACAATACTATTGATAGATTGATGAAAATTGGTATTCGTGGTGCAAAATGTGTTGCTATTAATACTGATTGTCAACATTTAGATATGGTTGAGGCTCATATAAAGATTTTAATAGGGAAGAATTTGACAAGGGGATTAGGGGCAGGAGGGAATCCAGAAATAGGGCACGCTGCTGCTGAAGAATCAAGAGAAGACTTAACAAAGGTATTAAGAGAATCAAATTTAGTATTCATCACCTGCGGAGAAGGTGGCGGCACTGGTACTGGAAGTGCCCCAATTGTAGCGGAAATCGCTAAACTAGAAGGTGCCATTGTAGTTGGTGTTGTTACTTTACCCTTTGATACAGAAATTGGTCGTATTGAAAAAGCTCAAATAGGTTTAAATGAATTAAAGAAATATGCAGACACTTTAGTTGTAATTGATAATAATCGTTTATTAGAAATAGCACCTGATCTACCAATTATAGAAGCTTTTAGTGTAGCAGATGAAGTCTTAGCAACAATGGTTAAAGGAATAACTGAAACAATTTCGCTTCCGTCATTAATAAATTTAGATTTTGCTGATGTTCGAACCATATTAAGCACAGGAGGGGTAGCAATCGTAGGAGTTGGCGAATCTGGGAATAAAGAAAATCGTGTTAAAGAGGCAATCGAAGATGCTCTTAGTTCTCCCTTATTAGATGTATCTATCGATGGAGCAAAAGGCGCTTTAATCCATATATGTGGTGGAAATGATATGACTTTAGCAGAAGCAAATTCAGTAGCGAAAAAAATTACAGAAAAAATGGATGTAAATGATTCAATGGTAATATGGGGTGCTAGAGTAAATGATGAATATGATGGGTATTTAAGAGTTATGCTTCTAATAACAGGTATCAAATCCCCACAAATTTTTGGTAAAGATAATAGCTATAACTCACCGATTCCTAGTAAGCAAACCCAAAAGCAGAAGATAGGTTTATCTGATGATATTTTTAATATTGGAGAGATCGCTTTTGATTAAATCTAAAATTTAATTTCTCTTTATAAACTCCTTTATATATTCTTTTATATGGAAAAGAAGTATTCTTCTACCACACAAAATCAGATTAATGATATATTAAACTTTCTTGATACATGGAGAGAGTTATTTTCTATTAAAATTAATTATTACCAAGAAGGATGGGCTATTTCTTTAAGAGAGAAAAACTTATATCCAAGATATATTGTTATTTTTAAACCTTATGAGTTAAATTTCTATTCAATTAAAAGTTTTGAAATTCATTTTGATTGTGAAAACAAGGAAATCTTCAACGAGCTTTACTTTAATCAAAATATTTATAATTTAAATGAACTAATATGCGAAATTAAAGAAATAATTTATGGGAAAGATATTGCTAATGATCTTATAAAAGGATTAAAAAAATAATTCTTTTAAAATTGAGGTTTATACATTTTACGGAATTCTTCTCTTTTTTTCTCATTGTACTTATTTTCTAAAAATCTTAATACGGTATGATGTGGAACTCCGCTTAATAACATATTTATGGCTTTTCTTGATATTTGTAAATTTTCATAATCTGCTATTATAGATATAGTTTTACCATAAACGGAGATAAAACTTTCAGCATATCTCTCTATCGCTTTTCTCATTTCACCTCCCCTTCCAATTATCCGTCCTTTCATTCTTTTTACTTTTTTCTCAGATTTTCCTAAAATATCATAAAGATTGAATATTTGAAGATCATACGTAACCTCTATTAATTTCATAGCTTTTACGGGATTGAAGCCCCTATTAATTGCATTTATAATTTTTTCTGCTGTAAGAACATTCAAAGGATTATACTCAGGACTTTTTATTATTGGTTTTATTTCACAATCTCCTGTTTTACTGTCTAATAAAATTTTCACATTTAGAGCATCTTCAATTATTTTTTTAGTTTCTCCACCTTTACCAATAATTACAGCAATTCTATTTTTTCCAATCTTCATTATACCATCGAATTTAGTAGTAAATATCTATTTAATTATTCCATAATAAAAAGTTTCTTGATTTGGTACTTCAACTCCCAATTTTTCGAAATATTTAGCAATATTTTTAATATCTCTTACTAAATAAATCTCTGCTTTAGGGTGTTGAGTATCAACTGCTTGAGAGATATCAATAAAAACGGGTTTTTGATTATGATATAAAATGTTGAATTCAGATAAATCAGCATGCACTAGATTAGCTTTTTGATATAATTCCTTGATAAATGCGAATATCTGTTTTAATAAACCCTCAGGATTTTTTGGTCTCTTGATATCTTTAAGTTTAGGAGCAGGGATAGATTCAAAGCCAATATATTCCATAATTAATATATTATTCTTAATATGAATAGGCTTTGGCACGCTTAAACCTTCTTTAAATGCTCTCTTCAAATTTTTAAATTCTTTACTTGCCCATAAAAAAATAATTTTTGAAGGGTTATTAGGTATCTTTTTAAATCGAGGATCACCAATGATATAATTACGCATCCATTTTGATGTATTACTATCAATTTTATAAATTTTCACCGCGACCTCTCGACCATCTTTATCATAAGCTAAATAAATGTTAGCTTCTTTACCTGCTGAAATAATTCCCTCAATCTTATCTAACGGACCATTAATTAATAGGTTATTTAAATTAAAAACTGTTCGCTCATCAAATACAGAATCTACAGTAGCTCTCTTTTTTGTCTGATCAATTTTCCTTATTCTTTTAAAATCTATGCTCTTTTTTTCTAATTCATCAATTTCAGAGTTAAAATTATCATTTAAAGAATTATTATCAAAATCTTTATCGTTACTCAAGTAATCTCCTCCAATAATCTTAATAAAATTTTTATCATTGAAAAAAAATGAATAATTTTTTACTGATTTTGAATTATCTTCGCTCCTTAATACAATTTTATTTTTAGTTATGTTATCAACAACAAATTTATCATTTTCAATCTTAATCGTATCATTTTTTTTAAAAGGTAAAAATTTTACTAAAGCTTTTAATCTATATAGATTTTTTCCTTTTTGAATGTCTCTACCAACTAACTTTTTAGTTCTTTTTAGAAGGAAATGGTATTTAGGCCTTAGAAAGGAGATAATATGGTTTAGTAATTCATTACTACTTAATAAAAGGTCAACACCATACTTTTGATCTATTATTTTTGAAATATATTGTTTCTTATCTCTTTCAAATAGTTTTTCAACATATATTTGGATGCTATCTAAAACTTGTTCAATTAAATCAAAATAGTTTTCATTAATAACTCGTAATTGTAGTATAGATAAATAGTATTTACCTCCTCTCAAATTTAAACAATTAACACAAAAATCATAACTAATATTTATCCTTACTTTTTGTTCATAGCAAATTTTCTTATCTTCTTTTAGTACTCCTTTAATTTTAACATCTAAAGAGGTTAATACATCTTTTGAAGAGTAAATAAAACTATTTTCCTCATAGTTAATGGAAAATGCAATTTTCTCTATTTTCATATAGTTTTTTAACAAAAACCTAAAAATAGATTGTTCAATAATAAAAAAAATGTCATCTGTATCTACTGAAATCCAATTATCTTTCTTGGAATAACTTCCACAGTCAAGACAAACTTTAAAATTAAAATTTATAGGTAATTCAAATAACGGATGTTCTTTCAAAAAGCAAGAAAGACACATTCCAAAATGAGGTGAATCATTTTTTATATTTCTTCCACATATAGCACAAAACCTATGAGGCATCAAAACATCATCTTTAAAGCCATTGGAACGCCATTTATTGAACGAACACCTTCCTTCGGAAGGATTTTAAGTTCTATTACTTTATTAATAATATTTTCTCCTACAATATTGAAATAAGAGGCATCTTTTAAAATTTCTATAGCATCATCAATATCTATAAGATTACCACCAAAAAATTGTTCATTAATCTCAATTCTTAAGTTACCTTCAGTGAAAATCTGATTTAATAATAATTCATCACAACAAGCCACAGTTTCAATCTCATTTCTTATGTGAATTTTAAGATATACTCTCATAGCTTTAAGTTAATATTTTACCTTTCTTTAATTTCTTCTCTTGCTCCACAAGCGGTACATTTAAGGAATTCCTTTTTACCTTCTCGCTGAATTTCAGTATCTGGTTTATTACATATTTTACATAATACGTAGGTTTTAGAATATTGCTCAATTAATCTATTTAAGACTTGCTCTTTATAGGTACCTTTTAAAAACAATTGTTGTCCACGAATTTCACCCATCGTACCTGCTTTCTTAAGAAAAATTCCTAAAAAATGACGTCTATCTCGATTTAGAGTATTGATAATCTTATTAAAATTTATAATGTATGTATTTTTTGACTCTATTCTTATTTGAACTTTAGGTATTTCAAATCTTGAAAGCTTTTTTACGTTTTCTGGTATATTTTCATATGCTCTTTCGAGAAGTTTTTCATAATCATTTAAATCCATCTAAATCAACCTAAATTATATTCAATAAAATAAGTAATGACCCTTTCAAAAATATTTTTGCTATTTTTAATAAGATTTTTTTAAAATTTTGTCTTATAAGGGATGTTTTTAATAGGTTTGGTAAAAATTTTCTTCTGCTTGATAAATTTTGGATTCCATTTCTAAATCTCTAATATATCTCCTTAATTTATCCTCAGAAATATCTATCTTTTTCAATAAATCTGTAAAGCTTATTCCCTTTCCACTTTGAGAAAAATTTTCTATTATAGAAAAAATTTTCTCCTTAAATTTATCCACACTTTCGCTTGATTGTTCAAATAATAATAAGTCAATGTTAGATGTCTTATGGACCGTTTCCTGAACAACATCTTCTTTGCCAAATTTAATTTTCTTTATTATTTCCGCATTTCTTAATAATAATTTATTCGGATTTTCGATTTTTTTAATAAGTTCAGTTGAAATTGAGAGATTGTCGTATTTATAATTAATTAACCCAATAATATCAACTAAATCACCTTTATTAAGCTCATTATGGGATTTTGGATTTGCTCTCCATATATTTGCTCGAATTAATCCTGTACCATCATCTAACTCGAGCTCTATTCTTGCATTTGAGATTTCATCATTATATTGAGAAGTTGAGTCATTAGACATTTGATTAATTACTTTTAATTTCTTTTCAATTATTGTCCCTATAATGCGAACTCTTTTTACACTCCCAAAAATTGTATTTAACATATTCTTCTCATCTATAAATTGACCTTCGAGGAGGTGTTTAATCCAACAACGAATAGCAGGTAACCGTCTTCTCTGAAATTCACTCATAGAACTATATACCAATATTTGAGAATCCTAACTTTATAATAAATGAAATTTCTCAAAAATAAAGATGTATCTATTAAAGTATAAATATTTTTATATTGAAATCCTGAAATTAATTTGAATTTGAAAAAAGGTAATTGATAATATAAGTAAATGGTAGCGGGGGTTCGATTTGAACGAACGAGTCTGCCGTTCTTTCGAGCGTGGAAGAACGATCTCAGGGTGTCTCTATGGATGGGAAAAACCATATATGAGCCCTGCGGCATAAACCAGGCTAGCCCACCCCGCTATACGTGCTCCTATGAAAAAATTCTAATTTCTATATATCTTTATAATTATTTTATATTTTAATCTTTACCCTTTTTAGATGTTTTAATGGGTTTTTTTAATTTAAAATGAAAATAAGTTATAAATAATTTATAATTTATTAAAATCAAAATAAATCATTAGAGCATCATGGTTGATTCACATATTCAAAGTTTCTTTGGTCAAAATACAGGTATAATTGTAAAAACCTTATCAAGATCAAAAAATTTTGTACTTTTTCAATGTATAAAGAAAAAACCTAACGGAGTTTGGGAAAAGCCTTCTGCTAATGAGGGAAAAACTATAAAATTCTCCTTAGAAGAAGTTGTTATGATTTTACAGGTATTAAATAGGAAATTAATCAATTGGACAAATTACCATTCATATCAAGATAAAAAAACCCACATTTCAATTAGCTGGGAAGATATTAATGCGGATGTTCTATGGATAAATATTGGTGATTATTCAAAAATGCTAAATTTCGCTCAAGTAGAAATCTTAAGATTATTATTAACACACATACTAAATGAAAAAATTTTCTATGCTACATCTTCAAAAGAAAAAGATAAAACTGTCTTTCAAGATGAGTTCGATCATAATTTAATTATTGAGAAAAATTTTTCCAATATTTATAAAGAGGTAATAGAGGAGCGACCTTCTATGAAAAAAACTCCAATTATGACTCAAATAGAGGGTTCAATTAAAGCCGAGTCAAATAAGGCTATTTTAGTTCAATTTAATTCTGATAGGGGAGTATGGATTCCTAAATCTACTATTCATTCTCAATATATTCTAAGGAAAAATAATACTCAAAGTTTTTTAATAGAAAACTGGATTTTAAAAAAAAATAATTTAATATCCTAAATATTTAATTTATTTCATTACTTTTTAAATAGAATAAATTTAATTTTAATCTAGATTTGTTAATAATTATTAGATTAAGAGTAAGAATAAATGAGTTTTCTTGATATCATTTTAGGATTCATTCTAAACCCATACTTTATACTTTCCTTAATTTTTTGGGTAATTGTAAGTTTAATGGTTTATCTTCTAAGAAATAGAAAGGGTTCTTATAGCTTTTTTTTTCCCTTACTTGCGATGTTTAAAACAAAAAGATTGAATAATCTTATAAGAAAAGTTGCTGCTAAAAAACCTCGCTTTTGGAGGATTTTTTGGAATATTGGGATTTTTATTTCGTTTGGATTTACGATTTATGGTTTATATTTCTTTTTTTCTAACGTTATTAAGTTAATCTTTATTCCTAGCCCCGAGCAAGGTGTATTTCCAGTTATTCCGGGAGTTACTGTAGATATATCAGTCTTATTTTATTTAATTTTACCTTTATTATTTATTTTAACCACTCATGAATTTGCCCATGGAATTTCAGCAAGTATTGATGGAGTTGAAATTAAATCAACAGGGGTTTTGGGTGTGGGAGTTTTTTACTTAATTGGTTTTGGGGCTTTTGTTGAAGTTGATGAGTGGGAATTGAATTCAAGTAAACATCATAGAAATACAAGATTAAGAATAGCTGGTGCAGGAACTTATGTAAATGCTATTACAGCAGTAATAGGTTTCTTATTATTGATTGCGTTCCCTTATATTGTATCTCCCTTCTATAAACAAGTAACTCAAATTCAAAATGTATTAGAACCTTATCAGGGTGGATTTAATTATGGAAATCTTGAAGACGGAGACGTAATTGATGCAATTAAAAAACAGAATGAAACTAATGATAAATATCTATATTTAGATGAACTCCAAGGAATTAGTTTAAGTACAATTCTAAATAATAAAACAAGAATCAAATGTTCAGTCGGTGATAATTTAACTTTTAAAGTTTATAATCCCTATAGTGATAAAGATTCAGAAAAGAACGTCACATTAGGACCTCGCTATTATTTAGGCTTACAATATGAATATCCCTCAAATACGCAATTAAAAATAACTTATAACCATTCTAGTCAAGAGAGTCTAAATCTCATAATTACCAAAATAAATGGAACTTCAATTAATGTGACCAAAGGTGATACTTTAGAGAAATTTTTCTATAACAGCTTTTTAAATAGTGTTAGTTTAAAATTTTTAAATTTAAGTGCTGGTCCTGGGGAAAATTATTTGGTTAATGTTTCAGTTACGGGCGTTTTCGTAGGAGTACTAACTCCTTATTTATATTGGATGCATAAAAATGATTTTGCAAAGTTTTTCACAGCTAACTGGCCAGATTTTTGGCAAAAAGAGATCGGAATGTTATTCGTAATTGCTTTTAGTTTAGTGCTTTTCAATACAATGCCATTACCAATTTTTGATGGAGATAGAATGGTAAAAGAAGTTATTAATTGGATTTATGGTGAAAAGTATCAAGATTTAAAGAAAAAGAAGAAAGATAGATTTGTTTACAAAGAAAAGGATACTGAGTGTAATTTATCAGAATATCACGTAGAAAATATTGAATACGTAAAGATTGAATTAAAAGATAAATCAGAATTAAAAGAAAAGAGCGAAATTATATTAGGTAAAGAAAATTATGAGTTAATTGATAAAATAGGTGATGGTTTTAAAGATACTGTTTTAATAAAATTGCCAGAAGACTCAAAAATAAAAAGAGATACAGTTTTTGAGATCTCATATGAATATTTATATGATGAAAAAAGTAAAAAGAAGAAATTAACCTTAAATATAATCCGAATTATAACAGTAATCATCGTACTCTTGAATTTCCTTTTAACCTTTATAAATTTTGGCTTTAGGCCTCTATTTTGGCTTTAGTACATTATTCAGAGTGATCCACATTAATAACCTTAAAATGCATGAAAGAAAATCAAATTGTTCTCTTTGTGAGAAAAAAGCTCTAATTTTTAGAAAACATTCAGGGCAATTTTTATGTGCAAATTGCTTTGAAACGAGTATTGAAAAAATTATAGCAAAAACTATATCAAAATATAACATGCTTAAACCCAAAGATAAAATTATCATTGCTTTATCTGGAGGAAAAGATTCAACCACTCTCCTCTATAATCTTATAAAAATTCAAAAAAGAGTACATGAAACTAACTCAATAATAGCTTTAACTATAGATGAAGGGATTAGGGGTTATAGAGAAAAATGTATTGAAATAGCAAAAAAATTTTGTAAAAAATATGATATCGAATACAAAATTCTTTCATTCAAAGAGAGATTTGGTTTAACTTTAGATGAGATTATTAATATAAAAAAGCATGATCCTGATTATAAATACGCGTGTAATTATTGTGCCACAATAAGAAGAAGACTACTAAATGACGGAGCAAAAGAATTAGGTGGAAATGTTTTGGCTATCGGACATAATTTAACAGATGTAGCAGAAACATTCTTAATGAATATCCTTTATAAAAGATTAAAGTTAATTGGAAGTCAATTTATATTAAAAGAAGAAAACAAAGAATTAAGAACCTATTATATCAAAAAAATATCTCCATTATTAAAACTGCCTGAAGAAGAAATACAAATATATGCTAATACAAAGAAGTTTGATTATTATTCTCCTCATTGTCCTTATAGAGAAGTTGATCCAATAATAAGAAAGAGAGTTTTAGAATTCATTCAATCTTGTAAACAGTATAGTCCTGAAATTGAATTTAATTTGTTAAATGGATTTCTAGAACTTTCTGAACTTTTTTATGATCATCATGGAAAGGAAAAATATTATAGTTGTAACATTTGTGGATACCCAACTGGAATTGCTAAAATTTGCACTTTTTGTAAACTAAAAAAAGAATTGAACGTTTAGGTTAATCGATTAAACGTTTAGAAAATTCTTTTAACATATCATATTCCCTTATTTCATCTTTAAATAAGGGTACTTCTATTAGATTTTTATTTAATTTGTCTTGAAAAATAGTTTTAATTTTTTTTAGATTTCTTTGTTGCATAGCTCTACGAGACTTGCAAAATTCACATAATTCAGAGGGATCCTGATATAATTGGTTTATAACAATATTTGAATTAGGTATACTATACTTTATTAATTGATTTAATAATCTTCCTGTTTCTGCTATTGCCATTTCTTCGGAAATCATAACAATTACAAAAGAATTTACGTTAGGATTGGTTAAATCTTCTCTAGCATTTATTATAGCATCATTCATTCTTTCTAATACCTCTAATGAATCATCTTGTTGATCATTTCCTCCTCCAAATAATTTTTTAAATTTACCAAAAATTCGCCCTAATTTTAATCTTAATTTTAGAATTTTCCCAATCCAACTAGACAATGTTTCTGGGAGTCCTAATAATCTAAGTGTATGTCCAGTTGGAGCAGTGTCGAAAATAATTAAATCATAATCATGTTCTGTCTCAATAAATTCTAAAACTTTTCCAAAAGCCAAAGTTTCATCAATACCAGGAGGATTTAGCGACATTCCCTCATCTGTATCTCCTGCCATCCCATCTAACATACTTTGCATCATATCTCCCATCATCCCTAGATCTCCTATTGGATTTATTTCAGTTAATTTCTTAATTTCTGCTACTTTAGCTTGAGGATTGATCTCCAGGGCAGTTAAATTCTCAACATCCTTTACAGGCACAGGTTCACCTGGAGGTAACTCCATTCCTAAACTATCTCCTAATGAGTGAGCAGGATCAGTACTTATAATCAATGTTTTTCGTCCATGTTCAGCAGCCCAAATTGCTGAACTTGCTGCACAAGTAGTTTTTCCTACCCCTCCCTTCCCTCCAAACATAATCATCTTTAAATTAAGTAATAAATCTCTTAACAACACTCATCATCTACCATTTAATTCATCTTAAAATTTTATAAAATTATTTCGAATGACCCCTTTTAATTTCAATTCTGATTAATAGTTAAGTTTAAAACGCAAGATAGCTACAATGCCCCCAAATGTGCTATGTAGCATTTCTCCTTCTTCAGTTTCAGAAGAAATAATATCAATTTCTGTTCCCATTGTATCAGCAATACCCCCAAGTTCTTCAATCATTGAAATATTATCAGTTACATTAAAGGTATTTGAATTACATTTTGGACAACTTTCTTCTTGTACAGAAGACTCTACATTAATAATATTCTGTTCACTCGTGGTACGATTTTCAATATATCCACAATTAGAACATTCTATCTTAACTTTATAAGTATCTAATTTTTCAGAGAATATTAAGGTATCAACAGCACCTATAGTTAATGCTTTCTGTACATCTTCAAGACCATAAGTTACCATTCCGGTATCGTTAGCAATTTCTTTCATGAATCTTTGCATAACTTGTTTTTCACGAATATATTTTACATCTTGAATTTTATCTTTTACTTTATCAATAAGTGCACGAATTCCTTCAGATCCACCATATCCAAGATCAACTACATCTAATATTTTCTCTCTTAATCTATAATCCATACTTTCATCATTTACAAACTTTTCTTTCGAGGGGCCTGGCCCTCCAATAAAAATCCCCCTTAAATCTTCCATTTCTAAAAAGAGTTCATTAATTTCGTCGGATATTCTCCTATAGAATTGTTTTTCCCCCTCTTCAATTAATCTTTCAAACCGCCTCTGGGATTGACCTCCTGCTCTATGCTTACTGTGAATTCCTGAGGTAAATTCTCTAACAATCTCAACATGATTTCCTTTTATATAACCAACAGCAGATTCTTGTCTTCCGATAACAAGAAGACCATAAGTTTCCTTTGGTACAAGCATTTCTTCTAGAGGCCATAATAGAAATTCATTTGCACAGTGATACCTGAAGGTTATAACTTTTTCTGGGGGATCTACAATATATAACTCATTTTTTTCTGTACCTGGAGTATTGTTTTGTGGAATTGCTCCAGAAAACATTATCAATCCATTTTCTGGACTAGTATTTATATTTTTTAATTGGCCTAAAAGACTGGCAATACTATCAAGTACATTTTTTCTTGTTAATTTTGATTTAATATTTTGACTCTCGCTAACCTCGTTTTTCAGATAATTAGTCACATCAGAAATTTTTCTATCGTGAGGAATATATAACGATACTAACTCAGTATGAAAACCTTTTTTACCTTTTAAATAATTTAATAATTTTTTAGTTTTATAAATCTGTAAGTCGTTACTTTTCTTTTCAACAACCGAACTCATATTTATCAACTGAAATATTAAAAGATACAAAAAATTAATAGTTTTTCTTTATTTTAAACTATATATAATACTAAAATTTCTGAAACTCGAAAATATGACTCCAAATAAAAATTTTTATGATGAAATACCAGAAGATCATCCACGTTATCTAAGCCTTAAATATCGTCATAAAATTATAGAGGGAATGGAAAAACTAATTGTAGCAGAAGCCGGTCTTATTGCACATGGTAGAGGAGAATGCTTTGATTATATTTTCGGAGAAAAAACTAATGAAAACGCGAAAAAAGCAATAGAGGCTGCAGTAGCTCTAATGTTACTAGCTGAACATCCAGTAATAAGTGTAAATGGCAACACAGCTGCCCTATGCGCCAAAGAGTTAGTAGATTTTTCAAATGTTACAAATGCTCAATTAGAAGTGAATTTATTTTATGCAAAAAAAGGAAGAATTGAAGCTATTAAAGCATTATTGGAAAATGCGGGAGCAAGGAATATTCTTGGAATTAATGAGGATATAATGATTGAAATTCAAGAACTTTCCAGTAATCGAAGAAAAGTGGATCCTCATGGAATTAAACTAGCAGATGTTGTATTTGTTCCATTAGAAGATGGTGATAGAACAGAAGCTTTAAAAAAATTGGATAAAAAAGTTATTGCAGTTGATTTGAATCCAATAAGTAGAACATCAATCTGGGCAGACATTACTATTGTAGATAACATTATCAGAGTCTTACCAAAAATGATAGAAATTGCAAAAAAACAAAAAAAGTTAAAAAAAGTAGAACTTCAAAACATAATCAAGCTATTTAATAATAAAAAAAATATACAAGATGCTCTTGATTTAATAATTAAGTATATTGAAAAACAAAAGAAAGAAGTACTTAAGATTCTGAAGGATTAAATTTAAAATTATTTTTCAATTAAAAAAGCTTAAAAATTCCTAAAATAATATCTTATATAGCTAAATTTTTTCAATTAAAGCACGAGTAAAACTAAAGATGGGTACTGATAAGGATACACAGACTAAATATTTCAATATTTTCACTGATAAAGATTCAATCATAATCAGAAGATGTACATTAGAAGATTTAGAGGGGGTGATTGAGGTAAATGAGAAAGAATTACCAGAAGATTATCCCTATTTTTTCTATAAAAGTATTCTTGACAACTATGCTGATTCCTTTTTAGTAGCGTGTAATTCTAGTGAGAAAGTAATTGGTTATATTATGTGGAGAGTTGAAAAACTACCCTCAAAATACAATCTAGAATTTACAAATAAAGGGCACTTAGTCTCGATAGCTGTTTTAAAAAATTACAGGAGATTAGGAATTGCTTCAACTTTATTAAATAAATCAATGTTAAAAGTAAAAAACCATAATATTGATGAATTTGTACTGGAAGTGAGAGTAAGTAATTATCTCGCGATAAGTCTATATAAGAAATTTAAGTTTAAAACTCATAGTATAAAAAATAAATATTATCGAGATGGAGAAAATGCTTATTATATGACTTTAAAAGCATAGATTCTGTCTTTAAGACTCCTCTAAACCCTTTATTAAGTCTGTTAAGATTTCATTAATAGGAACTTCCAATCCTAATTCTCTCGCATATTCAACAATTTTTCCGTTCATAAAATCAATTTCAGTCTTTTTACCTTTTAAAACATCCTGCAACATTGAATTTTTATTATTGCATGTTTCTTTTGCTACAGAAAAGGTTAATTCAATAAAATTTTGCTTGGAAAGCTCTATTTCTTTTAATTCTGCGACTTTTAGAGCTTCCTTAACAGCTTCTGCCATAATCTTCTTTAATCCTTTACTTTCTAATAACTTTCCGTTTTTTAAGCGCGTTAAAGCTCCAAGAGCATTAATACCGATGTTAATAAACGCTTTTTCCCATGATTTTTCAATAATATTTTCAGTAAAGGAACTTTCAATACCAGCTAATTTTAATATTTCTTCAAGTAAATAGCGAGTATCTTGATATTCCCCTCTATTTTTTAAATCTTGAAAGGGAAATCCAATATATGTAAAACCTGTCCCCTTGTGATAAACATAACCTGGGTTTTCCAATAATGCACCATGAGATGTGATAATTCTTACAATTTTATTTTTGTCACAATATTTTTTTATCTTGTCTTCATTTCCAATTCCGTTTTGTAAAATAATCAACCATTTACTTTCCTCTATTAGATCCATATATTGAAATAAAGCATTTTCAATATCATAAGTTTTTGTTGTAAGAAAAATAAAATCGAATCCATTAGGTTTATCCACTTGGCTAGTAATATAATCTTCAAGATTTTTAAATGCTTTTATTTTATCTACGATACGAACAGAACCTTTTAGATCAATTTTAAGACCATTTTTGTTTATTTTTTTAGCATGATCTTCTTTACAGAAAAAGATTACTTCTATTAAATAACTTTTAGATTGAATTGCTGCTAAATATCCACCAAATAAGCTACCAATAGAACCTGCCCCAATAAATCCAATTTTAATCTTTTTTTGATCCATGAATAATTTGAATAACTTAATTTCATTTTAAAAATTTGTCAAGGCCTAATTGACCTTTAGATAGTGAACCTGATTTTTTCTTAATTTCTAAAATACTAATCTCATTTGGTATATTTCTTGGCTTAAGATTTAATTCTCTCATCATCATTAATGAATTTTTTGCAGCATATCCAGAAAAATGATTGTTAAAATAAATACCAATATTAGGTGTCTGCTTTATCACATCTTTTATAGAAGCTGCCCAATTCTTTATTTCCTCTTCATTAAAAAAATAATCGAACCAAATATCCTTACCATATCCATGAAATCGAATATAGGCAAATTCAGAATTAGTAATATCCATACGAGGTGGTAATAATGGTTCAATTACAGCACAATATGTTAACGATTTTTGTTTTAAATAAGTAAAAACTTCATCCTGCATCCATGATCTATCTCTAAATTCAATAGCTAGGTAATAATTCTCTCGTTTATAATCTTCAGGCCAATTTGCAATGAACTCTTTTAAATTGGCAAAATCTCTATCCTTAGTAAATGAAGGCGGTAATTGTATTAAAAAAGCTAACAATTTTGAGGATTCTATTAATGGGTTCATAACTTTTAAAAAATAATCTAAATCATTTAGGCATTCATCAACATTTAGTCTTTTTTCATGTGTAATAATTTGAGGAATCTTTGCGGTAAAAAGAAAATCTTTAGGAGTTTTCTTAACCCAACTCTCCACTATATGACGGGATGGTATATTATAAAATGTAGAATTAATTTCGTTTGTATAAAAAATTTGGGAGTAGTATGACAGAAAATCTTTTTTAGTCAATCCTTGAGGATAAAAAGGTCCAATCCATTCATCATAGCTCCACCCAGAGGTTCCAATTAGTACTTTTTCTTTCAAAATATTCACTTTTCATATTTTAATTTCGTTTGTATCACTTTACCAATCTATTTGGGTTAAAGCAAACTATTTCCTAATTTATATTAAGATTTATCATCCTTTTTCAGACTTCGGAGATATTAAATTTTTAAAATTATTGTTTATTAATCATTTAATTCTAAATCTAAAATCTGTGTATTATACTTTTAAAATTTATTAATTTTGACCATAAAATTTTTAATTAAGAAATTATTCTTATATTTCGTCGATGGTACTTCTGTATGTCATAAAATTACAAATCTTTTACCATTGATAAGTTATTGGTTGGTAAAAATATCTCATCATAAACTGATGATATATGACCAATAGCAGGCACCGGCTTCATGGAAGTACACCAGGAAAGACTTTAGTCAAAATGTCTGGTGCTACGGGAAATGTATGCTTAAAATAATCAACACATCGGTTGTTTTAGGGATTCCGGGCCAAGCATTGAAAATAAGTAGGTTTCGTGCTCATAGGAACATACTCCTCATATATAGTAATCAAATATCGTCTCGATATTAATTTTATATATTATCGTCTCTAAATACACAAGCCTTAGTGCAAGCAATCTGAATCTTTCCTTAAGTAGACGCCAATACGCCTCCGCTATTTGGTGGATATCTTGGCTTGGGCACCGATGAAGAGCGTGACAAGCTGCGATAAGCTCGGGTTAGTCGCATGTAGACATTGACCCCGAGATTCTCGAATAGGACATCCACTTGCAGCCTAATAATCTGCAAGATTCCCGGCAGGGAAGGGGAACCCTGGGAAGTAAAACATTTTAGTACCAGGAGGAAAAGAAAACAATAGTGATTCCGTGAGTAACGGCGAGCGAAAGCGGAATAGATCAAACCGAATCCCTAGGGAAACCTAGTGGAAATGTGGTGTACGGACCTCGTACGGCCTCTCCAAAGAAGGTGAATACTCCTGGAACGTTGAGCCATAGAGCGTGACAGCCGCGTAACCGCAATTTGGAAGGCTGCTGCGTGGTATCCTGAGTAGTGCGGGATGGTTTTCTCGTACGAACATGCCAGATACACGCTGGCAAATCTAAATATGTCCCAAGACCGATAGCGAAATAGTAGCGCGAGCTAAAGATGAAAAGAAACCCGGAAGGGTCGTGAAAAGCGCTTGAAACCAAATAGCTTAGTAAGGATGCGGCCTGAAAGGACAGATTCTGCGTGAATGAGTTCTGGTGACAGAATATCAGAATGTAGAGGACTAGGGTTGCATCATCAGTCTGGAATCATTGGCCAGGGAGTTTATAGTAGTGGCGAGCTTAAGCGTCTTACGGCGCGAAGGCAAAGGGAAACCAATATTCTTACAACTTAATTATCACATTAGGTAGATCTGCGTACTAAGGGGTGGTTCAGCCGCTCCAAAAGGACGTAGTGAAGCCTTCTAAGGGTTTAAGCCAGAAGAATGGTCTAAAAGGGCCAAGAGTCACTGTTATAATACCCGAAGCCGGTCGATCTATTCCTGGGCAAGATGAAGTCGCTCGAAAGGGTGATGGAGGTCTGCACCAGTGCTGACGTGCAATTCGCTTGGATGACCTGGGAATAGGAGCAAAAGGCTAATCTAGATCGGTGATAGCTGGTTCTCCCCGAAGTTGGTATCAGCCAAGCCTCAGATGAGGTAGCCAGTGGCGTAGAGCACTAATTGTAAAGTATGGGGGAGAAATCCCTCGCTTCGCTCTTAAACTCCGAAACTGCTGGCACCGTAGACTCTGGGAGACGGGTTGGTGGGCGTAAAGTCCATCGCCGAGAAGGGAACAACCTAGACTTGGGTTAAGGTCCCTAAGTGCAGGTTAAGTGTTACACTAAA
Organism: Promethearchaeota archaeon; assembly: GCA_048940645.1. GTDB lineage: Archaea > Asgardarchaeota > Lokiarchaeia > Sigyniarchaeales > SOKP01 > SOKP01. The sequence goes on along the minus strand of JBHLOI010000030.1, from coordinate 709 downwards.
GGGCGTTATATTTCTAAGACAGCAAAAGGATAGGTATAGAAGTAGCCACTCCCTAACGAGTGTGTAACAACTCATTTGCCGAGAAATATAGCCCCGAAAATGGACGGGGCTCAAATCTGCCACCGAGACCCAAGAGCATGGGCGGTAGAACCCCATGATCTGGTAGGGGAGCGTCCAGGTTGCGTAGAAGTAGGTGCGTGAGCTCCTGTGGAGCGACCTGGAGCGAAGATCCTGGCGAGAGTAAAAGCATAGATGGGTTAGAATCCCATCCGCCGAAAGGGCAAGGGTTTCTTCGCAATGCGTCGTCAGCGAAGAGTTAGTCGATCCTAAGCGCACCCTTAACTGGTTTGCGCGAAAGGGAAACAGGTTTATATTCCTGTACCACGGCGCTACAAATAGCGGTAACGCATGATGCTTTGCTGACAGTTCCGGGTAAGTGGAGTAGGGTCGTCGAATATTTCCCTACTTAAATGTATTAAAGCTGGTAAATAGCGTAAAACTTAGACCCAGCTAAAAGCATGAATAGCCATCCAATTGTGGAAGGTTCCGCTGAGCCCAGGACTTAATAAAAAGGCAAGCATAAGGAACGCCGTGATCGTACCCAGAACCGACACAGGTGCCCCTAGGTGAGCAGCCTAAGGCGTATTCGTGTAAAGGAGGCTAGGGAAATCGACAAATTAGAGCCGTAACTTTGGGATAAGGCTTGCTT
>JBHLOI010000029.1:42972-45819 GCA_048940645.1 Promethearchaeota archaeon | reverse complement strand
ACGTCATGATATTTACCATTCTTAAAAGTAGCTTGCCTTTTGTGTCCTTCTTCGATAAAACCCACTTTTTTATAGCATTTCATAGCTCTTATATTAAAATCATAAACAATTAGTTCTATTCGATTTAGATTTAGTGTATTAAAGCCATAATCAACTAATAACCTTAATGCTTCAGCGCCATATCCTTTCCCTTGATTTTCTTTATCACCTATAAAAACACCGCAATGACCGACTCTATCTTTCCAATTAATATCGTCAATTCCGCAGTTACCAATTAGTTTTTCCTTATCTTTATTTTCAGTTAACAGAATGGAAAAGATAATCGTATCCTCTTTATTTTTGAGATTATCAAACCATTCTTCTTCTATATCACGCGTAAGAGGACGATACATCATTAAATATTGTGTGATTTCAGGATCATTTAACCATTCAAGGAAATTTTCAATATATTCCCTCTTGAGGGGTGCTAATTTTATATTATCTCCTTTAAGCATAGAGAATAATATCTACCAAAAGAATTAAATTTTCTTCAAACTCAAAAAAACTTAATTGAAAAGGTTAAAAGTAAATGCCTTTCTTACGAGAAAAATATTTTACCAGTTCTAAACCACCAATGCAAATAAGTGAAATTAAGAAGCACACTAACCAGTCAAATCCAGTTAAATACATAAACATAAAGTTTATGCCCCAAGATGCTAATGTGATTTGGACTCCAGGTATATACATTAAGGCTAGGAACACTCCAAATAATAAACCAATTAAGAGATACATAAATTTTGTGCTGTCTTCTTTTATACTTTTGATTAAAGATTTGTTAGGTCTACGAATTTGAAATACTAAGAATGATTCGCAGAAAAATAAAGTAACCATAAGCATTGTAAGGGTTTTTGCTTGAGCAGGATCAGTAACTCCAGGTGTAAGAGCAGAAGTTAATGGAGAATATAGATAAGCATCATTAAAAGCGCCAAATTCAACATTTTCTGGGAAAACAGGGTAGCATCCTGTAATAACGGTAAAATATGTTATAATCATACAAGCAGCTAGAAAGATTCCAAATATTAATAAGAGAATAACAGTATTCTTTGAAAGTATTTCTTCTGTATCTCGTGGTTTTTGTTTCATGACATCTTTAGGTGTTTTATCAAAAGTTAGAATTAAACCAGGAAAAAGGTGGAGAGTTATTGTTAGAAATATCCATTGATAATAGAAAGCTTCACTCAAAAAATAGGGAAACCCCAATATTACTGTTAGAAAAAATTGCACAAGTCCCTCGAAAACATTTATAGAAATATAAAAAAATACTACAGCGCGTATACGAGAAAAGATTCCCCTACCTTCTTCAATTCCAGTAACAATTGAATTAAATGAATCATCGCTAATAACCATATCCGAAGCTTCCTTAGCTACGTCTGTTCCTTGTATTCCCATTGCGATACCAGCATCTGCCATATTGAGCGCAAGAGCATCATTCACACCATCGCCTGTCATAGCAACAACCTTATTAGCATCTTGGTATTGCTCAATAATATCTTCTTTATGCTCAGGGGATACCCTTGCAAAAACCTTAATTTTATTGAAATCATAAAATGAATCGATTTCTTTCACATCCTTACCCTCAACAACTAACTCATCATCTTCCTTTATTATAGCTATTTGTTTTGCAATAGCCCTTGCAGTGGTAGGTGAATCTCCTGTGATCATGACAACATCAACACCAGCATCATGACATTCAATTACACTCTCACGAACTCCTTCCCGAGGTGGATCAAGAATAGTAACAAATCCGATATAGATCATTTCTGATTCACATAATTCTCTATTTTTATCACTTTCGGAAGGCAATTCATCTAATTTTTTATAACAAATGCTTAATATGCGATACCCTTGTGCTGCGTATATATCAGCAATTTTTATAACTTTTTCTTTTATATCATCAATAAAATCCACTTCTGTGTTTTTATACAAGATTTTTTTGCATAGCGGCATGAGTATTTCACTTGCACCTTTAGTGAAGGAGTAATATTTCCCATCTCTCTTATATATTTTCGTCATTCTCTTAACTTTTGAATCAAAAGGAAATTCCTTAATATATTCAAAGTCTTCAAGCATGTATGAACCCATTCCTTTTTGAAAAAGAACCATTAAGGCGCCTTCGGTGGGAGATCCAATAACATTCCAGTTTGGGATAATTTTACCTGAAATTTCAATTTCATTTTTAACTAATGCAGAATTGTTATTTAGAAATCCTGATGTTAATAATAATTTAAGTTGTGGATGATCATCAATATGCTTTATATAAACAGGATTTTTTGGATCATCAATCAAGATAATATCACCCTCAGGACTATAACCACTTCCAGTTACCTTGTAATTAGAACCATTTGTCCATACATGTTGGATGCTCATTTGATTTTTAGTAAGAGTGCCAGTTTTATCTGAGCATACTACGCTTATTCTTCCTAAACTGTCCACGGAGGCAAGGTTTCTTATAATAACACCATGACGGGCCATAACTAATACTCCTGTAACCAAAATTATTGTTACTAATAGAGGAATATTCAAAGGAAGTAGATCCATAGCTGAATTTAAACTAATAATTACTTCTGGTGTGCCTTCAGCAACCCATTTTATTAAGAGAACTAAAAGCCAAAAGCCAAAAACAATTAAACCTAACCATTTTCCAAAATGATTCATTTTTTGACGGATAGGGATTTCACTTGTACCCGCTTCCTCTAATCCTTGAGAAATTTTTCCAATTTCAGTATCTTTTCCGATTTTTACTGCTATAGCAGTTGCATTACCTGTTGTGATATAAGTTCCATAAAAAACCATATTAAGCCGTTCTCC
>JBHLOI010000029.1:0-42872 GCA_048940645.1 Promethearchaeota archaeon | reverse complement strand
CCGATTTTTACTGCTATAGCAGTTGCATTACCTGTTGTGATATAAGTTCCATAAAAAACCATATTAAGCCGTTCTCCAATTGAGATTTCCATATTAGATAATGCATAACCTTCATATAATTTTTTAACTGGTTCACTTTCACCTGTTAATGATGCTTCATTAACTTCAAGATTAGATGCTCGTATTATTCTCCCATCTGCAGGAATTCTATCCCCTTGTGTTAATACTAAAAGATCTCCTACAACAACGTTTTTAGTCGGTATATCCAGCTTTTCACCATTTCTAATGACTGTGGTAGTCGGGGCTGTCATTTCTCTTAAAGCTTTTAATTTCTTTGTTGCTCTATATTGTTGTATGATTGCAACAAAACAATTTAAAAAAACAATTCCTAGAGTTATTCCTACAAAAGTTAAATTTCCTCCCCCAAAAAAAGCTGCTAAAAATAAAATTACAGCTCCAATTAGGTAAATAACAATTAACCAGTTAAATAAGGGTGCTAAATAGATTTTAATAAATCCTTTTGAAGCTTTAGGTATTTCATTAAAGCCATATAATTCCAATCTTTTCTGTACGTCCTCTTTTGATAATCCATTTGTGGGATTTGTCTGAAATTCTGAATAGATTTGGTTTAAATCCATAGTATAATAAGGTTCTGGCATAAAAAGATCTCCCGTAACTTTCAAAAATTTATTAATATATTGTTATAAAATTAAATCATTTTAATAGATAGACTATAACAATAATTCTTTTTATTTTATTTCTTTTTGATAAAAAAATTAGTTAATTATAGTATAAAATAAAATTAATTTTTAGATTTAGATTTTATTTTCTCTCTAAATTTCTTAAGTAATTTACTCCAATCAATATAAACTAATAGGAACAGAATTATTATAAATGCTGCCCAAAGTAGAGAACTTAGCAAAATCTCCAATGGTGTGCTCTCTGGGATTATTCCCAAACTTGCAGCATCGAGATCAATCCCAAATAAATTAAAAAGAAATTCACCAAAAGTAGTATCTGCTAACCAAATAGGAAGTGCGCTACTTAAAAAGCATAGAACAAATTTTCCTATGAAACAATAAATTAATGTTTTAAAAATACTATATTGAGCTATACCGAGTACAATTAAAAAAGCATCATCTGGAAGAGGTGTTGCAGCAAAAATGAATATTAATATTGGAGCCCAACCTTTTTCAACATAACGTTTCATACGTTCAACACTTTCTGAGTCTCGAAGAAGATTTTTAGATCCACGACCAATTAACCATGCAGTAATTTCTCCAATACTTGCTCCAAGACCGCCTACAATTCCAAGTAAAATTGGATTTACACCAGGAATTACTGCAGATATTACTATAAGCGCAATTGTGTACGGAACAGGAAATATTATTGTAAAGTTTCCAAAAATGCTAACTAAAAAAACTCCAAGGTATATTCCAAAATCTCCAAATTCTCCATGAAACCATAAAACAGTGTTTGCTAGCCATTGCCCAAAATTTATATTTAATAGTGCTAAAAGAAAAAAAAAGATTAAAATGGCACTAATAAAGATGATTCCTCCATATTTTTTTATAAAAACCATCCTATTAGAGTTTTCTACAGCCTTCTCTTCATTCATTTAATTTCTTTCTTTATGAATTATAAAATCTAAAAAAAAATTTTAGAATATTATATTTTTTCGTCTTGCTAAGTATTTAAACACTTCAATTCCAAAAATCCCTGGCAGAGACAATAAAATACAAATTAACCAGTCAGTACCACTAAGGAACATGAAATTAATCTGGAAATTTAATCCTGATGACTCTATGAAGGAGTTAATGGGTAATGAAAAGAAAATGTGTAATATATGTAGTAGTAAAGTAGAAGAGTTGATAATAAATAACTTCCAGCTAAATTCCTCTTTAATACTTTTAAACAGGGATTTATTTGGTCGTCTAATACTCCATATAAAAGTTGTTTCAATAATAAATAGCGTCGTAATAAACATGGTTCTTGCTTTTTGTGCAATTAAATCACTTTCTAAAAGACTTAGATTAACATTCCAAGAATCTAAGGGAATAACTTCTCCTAAAGTTAGTTGTAAAGCTAAAACTAAACCTAAACCCATTAGAAAAGCATGAATAAGTAGTAATTTCCATATGTTTCTATTTAATAATTCTTCCTTATTTCTTGGGGGTTCATTCATGACATCTATAGGTGGTTTATCAATAACTAATGCTATTGAAGGGAGTGAATGAACTATCCCAAAAATATAAATATGTTGCCATTCTGAACTAAATAATGCAAAAGATGGTATGAATTCATAAGTAAAGAATATCAGGGCCTCCATAATATTTAAGCATATGAAGAAATAAACGATAATTCGAATCTTAGCAAATAAACCTCTCCCAATCTTCACACCCTTTACTATAGATGTAAAATTATCATCCGATATTACGAGATCTGCAACTTCTTTAGCAACATCGGTGCCAGTAATACCCATAGCTATTCCTGCATTGGCTAATTTTAAAGCCAAAGCATCGTTAACCCCATCACCGGTCATAGCAGTTACTTTCTTTTGTTTTTGATAATTTTCGACAATAATTTCTTTATCTGAAGGAGATACTCTCGCAAAAACTGAGACGCGGTTGAAATCTTGGTCATTAAGCCTTGAAATTTCAGAACCTTCAACAACTAGATCATTTGGCTTATATATTCTCATTTGAGATGCTATAGTTTGTGCTGTATTAGGATGGTCACCGGTAATCATTACTACTTTTATTCGTCCAGATTCACATTCTTCTACTGATTCTCTTACTTGGCTACGTGGTGGATCTAAAATAGCCAAGAAACTAAGAAAAATCAAGTCTTTTTCAATATTTTCTCTGGCATCTATTATATTATTTTCTACTTTTTTATATGCAACAGCTAAAGTTCTATATCCTTGTTTTGCTTTTGACTGAATATTATCCAAAATTTCATTTTTATTATCCGTTGATAGGCTTTTTAATTGATTATTGGTTTCTATGTGAGTGCATATTTCTAGAATTTTTTCGGGGGCACCTTTAGAAAAGATAAAATTAATATTACCATCACTATTTGGACTACAAATCGTAGACATGCGTTTAATTTCAGAGCTAAATGAAAATTCTTTTATCTTTTTATAATTTCCTCTAATGTCATATAAAATGTAACCTGCTTTTTCAGCTAATACTAGAAGTGCTGCTTCTGTAGGTGATCCTAAAGCTCTTCTTACTGCCATTTCTTTCCTATCTTTTCCTCTTACTTTAACATCTTCATAAATAAGTCTAGCATTATTATTTAGTATACTTGATTCAATGAACATTTGGAATGTTTTATTATCTTTTAGGTTAATAACTTTACCATTTTCTGTAATAAATCCCTCAGTTTCATATCCAGAACCTGTAACATTATATTCTTTATTATTGATCCAAAACTTTTCTACTGTCATTTCGTTTTTGGTTATAGTTCCAGTTTTATCTGAGCAAATTACCGATACTCTTCCTAAAGATTCAATAGCAGAAAGATTTTTAATAATGACCCCGTGCTGCGCCATATTAAGAACGCCAGTAATTAAAACGAGTGTTGTTAATATGGGTAAATTAATAGGCATGATATTCATTGATCTAAGAATTGAGCTAATTAATGCATTACTTATAAAGTCTCCATAAAATTTTCCCTGGATGCCTAAAAGAGCAAATTTATAGATAATCAGAATTATAAGAATTATAATTACAATGGAACCCAGAATATATCCAAGTTTGTTTAATTTTCTTGTAAGAGGAATTTCTTCAATACTTCCCATTTCATTTAATTGAGTTGAAATTTTTCCAATTTCTGTATTAACTCCTATTCCTGTAACTACTGCCTTTGCTCTTCCGGTATCAACATATGTGCCCATAAATACCATATTAAATTGTTTCTGTATAGGAATTTCTGCATTTTTTAGTTCTTTATTACTTTTTTCAACGGGCTCACTTTCACCTGTCAAGGGTGCTTCATCAATAGTTAGATTAGTGATATCAATGATTCTAGCGTCAGCAGGAACTTTATCCCCTTGTTCTAATAAAATTATATCTCCTGGAATTAATTCTCTTGTTGGGATTTCAAATTGAAGCCCATCTCTCAAAACTGTTGCTTTTAATGCACCAATTTTTCTTAAAGATTCGAGGGCTTTCTGTGCCCTAGATTGTTGGATTATTACAGTTATAGAATTTAGGAACACTACGATAAATGTAATTATTGTTGATGCAGGCGATCCTAAAAGAAATACAATTATTCCAGAGATTAGCAAAATAATTATCAGAAAATTAAAAATTGGAGCTAAATAAATTTTCCAGATGGATTTTTTAATTTTAGGTAATTCATTATATCCATATTTAGAATAATATAGTTTTAACTCGGATGATTTCAACCCCTTTTCTTTATCCGTGTTAAACTCCTTAATTAACTCTTTAATAGATTTTGTATAATAGTTATTATTAGATAATTGAATTTCAGACATTATTTTTTTATTAAGATAATTATGAATAATTATAATTATAGAATTCACCCTTATTAATTATTTATCCTTCAAAATAAGTTATAGTTTTTAAACGAATTCCACATGCACTGTTTGAGGGTCCCCTAAAACATCTTTTAATACATTAAATTTTTTTCTAATTGTAGTACTTGAAAATTTGCTAATTTCCTCAATAAGATTTTGGGTAAAAATTTTCTTATTATCTAAAGTTTGACCAATATAATAGATTAATCCTGCTGTAAATGCTTTATAATTGATGTTTTGTATTTGAGAATAAGAAATTTTGTTTAGTAATTCAGCTGCTAATAGTTGCATATCGATTTTCAATTTTTCATATTCAGATTTATTCGAAAAATGGGCTTTTATCTTATCATAACTAATACTATTAAGGTCTTTTTGGAATAAGATTTTTATTTTTTCCTTAATTTCACGCTCTAAGGTAGCTTTATCTTTAACACTCTTATCAAATAATTGCTCAGTTCTTTTTACTTTAAGCATCGCATTATTAAGCATTTTTTTATTAACTTTATGACCTAATTCTCTGGCAACCTTAATATATTCCTCTATCCTAATATTTGTCGTGTCTTTTATCTCCATCCAAACAATTGCCAAAAAAATAATTACCATATTTTGGTATGTATGCCTATGGTATTTGTTATATCTGAGATATCGGTTTTTAATGCGCTGATATTTTACTTTATTAATATGTAATCCTATCCCATAACTTTTAAGCAATTCAATTGTTTTTTTTTGTGTAGAAAAACTAGTTTTATAATCTCTAAACCATTTATTTAGTGTTTTAATTTGGTCATATTTTTGTTTAATTTTTGGATCTTGGGTTGCTTTTGAATCTCCAAACCTTATTTTGCGTTCATAATCTAATTGTGATTCTGGATAAATTTTATTAGAAGGAGATATTTCAAAATCTACTTGCTCTTCTAAAATTAGACCACAATCTTTACAAACAAGATATCCTCCATCTTGTTCTACGTTCTGGTGTTCACATTTAGAGCTTTCAAAGGATTGCTCTCTTTTTTTTTTCAAAAATAGCTCAATCTAATAATTTTTTAAAATAATTTGACAATGTTTCAAAAAGAATAATATGTTAAATTTTTATTTAAATTTTTATAAAATGTCATCAAAATAAATATTATAAATAACTTTACAAATAATTATCATACATTGAATAAAACGGGGAGTTTAAATATGGAAAAAGACACCATTTTAAAATTTTTAACCTATTTTAACATAGGTTTTATAATAGTAATTTTATTTGAATTAATTGTTATAATTTTATTTAGCACGATAATTGAACTAAATTTAGGCCCTTATACTGTAAATATAATTACCATGATATTTACTTCAGGATTTACTTCATTAGATGTAATATTAGAATGGATATTATTACTTATAGCTATTTGTGGGTTTTTAGCTTTAAATATTGCCTTACTGGTTTTTTCCATAAAAAAGAAGAAAGAAGATATGTTATTAGCAAAATTCCTCCTTCTGATTGGAATGTTTTTTCTAATCTCCGGTTTTATTAAAATGTTTTCTATTTATCTTTTAGCTAATAGTGTAATTCAATATAATAGTAGTTCAATCGTTTTTCAAACAGCTCTCTACACAGATTCTATTACACCCTTCTTAGGTGCTGTAATGTGGATTTATATTTTAGCAGTAACAATAATTATCTTAGTGTCTGGGCTTGTTTTTGGAGGAATTGGACTTAAAACGATGTTAAAAATGGAAGAAAAAAGCAGTAATTAAAATTATTAAAAAATTTAAAAAAAAGTCTTAAAATATTCAAGATAATTTACTTTTAATTTGTTTAGCCCTACTTCTGAGTGTTACCTCAGTTATTTTTGCTATTTCTGCTACTAAGCTCTGTGTTTTTCGAATTGAACCATCTTTAGCAGCAATATAGATACATGCTGCCGCTAATCCTTTTGGATCTTTACCTGTGCGTTTCAATCCATTACTAGATGCTTGTCTTAGCATTTCTATTGCGTTTTTTTGAATATTCATGGGTAAATCTAATTCATTTCCAAATCGATACACTAAACTTTCTGCCGTAATAGGCTGATATCTTAATCCTAATTCAGGTAATACTTCACGGATTATCATAGCTAAACTTCTATGAACCGTTCTTCTAGGAGTTAATGAAGCTTCGCATAATTCATCTAATAAACGAGGAAAATCATGTACTCTTATGGCAGCATATAAAGATCCTGCTATAAAACCATTAATTGAACGCCCCATAGTTAACTTTTTCTTTGCAACAATACTATATACTTTCCAAGCTGTTTCACTGATGTATTCTGGAATGTTTAATTTAGATGTAAGCATCTTTAATTTAGGTTTAGCTTCCCAAAAATTCCTTTCAATGCTTGAAATTAATGAATTTTGAATTTTTGATAATCTCGAAAAAAGAGCTTGTTCTTTAGGACCAATTGATTTTCCTTTAGAATCCGTCTTTGTGGTAGGTAACATAGTTCTAGGACCAAAATCTCTCCATCTTGGTTCAGTTCTACGCCTTGTTTGAACTTCTTCAGCAGTATAAGCCCTTCTTTCATTTCCAACGTAAGTTCTTTCTAAAATCATTCCACAATTTAAACAAACTTTATTTCCATCTCTCTCTTCGATACATGGGTTTTCACAGCATTCACAAATTTGTAAATTATCATCTAATTTATTGTTCTTCAGAAGGTCTCGATAGCTATTGTGCATGATAACTCACTGTGAATAAAATGTTAAGAATGATATTCATTTTAAGAAAATTTTTATTAAAGAATTAGACATTATTATTCCTTTAATATTAACATATTATCCTAGTCGCATTTATAAACCTTTGCCCTAATTGTTGAACATCTTTGAAAGTTTTCTCCCATATGATTCCCATTTTATTGAAATTTTTCAATAACCTATTAAAAGCGACTATTAAAAGCTATAAAAATTTTAATTAATTAATGAATAGATTTATTAATCAAATTACAAAGATAAGAGGATATTATATTGGATTTTTATGATGTTGTAAAAAAAAGAAGAAGTTATCGGTTTTACAAACCTGATGTGATTCCTGAAAAAGTTAAAGTCGAAAGAATTTTAAATGCCGCCAGATTAGCTCCCACTTGGGCAAATATGCAGGGAGTGCATTACATCGTGGTTCAAAATCCTGAGAAAGTTAAGATGATATGGAATGCTATAGACCAAAAAGATAAATTTTCTAATGCTCCTATTTTTATCGTGGGTATTATAAAAGAAACAGCTTCAGGGATTAATAAAGCTGGTATTAAATATTATACCTTAGATTTTGGAATTTGTTTTGAACATCTAATCTTAGCAGCAGCTGCAGAAGGTCTGGCAACGTGTTGGATTGGTATCTTTGATGAAAAAAAAATTAAAGAAATATTAGAAATTCCAAAAAAGTATCGAGTTTTAGGTATAACTCCATTAGGTTACACAATCAAGGAAAAAGGGGAAGTTTCGGATAGATTATCTTTGGAAAAAATAGTCCATTATGATAAATATTAAATTTTTTTTAACATAATCTTGAAAAGAAAAAATAAAATAATTAAAAATTCTATCCTATTTATGAAAATCATTAGGATTAATCTTGAATCCGATAAAATACATTATGAAGAAATATCTAGAGAGTCCAAATATTTTTTATTAGGAGCACGAGGATTAACTTCTCAAATAGTTCATGAGGAAGTTCCTCCCAATTGTGACCCTTTAGGAGCACAAAATAAACTTATAATAGCAAATGGGGTTCTGGCTGGAAGTCCATTTCCAAATTCTGCTCGTACTTCTATAGGTGCTAAAAGTCCTTTAACAAATGGTATAAAGGAAGCAAATGTAGGTGGGCGTCCTGCAATGATGTTAGCTAGATATGGAATCAGAGCAATAGTTTTGGAAAATCAATCAACGGTTCCGAAGATTATCTTAATTAATCAACAAATGCAAATAATCCCAGCTGAAGAATATAAGGGATTGGGAAATTATGAACTTCATGAAAAACTTAAAAACAAATATGGGGATAATATAGGAATCTATTCAATCGGTCCTGCTGGTGAATTCATGATGGGAGCGGCAAGTATAGCAGCAAATGATTTAGAAGGATATCCAAGTAGACATGCTGCTCGAGGAGGTTTAGGAGCTGTTATGGGTTCAAAAAATATTAAAGCTATTGTTATAATTCCCCCAAAATCATCACAAGTTAAAATCCATGATATCAAAAAGTTTAGGGAAGTATCAAAACCATTTGCTCAAGACTTAGCAAATACTAAACAAACTTTTTCTACATTTGGAACTCCATTAATGATGAGACCTATGAATGAGTATGGTGGGATACCTACAAAAAATTTCCATATGGGCTCATTTGATAAAATTGAAAATATTACGGGCGAAAAACTTCATGAGATTGTAACCGCAAGAGGGGGTAAGAAAAGATTAGCTTGTATTCCTACATGTGTAATTAAATGTTCTAACTTAGTACTTGATGAAAATGGAAATCATATTACTTCCAGTCTTGAATATGAAACTATGGCATTAAATGGGACCAATCTTTTAATTGATAATATCGATAGCTTAGCAAAAATTGATCACTTATGTGACGACGTTGGAATTGATACAATAGAATTTGGAGGAACTGTTGGTGTTGCAATGGATTGCGGAAAGGTTGATTGGGGAAATGCGGAAAGGGTTTTTGAAATCTTAAATAAAGAAATTAGATATAACACTACCGAAGGGCAATTATACGGGAATGGAGTTAAAATAATTGGAAAAACTTTGAAAGCAAAAAGAATACCTGAAGTAAAAGGTCAGGGTATCTCTGCTTATGACAGTAGAGTATTTAAAGCAATGGGAGTTACATATGCAACTTCACCTATGGGAGCAGATCATACATCTGGTGCTGCTATTGCTGGAAGAGTTGCTAGTCAGCATAAAGACTATGGAGAATTAACTAAAAATGAAAAAAAGTTTGACTTATCGTTCGAACTACAGATTTATACTGCAGTATTAGATTCAATGGGATGCTGTTACTTTATAGGACCGAGTTATGAAAATATGGAAATTATAGCAAATGCTATTAATGCTATGTATAATTTGAATTTAACTAGAGAAGATATAATTAAGATTGGTACTGAAATCATAAGAACTGAACTTGAATTTAATGAAAAAGCAGGGATTACAACTGAGATGAATGATATTCCAAATTTTTTTAGAGAAGTCCCTTCTGACCCTACAGGATTAAAATATACTTTTGCTAAAAACGATTTAAAAGCCTTTTGGGGTAGATTAGATACATATAAGTTTTAATCATTTACCTTTCTTTTTATTATTTCGAAGCATTGGATGATGATAAAAATCAGAATTAGGGACCTTATTTTTACCAATGAGTTTAAATCCGAAATACTCATAAAATTTAACATTTTTTTCATTTTCAGTGTGTAAGTAGCATGGTAAGTTTTGTTCATCAATTTCAGCAAGTTTCATTCTTATTAACTTACTAGCATAGCCCTTACTTTGATGTATAGGATCTATACCAATAAAGGCTAAATACCAATGAGGAAAATTCACATGTTCAAATTGATATGAATTAGCAATTTCTTCAAAAATACCCATTCTCTCTATAAGTAAAGAATCTGAAAATTCCAACCTCTTAATTTTTCGTAATCTTCTCCTAATTTCCTTAGATTGTGTACTTCTCATCTGATCTTTTATTCCATGAGGATGCCAAATAGCAACACCTTCAATATTACTTGATGTAATATACACTTCACCAGTTAAAATTCCAACTAAAATCAGGAACTCACCGTGAATAGCAATTTTAGTTTGTCTTTCAACAGGATCTGGAAAACAATACACAAATAAAGGATCATCTTGAAAAGCTCGACCAAGTACCTTACTCGCTGCTTCAATTTGATCTTCTGATATGTGTTTGGGATGATTTAATTGACTTATATTCAATTTACAAGCACAATTTCTTTTAAGATTTTTACTTATTTGTTAATATTTGATGTTATTTATTAATTTTTTTTTTTAATTTCCATTTGCTATTCTTTTAATTGTAGCAAGAGTAATTTCACCTTCAAGTTCCACACACTTTTTATAATCTTCTTGGAACCAAGGTACAATCCAACCTTCAAGCGGGTTATAATAGCTATAAAAGATGGCTCCAAATCTTATTTTTTTCACATTAGAAATAGCGGCTAACGTGTTTAATTCCCCATTTTCCGTTGAGACAAATCCATTATTTTGCAAATTTTTAACTTGTTCAATATTAATTTTGTAAAAAGCTTCTATTGAATAATTTTTTCCAATGTGGTGAACCATTGTTCTTTTCTTTACTTCATCAGAGAATATATTTACGATTTCTTTATCGATTGATGTAATATCGTCAGGTTTGCGCCCATAATAAATTGATGTCCCATCTGGTCCTATCGCATGAGTTGGGATTAAAAAATCCAATAATTTAACATTTTTCGCAATTCCCCAAGCACCACACACTAATAAAAGAACTTTAGCTCCGCATGTTATTAAGTCTTCTGCTACTGAAGCAATAGGAGAAGCCCCCATTGGAGGCATTATAGCAGAAATAGATATGCCATCAAAATTTCCATTATAAATTTGATTAGATGCATATGGATGATATGGGGCTAACCATTTATGTGATTCCATATTCGCTTCCTTTATTAAATAATCTAATAGAGACTTAGAAAATAATAGAATTGCGTAATCGTTAATCTTAAAATCACTTCTTTTTTTATTTGAAACTTTTATAGCTGTTTTAACAATTTCTTCTGAATTTAAACAATATTTTTTAGACATATTAGTAACCACCCCACACTCAAAAAGAAGTTAATAAAAGGAAATTTAAAAATCTATTCAAACGTAATTTAATAAACCTTTTTGCTTCATAATTAATTCCATTAAAAGGATTAAGAAAAAACCCAAAGATAAGAGGAGTATTGGAATTAAACCAGTTAAAATACCGAACAAATATATTAAAATATTGAGTATAAAAAAAATAGTTAAAATTGCATAGCTTATTCCTCCGATAATGGCCCACACTTTCTCTTTCTTATAAATTGAGGGGGAATAATGCCAACAAATTAACAATAGGAAATTTGAAAGTAATACAACTAGAAATAATGGAGAAGTTTCTAAATTAATTATTATACCGATTATAGCTATTATTATTGATAAAATAGTTAGAAGGATTGAGATTCTTAATAAATTATTCCTTAAATAATTTATTTCAAATTTGAGACCAAAGCTAAGAATCATCCAGGGTAGATTAAAAAAAATAATGAACAAAAAGAGGAGCCAATTATTTAAAACGAAAAAATCTAAAAATAATGAAGAAAATAAGCTTATTAAAATTAGAGCTGCTCCAAATAGCCGTATCAAACTCAATTTTTTAGCTTTAATACTCATAATGATTAATTATTTTTTCAATCAACTTGTATTAATTTGTTATAAAATCAAGTTAATATGATATCTTTATAATTATGAATGTTTAATTCTGAATTATTATTAAATATTTAAATTAGTTGATTATTCATAATATGAATAGGGTTGATTTCATTGTATGAAAATAAGGTACTTAAAGAATTAGAGAATATTGTTGGAAAGGATTTTGTATCAAGTAGAGAAGAAGATTTATACATTTACTCTCAAGATCCAGGAGCTTCATTACCTCGTCAAGTTGATTTTGTAGTAATGCCAGAAAATGTAGAAGAAATACAAAAGATTGTAAAATTAGCTAATCAAGAGAAAATTCCAATTGTTCCTATGGGTGGGGGGTTAACATTAAGCGGATTAATAATTCCTGTAAAAGGTGGCATTGTTATGGATATGAAACGAATGAATAAAATTATTGAAATAAATGTACTTAGTAAATATGCTCTTATAGAAGCAGGAGTCACTACAGGACAACTTCTTTCATTTTTAAATGAAAATTATCCAAATTTGCAGCCTCCAATACCGGATGCTCCTCCTTCCGCAACTGTTGCTGGTAATGTTTTGATTTATGGTTCAGGTTATTTATCTCAAAAATATGGTGATCATGGTTCTATGATAAATGGGTTAGAAGTAGTTCTTCCAAAGGGGGATGTATGTAAAATGGGCTCTTGTGCAGTGTCTAAATATTGGTTTGCTAGAGGTCCCATCCCAGATCTTATTGGATTATTTATTAGTTCATTTGGTACTATGGGAATTGTCACTAAGCTTTCAATTCAATTATTTGATAAACCTAAGTTTCGAGAAGTGGTATTTGGATTATTAAATGATCCGAAAGATATTCCTAATGCTCTCCTAAAGCTAACTGAAACTGGTTTAGCTGAGGATGTTATACTTGGAATGCAAGATAAACCCGACTGGGTGAAGGGATATATTATACTTATAACGTATGTTACTGGTGAAACACAAGAAGAAATAGATTCTCATACAAAAACATTTAAACGAATATTTCGTAAAGCAAAAGCAAGGTATATGAAACCACCAGAAAGATTGAGACAAAATTATTTAAAAAAACCTATTATTACCGCAGCAACTGCTGCAGATTATCGAAAAGGTGGCGGTTTTGAATATGTTGGAGCTAATATGCCTCTTGAAAATATTCCCGAAGCTTATAGAAGAGGTGCTGAAATCTCAAAAAAATATGGAATCGTACCAACACTAGGATCACGGTTGATTAGAGGAACTCATAATATTGTTATGTTCTTTTCATATTCATTTAATCGGAGTGATCCTAAAGATAAGGAAAATGCCAGAAATGCTTTACATGAAACCAATAAATTAGCTTTGGAATTAGGGGGCATTCCATGGAAAGCAGAATTATCAGGACAACAATTAATTCTTGAAAAGATGGACCCTAACTACAAAAAGTTATTTGACAATATTAGAAACACTATTGATCCAAATGGAATAATGAATCCAGGAAACTGGGAGGTGAAGTAAAAATAACTATTAATTCTGAACAAGATTGGAAAGATATTATTCATCGATGTTTTCGATGTGGTTATTGTAAATTCACTCATGATTATGCTGATTTTAACTGTCCTAGTTATAAAAAGTATAAATTTGAAACTTATAGTACTGGTGGAAGATTATGGTTAATTTATGGTTTAATAAGTGGAGAGATTCAATGGAACTCAGGTGTAGCAAACGTATTATATGCATGTCCTACGTGCGGAAATTGCACAGAAAATTGTGTATTTGATAAATTTAATGATTTTCTTGTTGATTTTATTGAAGCTGCTCGTGCTGAAGCTGTAAAAAATGGTTTTTGTCTAGAAAAACAAACAGTTCTTTTGGAACGTACTGAAAATGCAGAGATGTTTAATCCTTATGGAGAAACTAATTCCGATAATGAAGAATTGAAGAATAAGTATAATTTACCAGATAAGGCAGAATGGATTTACTTCATTGGATGCACTTCTAATTATCGTCAGAAAAATCTAAGAGATGCTACTTTGAATTTTCTTAAGAAAGCAAAAGTAGACTTTACATTGATAGATGAGCATTGTTGTTGCAGTCCAATTATAAGGACTGGACAAACCAAGCCAGTAAAAGATTTTATGAATTATAATCTTACTCAAATAAAAAAAAAAGGAGCAACGAAAGTTATTACGTCATGTGCTGGCTGTTATAGAACTTTAAAGAAAGATTGGTCTAAATTTGAGGTAGATTTAGGTATCGAGATATACCATACAATAGAATTAGTAAAAAAACTTTTAGATGAAAATAAAATTAAATTTAAATCAGAATATAACAAAAAGGTAACATATCATGATCCTTGTCATTTAGGAAGACATATGGGGGTCTATGATATCCCACGAGAGGTTCTTAAACAAATTCCTGGAGTTCAATTAGTAGAAATGAAACGTAATAGGGAAAATGCTTGGTGCTGTGGAGCTGGTGGTGGAGTTAAGATTGGATATCCAGATTGGGCCGTTGAAATTTCAGGAGAACGTTTAGAGGAGGCAAAAAATACTGGGGCAAGTGAAGTTACCTCGGTTTGTCCATTCTGCAGAACTAATTTATCTGATGCCAATCAAAAATATAATATGAATTTTGAAATAATTGATATAATTGAAATTCTTGATAAAATAGATTATGAAATAACGGATTAAACCGAATAATTAAAATATTTTATTTCTTATTTTATTTAAAGAATTTTTAAACTAATTTACTTAAGGTGTATTTATTGAGATTAGGAGCTCATATGAGTGTAAGTGGTGGAAAACACATGGCTCTTGAAAGAGGAAAAGAGCTTAGTTGTGAAGCAATTCAAGTTTTTATAAGAAATGTTCGAGGATGGTCATCAAAACCATTAGATCAAGAAGAAATTAATGAATTTTTAGAAACGAAAGCGAAATTTCAAGAACAGATTTGGCCACTTCTCTCTCATAATAGCTATTTAATCAATTTGGCTACTTCAGATCAAGAAAAACTTACTAAATCTTATACTGCTATGCTAGATGAATTAGTTAAAGCTGAACAACTTAAATTAGATTATGTAGTAATTCACCCAGGTACTTATAATTTTGAAGATGAAAATGAAAGCAAAAAGACTGGATTAACTCGTATTGCTGAACAATTAAATAAATTAATGCAAGATACTGAGAAATCTAACGTCAAAATATTATTAGAGACCGTTGCAGGACAGGGTCATAATTTAGGGCGTAAATTTCATCATTTAAAGCTTATTATTGATAAGATTAACAATAAAAACCGAATTGGAGTATGTTTTGACACATGTCATTCTTTTTCTTCTGGGTATGATTTTACAACCGAAAAGAAATATAATGAAATGTGGAATGAATTTGATGACATGGTAGGATTAGATTATCTTTTTGCATTTCACTTAAACGATTCTGAAAAAGGTTTAGGATCTCGAGTTGATCGTCATACGCATATAGGGCAAGGAAAAATAGGAAAAGAAGCATTTGGATTTTTTGTCAATGATGAGAAGTTTAAGGAACATCCTGGGATATTAGAAACACCAAAAGGCAAAGATCTGAAAGAGGATGTTATGAATTTATCCACATTAAAGTCTCTTATAAAAAAATAGATTTACTCTAAATCAAACCATACAGGAGTTCTATCATCAACTAAACCATTATAATTCATAGTTAATTCCTCACCCTCAGAAATGTCTCTAATCGCAGAAAATTCAATTGCTTTTTCCTTATAATCATACAAATATTTAACGTTAGGTTCAAAGGAATGGTTGATAAATTGGCTTATACTTAGCGTTATAGCGTTTTTAAATTCCGGTAAATGTTTTGGATCTTCCCAAATATAACAATAATCATACAATCTTGTTTTACATATTTTTTTATAATCTTTATTTGGGATAGGAATTACATGCGCAATATCTATAAGGGTCCCTCTTTTAATTCGCTTTTTAGCAAAAGCTCCTCTTCCTTTTTTCTCAGAAATATATCTTACTTGTATATATTCATGCATAAGATTCAACTAAAAATTTTATTCTATTGAAGCATGTCGATTATCAATATCAGTTTCTGATACGCCTAGTATCGTCATCAATACACCTCCAATCGTATCTAAAATTGCTAGAGTTGAAATATCAAATAAAGTTGTGTATGGAGCTAAACTCTCTTCTATTAATGCTTTTTCTTTACTTTTTCCTTCAATTTGGATTATTAGATCAGATAACTTTGCAATATTACTGTATGGATTACCTGTTAATAAGACTAGTTTTCCACCCATTTCTTTAGCTTTTTCTGCTATTGCCAACGGTGAGGTTGTCTCTCCGCTTCCAGAGATAATAATTAATAAATCTTTATGATTATATCTATAAGTAACAGAATCAGATATAAAGCAAGATTTAATTCCTAGATGCATTAATCTTTGGGCAAAACATCTACCTATAAATCCAGATCTACCTGCTCCATAGAGAAAGACCATACGATTGTCACCATAAGTTTTAACAATTAAATCTATCAAGTTATTTATTTTTTCAAAATTTATTATATTACTATTTTTTTTTATAGTTTCAGCTATTTCCATAAGGATATCTAAAAATCTCTTTTTTCGTTCTTCAAATTTCATTTTTACTCACCTTTTAGACTTATTCTTCTCTGAAAATTTCGGGATGTACACATCTTCTCCATTGTTCTACTGTTTCTTTTGGTCCCAGTCCAATTAATAAATCCCCTTCTTGAAATATGAAATCAGATTTAAAACTATAGATCCATTTATCATCTCTTTTCAAGGCAATAATATGAAAACCTCTTTTATAACGCCGATCTTGTAATTTTTCATAGGTCTTATTCTTAAAATATGAATCTGGTGATAGTATTTCACGTACAACAACTTCTTGGGTTTCTTCAATAGCTTTTTGTAAAATAATATGGGGTTCAAAACCTTTTAAAATATTTTCAGCTATATTCGCGGCTCCATCTGATATTTGTTCACAAGAAAAAACAATTCTCATAATACCTGTAAGATCACGAGGATTGTCCACTAAATGAGCAAAATCTAAGAGATCTTTCTCAAAGGTAATATTTAACCCATCCATAAGCTCTTCCATTTCTAGAACATCTTCAGCAACCTCATAACTATTAAAGAATAATGCCGCTAAAGCCAACTCTATCATCGTTTCCGAAATATCTGTGATTAATACATAATCTTTTTTTAATTCTTGAAGGTTTTCTAATATTTCTGGATTAGATAAGTCAAACTCTGATTCCTTCTTTTGATTATCAATCTGAAAAGAAATAACTTCATTATCAAAGACTAAGTTTTTTAATTCTCTAATCGGCTCGAGTTCGCCCTTGATTATTAAAATATCATCTTCTTGTATAATCTCATTTTTATTAAATAACCATTCATCATCTCTTTTAATAGCAATTAAATCTACTCCATGTATTGAGCGAAAATGAACGTCACGTCGACATTTTCCTATAAATTCACATTTTCTTTTAACAGTAACTTTAACTATTGGTTCAGGTACCTCATCCCAGAATAATTGGGTAAAATCACAAATATCACTATTTATATATACTACCCTTGCAATATCTGCTAATGCATCTGAAATTTTATCAATTGAGTATCCCATAACTACTATTGGTTCTAGTTTTTTAGCTTCTTTTACCCCTCCCACCTGTGTCTGAATGATTTGCAAATTAAGTAAAAATGTTAATTCATGGATTCTCTTTTCAATTTTAGAGGCCTCATCAGCAATTTCCTTACTTCCAAATTTAATTGCACTGTAAGCTAAATCTATCATTAAATCTATGCTTTGTTTCATTTCTCTAAGAATTTCTCTTACGGAGAGCGGTTTATATTTAAATTTCTTCTTCTTTCTTTGCATCATACTATTTTTTTTCACTCCTTTAAACAAATAATTGAATAAATAATATCATAAACAATGGGGTTAGAAAATCTAACAAGGATGTTGTAATCGGTATTAAAAAATTGTTTGGATCTTTACCTTTTCTAAATAAAAAAATAGAACTCACGAACAGAAATACAAACATCAAGCTAAAAAGCAGTAGAATGGTAATCATAATGATTAATATTATTAAAAAAGGATTTACTATTATTATTCCTGAAATATAACCAAATAAGTATCCTAATATAATTAATGCAAATAAACTTAATAAAATAGTTATAAGCAATCCATAAAAATCTTCCTTTAGTCTATCTGATTTTTGAATTTTAGGAGATACAGTCCCAATATATAAATGAGAAGTTAATCTAGAGATTAAGACTGTAGAAATATCTCCTATTAAAGAATTCAATGAAGGTAAAATTAATAAGATAATTGGAAAACTGTACAATACATCTTGATTTTCTGAAAGAATGGTACCTGAAATCAATCCCAATATTGAGGATATGATAACTACGATAATTGATTCCTTGAAAATTTTTTTAAAGTAATCCATTCATGGCACCCCCAAAAGGATAATAGTAAGATAGAAACATATTACGGTAGAAAAATCATCAATTGCCGTCATAATAGGATTTACAACGTTATTGGGATCAAGCCCATATTTGAAGGCTATATAATTTAATATTGTTGAACAAGGTATTGAAATTGTTAAAGTGAACAAAATTGATAAAATTGGAATTCCTATTAATAAATCAAAGGGTATAAGAAATGCTTTTATTAAAATTAAATCTAATAAATAACTGAATAATCCAATAATAAATGCTGTTACCATCGATAATAAATACGTTGCGATTACATTTTCTATCCAAGATTTCTTATTAAATTGACCAATTATTAAATCCCTGGAAGATCTCGCAATAAAAGGACCACTAATATTTCCCCGCATTGAAAGTAAAGCAGGAACGATTAGAATTAATATAAGGAAACTGTCAAAAGGCAGAATTAAAAGGGATAAAATAACACCCGCTAAAATATCTCCCACAATTGAGATGATTTCTGCTGGAAAAGTCTCTTTGACGATTTTACCTTTAGTATCCCGCGCTTCCATATATCATCATCATCAATATCTGATGATTCAGAAGTCGAATTTTCAAACATCTTTCTATTATTTATTTAAGGTTTAAATTAATTTAAATATTTACTGATAATTTATGAAACATAATTAATTTGAATAAGAATAGCAATAAACTCTACTTTATCTTAAATTTGATCAATCTCTTATTATTAAAATTTTAATAAATTAGTCATGCCTAATTACAATTAATTAATAGCTTAACTATTTAATTTAAAGAGATCTATAATATTATTTGAAATGAAAGTTGAAAAGTATGAATCTCGCTTCCAAGCGGGACAAATTTTAGCTGAATTCATATTAAAGAGATCCACAGATTTAAAGAACGAATTAGAAAAACTAATAGACCAATTTTTTGTTTTTACAATACCTAATGGTGGTGTTCCAGTTGCTGAAGGTTTTTGTAATAAAATAAATTTAAAGTATGATATCATAATCGTTAGAAAAATTAAAATACCATTTAATACAGAAGCGGGGTTTGGATCTATTACCACCGATGGTACAATTTTAATAAATGAACCTTTATTAAATAGCTTAAATTTATCTAAATTTCAGATTGAAAAATCAATAGAAAGCACTAAAAATGAAATTAATGAGAGGACTAAATTTTATAATAAAACTCCTGAATTACATGAAATATACAGAAAACTAATAGAAAATCGATATATTTTTTTAATGGATGATGGATTAGCTTCTGGGTTTACGATGTTAGCTGCAATCCAAATGGTTAAAAAATACAAACCTGCTAAAATTTATATCGCAATTCCAACAGCACCATTACATACAATATCGAGGGTTCAAAAAGAAGTTAATGAAGTTTTTTGCCCTAATAGCAGAAATACAATGTGGTTTGCTGTAGCTGATGCTTATCAGTATTGGTATGATGTTCCTGAATCCGAAGTTCTTGAAATAATTAAAAAATCAAAGTTCTATTTTGAAAAATGAATAAAACAAATTCTTGATAAAAAGAAAAGTAAAAAAAATATGAAATTATGAGCTAACTAATTGAAAGAGAATCGAGGCATGCGGAATGTAAAATTGATCTCCTTTCTTGATTACAACAGTATGGAAGTATTCTGCTAAACCAAGGAATCCGCGAATTACTGATTCATCTTCTTCAAATTTGAAAACAACTTTAGCGATAGCGGCACTTGTACCAAAAGTTACTTTATCATAAACACGCTCATCTATTAATGGAATTTTAAGTTCATTTACAATCTCATAGACCCGCTTAATAAAAAGTTCACGCTTAGGAATAATCCATCACCACTTTTCGAAAAATCTCCTCAATGATTAAATTATATTGAATTATATTTTTTATTTTAATTTTGAATTTATTTCATTCGAATAAATTAAAAATTTCTAATGAAATATCGTATATAATATTATTAGATTTAGGATTTTTAATTGTTATTTTTTTTACTTTAAGATTTTAGATTTCATTTAGGATTTTACAAGTTAGAAAATAATATCATTCTAAATATAAATATTTTTAAAGGTTAGAATAGCTTTATCATTTTCTTTTTTCCTCGGAATTTTAATGTATTTAGTTAAAAAATAGGGTATATTCACAAATTATAAAAACCATAAAAGCAAAAATATAAATTAATATAATTGAATTATCACTATAAATATATAATATTCTACTTTTAAAAATAACTTAGAGGATTTGATTAAATCTTGGTTTCAAAAGAACAAAAAAAGCTGGAACGCGTTATTAATTTTATGAAAAAGGGATTGACTTCTTTATCAGATGATCTTGGGGAAACTGTTAAAGGGATTAATGATTTTATAAAATCTTTAAATAAAGCATTAAAAGATTTAAAAGAAGTAAAAGTTGTCGATGAGATTCAAACAGTTAGTACTTCCTCTAAAATAGTTGCAACGCCGGCTACTGGTAATGCTAAAACGGCTGCTGCGAGTACATTATTTAATTTATTAAGTGGAGGGAAAGCGCCAGCTCAAGCACCCACTACGGCTAGTGCTAGTCCTGGACTTCCTAAACCTCCTATGGCTGGGGCTCCAAAAGCTCCTCCTAGTGGCGGTGGTCCTCCAAAAGCACCTCCAGGTGGTACTCCTCCAGCACGTGCTAATTTGCCTCCAGCTCCAAAACTACCTCCCGCATCAGGAAGTGGCGCTCCTCCTGCCGCTCCAAGTGGTGGAATAGTAAAAGCGCCAACTTTTGCAAAACGAACTGGTCCCCCTGCAGCTCCTACCAGCGGCGCTCCTCCAAGAGCTCCAGGAGCAGTACCTCCCGCAGCACCAGCAGCATCCAGTGTCGCACCAAGAGCAGGAGGAGGCTTAAGTTCCTTAAGAGATGAGATGCTTGAAGAATTGAATCGCTTAAAGAAGATAATGAGAGGAGAATAAGTAAACTATAATTTTTCTTTTATGTAATAACTCCTATTTTTTGTTACTCTAATTACTTTCAGAAAGTTTTTTATTTCTTTAAGAAGTGATTATAATAGATGGAGAAAAAAGATTATATTCTATGTGAAAATAAAATCCCTATTGT
Organism: Promethearchaeota archaeon; assembly: GCA_048940645.1. Lineage (GTDB taxonomy): Archaea > Asgardarchaeota > Lokiarchaeia > Sigyniarchaeales > SOKP01 > SOKP01. The sequence goes on along the minus strand of JBHLOI010000029.1, from coordinate 21,334 downwards.
TGTTCCCAAAAGGTTAATGGTTTTTGCTGGACATCCTGATGATGAAATAATATCATGCGGTGGGACTATACTTAAGTATCAAGAATTAGGGTCTGAAATTATAATCATAATTGCTACCAGTGGTTTAGGAGGTTATACTAAGGAATTAGATAAACACAAGATTTTAGAACATCGTAAAAGTGAGTTAAAATTAGTTAAAGATAGTATAAAAGCTAAAATACTTGATCTAAATTATTCAGATATTGAAATCAATAGAGAAAAGATATCTAAAATTACAAATCTAATACGAGATTGGCAACCACAAGTTATATTAATACCTCATTTTTCGGATTTTCACCGTGTCCATCGTAATTTATCATTAATTACCCGTGAATCAATATATCATTGTACAAGTGGGAAAGCGTATGGAGGTCATCAAAGAAGTTGGACTCCGTATGGAGTGTATTATTATGAATCTCCTTCTTGTAAATTTCAGTATATTGATGCCTCAGTTTTTGTAATTGTTGATATAGAATATTATTGGAATAAGAAGAAACAGATATTTAATCAAGTATATGAATCGCAAAAAGAAGTACTCGAGCGAGTAATGGAATGGGCAGAAGATACAGCAATTTTAAGAGGGAATGAGATTAATTCGAAATATGGTGAAGCATATATTCCAATGACAGAATACACACCACTTAAAATCCTTTTGGTTTAGATTGCTAAAACTGAGTTATATTTCACTGAAAATTTTATTAGTATAAAAATAAATAAGTTAATTGATTATTAAATCAAAAGAGTATGAAATAGAATTCCAGCTCTAATATAATATTATGGGAAATTTAACAGTTGTTCTCGATTTAGGATCCTTCGCCACAAAATGTGGCTTTGCTGGGGAAGATATGCCATCTCAGGTATTTTTTACTATTGTTGGAACTCCTAAGTATCAGCAAATCGATTTCGATTATGGAGGTGCAAAAACTGAGGAGTTCTATGTAGGAGATGAAATTCAATCATTAGGTCTCTTTAAAATTCTTTATCCTATTGAAAAGGGAAGAATACAGGATTGGATATCTTTTGAGAAGATTATTGATTACATTTTTTACAACCTTCGAGTAGATCCAAGCTTAGTTAACATACTTTTCGCGGTACATCCTTTATTTCCCCAGCAAGATTTAGCCCGGTTATTTGAATTATTTTTAGAACAATATCAATGTATGGCATTTTATCCAGTATTAGATTCAATGCTACCACTATATTCAGGAGGATTTCAAACAGGTTTGGTTGTTGAAATTGGTGATAGTCTTACTAGAATTGTACCAATTTATGAAGGTTATAAACTAGATCATGCAATACGGATTTTAGAATTGGGTGGTAGAACCTTGACAAGATATATGGAAAAAATCCTAGGTGAGATAGGATTCTCTGCTGACTCATCGATAAGACGAGAATTAGTCAGAGCACTGAAAGAAAAAGCATGCTTTGTATCCTTAGACTACAAGGAAGATCTTAAGCGTGTTGAGCAGTATGAAAAGCCTTATTCATTACCTGACGGTTCTACTATTAAATTAAGTGAAGAACGATTCAAGGTTCCAGAACTTTTTTTTAATCCTTCTTTAGAACTTGAAGAAGAATCTTTACCTAAAATGATAATGGACGCAATAGAAGAATGCGATGTTGATATCCGTCCAGAATTATTAAATAATATATTTTTATCTGGAGGATCTTCAATGTTTCCTAATTTAAAGTCCCGAATTCATCAAGAGCTAGAATTAGAATTAGCAAGAAGAAAGAAAAAAAGTCAAACTATTAAAGTCATTGCACCTAGAGAACGGGTTTTTTCTGTATGGGTTGGAGGGTCGATTTTATCTATGTTACCAGAGTTTCAAGACTTATGGGTTACAAGAACTAAATATTTCAATGAAGGTATCCCAGAAGACCTGTTATAGCTTTATGCCTAAAAGTCTGAGTTTTTAACAAGCAACTTGTAAATATTACATGCATATTACACTTCATTAAAAATATTATTCCGATATTATACTATAAACAGATTTTTTTTTTTGGTGTAAAGAGCAATGGCAGAATTTCAGAACAGTAATTATGATCAATCGAAAATGTTAAAAAAATATTTTAAACCTGATTACTCAGGCTTATTTAATAAAATCAAAAATATAAAGGTCCCGGTAAAAAATGAAATTTTAATGGGGTTACTAGACGGCAATTGGCATTCAGAACTGGATTTAATTCGAATAGCAAAACGTCAACAAAAGTACATGGGTGCTGTTACGTTAGGTATGATGATAAACTCGTTAAACAACGTATTAAAGAATGATTATGTTGAAAAAAGGATGATAGATGGGAAATTATATTATAAAATCAGCGATAATTACGTTGGATTAACACGTGCTGCGTTTAATAAGTATAAATTTAAATTAGATTAATTGAATTTATTGAATTTTTATTTTTTAATACACTTATCATTTAAAATTTTGTAATCAACACATTTAGAGCAGAAACCTTTTCCACTTCTCTCATTTAGCCCTTCATTCCAGCATTTAGGACATAAATAATAGATAAATGGCTTGTTATATTTATGTAAAGTCACTTTGAAAATGTTAAATTCACATGATAAACATACAGCATTTAATAATTCTAGTTTTCCATTTTTGGGTAAAGATAAATATTTTTTACAATTGTCATCTGAACAGACAAGAAATCGTTTGTTGGGAAGATTAACAAATTTCATGGGATGATTTTTACAAAATGGGCAATTTGATTTTGTTAGAGGAAACTCTTTCGGAATTCGTAGATCTAACTTCTGTTTAAAATTGTCTATATTTGAGATTATGCTCTCTTTATTTGCCAATAATTTGTCAAATAGTACTAAAAAGTCTCTTTTAACTTCATTAACCACATTCTGCCAACTAATTTTTCCATCCTTAATATCTTCTAATTTTATTTCAACATCCTTAGTGAAACTTGGTTTTAGAAATGGTAACCATATCTTAATTAAATTTTCAATTAGAAATTTTCCTAAATCGGTTATAAAATATCGATATCTCATCCGTTTAATTAATTTCCTAGTTTGAAGTATTCTGATTATTATGGGTCTTGTTGATTTTGTGCCTAGATGATTTTTTTCCATTAATTTTAGTATAGTGGTATCCGTATATCTAGGTGGAGGTTGAGTTTGTTTTTGATTGAATAAAATTTCCTTAATTGGTATTTGATCGCCCAAAATTTGTATTTCTGTATCATATTTGGGTTTCAGAAACGGAGCAATTTCCAAGAAACCCTCAGAAATTAATAATACTATTTGAGCATTGAATGGTTCATCCTTAATCAAAAGTTTTAAAAATTGTTTTGATTCAGTCGCTTCTTCACCAAATAAAGCAAGATAGTGCCTTGTTAATAAATTGTATACTTTCTTCTGAAGATCATTCTCAAGTTTATCATCCACTAATTCTAAACTAACAAGAGGAGTAATTGGTGGATGATCACCTGCATCTTTTTTACCTCTAGTTGGCTTAATTCTATTATTCCTTAATAGTTTATCTGTATAGCTACCAAATAAGGAGTGATTTAGGAAATTGCTAATTAAGTCTTTATGGTTAAAATCTGGTTTATAAACATCACTTTCTGTTCTAGGGTAAGATATTATTTTATTTAGATATAAGGAATTCATCGTGCTCATCGCAACATGAGCTGACAGCTTTAAATTTTTGGTTAATAGTATTAGTGCCTTTGAAGTATTTAATGGGGTTGGTGGAGCTCTTTTAGTAAGCTTTTTAGCATGATCTATAATTTTAGCAATTTTTTCATTTTTAATTTTAAGATATATTTCTCTAGCTTTTTTCTCATCCTGTTTTTTAAAAGGGTTTAAATCATGCTGTGCCTTAAAATGACCTTTTTCATGTATTAGAACAGCTTCTATTGTGAAATAAGGCTCTGGCACAAAGGTAAGTATTTCTTGTTCTCTTAAATAAAGTAAATATAAAAGGGATGTTTGCACCCTTCCAATTGAAGTGAATTTAACTCTGAACCTATTTAATAAAGGACGAAGTGTGCTTGTAATTTCTCTTGTGGATGAAAAACCAATAATAGCATCAAGTATAGAGCGTGCTTCTCCAGATTCACCCCAATTGTATTTAGGAGTAATTAAATTATTAAATTTTTGTAAAATTTCAGTTTTTTGAAGTGAGCTCAGCCATAGTTGAGATACTCTAATATTTGGTTTTATTTGTTTAATATATGGTAATGCATCAAACAGTCCAATATTACAACCTTCTATATCTGCATCTGTACCAATAATACAATGATTTGAAATTTTAGAGTATTCTTTTAATGCTTTAATATAAGGACTCGCAGAGCTTATCGGAACTTTTTTGATAGCATTTGGATTTGTAATAATTTCACGTGGATTAGTATTTACCCAACTTTTGAAATTCGGTGTATTTCGATATTCTAGAATATGACCTCTTAGTGGAATTACAAAAACATTTCTTGAGGGAACATGATAAATATTATACTTTTTTGTTTTATTAATTGTTTTAACTGGTCCAAGAGCTTCCGCTATAGCTTCTGCTGCTTTTTTTTTCTCAGAAATTATTATAGTTGACATTATAGATATTCTATATTACACTTTTATCGTTTTAAACAATTTGATACTATTAATTTAAGTTTTGATACAATTCAGAATTTCTAATTATTTAAAAAGAAAAATTCCTTTATTTAGTTTTAAAGAAATGAACCGCATTATTATATTTAATTATTAGTAGTGAGTAAAGATGCATTCAGATATTCATTTAGGTATTATAACCTAATAATTTAATTCTCCCTAAGTGGTAAAGTAAATAGAAACTCAGTTCCGCTGTTTAAGCCTTCAGATTTGACCCAAATATTTCCACTGTGAGCTTCTATAATCCCTTTAGCAATATATAATCCTAATCCACTTCCTTTTTCGAAAGCAGAAAGGTTTTCAGAATACTGCCCAATGGAGACAAATTTTCCAAATAATTTTTCTCTCTCCTTTTTAGTTAATCCTTTTCCGTAATCTTTTATACTAAATAGAAAATTATTAGTTTGCTTTTCAGCGGAAATTTCTATTAAACCACCTTCATTAGAAAACTTAATAGCGTTGGAAATAAGATTTGAAAAAACCTGATAAATTCTCGATGAATCCAATTTTAATTTAATAGATTTATCTATGTTTAATTTTAATTTTAATTTTTTTTGATTAATTTGAAAATATAATTCTGATAGGGAATTTTCTACAATATCATGGATGTTTTCTTCAGTAAATTCTAAATCCATCTTTTTAGCATCTATTTTCATAACATCCATCAAGCGATTGATGTAATCTTCAAGTCGTCGGACGTTACTTAGAGATCTCTCTAAATCCTCTTTAATCTCTTCTTTTAAATCTTTTTCTCTCATAAAGATAAGATCTATATATCCCCCTACAGAAATTAGGGGTGTTTTTAGTTCATGAGCAGCAATACTAATGAAATCAGTTTTTAACTTATCTAATTCTCTTAATTCGATATTTTGTTCCCTTAATATGCTTTCTGATTCAATTAACTTCTGTTCAGCAAACTTTTTTTCAGTAATATCCAATATTATAATTTGTATAAATACCTTATTACCCAATTTAATAGTTGAAATTTCTGATTCAACCCATGCAATCGTTCCATCTTTCTTAAAAATCTGTATGGCTTGAGGTTTCATTTTTGGCAGTATAAATTCTCCATCACTAATAAGATTTGTAATTCCACGTAGTGCTAACTTAGTCTCAGAGGGATAAACATCTAATAAATGAAGATAATTTTTACCAATTAAATCTTCTTTTGTATAACCGTATAATCTTGGTGTTGTAGAATTAATATCAATTATCATACCCTTTAAATCTAATAAAACAATACCATAGGGAGAGTTTTCAAATAAATGTCTGTATTTTTCCTCAGATTCTATTAACTTTTCTTCTGCAATTTTCTTGTCTGTGATATCTATGAATGTAGCTAAAACGGCAGATTTCCCTTTATATTCTATTAACTGTGAATGCAATTCTATCCACTTAATTTCTTTTGAAGATGTAACTATTCTGCAATCATAATGAGATGGTAACTTATCTCCTTCATTCAATTTTGTTCTAAGGTGTTCAAATACAAGAAGTTGATCCTCATCATGAATCTTTTGAAGGAACTCATTTTGAGTCCAATTATTCATTTCTTCAGAAGTGTATCCCGTAATTTTAGATATAGCATCGTTAAAGTATTTAATATATCCCTCTTGTAGAATTACTATGCCCATTGAAGACTGTTCAGTCATAGTCCTAAATTTTTCTTCTGATTCTCTTAATTCCTTTGTTCTTTCTAGAACAATTTGTTCAAGTTCTCTATTCAATTTTTTTAATTCTTCTTCTGCTAGTTTCTTTTCCGTTATATCTCTTCCGATGATAATACCTTTAATCTTACCATCTAGGTCAGTAAATGCACTCCCTTTAACTTCTATCCAGATCCAATTACCCTTTTTATGACGTATTCGAAATTCTGATACACCCTCACCTTTTTTAAGGCCCTCGATCAAAGTATTCAATGCTAATCTTTTCTCATCAGGAAAAACAAGACTTAACACAGATGTTCCAATAATTTCTTCTTTCTTATATCCTAATATATCAAAAAATGGTTGTTCATTAGCATATTCAAATTTCAAATTTTGATTTATTATTGAAATCAGGTCATAAGCATTCTCAGAGATAAGTCGATATCTTTCTTCTGATTTTTTTAATTCTTGTTCTAAAAGATATTTATCAGTGATATTATGTATTATTCCATAGAATCCAATTTTATTTCCTTCCGAATTATACTTTAAGTCTACAGATGTCTCTAGAATTATGATTTCTCCATCTTTTTTTTTAAATTCAAATTGGAGAAATTTCTGGCCTATACTGGTTTTATAAACTTGGTTAAATGACTCAAATGCTTTAATTCTGTTTTTTTCATCAGCAAATTTTTTATAACTACTTCCTAAAATTTCAGCTTCATTATATCCAAAGATTTCACAAAAAGAATTATTGATAAAAATGAAATTACCTCTTAAGTCAACTTCAAAATATCCTTCTTTAATATTTTCGAGTATACTTCGATACTTTAATTCTGATTGACTTAATTTTTGTTCAGAAATTATTCTATTACTGATATCGTTATAAGTAGATAGAAGGCCAATTACGTGGCTTTCTAAATCATGGAGTGGGATTCTATTTACTTCAAACCATACTTTATTTCCATCTGGTAAAGTCCAAGATTCTACCGAATATTCATTTTTATTAGTTTTAATTACATGACTTTCTCTTTCTTGTATATGCGTTAAATTATTTTTAGGCCATGGTAATTCTGTGTCTCTTTTTCCAACAATGAAATTTGGATCTTTTAAATTATTTATTAAAGCATAATTATGATTACATCCTAAATAATTTAAGTCAATATCCTTCCAGAAAACAAATTGTGGAATATTTTCAATTACTAAATGTAGCATTTCATAAGTTTCTTGGATAGCTGTTTTTGAACTCCTTGATTGTAAGAATTTCCAAAATCTTATTTCTGGTAGAGTTTCAGTCATTTCCTTTAATTTTTTTGTCCCTTTCATCAATTCATATTCAAGTTCTTTAAATCTTGAAATATCTTTTGAAATGAGAAATATTTTAGCATTATAGGCTTTATCAAAAAATCTTTTTCCTTTAACTTCATAATAATTGTAACCGCTGTTAGTCATTATTCTAAATTCCTCTAAAGCCTCTCCAATTTTCAAAATTTTCTTTAGAAATAAAACGGCCCTTTTTCTATCAGAACCATAAATATAATCTGTAAACTTATTTGACAAACAAGAATAGCCAACAGAATCCAGATGAATTTTCTCATTTAAATATTCACATTCAAAGGAATCATTTAGGATATATATTAAATCCTCAATATTGTCAGAAAGAATTTCTATTAAGTTGTAATTTTCATTTGAAATTGCTGACATTTTTTATTTACCTCTTAGTGTTAATTTAAAAGTTGTATCAAATGTTATATAGAATTTAAATCTTTTATAAAAAATTAATTTTTTCATAAAAAAGTAAAAACTTCTTCATATCAAAACCCTGTTTTGTTGATATATTTTAAAACTAAATCGTTAAATAAATATATTATCATAATTATTTCATTATCAGTAAATGTCATTTGTAGAACCTTCTTTCGAGATTGATAATAAAGGGCGTGTAATTTGTCAATATCATAGTCAATTTCCTTTTTTTATGAAACCAGAAAAAACCAGCCTAGAAGAAGAATACATCGATAAAATCTTAACATGTAAAACTTGTCAACATTACAAAGAAAATGATTGCTTTTTTCCAAAATTGGAAATTGATAAGATCGAAGCAGATAGAAGCAGAGGACATTTTCATTGTAAATTATGTGGGAATAAAATCCATCGTATTTTAACTATAATCCAAAAATTATATGTAAAAGACCGATATAATATTGATATTCCATTAATATGCTGTGATTGCTATGAGAGTTTAAAAGAAAATAGTTTACTCAAAAATTTTAAACACTTTGTATCGGATAAAAAATATGACCCTATGATCTCTTTTGAATTTTTAATTATATTAGGAATGGTTGCCATTTTATTAGCAGTATTTTTACCATTTTTGTTTCAATTTTTAATAATTTTTATTATATATTGGATTTTTGTATTGGGTTTTTATATATATTACTACATAAGAAGATTTTATCATATACATAAAGGAAAGAAATATTATACTAAATTCTCTCAAAATTAAATATAGGGATTTAAAAAACATTTAAAATTTTCTTAGATATTTTAAAGATTCACTCTAAAAATATCTTGAATTGATTTTTCTTGCCGCTCTTTTTCAAGTATAAGGCGCCAATTTGGTTCAATTTCATCAAAAGCTTTTTGAGCAAGATTTTTTAATTTTTCATCTGTTGAATTCAAAAATGGACCTATAAAAACTAAAGCTCTTTTATCCTTGATTTTCATAAGACTTTCAATTATGAAGATGATTTTTAATTTGTTTTTTTCTATTTCTGGTTTATCTAATTCTTCTTTTAATCTTTCAATAATCCCTAAAGTTGCTCTCCCATCCCCAATTTGCCCTAATGCCTCAATTATCCTATTAATTACCATAGGATCATATTCACTTTTTAAGGCTCGGCAAAGTAAATTTACAGCTCTCCCATCCCTGAGAAATCCTAATTGCCTCGCAGCTTCTGCTCTCTTTTGATGATCCCTATCATGGAATAATTGTTTTATTAATGCATTAAAATGAATATTTTTTTTATGCCAGTCCATAACTACAATAATAATAGTAAAAATGTTATTATAATCTAATCTTTATATTTCATAATCCAAATAAGTCATCAAGAATCTAAAAATCAAGGAAAAGGAGGTTTTAATTATTCAATAGAGAATTCATATGATCAATACGTTTCTGTAATAATTTTAAAGTGCCTACATCTTTTCTATGGAACAAATTCCCCTTGATGCACCCTACTCCTTGTTCAGCAATCTTTTCAGCTTGTTCCAAATTATCAGCAATCCCTAAGATTCCCATTGCTCTTGAAGTTGTAGTGTAAATTTTATCCTGCTCTTTATAAACTGAAGCATAATAGAATTTTGCTCCTATTTCTGATAACTTTTTTCTATTAATTTCTACTAATTGATCTTTTTTTGGAGATACAGGATACCCTTTAGGAGCTAAATACTTGCAAACTGTAGCCATTCTCTTAAATTTAATATCTGATGATAATTTTTTATCAATTATATCCATACAAATATCATTAAAATTATTTTCTAATAACGGTAACACGTTCATAGCTTCAGGATCACCAAACCTTACATTAAACTCAATTAATTTAATACCTTTAACTGTTTTCATGAATTGTCCGTATAAGAATCCTTTATATTCAACACCTGTTTCGTTCCTAACGGCATTTATCACCTTTGTCATATCTTTGAGAGCCATAACAACATCCTTCTTATCAATAAAGGGCATAAGGTGATCTTGCATCGAATATGATCCCATACCTCCAGTGTTAGGCCCTTCATCATTTTCATAGGCTCTTTTGTGATCCTGAACAAGTGGTGTGCCCACAACATTTTTTCCATCAACGAAAGTTTGAAGGGTAAATTCTTCTCCCTCACACTTTTCTTCCAATAAAAATCCGCTTTTTTTCTGGACTAATTCTTTACAATAATCAATGACGTCATTTTTTGAAAAGAGATGATCACCATAAACTTTCACTCCTTTTCCACCAGTCAAACCATCAGGCTTAACTACAATATTTTCCTCACCTATATCTTTAATATAACTTGCAACTCCGTCCATTGAAAAAAAATTTTTACTTAAAATATTAGAAGGGACTTTATATTTTTCTAATAGCCCTCTAGTAAATATCTTTGACCCTTCCAGTTGAGCAGCTTCAATTTTAGGACCAACACAGGGAATTCCACTCTTTTCTAGTGCATCTACAATTCCAACTACTAAAGGTGCTTCAGGTCCAATAACAACAAAATCAACTCTTTTTTCTTTACAGTATTCAATAATTTCTTTAAAATCTGTTTCTGAATGAATTTTAACTTTCCCTTTACTTAATTCATCTAATCCAGCATTTCTAAAACTCATAAATGCAAGTAGATTTGCTCCACTATTTACTAAGGACTCTCCAATTACATGTTCTCTTGCCCCGTGTCCAACTATTAAAGCATTTAGCATATAAATCTTACCAAAATTTTTGTTTACTATTTCTTCAGAAAAATAAGATTATTTTAATTTATTTTAAAATTAATTTTAAAATTTCTATTAACCAATAATTATTATAGTCTCTCTTTTTTAAGAGAATAAAAAATAATAATTAGTTTTAATTTATTCTCCATAAACTATATATTACTAAATGAATGCAATTAGATTGAGACTTTAACAAAAATGTCAGTTGATAAATACCACAAAGCTGCTCGCGTTATTATAAAAGCGGGATTTCTCCCTTTTCCTATAAACAATACTGTGATTGAACTTTTGAAGATATTACTAGATGAAGATGATTTAGATTTTATTATGGCATTTAAGAGAAAACCTTCACAAACCATGGAACAATTAAAAGTAAGTAGTAAAATGTTAGAGGAAGAGATATTATATCACGTAAAAAAATTAGCTAAAAAAGGTTTTATATTCAATCAACCAAACTCAAAAGGAGTTATGGTATATCGCCTAATGCCCTTAGTAATGGTTGGAGTATTTGAATACACTTTTATGAAAAAAATCGAATTTTCAGAAGACAATAAAGAATTAGCTGCATTATTTGCCAAGCTTTTTAATGAATTATCAGATTTTATACAAGAAAATTATGACACTGTAATAACATTATTTCAAAATATGCCTCCATTTGATAGGACAATCCCTATTTTAGATAAAAATGTATCTGGTGAAGAAATAAACATAGAAATTAACGAAAAATTAGAAGTTCCAGAAGAAATAGTTATTCCTACACAAAAGGTGGAAGATATAATAAAAAAATTCAACGATGTAGCTGTAGGCTATTGTTTTTGTAGACACCATCAAGATTTATTAGGAAATCCATGTAAACAAACTGAATTAAGGGAAAATTGTTTTACTTTTGGAAAATCTGCTAAATATGTTGCGGAACAAGGATTTGGAAGGATTATTTCACAGGAAGAAGCTTTAAAATTAATAAAAGAATCTGAAAAAGACGGTTTAGTGCATAAAGCTTGGCACCCTCATTCTGATATCTCTAAAGATGAAACTAGTATATGTAATTGTTGTGAAGATTGCTGTGGGACATTTGATTGGTGGAGAAGAGGTTCAACGGCAATGATAAATTCAACAAATTTTATTTCGATTATCGATAAAGATTCATGTGTTGGATGTGGTATATGTGTAGAGAAATGTCCTGTTGGTGCTATTGAATTAAATGGTGATGATAAGGCGGAAAGAAATCCAGATTGGTGTATAGGATGTGGAGTATGTGTACATTTTTGCCCGGAAAATGCAATCTCATTAAAAGAAGGATTGAGAAAAGTCTATGTACCTCCTCCAAGATTAAGAAGTTAGATTAGTTTTTCTTTTGTATCTAATCTATTTTTATTAAAAAGTATGAATTTTTTCTTTAAATTGTTCTATTGTATTCAAAATTTCATTCAATCTTAAATTAAATTCTTTTGGTTTAAGTTTTTTTAGTTTTTCAAAATTATTAGCAATCTCTTTAAATTCATCTATCCACATCTTCATTAAAATTTCGCTTTCTTGCCCTTGAATTCTATTCTTTAATTCAGCTGTAATTAATGACTTAATTTTACTAATGAGCTTGTTTTCATTTACAGCATAGGATATCTTTAATACATCTTGTTGAGTTTTTATAGTCTCCATTTCCTCTGAAACTTCAGACTTATGCTTAAGAAATTCATCATTAAATTTCTTAATCATATCCATTATGATTTCTTCTTGTATTTTGATTTTTTCCTCAATTTGCTCTCTATTAAAAGAGATTTCTCTATTAATAGTATTAATATCACTATCCAATTTATTGGTTTTTTCTATTAAAACCTGAACATCTTTGGGCAATGTTTTCATAGGATTAAGTTTATTTTCAATTTTTTCAATCCTATTGGTTAAATTCTGGATTGATTTTGGCATAGCTTTTAATATATTTATTTGATTTTCTATCTTATTCAATTGATTTACCAAGTTTTGGAAATCTTTTGATGTAATTTCTTCTAATTTTTCTTTTTTTGGGATTTAATATCACCATACTATTTTTATAAATGAAATCTTCACTCGTCCTTATCAGAAGTGATATTTAAAATATTATCTAATTTTAATTCAAAATCGTTTTTAAGATGATTTAGCTCCTTAGAGGCTTTTTCGATTTTTTCTATTAGAGATTCAATGGGAGTGCTTTTTAAACCGAGAAATAAATCTTTTACTATATTTAAATTGTTATTGAATGTCCCAATTATACTATTTTTGATTAAGTCGAAATCAACTAGATTAGCTTGAAAGTTTGAGTAATCTATTATATCATTTTCAACCTTAGCTTTTTCTTCAGCAGAGGAAACAATTTTTTTTACAATCTTAGGAGTTATTTTCTTTTCTAATTTAGTAGAATCTATATCTTCTAAATTTACAACTAGGTTTATTAATTCATTATTTTTCTTTTGTATTAATTTGGTAAACTTGTTAGAAATTCCTTTAAACTGTTCACTATTACTTTCTTCTTCCAACTTATTTAAATATTTAAAAATGATTAATTCAAACGTTTCTGAGAGATTAGCCTTTGTTTTTGCCGAAATCAAAAGTAATGGTAATTCCCCTATATCACTTTGTCTAATATTATTTAACAGGACATCTGAATCTTCCGGTTTAAGTAAATCAGACTTATTTCCAATTAAAAAAATTATACATTCAGGAGATTTATTCCTTAGATTTTCTAGATATGTTTGTTTAAGCTCCAATAATGTTTCTTTTGGATTTGTTAAATCAAAAACCAAAAAAGCAGCATCAATATTGCTAAAAAAAACAGGGTTGAGTGGATTAAATGATCTTTGACCTCCAATATCCCAGATATTTACTTTAACATACTTATCGTCTAATTTATATTCCTTTCTAATTATATTAGAACCGATTGTAGGGATATACATATTCGGAATCTCTATATCCATGAAGGCATTTGTAATAGATGTCTTTCCAACGCCCCAGTAGCCCAGAATAATTAGTTTGACGTTTATCTCAGAAACAATCATGTTCTTATTACAAGATGGTTTTTAACCGAATGTAATTTAATAAATTATAACAAGAGAGATATATAAATTTGAGCTAAAAAAAGAACTCAACTCTACTTGAAAATGAGAATAATAACCATAGCATTAAAATAAATAATTATATTCGTTAAATACTTGCTATTTTCAACTATATGAAAATTATTAGGAAAATGAGCTAAGAGGTTTTGCTGGAAGATTGAAACCTTTTTCAAATTAATTTTTTTTGTTTCTTTATAGTAAACTTATTATAAGCATAAATCATTCGCTGGATTACTGTAAAAATCGTCCCTATTGCTAAAATTATCATGGTCCAAAAAATTGCCTTATGAAACCAGAATTGAAAAATGGCTCCGATAAATAGAATAGGAATCCTATCTGTCCTTTCAATTAATCCAACTCCATAGAGACTAATGACGCCTAAAGCTTCAATTTTAGCTCGTGTATAAGATGTTAAAAATGCACCTAATAAAACAATTATGCAAATTTCAATTGATGTATACCCTCCAAAAAAAACACCGATAAATATAAAGAAATCTCCAATTCTGTCTAATGTAGAATCCAAAAAAGCTCCGAATTTGGTTGGACCTTGAAGACGAGCAACGACCCCATCCAATTGATCAAAAAATTCAGTTATAAAAAGGAAAATAATAATTATCAAGAGATTTTGATATAAAAAGCTAAAAAACGTTATAATTGAAGAAATTAAACCCAAAATTGTAAAAAAATTAGCAGGGATTTTTATTAATTTCTTTCCTAAAGGAAGTAATAGTTTTTCAGAAAACTTTTTTATATGTAATAACATCGACAATCTTTCCTACTATTAGATAAAACTTTACGTATTTTTAAAGAAAGAAAAAAAAAATTGGTCAAAAACTATATTCCATAAATCGGAGGAAATTTATTTTGAATATATTTTAAAAAGTAATCCGGATTTAAATCCTCTCCAGTAACTTTCTTAATCAGATCAGAAGCTCTGTAAATTTTTCCGTGTTGATGTATCTTTTCTTTTAAATAATTTAAAAGAGTGGAAAATTCTCCTTTTTTATAATCTTCCGGTAATGAAGGATATTTTTTTAAAGCATTATTATAAATTTGCGCCCCGTATAAATTACCCAAGAAGTAGGTTGGGAAGTAACCGATGGCGCCCATTGACCAATGAACATCTTGTAAAACTCCTTGAGCGTCATTTGGCGGGATGATTCCTAATAAATCTTCAAATTTAGAGTTCCATAACTCTGGTAATTCCTTTACTTGAATTTTCTCATCTATTAGATCTTTCTCTAATTCAAATCGTAAAATAATGTGTAGTCCATATGTTACTTCATCTGCATTTACTCTTATATACGATGGTTGAACAATATTTATAGCTCTATGGAACTCCTCCATGGGATAGTTTTTCAGATTCTGAGGGAAATATTTTTGAAAAATAGGATACCAATACACCCAAAATTCCTTACTCCGAGCTACTAAATTTTCCCACATTCTTGATTGGGATTCATGAATTCCCATTGAAGTACCATCACATAGAATTGTATCATGTAATTCTTCTTTAATACCCATTTCATAAAGAGCATGCCCGCATTCGTGTATAGTACTAGTAATACAATCTGGAAAAGGTTCTGTTGTCCTTGTAGTGATTCTTGTATCTAAGGAGGCGAGTGATGATGTAAATGGGTGGGTTGATTTATCTTGGCGTCCATGTCCGAAATCAAAATCCAATTTCTTTATAATTTCACGACTTAGCTTAAACTGTGTGTCTGGATCATAATTTTTTTTTAATATTGAATCATCAGGTTTATTTGAAGAGGCATTTAACCTTTTTACAAAATCTATTAATTTCGACTTTATAGGGTTAAAAACATTAGCAATCCAATCATATGTAGCACCAGGTTCATATAAATCAATTAAAGTAGAATATGCATCTGGATGGGTTTCAAGCCTTCTTGCTTTTTCTTTTTGTAATTCGATATTCTTTTCGAGGATCTTTTGGTAACTTGAAAAATCACTTTTAGATCTAGCTTCTCTCCAGATTTTAGAAGCTAATATACTAGTTTCAGCGATTTCTACAACTAATTCTTCAGGTAATTTAGTTGCGAGATTATACTCTCTAGTAATCTCTCTAAGCATTGCGCTTTCAATTTCATTAAGATTAGAGAGTTTTTCAGCTTCCTTTATTAATTTACCAACTTTTTCTGAAGTTAACCTTTTATGAACTAATTTTTCTATTAAGGAGACTTGTTTAGATCTACCTTCTAAAGATTTGTAATTTTGCATATTAACTTCTTGATCCCAACCTAAGGCGCTTTGTATATAGTTTAATCGCATTATTTCTTCAAAATATTCCCGAAGTTCTTTTATTGCACTCATGATTATATCATTCTTTTTATATATCAAGAAATTTAATTATAGGTTTTTGAATATTTAATCGTTTTAAAAGAAGTAGGTTGTGAACTTTAGTTGAACTAAATAATAAGTTTTTTTTAAAATTCTTGAGATTTTTTATAAGTTATCTTGCTTAATAAAAATTTTAGCAGCAGTTTCAACGTCTTCTAAGGTTAATGTTCTTCCTAAAGTAGTTTGTAATTGGTTTATTAAATGTTCACACAATTTTAAACTTAGAGAGCTTCCTTTCTTCTCAATTAATTCTTTTAATATCTTTGAAAACTCTCTCGAAGGAGTTAGCTCCTCTTCTGTCTCTTCAGAAGGTTTAAATAAAGTTAACTTTCCTATCTCAGATTCTTTAATTTTTAATTCATCTTTTTCAATTTCTGGTTTACTAATTTTAGGTGTTATTTCTGGACGCATTTTAGGTGCTATTTCTGGTTTACTAATTTTAGGTGCTATTTCTGAATGTATTTTAGGTACTATTTCTGGTTTACTAATTTTAGGTGTTATTTCTGAACGTATTTTAGATTTATCTAATGGAAGTGGTTTAACCGTAACAGGTTTTGTGAATTTAATTTGACCTGGAATTTCAAACTTCTTTTTACTCTCAATCTCATGTCTAACTTTTTTTTCTTCTTCTAATTTTTCTTGTAGTTCCTTTAAAGATTGTTTAAATGACGCGACATATTTAAAATCTTGAAACATATTGCATATAGTAATTAATTCTTTATATTTTGACATAGCTAATACCAGATTTCCTTCGGCTTTTGCATCTTCGGCTTTTTTCTTTAACTCTTCAAAATTTGAAGGCAATGATTTTCTTAATTTCATTATTTCAGATATTAATTGAATTATTTTTCCTTTAATATCAGGCTCTGTTAGAGAAATTTCTTCAAATTTAGGAATTCCTAATTCATTTTGAATTAATTTAATATCTTCCTTATTTACTAAATCTCGTTTATTGCCAATAATTAATATTTTCGACAATTTACCTTCATTTCGATGTAGATCCATAAAATGACTAATTACACGCAAATGATAATTTGATAAATCAAATAAGAGTAATATTAAATCTGCTCCACTTATAAATTTAGACCATAATAATGAGAAATTATCTTTAAGCTGGAAATCCCATATATCGAATTTTAAGTTATCAATTTGAAACACCGAAGATTTAGCAAAATTCATAATATTTTTTTCATCATTACTTCTTAACATATTAAATAACGTAGTCTTTCCAGAATCAACAGGGCCAACTACAACTATTTTTGAATGCAATTCATATTGCATATCTTGCAAGAATTTTTCAAATTCTTTTAGGTTTAAATCAGTCTTCTTAAGAGCATTAAAATCAGGAAAATATTCTTTAAAATTCTTACTTATCAACCTTAGAATTTCTTCTACATGTTCACGATTATCTACTAAATCAGTTATCATTAAAAATAGATTATTTCCAAGAGTTCTATGGAAAAGTTGAAATTCTCCTAGTGGCTTCTGAAATATCTTTCCGGGTAAGGGCATATCTATATAAGACTTAATAGTCCTTTTTACGTTTTCTAATTCTTCATCTCCAAGAGCCATTGCATAGATATAATTATAAATTTGTTCACCTTTATGAAATACGTGAAGTTGCCTTAACATTTTTTTAATCTATCTCTCTTTAGGAATCCTTCTTCTATTCTTAATAAAAATATAAAAATTACTTATTAATATATTTTAATATCATTACTTTTAATTTTGATATTTCTCTTATTCCAATTAAAAGTTATAGAAAAATTTTAGATTCTTTGTTATATAATTTTTAAATAAAATATAAATCCATTCGACTTTCAGAATACAATAAATTATGCCTCTGGAACCAGAACATATTTACAGGTTTTTAGAAAATGATTCAGACATGAAAACTAGATCTGAATTAATAGATTTACTTAATAAGAGAATATATAAGCTATGTTTTGAAGAATGTCAAGTGGATCGTATATTATGTACTTTATCACCTTTATGTTCCAGAAGATTTCTACTAAAACTTCGGATATTAAGTGATTTAAATATAGAGGATCAACCTAAATTTTGCTATAGCGTTCATAAAAATATTGTATTACGTGATTTTAGAAATAAAACGGTAGTATATAGACCTTTTGATGCATATTTATATCTAATAGATTTTCTAGACGTATTTTTTCATGGAGATTATAGAAAATTAAATAAATTCCTTTCTAAAAATGAATTTAAAGAAGCAAGAAAGATTTTTGATGATAGAATAAATAATAGAGATGAAGATTTTCAATATTTAATATCAAAAGAAAAAAATTACATGATTTTTAAATATGGAGATAGAATTCATATAATTTTTATTGACAAGGGATATGTACTATGTAGCGCAAATAGAGAAAGCATCATAAGTTTGGAACTATTAAAAGGATTAATTGATTTATTCTCCAAAATCTTCTTCCCCGAAGTAAAAATACGATTAGTTCCTAATGAGCATGTAGAAGTTATTACAATAATTCCAAAAGCAACACTATCCGAAATTAGTGAAACTCCAATCGAAAATGAAGAGAATAAAAAAGAATATTATTTATGGAATGTGTTTCCTAACGATCTGGATGCTTTAAGTCAATTTTGTAAAGAAATAAATTTATATATCGACAAACGAGGAAATTTTTCAATAAAATTATGTATTGGACTAGAATCTATGAATTTGAGATATAGAGATTTAAGATTAATTTTGAATATTATATTTCGGTTGTATAATGATTTTTATATATTATGGGTTTAAAAATTAAAAAAAGTAAGGTGGAATAATACGAGTGAAAAAGAGCAAAAAAATCCTGAAATTATGAAGATTAAGGATTTTGTAAATGATGAAAGGTTTGATGATGCAGTAAAAATCATAGCGCTTTTTCTAGGTGATTCTACTGATGAAGATTACCTAGATCGTCTTGAAGATCTCATTGAAACCCTTTTGACTTTACATGGTGGGCGAACTGTATTAAGATTTTTAATTGAACAGTTAGTTATCGATATTCCCTCCCTATTAGAAAATTTATCAAAGAAAGATTCTGTGTTAAGGTATTCATTCTTATTACTATTAAAAACTGTATGTGAAAACGAGCAGGATTTATTCTTTCCTTTTAGTGAAGATTTGTTAAATTCTGATGACCCAAATGTTCGTGAAGCTGATTTACAATTATTAATTTTTATGGCAGGTGGAGATATCATAATCGAAAATGAGTCATTAATAAATACAATTACAGAGAAATTATCTGATGAAAAAGATTTTGTTGTTGAAAAAGCGATCCAAGCTTTAAAGGCAATTGGTAACAGAAATCCATCTTTAGTTACCAAAGTTATAAAGAATTATGCCAAAGAAAATCTTGAAAATGAGCAGGTTAAGGAATCAGTAGATAATATCTTAAAATCCATTGTTTCGATTGAAAAAATTGAAGAGATTGTTGAAGAAGAAGGAAAGGAAATTACTGAGAAAGAAAAATTAGAACACAAAGAGACAGAAATAATTGATAAAGAAATTGAATTAAAAAAGAAAGAGCTTGAATTAAAAAAGAAGAAATTAGAATTAGAAGAACAGAAATTAAAAGAGGAAATAATTGAAAAAGAAAAGTTACTTCCTTCTGAAAAAGAATTACCTGAAATTCCAAAAAAGATTAAGAAAAAAATTCAAAAAGAAGAATCTGAGATTTTAGATAAAGAGATCGAATTAAAGAAAAAAGATTTAGAACTAAAGAAGAAGAAATTGGAGTTAGAATCAAAAGAAAAGGAAATTGAAGAAATAGAAATCCAAAAGAAAGAAGAATTGCTAAAGCGTAGAGAAGAATTACTTGAAAGAGAAGGAGAGTTATCTGAAGTAGAATTAGAATTGCAACAAAAAAAAATTGAAGAAATAAAGGAAAAAATAGTGGAGGATGAGATGAAACGAATGGAACAACGTATTAAAGAATTAGAAAAAAAACAAGAGGAAAAGGATTCTGAATCTTAAATTTATTCGATATCTTTTTTTTCTTCTTCATCTCTTTCATCGAAATCTATACTAGATTGGGGTTTATTTTCACTTATAGGTGTTATATATAATCTTTTAACAAGTTTTCGAACTTCATCATTTCTAACGCTTTCAGGAGGTAGTCCCTTTTGAAGCTCTTTTGCAAGTTTATAAGCAAGTTCGATATACTGTAGATCCTCTAAAAATTCTATAATTTGAATTTTATAATCAACATCTTCCTTAATGATACTTTCAGCATATTCCATCAATTTTTCTTTAAGTAAAAGATCTATTTTTTTACTTCTCTCGACATCTTTAACTTTTTTTACTAGCTGTTTAAAACTATTCATAACATTATACATTTCTGAGCTAGGATACTCATCGATATTCTTTAACACGTAAAAAATATATAACTCTGCTTTCTCCCATCTTTTTACTTTAAGGGAAGATTCTACAAGATCTAAAAGGACAAGCTCATAGAGAAATTTGCTGTCAATATTAGGAATTATTTTTTCAAAAATCCAATCTAACAAATTAGGTTGATTGAATTTTTCAATAATATCTATTAGAAATCGGGCTACGGAAAAATAGAGTTTTGCATTCTCGGTCTTTGTAGATTCTAAAAAAGAAACCAATGCATATTTAACACGACCCATAGCATCCTCTAAATTAATTGGAGTTTCCGAAAATTTATAAAATGCTGATTCCAAAATAGGTTTTACTTTAGACTGATTTTTAAAATCATAAACAAAGTATTCTCCCCAGTTGGGAGTCAGTTTACCTTCTTTTTCGAATTTCGTAATTTTCTCTGGTGATTTTTTAGCTTTTACTGCTGCCTTCTTTACTTTTAGTTTTTCTGAAATAGATTCTATTTCTTCTTCATTTAGAATTTCTAATATGATCTTATCTTTTTCATTTGGTACAATAATACGAAAATATGTATCTTTACCTTCTTTAAATAGGCTATCCCTTAAATCTCTTGGAAATGTAATTCCAGTTTTAGTCCTTTTTATTATAGCTTCAAAAAAAAAATTTCCGTTAATATCATTCTCTTCAGTCATTTTAAGTCAACCTGTGACATTCACCAATTCAACTCCACGTACGTCAAAATTTCTATCAATAAAACAAAGAATA
>JBHLOI010000087.1:0-11321 GCA_048940645.1 Promethearchaeota archaeon | reverse complement strand
TTAGTTTTTAATTCCCTTATGATTCTTTTTACCATGTTTATTTCTATTTTTAAGAATTTAATTTCTTCCTCAATATTAATGGGATTTTCTTGAGATTTTATAATTCTATAACATGTGGGCCCATAACCTAATTTAATACTACTAGCTGCTGTTAAAACTCTCCCACATCTTTTACAATAAACTGTCATTTTGACATCATATTACTAAGAGGTTTTGTCTTTACCCCTTTTTAATCATAATAAAAATTTACTAATTTATAATTTTTGAATTTTTATATGAGTATTTTATAGATTGTATTTGATTCTTAATGTCTCTTATCTTAAAAATCATAAATTCTTCAATTCAAATTCTTCTATAGTATTATATTATAGAGTATAAATTAGAAAAATGCTCCTAATTAGTGAAGAAATAATTATCGAACTTGATTATCTCATTCTATTATTAATATTGAGGCTATAAATAAATACTTTTAATCTCAGTCTACAATATTTTTTACTTTTAAATTTTCAAATTTTTTTCTTTTTAATTTTTTTCTCGTTTCATTAATGAAACTGTTTCTGTTTATACATTCTTTTAAATTATCACAATAATAATAAAAAGATTGGTCCCCTATTTTGCCTTTTTGTTGTTTAGCTTTTATCATGATAATCACTTCAAGCTAATGTTAATAATATTCCATCTAGTTAAAGAAAATTCAGAAATTTCAATTTTACTATTATAAAAATTACAAATTTTCAATTAAAAACGTTTCATTAATAGGAACTATTTAGGAATATGATCTGGGAAAAGAGTTTCAAGATAAAGTCATCTCTCGAATTGAACATAAGTAGGATTATTAACTCATTAGATTTGAATCTTTTTTATGTCCACACATTATGTCCGCACCAATGGCAGGTATCCAATCCCCTTGGAATTATTTTTCCACAGTATGAACATTTCGGTTGTGAATTGTAAAACTTGTGAAGAATTTGATTATCATTTTTTATTTTATCTTCTAAAGGCATAAATACCTCAGGTAATAGATCATTAAAAGGTGCATTCATCAGAAATTTTTGATAAATATCTGGCAATGGAGGTGAATGAAGCCCTTTTTCAATAAGTTTTCCGGTGATAGAAATACAATCTATTATATATTTTTTCAATTGGAATTCAACTCCTCCTAAAAGATCTTCTAATACCTGATAAAGAGTTATTAAAAATCGGTTGCTATATCTTAAATATGGTCTTTTTGATTTTAACGAAAGGCCCGAGACTATATTATTTCTTCCCTCAGGCAGCATTAAAATCTTCAGTAAAATATCCTTAAACAAATTGGGAAATTTTAAAGCGCAGGATGATAAAAAGTTAATTAGTGTTCTGGGTTCCCTTGAGATATTTTCGATAAGCGGAGTAGTCTCTAATATAGTTTTAAATTCAAAAGGAGTTAGATACTTTACATATCCTTGATTAAGGAGATACTGAACTACCGATGGATAACCACTTTCGAGCCTTAAAGCAATTTCTTCCCTAAAAATCTTTCCTGCTAAAGGATCTCCAGCTTGGGTTAATTGCCTTAATAATGGAAATGAGACATTACTTTTCAAAATCCTGGTATCATAGCCATGTTCCACCCATGCTTGAATATTTGAACAATGCCCCCAAAATTCCTCCTCAGGCGTAATATCATGAGTCTGATCTAGTACAGGACGTGCCATAGGACCTGTTACTATTCTATTTTGATATAAGTGTTTGTTATACAAATCTGCGGCTTCATCTATCGACTCAATTTCATCATATAGTCGAACATCCTTCTTCTGAATATCAAGCACTAATCTGATACATTGCAAAAATCTTATACCATTTACATAAATATAAGTTCTTCCATGTTCCAGTTTAAGGGTTATATATTGATTAATTTTTTTTTCCAGCCTAGGAGGAGATTTATATTTTTTATATTCATTTATCTTGGCTTTTATCCAATCTGGATGAACGTGTTTCTTTTTCGCAGCCATAAATTTTATCCAATTCGGATTAAAGACATTCTCTTTCGCAGCTATAAGCTTTATCCAATTTGGATTAACAAAATTCTTTTTCGGCGCGACTTTTTTACTTAATTTAATTAATGTGTCAATTGTAACTTTCACTATTTTGTCAGATGGATTTGTATTTTCAACAATGACAGCTCCCAAGAAATCACCAACAACGAGAGGTTTACCAATCAATTTTGCTTTAATAGCAAATACGTTTCTCATAATATCAAGATTAGCTTTTGTACGAGTTAAAACAATTTCCTGAGCGGGATATACTCGTGCCGGCTTAATAGTAATATAATGACCAAAATCTGCCCCAGCATTTAACATTTGGACCTGGTCTAATCTTATTATCCCCTTTCCTTTATCACTGATGCTGGAAACCGCAATACCTGCGGTCTTTTTCTTCCCTCTCATTTCAATAATATTACCTGTGATTAGACCTAATTTCTTCATAACATTATGGTCTATATAACATAATGAACGACCACTTCGACTTGAATCCAACACTCCAATTCTTAACTTTGCTTCTTTCATTTCCGAATTCATCTTAAATTCAATAGCTCGTTATCTTTATTAAGAACCATTGAGATTTTATTTTGTTTTCTAAATTAATTCTGCGATTTTATGAAAAATATGACCTATATTTTCGCCATTAATTAGAAGAAGGTTATTAAAACTATTACTGTTCCAATTTTAATACGTTTCTGTCTTAAATAAACCATCTATTAACATCTTTTCAATTGATATTTTTGCGCTCCCAATTATTAACAAAAACATTTAAGCATATAAATCTCACATTTTTGTCATTTTGATTAATTTTAATTTATTTTCAAGTTCATACCTAGTTCATTCCGAGTCTTTTCAAAAAAGTATCAGCTAATATCTCAAAAGGTTTTTCAATATTTTAAGTCCTAAAATAATGTCTAATTAAATTCTAAAATGTTTTTTTAAAGAAAGCTTCATTTTCTTTCAATTCATTATCTTCGGCTTGTTCCCATATGCTATTTTTTGCTGCAAAATATGGTCTAAAAGCATTCGAAAAACGCTAATATATTTGTACGGGATGTGGTAATTGCCAATATCGGGGGATTTATTATATTCTTTATTAATATAAACCCATAATTTCCTAGCGTCCTTCTTATCCCACTGAAACTTAATTATGGTTCGCTCTCCTTTAAACTTATGAACGGTAGACCAAGAATCTGATTCCCCGCGTAATACATCCAAAATCATTACCATCTCTTCTAATGAAAATTTGAGAACCCTTTCCTCGCCACTTGGGGGTTTTTTCCATGACTTATCCGGTTTTTTTCTAATAAATGTAAGAAAAATATAGGGATCATGCCAAGAATGACTCTGGAGCTTAATTCCAATATTCTGATCAAAAAACCCAAATCTTCTTTCTTCGTTAGGAAAAATTAGTCTAATATTTTCATTATTAATTTCTTCGTTTAAGATCAGCTCTGTTAATTTCATAAACATTTGTTCCACATTTTCACCTGTTGTTAATGAAATCTCTATAGATGAGGACAAATCATATCTTTTTTTAAGCTTTTCTAATTTTTCTTTTGACCCTTCTCGAAGTTCTTTTAAATCTGACTTGTTTCCTACCAATAATA
Source organism: Promethearchaeota archaeon (assembly GCA_048940645.1). Classification (GTDB taxonomy): domain Archaea; phylum Asgardarchaeota; class Lokiarchaeia; order Sigyniarchaeales; family SOKP01; genus SOKP01. The sequence continues at coordinate 7,690 of JBHLOI010000087.1, read as the reverse complement.
GGGGAATATCACCAGAATATTTTCTAATTTTTTGAATCCACTCGGGTATTTTATTTAAGCTATTTCCGTCCGTCAAATCGTATATTATTATTCCAGCATTCGCATCTTCATAATAACGAGTCATTAATCTGTTAAAATAAGATTGTTCTGCAATGTCCCAAAAGGTTAAACTGGCGGTATCTCCCTGCCTTAATTTAATCTTTGTTGTAAATAAATCCACTCCTATGGTTGATTTATAATTATGACCAAAACTGCTGGAACAATACTTCTTAATAAAAGTTTGTTTTCCTACCACACTGTCACAGAAAATAAGAACTTTGAGAAATGTATAATCTACCATTATCCTTTCCTTAGAAATATAATTTATTTATCGAATTTTTCCTCTTCTAGATATCAAAAAAAAATTTAAGCATATAAATCTCACATTTTTGTCATTTTAATTAGTTTACAACTTTTTTAATAGAAAAATTATTTGAAAATGTAACCATAACACGATAACCGTAGCACGATTATTTTTTTTTTAACTCCCTCATACCCCTTACCTAAATAATCGTACAAAAGGTTGATCTCTTCTTCAAATAATGGTAAAAATTCAATCAATGATACTGACTTTTTTAGTTCTTTCTTCTTTCTTTTATTTATATCTAAAATGTAATGAATCAACATAGAAGCATAAGTTTCAGAGAAATTATAAAGATTTTTTTCCATATCTTCTAATTTTTTATTAATTTCATTAACCCTATTTTGTTTTAATAACATAAGAGTAAGAATTACTAGGGATATGCCAGCTAACTTATACTTTTTATTTTTAATTAAGCGATTAACAACGTCTTCACATTCTACGATCGCTTTCTCGTATTCCTTAGCTTCAATAAGTTTCAATATATCATTATAATAGGCTTTTTTAAGTCTCTTTCTCTTTTCAAGCACCTTTTTCCTTTCAGATAATATATCACTTGTCTGTACTGTGTCCCTAATGAGTGATTGTCTTATTTTTAAAGGATCTTTTAAATGTATATCTTCTAAAAAACTCCTGCCTGATATGGCGGGGATATTAAGAGCTTTCTTTAATGTTCTGGGTTCCCTTGAGATATTTTCGATAAGTTTGGTAGTATCTATTACAGTTTTAAATTCAAAGGGTGTTAAGTATTTGATATAACCTTGATTAATGAGATACTGAACAACTGAAGGATACCCGCTTTCGAGTCTTAAGGCAATTTCATCCTTAAAAACCTTTCTTGCCAAGGGATCTCCAGCTTGGGTTAACTCTCTCAATAATGGAAAAGAAATATTACTCTTTAAAATTCTGGTATCATACTCATTTTCCACCCATGCTTGAATATTTGAACAATGCCCCCAAAATTCCTCCTCAGGCGTAATATCATGAGTCTGATCTAGTACAGGACGTGCCATAGGACCTGTTACTATTCTATTTTGGGATAAGCGTTTGTTATACAAATCTGCAGCTTCGTCTATCGACTCGATTTCATCATATAATTGCGTATCCTTCTTCGGAATATTAAGAATTAAACGAATACACTGCAGAAACCTTTTACCATTTACATAGATAAATGTTTTTCCGTTCTCTAATTTAAGTGTGATAAATTCATTTATCTTGGACTCAGTGGCGCTAGTTTTCGGATTTATTTGATGATTAAGCATCAAAAGCTTATATATATATGAAAAATTTCCAAATTTCTTTTTTTTTTTCCATTTCATGATTTCTTTTGAGTAATCTTAATTTAGTTGAATATTTATATTTCACATTATTGTCAATTTGTATGTCACGGTATAACGCACTAAACTTTGCTATGCTTAACTACCCAGACCAAATAATAAGAAAAAAAGAAGTAATTTTTCTCTCATTCTTTTTATTAAATAAAAGAACGGTTGATCATTAATCGTATCAATTCTTCAAAAACTTCCTCAACATTCTCCCCAGTTTCAACAGAACATTCAATAAAGCCATCTAGTCCTCTTGATCTTGCAATTTCCATCCCTTCTTCAGCAGAAACCTGTCTATCTTTCATTACACCGGATTTAATCCCTACAGCCATTATAGGAAATTCATATCCTGGTCTGATTTCCTTTCTAATAATTGATAACCAATCATCGATATGAGCAATAGACGCGTAGTTTGTAATATCATACATAAATAAGCCACCTTTTGCACCACTTACATAAGTAGGAAGTAAAAATCTATGTCTTTCTTCACCACTGAAATCCCATATCTTTAATTTAACTCTCTTATCTTCTACAAATATACTTTTTACTTCAAAATCGACTCCTATTGTCATTTTTGTACCAGAGACGAATAAATCTGTCAAGAATTTCTTAGCTAAATTAGCTTTTGCTACTTCGGGGTCACCAAAAAGAACTATCTTAAATTCTGCATCATACATATTTCAATATTCTCTTTATCAATGAAGTTCATTAAAAATTTATTCAATTTATCTAATTATCGATTTTTTCCTCTTCTCGATATTAATAAAAAACTATGAGTATATAAATCTCACATTTTTGTCATTATAATTAATTACTCGTAATTACCAGCCTAGCGCCTCTTAAAATCAAAATCTCATAACTGTACAAAACAAGGCTGTTACCATTATACTTAAAATTATAAGAATAATTACTATGATTGCTGAAAAAACATTATTTTGTGGATATTTTGGCTGATACATTCTACTTAATTCTAATATTTTATCTTGGTAAGCTCTATAATCTCTTTCTAGGGTCTCGAGGATTCTCATCCCATTTCCAAGTTCTCTGGTCCGAGTTTTGAGCTCTAATTCTCTCATATCTGTTTCAGGATACCTCCTAATAAATTTTTCGCGAACGCTCTCCATTCTTTTTAGAAAATTGTCTGAAATGGGAAGGTTCCTCCACATAAAATTTTCGCAATAATAACTTGTTAAGTTTTTATCTTTTGGCTTTCCATGATAATATCGGCAGCGGTTTATATTGTACTTTATATTTTCAAAGTTACAAAACTTACAGTTGATACAGGCCCTTTTATAGCTAGGAAAAAACTTAACAAAATTTTCTCGTGGTGGATCAGATATTTTTTGAGATGCTTTTTCATAATCAAAAATATAATAATCACAATTACCTTTATATCCATTTAAATACATTCTCTCAGAATAATATTCACACGGAAAATTCCCCTGACGCCACTCATCCCATTTAAAAAGGGCACAGTTAAAGCAATTTTCATTCACTTTATTTATTCTACTTCCTTTCTCTATTTTTTCCATATATTTTTTTATTTTTCTCTTAATCTATTATCAAACAGAATCATAAACTGAATTTAATATGCTTTGAATAAGGTCCTCCTCCCCCTGAGTAATTTTCTAGGTCAACATTTTAATCTACTCATTCTCGATTATATTAATTATCATTTTTTCGAATTCCCTTATATGAAGCAGTTTGTATCTGTTAAAATGAAAGTAGATCAATATTACTAATTTTTCTAATTGGTCCTTAGTCAATGATAAATTATCTCCCGCAATTTTCACACTCTTAACATTAGCTATTGATTTAAACTTCAGCCCTAATAATTCGGCGATTTCGATTAGAGCCTTCCATTCATGATAAGTATAATTAGCCTCTTTTAACAAGCCATTTCTAATCAGAAATTTATAGGCATCTGCCTTTTTTTTAATAGCTCTTTGAATGATTTCGCTTACATTTTTATTTCCTAACACTATAATCGACATAATTTACCACTTCTGAGGCCTTGTTTACACTATTCTTTAATTTCCTTAATTAAACTACCATAATAATACCAGCAAGGCATTAATCACATTCATATCATATGACTGAACCAAAACCCCGTATAAACTTATCGTTCTTTCTGTTTTAGTTTTATGTTCAAGTAATCATCGATTTTTTCACGAATTAATTTGTCAATTTCCGGTTCTAGTACATCTAACACTCTTTCAAAGCTATCCTTTTTTACTATTCGTTCATAATTTTCAATTCTGCTTATGTAGTCATTAACGGAGTCTCTAATTAATTGAGATAGGCTGATCCCGAGAAGATCACCTGCAACCTTGTCCCATTTATCTTTATCTTCCTTTGACAAAATTAAATTTATCCTAGCATAATTCTCCGTTGGTTTCGTCATCATGTAATGAATCGTATTGTTTATATATAAATGTTATGCTAGATATTACGTAAGGCTTACGTAATTTATATGTCCCCGTTACGTAAATTTTACGTAAATTGAGATTAAGATTTAGTCTAAAATACTATAGATTTATTTAATTAAGGTGTTAAAACTTTAATTTCTGATTTCTGAAATAACTTCTCAAAAAAATATGTATGTTCGGTATGGATTGAGGGTTAACTGTATTGATGAAATTAATTAAATCATGCGAAGTTGCATGACCCGATGCATGAATCAGATAGGCTGGAATCCCAATATCCAATAACAAGCGTTGTTTATAAATCGTTTAGCGAATTTTTTCCTGCCATTGAAATATTTATCTTTATGCAATTTTAATTAAATTTGTTGCCCGCATTCATCACAATATTTAGCATCTTCATCATTTAGGGTTCCACAAGCTTTACATCTAATTTTTATTATTTGTTCTTTATTACTATCCACATCTAATTTTATCCCACCAGCACTTTTAATACCACTTGCCACTGCTTCAGATCCCTTACCAATAATCCTTCCATATCCATCTATCGCTCTTTCTGATGCTGTGCCGAGAGCCATTCCCGTTTCTTCATATCCATACCTAAGAATTTCTCTATGATACGCCACACGTAATAACATAAATGTAGCCATAATACAAATAGAACCAACAAACCAACATCCAGCTGTAGCACCACCAAACAACATGAAATTATTATTTCCAACTTCACCCATTGAATTAAGTGAAGCTATAAAAAAGAATATTCCAGCAATTATCAAAGCAATTCCAATTATAAGCGTAAGGAAGCCAATTTTTTTCATTTTTTTCTTTCTTTGAATATTAATATCTTGGTCATCATCTGTTTTCATTAGATATCACCTACAATTTTTTTTATATAAATTAATTTGATTGGATAATTATTAAATATTACTTCAAGGACAGAAATAATATTAAAACTTTGAAAAGGATTAAATAAGTCCAAAATCGATATTCAATTTTCTTCTTTATTTAAAAGATAACTTTAATGATTATACTTTTCTCTCAAAAACTCTTCAGAGTTTAGGAAAATCTCACAATCACAAAACCCTCCCGAACTTCTGCAATCCTCCAAAAACTCCTCCTGCTCCTCTTTTGGTATATGCATTTCCTCTAAAATAATCTCCGCATTCGTTAAATCGCGACCATTACACCCATTAGTTTCTAATAATTCCTCTAAACGATTAAAAAATCTTTCTAAATCCCTTTTATCCATTCTTCGTTTACCACTTCATTATTTATATATATATTTTTATTTGATTAAAAAAAGTTTAATATTTAATCTTGGAAGTTCTATAGCAGATAGAGAAATTGTAAAAAATTCTAAAATTCCTTAATAAGCTTTTTCTCTTCAATTTCGCGTAATATTTTATCTTTTTCGAGTTTATCATTATAATACCAGATTGATTCGATCAATTTACTCGACTCTTCTTTCCAACCAATACTTTCAAATCTTTTTTTTGCTTTTTTATAAGTTTCTATTATTTTTTCATAGGGACATTCAAGACGAAGAATGCTACCCCTTTTTATTCCTTGTTCGTATTCTCTTGCTAATCTTTCAGCAATACTGATCATATTAAAAATTTCTTCAGATTCTTCAATTTTTTCTTTCTTTTTCTCTTCAAAATTTAAAATCTCCTCTTCTTTATCGAGAGAATCGATTACAGCTCTAACAGTATCAATTTCCTTAATTTTATGTAATTCTTCAAATTTTTTCTTTTTTTGTACTTTTTGAGCTTCAATTTCGCGTAATTTCTTATCTTTCTCTAATTTTTTATTGTAAAATTTAATTTGGCTATTGAAAATCACAGCCTGCTCATTCCATCCATGCTCATTAAGTTTATATCCTATATCTTCATACATTTTAATTATTTTAGGATAAGGACACTCTTTTTCAAATTCACCTTTTTTAATAGCTAACTCATAATTTCTGGCCATTTTTTCTGTCCAATTTATTATTTCTAGAATATCATTTTCAAATTTTTCACTCATAAGAACCACTTATTAATCCAATCATTCATATGACATGTTGCTACTGGTCTTGTTTTATCGAAACTCTGCTAATTTTTACCAGTTTCTATTTTTAGAGTATTCTGAAATTAACATAAAATAGCAATTTTATAGAATCTCCTATAGACTTCCCTATACCATATTTATATAATTAGCCTAATTTTATTTAAATTTTTATTTTTCAATATTTTTTTAAAAATTTCCGCAAAAAACTCTAATTTAGAAGAATTTCTAGTTTAAAAAAGATTAATAAGAAAATCTAATATTACTATGTTTGCGAAAATTAATTAGCAAAGATAAAGTTGAAGAAGTTAAGGAATAACCTACGAAATTACATAATGATCAATTCCTTCATTTTGCTAATAATTCTGCCATGGGCGTCTTAATAATTCAAAGAGGGTATTTAAGATATTTCAATCAAAATTTCAACAAAATATTTGTGTACACAAACGAAGATATCTTAAATTGGAAAAAAAGGGAATTTTATAAAATTATTCACCCAGATGATCTGCCTAATTAATAGATTATACTCCCAAAATCATTAAAGTACTGAAAAATCACATTATAAAATTTGATATAATAAAACATTGTTCATATCGAGAAGAAAGTTAACCCTTTTTTTTCTCATTCTCTCCGGTGATTTCTTCAAAATGAATATTATAATGTTTTTGCGGATCAATTATTTTATACTTTATTAATTTCCTGGGGATTATGACAACATAATCTGGACCCATTGAAGCTAGTTTATGATCTTCTAAAGTAAAGAATTTCTTCTTCTCCATATTTTAACACGATAAAAATCACTTAAAATATTTTGTATAATAGTTTATAGAATTTTAAATATTGTTTTCAAACAACTACTCGAAAAAGGATTTCTTAAAAGTCTTTTTAGGAGAGTTAATAAAATCACTATGAAAAATATTCCATCGAGCAATATCTTAATGATTTTTAAATTCGGCTCTTGATAAGGGAAATTTAAATATTATCTACCCAATGCAATATATATTAAAATATAAAGAATTCTATAAAAGAAACTATAAAATTAATCAAAACACATGGCCAAAAAACCAACTAAAAGGCGAGAACCTAAATTAAAACTATTGATTAGAAAATATATTCTTGAAATTGGAGAATTAGAAAGAGAATTAACAAATTCTAATCTTGAATTTGGATTTTTATTTCATTATCCAAAAGGATTCGTAAAAGATGAACTAGGCATTAAAATCCCTCGCGGAAGAGCTTTTCAAACAAATAAACCAAAAGACGTAGATCTTCTTGCTTTGAATCATAGAATTACAATTTCTCCTGAATATGTGAAGATTTTAGACGCTGTAAAAGAAAAAAAAGCAAAAGTGCGGAATGATTTAATAAAACTGTATCTAATGAAAAATGTAGAATATAATATAAATTGGAAGGGCTATACAATTTTACTTTCGGATGTAATCTATCTTGACGGGAAAAATTATATTTCAATAAATAAATTTTATAAAACCATTCGG
>JBHLOI010000028.1:0-46435 GCA_048940645.1 Promethearchaeota archaeon | reverse complement strand
TGTAAATTGTTTCAATAATGGATTGTTTTGTAATGAAACCAATTAATTCTTCATTATCGTTTATAACAGGTAATCGCTCGATATCATGTTTTACTAATTTTTCCAATATTTGAGTTAATGAATCTGTTTTTTTAGCAATAATAGGATCGGGAGTCATTAAATCTCTTACTCTTGTGTTTGGAGATTCCAAATTCATAGCAAATCGAGCTAATCGAATATCTCTTTGACTTATTATTCCAATTACTTTCTTGCTTTTAGAATTATTAACAACAGGAAGACAGCCTACATTCTTTCTTAACATTAAAAGCTCAGTAGTACTTATCTTCTCATTAGGGCTCGTATATAATGGATTCTTTATCATGAATTCAGTAACTTTTACTTCATTAAATTTTTGGAGTTTATCGTCCATAAAATTTTCCTGTTAAGTGCTTATTGATATAAAATTAGAAATATTGTCAATTTTCTTAAATTAAATAATAATTGTTAAAATTAAAATTTAATTATTAATCTATTTTAAAGGATTTTTCAAGCTTTTTCTCAATTTCTATTAATTCAAAAAGTAGATTTCGATAAGTTTTTAATAGATACTTACCCCATTCGTTCAATTTAATCCAACCTCCACCTCCACGGCCTCCTTTACTGGTTTCTACAGGAGACATGCCTGTTCTATCTTCAATCCTTTTTATAATATTCCAAGCATATTTATATGAATATCCACATTCTTTTGCAGCTAAAGTTAAAGACTTAGTTTCATTTTTTTCGGTATTATCAATATTTTCCAACAATTTTGCCCATCCTGAACCTAATATATTTTTACGTTTATCATTTTGAAATTCTAACCAAAATTTTATTCCAAATCCAATTTTTGATTTTAAATCCTCTATATTTTCGTAATATGAAGATCCATTTTTCATAATTAATAATTGATTTTTTTAAAATTAATTATTTTTTATAATTCTGAAAGGAAAAACATTAAAAGAAAGATATTTTTATTTTTGCAAACCTTAAGTTTTTGAATATGTTTTTCTCTGGAATTAGTGGTTCAAAAAAAAAAGGCAAGCAAGTCATTGATAATTTATACTTCTTTAATGAAAATCCTATGTTGGATTGTAATCAATATATAATTAGAGATTCTGAATCCAATGATTTGGCTCTTTTTGATGCAGGGAATGGAATTTCTTTAAAAGGATTAGTAGAAGGGATGAAAGAGTTAAGTTTAGAAATTAAAAATATAAAAAGAATTTATTTAACTCATGAACACGTCGATCATGTTCTTGGTCTTTATCCTTTAATGAATTTATTAAAAGATGATCCTCCAGAAATTTATGCATATGGAGAAACTGCCAAAATTCTACAGAATGGAGATGAATCAAAAATTTTTCCCGGTAATCTTGGTATAGGACCTAGTATGTTTGATGTCAGTATTGTTCCTTTAAAAGTAAAAGACTTAATTGATTTAAAATCTATAGATGTGAATGAAGATTTTAAATTTCAAATATATTATACACCTGGACATTCATTAGGTTCAATATCTTATTACGAGTCAAGTAAAAAAGTATTAATTCCCGGGGATTTGGTATTTACTGGAGGAAGTTTTGGTCGTTATGACTTCCCCGGAGGCTCATTAAAAATTTTAACAGAATCAATTAAATTTGCTAATAATTTAGATGTGAAGTATCTACTTCCTGGTCATATGGGAATAAGTAATCAAGGAAATCAACAAATAGCTCTTTCTTACAGAATGGTACAATCTGTCTGGCAATACTTTAATTTTTAAACTTACCTTTTTGAATTAAAGCTAAAATAAAAAAATAAAAAAATAGAATTATTTAACGTTTTAGTTTATGAATTCTCTCTTATACAGAGTCTAATTCATCGGGTTCCATGCTTATATGACTCAAAAGCCAATCAATTTGTTCTGACTTTTTGTTAACATTTAATACAGTATTTAAGGGAATAACATCACCGTGTCCTGGCATGAGTGTAATAGATCCCGCTCTTAAAACAAAGAATTCGAATACATCAGGAATTTCCTTTCTAATTCTTAAACTCTTAGTTGGAATTCTTTCTGCGGAAGTGAATATTCCTGCCTTATGATAAATTTCATTTCGTTCAATCTTCCAGTAATCAAATTGAGCTCCAATAACAACTAATCCCAAAATAAATGCAAATACAATGGTCACTATAAGGTAAAATTCAGCAGTTAATCCTAGATTAAAATCAAATGCTCCCGGAGGTAAAAGGCCACCAGGTAATAAAAATATTAACAATAATATAATAATTACTACAGCCAATATTAGTAAGAAAAATTTCGTTGAAGAGAAGTCAAAAGCCATTATAAACAAATTAACAAAGAATATAATCATCCATATATTTCCAAACCATGCTTCGGGTTCTCCAACAACCATTTGTAATAGCCAAAGGATGAAACTAGCAATCAATAAGGGATATAAAAAGATTACTTTCGGATAGGAGCGAAGTTTAACTTCAGTCACAGATTTAGTTTTTTTTTCAGACATTGTTAATAAACACTTTTTTTTGCTATATATTAATTTTTATTAAATAAACGGTTTATTAACATTATATTAGAAATTCTATTTAAAAAACCTTCTTATACATTAAATAATATCCTCAATAGTAAAAGATTAATTAGAACTCTGTTTTTTTCGATATAAGAATATTTCAATCATATTATTAATTGAATGATTAGATTTAAGAATAAAATTAAATTTTAAGTAATACAAATGTCGTATACTCCTATATTGTTATTTGATTTTGATGGTGTTGTAATTACACAGAAAGCTCTTGAATATGTAGCCTTAAAGTTATTAAAAAAAAGATTTTATAGATTTCAAAACATTGAAAATCTAAGATTAATAGACTTTGCACGACTTTTTGAAGAAGCAGATTCTAAAAATAGAATCAAAGCTTTAATTCGTGCCTATAAAGTATATAAGAAGTATATACCAAGTAGGTGGAGAAGAATTTTCTTTTTTATGAAATATAGACGTTCTTATCCAAAGTATGAAAAATATGAGACTTTAAAACGTGATTTAAAAAAGGTTTTAGTGAAATTAAAGGCAAACGGATTTCCATTAGGCATAGTTTCAAACACTAGTGAGGCCCGGTTAAATTTCTTTAGGGAAAAATTAGATTTGGATAACTATTTTTCAATCTATATTTCTAGAGATAACACACCCTATAGAAAACCTAATCCTTACCCTATCCTATTAGCTTTAAAGTATATTAAAATGAAATTTAAGATTCCAATTAGAAGGGATAATGTTTACTTCATAGGAGACCTCCCAACAGATGTTAAAACAGCAAAAAATGCTGGAATCAATAGTATTGCTTTATTAAGTGGTCATGGAGTTAAAGGGGATTTGGAAGAATCTAAACCAACAGTTATTATTAAAGAAATTAAAACTCTTCTGGAAATTGAACCATTCAAAAAATTCATATTAGATTAAGTATTAAAATAACGTAATAATGTTTAATCTGGAAGAATTTAAAGATAATGATATCCTTGAGAGTATCGTTGGGAGATTAAATAAATATTTAAGCAAAAATAAAGTTGAGAAAGTATTAAAACTCGTTGAGGAATTAAAAAGTCTTTTAAATGAGGATGGTTTGGATGTTCCAGTTACTTATATTCTAAGTGTTTTAGCAGAAGAGAATTTTGAATTTATATCTAAAGGTATAATTGAAAAGGTTCAAGAGTTTCAAAATTCTCCTGAATTAAAATTAAGATTAAATGCCGTAATTATATTAGGTTTTGCAATGATTGCAAATCCAGAATATATTAATAATTATTTATTAGATTTTATTCTAGCTTTAAAAGATAAAAATCCAGATATAAAAGAGAATGCTTATTACTTTCTTCAAGAGATCGTAAAAATTAAACCTAAAATACTATGTAATTATAAAGAAAATATATTAAGGGCTCTTTTAGAGGAACAAAATGAAGTTAATCTCTATTCGCTTTTAGAATTTCTTAGTGGATGCGATAATTTTTATTTTAATGAGATATTTTGGTTTAGGAAAGGAGTACATAAAATATCTACATTATTTTCCGGAAAAAAAGAATCAATCTTTCATAATGTATTAGTAGGACTCTGTAAAAAATTTTATGGGCCTTTTAAAAATCTCAACCTTGAAGCTCTAAGTATTAAAGAAATTTATGAATTAATTAATAATCGATTAATCATAAAAAAATTCAATTTTACAAGTTTAAGTAGGCAAATTAATATTCAATTAAAGGAGTTCATAGAAAAAATTAAAAATTCTCGTTTTGGGAAGGAAGAGATTTATTTTTACACCAAAAATAAAGAAACCAATGAAATATATTTTTATGAAATTGAAAAACAAAAATTAATTAACTTTTTCGAGCAAGAAAAAAGAATTTCAATACAATCAATTAAAGACTTTCTTAGTATCATCGAATCCGAAATAGAATTAAAATATATAGTTAAAACCTTATTAAAGTTAAAGCAAATAAATGGTTATTTTTCAGAGTTAGGATACTTTTATCCTTATAGTTATTTAAAAAGCGAGCTTGAAACAAGTATAAAGAATCAAGGAAATATTATCCTTGAACAATTTAACTACTTGCCATTCGGATTGATAAAAAAAATTATTAAATATATTTCTAACTCTAATAACCAAAAATTATTATTAGCTAAAAATAATACAGCATTTTATTCTTTAAAAACAATAAAGCAAGAAATTAATTCTAAAGCTTCAAAAGATAGTATTGTGGATATAAAACTTTACCGTGAATTATTAACTGAAAAAAGTTTCATTAAATTAATAAGAAATCTTCCAAAGGATTATTTGACAAAATATCGTAAGGGAACAATTTTATTAACGAATTTAGGATTAATGAAAATTAAGAATGAAATTGAAAATTCCAAAATTTTAGGATATTTATCAATACCTAAAATTTCTGAAAAATTAGGAATTAATAAAATTTTATTAGTTGATGTTTTAGATCATTATATCGATAACAGAAGTGGCATTTTTAACAAAGAAAAAAATATATTTTATTATTCAAAATTTTTAAATGATAAAATTGAGAAAATCAATAAGCTAACTGATAATAAAGAAAAAGAAAGTCAAATATTAAAAATAACAGAAGAATTAAACATTCAAAAGGATATTATATTAGCAAAAATTGATGAAAATCTCAAACTTATTGGTGAAGATATAAAACAACAAGACAAAATTGTTATCATTGAATATCTTGAAAAAACAGGAATGTCTGATAGATTATTTTTTGAATTTATAGATGATCTAGGAGTTAAATATTTAAAAAAAGGGGATATTTTACTTTTCAATGAAAATAAAATAAAAGAAGCTGAAAAAGAAATAAGAACTGAATTAATAAATAAATCGAAAACTCAAGATCACATTTTACTTGGAGATATTGATATAACTTCAAGCTTAGTTGAAAGTTTGTTAAAAGAAATGCAGAATGATGGAGAAATTAAGGGAATTTTTTATAAGGATGATGAAGAGAAAAAATTTTATACCCAAAAAGGTATTGAAAAACTAATACTCCAAAATAGCTCTATATTTTCTTTTCATGATCTGTTCTATGGTAAAGAATTATCAGAGAAAGATATTGAATTATTACGTGCAATTCTTGAAAAAATGTTAAATAAAAAAATTTTAAAAGGAAGTTATGATGAAAAAAACCTCACATTCTCAAGTTATGAAGTATTATTCGCCCAAGATTATAATATTATGTTAAAACAGTTTGAAAAAACTGTAGATAGTTATAATTATATTTTTAATTTGGAGTTCCATAAAATTAAAAAGATTTTAACAAAAAGCAATGAAACAATTTTTCCGTATGAGATAAAAGAGATTCAAGAATCAATTGATAGAATAAATGAACAGTATGTTAGATGGAGAAGTGGATTAGAAGCCTTTATACGGAATGTAAATATTCAATTGTTAAAAAAACAGGGATACTCGATGAAAAAATATAAGATGATGATTTCCTCAACAGATAAAAAAGAAGATATCAAATTATTTGAGGATGACCCAGAAGTACAAGAAAATTTAAAACAATTTACATCTTGGATCAAACTATTCAACGATATAGAATTAAAATATGGAAGCATTCTCTTTTACCAAAAAAGATTAATAACTAATCCAAGTCATGATGAAAGTAAGAAAAAACTTGAAAGTTTATTAGAACAATTAAAATTATTATAGTCGTTCTTTTTTAATTTGAGTTATTAGTTTATCAACATTTATTCTTTCGTTTAATTTTATTTTATAGGTTCTTGGACTAAAAGAACCATTTACCTCTAAAATGCCCTCTTTTTCAAGATAATCTAATGATCGCCATATAAAGTTTATTTTTGATCGATTTGAAGATTTTATGTTATTGCATCTTCTGATTCTCTTAGTATTTACTACAGTGACATTATTATCTATTAATTTATTAATAGCATCAAGAGTTTCTTTTAAATTTTTTAAGAAGAAGTCCATAAGATATTCGCTTAGGGATAATTAATACTTAATAAGTCGTATATTTAGTTATATTTAGATATTTATAAAGTTTTTTTCTTCTAATAAGAAATTATGTAAAATCGTGATATCATGAGAAATTAGAATTATTCAAAAGATATTTTGGCACATTTTAACTTAAATTTCAATGCCGAAATACTCTTTTACCGCAAAATACCAATGCACAATTTAATTCATCAGCTTTCTGAATAACTTCACTATCTCTGATTGACCCCCCAGGATTAATTATAGCTTTCGCCCCCGCTTTCGCAGCAGCCTCTAATCCATCTGGAAAAGGAAAAAAGGAGTCAGTTCCCATCATTGAGTCTTTCAGCTCATCTTTATGCCCAAATTCTATTGCTTTTTGAGCTGCAAGCTTAACCACATGAATCCTTGATTGTTGTCCCGCACCAATACCAATTGTATAAATACCATTTTTATATACTTGAACAAAAGAAGCAGAATTTGATTTCGCCCATTTTGAAACTTTATAGGCAAAAATCAAAGCTTCCTTTTCATCAGTATCAACATTCCTTTTGCTGACAACTTTCCATTCCTTAATAATGGGTTTAAAATCATACTCTTGAATAAGAGCTCCTCCTAAAGTTGTACGTATTTCTAATTGCTTATAGACTTCATCCCTTTTGTCAAGAAAGTTTCCATATTCAAGAATTCTCATGTTTTCTTTTTGTTTCAATATGTCTAAAGCTTTATCTTCAAATTCTGGAGCTAATAATACTTCTACAAAAATTTTTTCTTTATTAATGATAAAATCTGCTACTTCTTTTGTAAGTTTTTGATTGACACCCCAAACTCCTCCAAAAGCTGATAGAGGGTCACAACTGTAAGCCCTTTTTACTGATTGTAATAAATCTGTTTTATCTATAGCAACTCCATTTGGAGATGTATGCTTCAAAATTGCAGTGACATTATGATCTTTGCCAAAATCTAGTAGCATTTGAATACAAGAATCGATATCTAGATAATTATTGAATGAGATTTGTTTTCCACCAAGTTGATTAAAACTTTGAAGTCCATATTTAGTTGATACGTCAAGATAATAAGCAGCTTCTTGATCCCAGTTTTCTCCGTAACGGCAATCTTGAACTTTCCTATATGTTTTATTTATGAAATCTCCCAATTTAATATCTGGATTGTAGTATGATTGCAAATAATCTGCTATTGCAGCATTATAATCTGCCATAATAATAAATACTTCTTGAGCAAGTTTAGCTCTTATTTCTTCGCTAATCCCCCCTTTCTTTTTTAATTCATCTAAAATTGTATTGTAGTACTTTGGACTTGGAACAACAATAACATCTGGATAATTTTTAGCCGCAGCTCTTATCATTGTAGGGCCCCCTATATCAATCATTTCAAGAGCTTCATCTAAAGTGATATTCGGTTTAGTTATTGCTTCTTTGAATTTATATAAATTACAAATGACCATATCAATAGGGGGAATGTTATATCTATTAGCGTCTTTTAAATCCTTCTCTAAATTCCTTCGAAATAAGATACCCCCTGCAATTTTTGGGTGGATTGTCTTCACTCTGCCATCAAACATCTCTGGAGAATCTGTGTAATCTGAAATTTTTATATATTTAATCCCATTCTTTTCTAATAGTCTTCCAGTACCACCAGTAGATAGAATATCAATTTTAAAATCTTTAACTAGATTTGATACAAAAGGAATTAAATCACTCTTATCAAAAACACTTACTAATGCTCTTTTAATTTTTTTCATAAAAAATCATCCCAATTTTGCTTTTAATATTAAGTTAAATATCTTAATTGTATTTAATTGCTTAATAGACAATTAATAAATAGGAATTTAATAATAATTGTTTTTACAATTTCATAGATCCTAATATTTTCCCATTAGATCATGTGTTCTTACTTCTTGACGACCAAATGGAGTGATTACACCGATTTTTACGTTTTTCATGTCCTTAATTTTCCTTGCTCCAGCATATACCATTCCATTGATTAATCCTTCCTTTAATGATAGAATAACTCCATCAAGATCTCCAACATAGGGGATATATGCTGATATCCCTTCAGCGAGTATTTTTGAGCCTTCTATATAGCGATCCGATATGAAACCAGAAGTTCTTGCTTCTTTACTTCCCATACCCCTATACACTTTCACTTTCTGCCCTTGTATAGTATCTACATATCCAGGGCTTTCTGTACAGCCCGCAAAAAAGTGTCCAGACATGATTAAATCAGCTCCTGCAGTGAATGCTTTAGGAATATCACCTGGATTTTTAAAGCCTCCATCAGCAATTAAGCTGAGTTCTGGTTTATAATCCTTAATAGCATCCGCTACTTGAGCAGTTGCAAACAAAGTAGGGGCTCCTACTCCAGTTTGAATTGAAGTAGTACAAATTGAACCCGAACCCATTCCTACTTTTAATCCAATAAAATTTTCTTCAGCAAAATCACATTTAGAAATAATATACTCTGCCGCTTCATACGTACCGATATTTCCCAATACAAAATCTGATTCTAGTAAATTCATTAATTTTTTCGTACCTTCTATATCAGCTATTTTGTAGAAATCAGCAACGTCGATAAAGAAAATATCAACAAACTTATCTATTTCTTTTAACATATTTTGAGCCTGTAATGATTCAGGAAATTTAGGAGATAATGCTAACGCGCAGATTAAATGACCATCATGATCCATTGAAGCTAAAGGAAATTCAGGGGCTAGATCTTTTTTAGTAATTAAACCTTTAAGCCGTCCATTATCTATTACTGGAAGTTTTTCAATTCTATGCTTAAAAAGTTTATTTAAAGCATCCTCTCTAGATGCACCAGGTTCAATAGAGATAACACTTTTTGTCATATATTCCTTTACTTTACCGTTCTTAATGTCATTCTCTGTATAAGGCATATCACGTTTAGTTAAAATGCCACATACTTTATTTTCCTCATTAATTACAACAAGTCCGCTAATATTATAATTTTCCATCATATATTTTGCATTAGTGATAGGATCATCAGGAGTTATTGTCGCAACATCTTCAATAATGAAGGATCTAGCCCTTTTAACAATTCTTACCATTTCTAATTGTCTTTCATAAGAACAATTACGATGAAGTACTCCTAATCCTCCTAATAAGGCCATTCTAATAGCCATTATTTCTTCTGTAACTGTATCCATGGCTGCTGTCATAATTGGTAAATTAAAACAATGAGGTCCTAATTTAGAAGAAATATCTACATCATTTGGTTCAAAGTTAGTATAACCTGGTTGTATGAGAATATCATCAAAAGTAGCTATTATATCTTCATAATGAACCTTTTTACGAAAGTGATCAGACATTTTTATCTCCCTGATTGATTTTATTATTGTTTAAGATTCGATGTAATTAATTTTTAGCATCTAAATATTATTAATAAAGAAGAGACTTATTATAAAATTTTATCAATTTATAATATGAAAAATATATATTTTTCACGTGAGCTTTTATTTAATTTTTATAAGGAGAATATTGTCCATTTTCAATATTTTATACACTAAATGGAAATTTATTGGAACTTTGTACCCCTTACATACGTGTTAAGTTTGTTCTTTGCATATTTTGAATTCGAGAGTCATTGATGAAATTTTCTAGAGTTTTTATAAACACTTCTCTATCTAGTTTGATATTTGGAGTTTCTATAGAACAATAATTACTTAAATGATCGTTAAAAACTTGGGAAGTGACATTATGTCCCAAATTTGCTATAATATCTCTTTCTTCTTTTAAATTTTCAATAGGTGATAATAATTCAAATTCATTATTCTTCCATTTATTCCAAAGTTCTGAGAATGGTACGATATTTAATGTTCTGAATCTGAAAACTGTAGGATTAATTTCTGTTAAGACTTTTGCAGTTTCAATGACATGTTCTTGAGAGAACTTTTTACCACCTAATCCAAGAATTATATATAAACTTAGTTTTATCCCTGCTTTTAAAACACGTTTTCCTGCTTTTATCAAAGATTTAGCATTTGTACCTTTTTTCATCATTCGTAATATTTTACTACTTCCACTTTCTAATCCCATATAAACTATATCTAATCCTGCTTCTGCCAATTGTTTAAGTTCATCATCAGATTTTCTTAGGATATCTAAGGCTTTGGCATAACAACTCACTCTTGGAATGTTTTTAATTTGCTTTCTAACATATTTGATAATTTCTACTAAATATTTTGTAGGAGCAGAAGTAGGATTACCACCAACTAAAAATACGGGATATCCATCATAATTATGTTCTTTATAATAATCGATATCCTTTAATACATCTTCTATTGGTCGAATTGCATAATTTTGAATAATCCCATACATTCCTTTATACGTTCCACAAAAGACACAACGATTCCATGAACAACCACCCGTAACTGGAATCAATATTGAACGCGAGGCACCTTCAACAGGAGGCCTAATAACTATGTATTCAGTTGGGACAATTTGTAAATTCGTGTTATTCATTTAGAAAACTAACTTTTATTTAATTTCTGTTAATTAACATTCGAATTAATTTTTAAGTATTATAATGAAAAAGAATTTTAATTAATTTTATTTTTAAAATTAAAATTTAATTATTCAAGGAAACCATTCATTTATGCTATAATCTCTACTTCTTAAAAAAAGCAAAATATGAACCTATTATTAATAGAACGTCTATTTGAAATGTTTTTTCTTTTTTAACTTATCTTAGCCAGCTTATTAATAAATAAAAAATAAAAAATTATAAATTCTTCAATCTTGGATCGAGAGCATCTCGTAACCCATCTCCTAGTAACATGAACCCTAGCACTGTGATGATAATCATCACTCCTGGCCAAAGTGATGCCCATGGTGCTGATAAAATATGACCCCGAGCTAAATTAATATCTCTTCCCCATTCTATTAAATCTGGATCACTATAACCCAGAAATGCAAGACCAGCAAAACTTAAGATAACTCCTCCGATATCCAATGTAAATGATATAATTATTGGTTGGATGGTATTTGGTAAAATATGTTTAAACATGATTCTCCAGTTTTTCGCACCAGCTACCTTTGCCGCTTGTACATATGGCAATTCTTTTGCCTGTAATACATTTCCCCTTATTAATCGTGAATAATAAGGAATTCCAAGAATACCATAAGCCATAATAATATTATTCAATTGTCTTCCAAAGATTGATACTATAACGATAGCAAAGATTAACGCAGGGAAGGCAAGCATAACATCAAAAATCCTCATAATTAGCGTATCGATCCAACCACCTTGATAAGCAGATATTATTCCAAAAATAACACCAAAACCAAGACTTACTCCTATTGCTGGCAAAGCCAGAGTTAATGAAGATCTAGCCCCAAATATCATTCTTGCATACACATCTCGCCCCATATAGGTGGTCCCTAAAGGATGATCAGGAGAGGGCGCTGTCCAATATACGCCATACACATCGTCAGCTTCTGCAAAGGTATATGGAGAAATCCAAGGCCCGAATGCACCTAAGGTTATAACATAAAGCACCAGAATAATTCCAATAATAGTTAATGTTGATTTCAATCTTTTAAGAAATTTTCTTTTACTCACAGTTTTTTCATATTCGCGTTCTCGAATCGTAAGTTCTTCTAACCTCGAAGCAGGAATAAGAAGAAACTTAATATTTTTGAAGAACCAACTAAAAACAGCTCTACTAGCGCTTTTCTCTTTTCCAGGTTCTAGCTCTCCCTCTAATTCTTCTAGACTTACTTCTTGTTTCATTTTTCTTTACACTTTTTTTTGAATTAAATTATTTAGTTTTTTATTCAAAAATGCATATTTTTTTGTTTTCGATCCGTTTTTAATTAAATTGTTTTAATTATGTAATATCCTTGAAAATAAAATTTGAAATAATATTTCATTTTATAATATTTATTATTTCATTGTTTCTCCCAGATTAAAAGATATAATAACTATTGGTTTTTGAATTGAAAAGAGCTATTGAGCAAGAAAAAAGAATATTTTACACTTTTAAAACAGTCATAATTGGGGCTCAGAGTGTTGGAAAGACTTGTTTATTTAATCGTTTTTGTTTTAATTCTTTCAATTTCGATACATCACTTACAATTGGAATTAATTTTCACTCGCTAAATTTGAAAATTAAACAGAAAAACCAAATTAATATATTGGGTGAGAGTTATATTGTTAATTCCATTTTTGATTTTGGTGGTCAGGAAAGATTTAAACCTCTACTTCCAAAATTTTTAGAAGGAGCCAATGGTGCTTTATTAGTATTTGATTTAATCAATAAAAAAACCTTTTCCCAACTAGATTTTTGGTATGATCAGTTAATAGAACATGCTAGCGGTTATTATATCCCTAAAATTTTAGTGGGTAGTAAATTCGATCTAGTAGGAAATACGCCTAAAGAAGAAAGAGTTGAGGATAATTCAATTATTCAATTTGTAAAAGAAAAGAAATTAGATAGATTCTATAAAACATCAGCTTTAGAAAATTATAATGTAGTAGAAGTATTTAAAGACTTAAGTAATTTAATGCTTAAAAAACAAAATTCTAATTTTGTTGTATTGGAATAAAAATTTATATCTAAAATTCTCTCATATAAATATAATCGGAGAATTCATTAAAGAAACTTTTTTGCTCCTTATTCAAATCTGGATAAATATCCTTTAAATAATTTTTACCTTGAGAAACTAAATTTTTTGAGAAGTGCTCTGCTGTAATGACCGAATTTGTTTCAGCAAAAATAAGTTCCACTTTTTTAACCTCATCCTTCGATAATTCTTCCATGCGATAGATCTCATTTAGAGTTTTGGATTGTTCTACATCTGAATTTTGGATTGCTAGAATATAGATAAAATTTTTCTTAATTTTTCTTTTTATATCCTCTTTCAAATCAAGTATATCATCACGAATAGCATAAGCTTGGCCTAATCTTAACATAGCTTCACTTAATGGCCTTATTTGATAATGTAAATTTCCCTTAGCTAAAATTGCTCCTATTTTAACAGATTTTTCGAGTAATCTTGCTCTTTGCATCTCAGCAATATTAAGATATTGTTCTAAAGTCATTGTAATATTATGATAATTCATATATTCTTCGATTATATGCCCCTTAATTAGAAAGTCCATTGCTTCAGTATATTCATTAATAGCTAATAATTTCAAACGATCAGGAAATGTTGAGCTTTTAAGTATATTCAATCCTAACAAGTATCCATGAGTTCCACCTAAAATACTCATATCTCTCCCATACATTTCAATAATATCATTTTTATGAGAAAATTCAAGATTTTTGTAAACTCTTTCTATTTCTTTTTTCAACTGGTTATGAAATGTTGGCTTAGTTCTCCTTTGTTCTTCGTTATCTATAAGATCATCATATATTAAATGACCACTATGTAATAATTCTACTGCTAAAGATACTTTTCGAATTTGCTCAATCTGTTCCGTTAAATAAATAGGATTTACAATTCCAATAAATGCTGCAATCAATAATATGGAATGAAATCTTTTTGCTTTTTCATTTAATATAAACTCCTGTAATTGTGAAAGGAAATCTTTAAGGAGTATTTCAGGCTCATTATTATTCAAATTATTAAAATATTTAACTAATTCTGCATCAATAGCTAATTTTTCATTTCTAAGAAATTCATCAATCATAAAGTATACAACTTTTTCATATATCTTGCTATAAATATAAAAAACTACTTAATATATCTTTTACCTAAACAAGATTTTTATGCTTTTTATTACAATAGTTAAATAAAGCAAATTATACAAACTCGTATGTGTTGTTAAGAATGTTAATTGCAGTCATATCAGATACGCATGATCATCAAGATAATATTCTAAAGGCAGTTTCAATTATGAATGAAAGGACTGTAGATGTATTAATTCATTGTGGAGATTATTGCTCACCTTTTACAAGAAGATGGTTTGATAAATTGAATCAAAAAATAAAGAATAATTTTTTTGGAGTATTCGGAAATAATGATGGTGATCAAGTATTTTTAAAACAAAATCTAGGTCAAATTTGTAAATTCGTCGAAAATGGTCATGAGTTAGTTAAGGAATTTGATGGAAAAAGGTTAATTGCCTCACATATGCCAAAACCAGAAGCAATAGACGCATTAGCAAGATCAGGCACTTTTGACATTGTTTTATCAGGTCATACTCATTCGATTGTGAATAAAAAATCTGACAATAATGTTTTAGTACTAAACCCTGGGGAAGCTTGTGGATATCTAACAGGAAAAGGTACTTTCGCAATAATTGATACAAAAAAATTAGAAGCTGAAATTATATACATCTAATTTTATTTTTTTGTAGTTGTTTTTTAAAATTTAATAAGTTTTTTTTAATTATTTTCCATTTATCTTTATTATGGTTTTACCTTTAGAGAATATTGTTGTATTAGATTTAAGTCGTTTGCTTCCTGGTCCTTATTGCTCAATGATATTATCTGATTTGGGCGCAGAAGTTATACATATCAACGATCCAAGATTTCCATACGGAAATCCTCCTCCTTTCTTTCAGAAAGGCAGATATAGGGAGAGCGCTTTTAATTCGATCATAATGAGGAATAAGAAGTCAATTTCACTTAATCTCAAAAAGGAGAAAGCTTTAGAAATTTTCTATAGATTAACAGAAAAAGCAGATGTGATTTTAGAAACTTTCAGGCCAAAAGTTACGGAGAAATTGAAGATAGATTATGAAACTATTTCAAAAATTAATCCATCTATTATATATTGCTCATTAACTGGATACGGTCAATATGGTCCATATGAACAAATTGCTGGGCATGATTTAAATTACATCGGCATTTGTGGTATTTTAGAACTAAATAAAGAACGAGAATTTTTTGGCAAGGAAAAACAAGAAAGAAAGCCCATTGTTCCAGGTGTACAAGCTGCGGATATAGGAGGTGGCTTGGTTTCTACGATTAGTATTTTAGGTGCCATAATTGAAAGAGAAAAAAATTCAGATAAGAAAGGCCAATATATTGATCTTTCTATGACAGATTGCGTTTTTTCATTTATGCCTATGGCAGCAGCTTTCGAATTTTCAAAAGATTTAAATGATGGAATAATTCAGCCAAGGAATCCACTTCATGGCGAGTTTCCTTTTTATTCAGTTTTTAGAACTAAAGATAACCAATATTTATCTGTTGGTGCTATTGAGATTAAATTTTGGCGGGAAGTTTGTAAGGGTATCGGGCGAGAAGATTTAATCCCTAAAGGTAATACTCAAGGTAAAGAAAAGGAAAAAGCATTCCAAGAAATGCAAAAAGAGTTTTTAAAGAAGACTCAAGATGAATGGTTTGAGATTTTTATCAATAGAGATGCCTGTGTTATGCCAGTAAAAACTTTTAGTGAAGCTTGTAAGGATCCACAAATAAAAGCAAGGAAAATGATAGTCGAGTTAGATCATTCTAAATTCGGAAAAGTTCAAAATGTTGCTTCACCTATTAAATATTCAAGAACTCCATTAAAGATAAGAAATTTGGCTCCCAAAATAGGTAAACATACAAAAGAAATATTGAAATCACTTAATTATACAGATAGCGATTTTAAAGATTTCAAGAAACAAGGAGTAATATAGTAGGTTTTTTTGGCTTTAAATAAAACGATAGACAAAAAAGAAAAAAAGCAAGTTATAACTTTTTTTATAGTCATTTAATCATTGTTAAATTTAAAGACTACTTTTATAGCTTGAGAATTTGTCTTATTTACTAATACATTGAATGCTTCATTATAAGCACTTAGAGGAAATTTATGAGTAATTAAATTTGATACCTTAATTTTTTTTTCATAAAGAAATTTCAGAAAAAAATAAAAAGCATGAGCTTGCTGTGTTTCAAATTCTTCAATACCAAAGGCATTTGAACCAATAATTTCAAGTTCTTTAAAATAATGTGGAGTATTTTCCCATCTCTTTGGTCTACTTACTCCGAGAAAAACTATTTTACCTTGAGTTTTTATTATTCGAACCCCAATTTCCAAAGTTTCTGAGGAACCTATTGTGTCAATTATTCCATTTGGACCATCCATTGTCCATTTAAGTCCTCTTTCAGGAGTATAGAGCTCAGCATTAAAGTAATTTCCGATTTCTTCAACTAATTGATTACTAGTACTCATAAATACATGATTAGCGCCAAGTTTTAAAGCTAAATTTTTCTGAAACTGATATCTTCCGACTGCAATAATATTTTCGACTCTAAACAGATTTTTTAAACAAACAATAGATAATAAACCTATTATACCTAAACCATATACTAGAATTATTGAATTAGGCTTTGGGTTTAAAATTAAAATTGAATGAAACGTGACTGAAAATGGGTCAGCTAAAATGGCTTCTTCAAAATTTACATTATCTGGAATTTTAAAACATTGGGACTTATGCACAGTGAAGTATGGAGCAAAACCTCCATAACCTATAGTAGTTCCTAAAAGCATACCATGTGGTAAAATACCTCTTTGAAAATTTTTACAGTGTGGATAATCTCCTTCTTGACACCTAGAGCATAATGGCGTAATACCACGAGGTTCGCAAGAAAACCAAGGACTTATAGCCACTCTATCACCCTCTTTGAATTCTGAAGTATTTTCTCCTATTTTATCAATAATTCCAACCGATTCATGCCCCATTATTTGAGGAAATGAAATAAATGTCCGTAGAGGATTATCAAGTGCTCCACTTAAAGTTAATTCTTTCATGTCACTCCCGCATATCCCAGAATAAACAGTTTTAACCCTTATCCAATTCTCATTTGGAAGCTTTGGTATTGCTATTTTTTTTATACTTACAGGACCACCTTTCCTCCAATATCCACTTTTGTGTCTTTTTCCTCGAAAATAAGCTTTGAATAACTTTAGTTTTTTCATTTCAAATATTAAGGCGTCCATAGTTTTTTCTTCATTTTTCAACTCAATTATCCCTGCCAATTATTTAATGTTCAAATTTAAACACTACTTTAATAGCTTTATATTTATCTTGATAGTGAGCAGCTAAAAATGCTTTTTTATATTGAGATAACGAAAATTTATGAGTAATCATTGGAGTGGGATCTATTTTTCCTTCACTAATAAATCGAAAGTAGTGATAATATGCATGTTCTTTTCGATCTTCATATTCTTCTATAGCAAATGCATTACTTCCAATAATATTAATTTCTTTAAAATACCAAGGCGTCCATTCATAGCGTTGGGGTGATGAAACTCCAGTAACAACTATTACCCCAGAACTATTTAGTGTTTGACTTTTCTTTCGGGCTTTTACGAATCGTATTCCAGTTTCAAGTGTTTCAGGTGAACCAACAGTATCAAAAAGGATATCAACCCCCTCAATTAACCAAGGTTTTTTCTTTTTTAAGTAGTATATATCGCAATCAACGTAATCTGCTACTTTTTCAATAATATTATAGGGTGGTGATGCCCTTATAACTAAATCTGCTCCAAATTTTTTTGCCATATTCGCTTGATGAGAAAATTTAGCGATAGCTATTATAGTTATATCTTTAAAAATATTCTTTAGGATATGTATTGTTAATAATCCTAAATTACCGCATCCATAAACAGCACATATTAAGCCAGGTTGTAAATTTACTTTTAAAACCGAATGAAACGCAACAGAAAATGGATCTGAAAGAATAGCTTGATCCCATGAAATGTTATCAGGAATAGGAATCGCCATTACTTTATGTGCCGGAAAAAATTCGGCAAATCCACCTGTAGCATCACTACTATTACCTGTGTGGATACCAGAGTTTAATATTCCTTTTGAAAAATTTCTACATAGAGACTTTTTACCTTCTTTACATGATTTACATAAAGGTGTGATACCTCGCGGTTCACAACTAATCCAAGGATTTAAAGCAACTCGATCTCCAATTTTAAGCTTTAAAGCCTTTCCAACTTTATCAATTATACCAACAGCTTCATGTCCAAGAATTTGAGGCCAAGAGATAAGCGCAGTCATAGGATTATCGATATTACCATCTAAAAAAATTTGTTTATGGTCTGAACCACATATTCCACAAAATTTTGTTTTAATCACATACCAATCGTTTGCTTTAATTTTTGGATAAGGAAATTCTTTTATTCTTAAAGGCCCAAATCTAGAGAGGTATCCCCTTCTATTTAATGAACCAGTAACTTTTGCAATTGCTAGTCTGGGAATTTTGTATTCAAAGAGAAGAGCTTTCATTTAGTATTTACTTTACAGGAATTTTTTATTATTTTAAAACAATAATATCAAATTTTTTAGCTGTTTGCATATTAATGAATATAATTAAATAAAGCTGAGTTAACAATTTCGCATGAATATAGATCAAAAGTTATATGACATAATAAATAATTCGGTTATAGATTTAGTGTTATCAGTACCATGCATTTTATTGAAAGGTATTTTAGACTTAATAAATGAAAGAAAAGAAATATTACATATTCCTGTGACCCGTGAGGAAGAAGGTGTTGGAATAGCGGCAGGGGCTTATCTTGGAGGAAAACATCCTGTAATCTTAATGCAAAATTCGGGTTTAGGAAATTCAATTAATGCTATAAAGTCTCTATTAGAACTATATGATATTCCCGTAATTTTTATTATGACCCATAGAGGAGGAAAAAATGAGAAAATCTTGGCTCAAATACCAATGGGAAAAATAACCACTAAACTCTTAGACGTAATTGACGTAAAAACGTGGTCAATAAGTTCCAGTAAGGAAATCATTAAACTAAACAAGGCAATTCTCTATAGCCAAGAAAATAATTCTTCAGTTGGCGTTCTTCTACAAAAATCTTTATGGAGTGAAAAAAAATGAAAAGAATAGATGCTATAAATAAGATAGTGGAAGTTTTAAATGAAGAGTTAGTAGTATGTAATATTGGAATTCCTTCAAAAGAATTGTATCATCTTAAAGATCGCCCTCAAAACTTCTATATGATGGGCTCAATGGGTTTAGCATCTTCAATAGCTTTTGGACTGGCAATTGCTCAACCAAGAAAAAAGATATGGTGTATAGAGGGAGATGGCTCATTGCTCATGAATCTCGGTAGCTTAAGTACTATTGCTAATCTAAGTCCAAATAATCTAACTCTAATCGTAATAGATAATGGATCTTACGGTTCTACAGGAGATCAATGCACATATACTAGCAATAAAACAAATCTAGAAATTATTGCTCAAGGTGCTGGTTTTAAATCAATAGTCAAGATAACAAAAATTGAGGAAATAACAAAAATATTAAAAAGTTTAGATATAGGCTGCCATTTTATATTAATAAAAACTAAACCAGGAAGTGCTCAAGTAAGCAACATTCCTCTAGCACCGATAAAGATTAAAATTCGATTTATGCGATCAATTTTTGAAAGTTAAAGAAAATTTAAATAACAATGTCAAAAAAAATTGAAGCCTTAAAAGAAGTCTTGAAAGATGACCCACATAATTCAAATGCATGGATAGAAATTGGATTTTTATATTTTCAAAATAATCAATATAATAGAGCTATTGAGGCTTATAAAAAGGGCATTGAAATTAATCCAAATGAAGCAATTAATTGGCATAACTTGGGATATATCTATTATGAAATTAAGGAATATGAAAATGCTATTGAAGCATTAAAACAAGCTTTAGAATTAAATCCTAATCTAGCAAACACATGGTCTGAACTTAGCTCTGTATATATTGATAAGGGAAATTTTGATAAAGCTATCATTGCTAGTAAAAATGCTTTAAAGCATAACCCTAAGGATGAATCTGCTTGGACCAATTTGGGTTCAGCATATTACAAAAGAAAATTATATACAAAAGCGATTGAAGCTTTGAAGAAAGCATTAGAAATTTTACCTAATTTGGATTTTGCTAGAAAGGTACTTAAATTGGCAGAAAAAGCAAAGAATGAAGAATTAAAAAAATAAAGAGAATGAACACATAATTTTATTTAAGAATTATTTTATTATATTTTAAGGAAGATATATCTACTTCAATAAAGAATTTGTTATTTTAAAATGACAGAAGAATTTAAAAGAGAAAATAACGGAAAACAAGAGATTGAAGAGGAACAAAAGGAACAAGAAGAAAAAGAAGAAAAAGTAACTAAACCAGTAATTATTAATGCTGAAGCTTATAAGACGATTATCTTATATGCTAGTAGATATTCTAATCAAGCCATCCCACCAAAAGATTGGAAGGAAATCTATGGAATTTTAACAGGTTACTCTGATGATGATTTTGTTTATGTAGAAAATGCATATGCTTTAACTTTTGGACATGATGCTGATGTTCAACTAGATAATAGACATTATGTATTCATATCAGAAATAGAAGACAAATTATACTCTGAAGATAAAGGCCATTACGTTGTAGGTTGGTTTCATTCTCATCCTGGATTAAGTCTTTTCTTTTCTGATATTGACTTAAGAAACCAATTATGGTTTCAAGAAAATAATCCTGATTTTTGCGGATTAGTGTTTGATCATACTTTATTAGGAAAAAAGAAAGAGGAGAAGATTGGTGAGAACATTCTTACTAAATATGACACTGGATTTGAAATTTATAGAATAAATGATGTAACTATGAATCCAAATTCTCCTCAATTTGAAAATAACTATCATAAAGTTGATTATATAGTTAAAGGTTTAAATAAATACTTTTTTGCAAATGTTTTATCTGAGCTGTCTGCATTAGTTTCTGCTGGTAAGCCTTTACAATCAGCTTATAAAGAGGATGACAAATTAGAATCTAACTATAAAAATAATCAAAATTTCGAAAAAAATGATTTAAACTCAGAAAGGATAATATCTGAAATAGATATCAGAACTGAACCAAAGGATTTGGTTGATATACCTATGAATGAGGATTTTTCTTTTGGATTTAGCAACCTTTTCTATGACACATCAAATCAGGAAAATCTTTCTGATTCTACCAATCTAAAAGAACAAGCTGAATATTTAATATATGAGGGAAATAAGGCATTCCAGAATAAGGATACATTTACAGGAATTGAAAGATACCGCAAAGGTATCGAAAAGTATAAAGAATTAGATGATATTAATCGTGTTTTGGATTTATTGAGAACTGTAGCAAAATTATGCATTTCAAATAATCATTTAGTTCTAGCAGAGGAATTTGCAGATGAATTATTCAGGTTGTCTAAGCAAAATGACGAATTGTTTTATTTAGGAGTAGCAAGCTACATAATTGGATATATTTCTTTAAAAAAAGGAGATATACAAATTTTAAAGGATGCCTTGAAAAAAATTGAAAACTCAGCTATATATTTTGGAAAAGTGATGGATTATGCTGGAGCTGGTATGAGTTATAATAAAATTGCTACAATATATCAAACAAGACTTAAAAATTATGATAGTGCATGTCTTTTTTATAAAGAAGCTATAGAAAATTATAATAAAGCTATAATTCATAGTCATCCTTTGAGAAAATCTCTCTGGAGTAAACCTGAATTACTTAGTGAAAAAATAATTGAATTAAGAGATCTAGTTGATGAGTTAATACCAAATGTTGAGAATTCTGAAATAAAAGAGAAAATAATTAATGACCTCAAATTTATAAGATATAACTATTAAAACTCTTTTTGAAATTTACTCTTTTTAATAATGAAAAAAAATATATTCTAAGTTATATTATTTTAATTACTTCTTTTGGTGATGTTATTATACCACGTCGAAAACAGAAAATTAAATATTCTAGAAAAATAGCTTGTAAGCATCTAAAACCGTTAGGAGATATTTCTAACAGTCTACAACCTTTATGTGTCTGTCCTTCAAGAGATTTAATACTAGGTAGGAGAGCTTACGTGTGCCAGGTATGTTCAATCTATGATCCTGTAAAATCTAATAATAAAATACAAGAAATTTATGAAGAGAGTAGAAAAATTGCGGAAAAAAAGATTTTAGAGAAAAAGATTAGTTTAGAGGAATTCGAACTTAAAGAACTCACGGGAGAAGACGAAATTGACTTAACTTTTGATGAATTTGAAGAAGAAGAGGAAGAAGAACCCCTAAAATTTGAAAAACGAAAAGTTGGAAAAGATGAAATAATCGAGGCTGAAGAATTTGGAGATTTAGAATGTCCATTTTGCGGTGAAATCTTTGAAGATTTAAGATCCCACATACCCACTTGTGAATTTGCTCCTGATGATGTTAATATAGATGATGTGCTCCCAAGTCGTAAGAAGAAGAGAAAAAAAACTACTACACCCAAATCTCAAGCTAAAGAAGATGAAGAAAAAGAAAAGCAAGTGTGTCCTTATTGTGGTAAAGAATTTGTTAGATTAGGACGACATCTTAAGTCATGTCCTAAAAAGCCTCAAGATGCAGAAGAGGAGAATGAGAAGTAAAAGTAAAGAATAATAATTATGGTAAAGAACGATAATATATATTATTGTCACCCTGTTTTTCGTCCACCAAGCGAAGCTCATTCTTTGTTAATTCAATTAACAGAGGGTTGTACTTATAAATGTGATTTTTGTGTATCAAATCTTAGAAAGGATTTCAAAATAAGAGATCTTAAAGAAGTTAAAAAGGATTTAGATATTGCAAAAAATCAAAATGGGTCTTTTGTACGTAGGATTTTCTTTTTAGATGGGAATGCTTTGGTGACACCAACAGAAAAATTAATCGATTTAACGAATTATGCTATGAAAATTTTTCCAAAATTAGATAGGATAGGAGTTTACGCTCATGCAAAAGATATAATTAAAAAATCCGATGCCCAATTGAAGTTATTATCAGACGCAGGACTCAAAATTGCGTATGTAGGGTTTGAGTCGGGTTATGACCCATTATTAAAGGAAGTACACAAACATGCTACCAAAGCTGAATACATTGAAGCTTCTAAAAAATTATTTAAGGCTAATATAACCTTATCAGCAACATTTATTAATGGACTTGGAGGTGCTAATCATCCTGAGATTTCAGAAAAACATGCCAAGGAATCTGCAGATTTAGTAAATAAAATTTGCCCAAAGGATGATAGAATTTGGTATATTGCATTCCTATCTCTTATGATACCCCCTGGTACTGTTATATACAAGAAACAAAGTAAGGGCCAATTTAAAGAAATGGGCTCCTCAGAGATCCTTCATGAATTAAAAATATTTATTAATACAATTAATTTTGAGAATAAAAATGCCAACTGCATCTTCCGATCCAATCACGCTAGCAATTATTTGCCCATAAAGGGAGTCCTGGAGAAAGATAAAGAGAAGATTTTAGAAGTAATAAATTACGGGTTAACTCATCCAAATATTCTAAGAAATGAGTTCTATCGTGGATTATAAATCGAAAAATAATGATTTAATATCTGCTAAAGATTACTTCTTGAGTATAGGTATTATATTTTTTAATAGGGCAATTTGGGTCTTTCATGATAATACCCAAAAAATGAGACAAACTATCTTGATTTATTGCTAATTTTTCAGATAATTCTGTAATCGATAACTTATCATATTGTTTTGAGAAATTCGAGAATTGATTATTTAGTAAATCTTGGTAAATATAAAAAATCAGTGCTTTAATATTCGGATAATCCTCACTTTTTATTTCTTTTACAAATTCTAATATTTTATTCGAGGCTCCGTGATAGTTTAGTACTTTATAAGAACTAATTATTATATACAATCTTTTCAAAAAAATAAAATACTTGTTTATTCTAGCAGATAAATCTTTAAGGTTAAAATTATCTAAGTTTTCATCTACTTCACCCTTGAGCATTGCTAATAATCTCAAAAAATTCTCTATATTAGATTCAGTCAGACTTTCTTTTAATAAATTACTATAACGCCTGGTATAAAGTTTTTGACACAATTCTAACTCAGAAATAATTTCCTCTTTTAGATTTTCGAATTCTGAAAGTTCAATATCTAAGTCATAATAAGGTTGGTTTTCTTTGATGAGAATTATTGCGGATTCAATTTTTTCTAATGCGAATTTAAAACTTTTATTTTCTATTCTCTTTGAGATCATTGATTTATAAAAATCAAGTTCATCTATTAGATCTTTTCTCTGTTTATATTGGCAGAGCTTATCTTTAAAACTCATACTAATTTTTTCTCAAAAAGGTAAAATATATTCTTTTTATATCTAATTAGGGCGATTACAAATTTAAATGTGATATAACACATTAAATAGTATAGTAAAATAATAATTTAAGTGAGAAAATAAATTGACAAAAATTAGTCTTATTGTAGGATCTCCACGTAAAAATAGGAGCTGTAATTTTTTAATTGATCAAGCTATAGAGGGAATAAATTCAATCTCCAACGATTATGAAATAGAGAAAATTCAAATTTCTGATTATAATATCACTCCTTGCAATGGATGTGATCAATGTTTAAGACCACCTAATGATTGCCCTCTTAATGAAAATGATGATATGAATAAGTTAGAAGAAAAAATTTTAGGATCTGCCGCGATATTAATTGCTGCTCCTAATTATTTTGGATCTGTGAGCTCTCAAATAAAAGCGTTAATTGACCGATCAAGGCCATGGAAAATGAAAAAATATTTATTGAAAGATGTCATATTTGCTCCTTTGGCATCTACTGGTTTAAGGAATGGAGGAGAAGGAGTTATTTCAGATCTAATAAATTTTGCGCTTATCCAAGGAATGATTGTAGTAGCAAACAATCTTGGATCTCCTGTAATTGAAGGCAACATCCCTATAACAAGCTTACAAAAATTTAATTTAAAAGAATTTATCGGGAAAGGAGAAATCGATGAACTGGCAGGGTTAATAGCCAAAGATTTAGGAAAAAGAGTGGCTGATTTAGTGCAAAAAATTAAAAAATAAATTAAATTTTAATTATCTTTTTTAAAAATCTTCATATTCATCCGCTGATTCTTTGTAGTCCTTTCCCGGTTCTTTAAATTCATCTCCAAATTTTTTTAATTCTTCAGTAGGTTCTCTTTTAAAAAGTGTTTTATATTCTACACGTTCAGGTTCTTTCTCAAGTTCAATCAATTTATACTTTTTTTCCAAAAATCTAGGTGGTTTGTCTCCAGGCCATAATATATTAGTAATCGCGCCAATTATGATTATTATCACGAATAATATTATATATAAGGTTAAATCATTTTTTGGAAAAATTCTAAGTACGACTTCTATCCAATTAATCATCCAAGCTCCAATTGGACTTACAATTGGTTTTAAAAAATTTAGAATTGCACCTATTATTTCAGCTAATACTTGTAGAAAATCTACAGCTTGAAATATCATTCTCTATCATAACCTCCGCTAATTCCATATCTTTTTTCACGAATTTTTTCTCTATTAATAATGAAGTCAGCTAAATCATAGCCTTTTAAAAGAATAGTAAGAAAGTATATCCCTAGATATACCATAATCATGTTTTGGAAATTTAAGAAAAGGTATCCAGTAATATGTTGGGAGGCACTAAATTGGAATAAAATATCAGCTGCTCCAGAAAACTTATAGCTCCATATATACAGGCTATTTACTAATATCTGAATTAATGCAAATACTCCCTTACGTATTGATTGTTTGGGGGAGGAATAGGAGAAAAATGCCAAGGAGCTAATTAATAATCCAAAAGCAGAAATCCAAAAAATAATAGATTCATACTCCTGCTGTTCAAGTACTATTGGAATGCCTAGATCACTCAAATCTTTAATCCAAGTAAATGTGAAATAAGGTATCACCATTGTAATTACTATATAGATGCCCATAAAAATAATACCCTTAATTAAATTCTTTCCTGCTCCCATTTTAAACTCCTCCTTATTATGGAAATGTTCCTAGTGTAACATTATTTATCCCAAAAGTAAAAGCAATTAAATCTAGAGAATAATAAGCACTTATTGTGAAATTTCCATAAAATTCTAAAACAGGTGTTCTGAACCAATCAATTTCAGTTGTAGCATTTGGAAAATTAGCCACTATAAAATCTGAACTATTGCCAAAAAATGCTCCTGAATAAGTTTGACCTCTCATAATGTTTGGAAAAGTTTGGGCTTTATCAAAAATAACTGTATTAGTAGTTTCGTTGGTGGGGGTAGAAGAATTTCCAAAAGTCATAGAAATTTTAATATCAATAAGTAGATTTGTTAAATCAAAATATCCAGAGTTGGTAATATTAAATGGAATAGTAATGTTCATACTACTTGGATTTGTAATGTTAAAATTAGTACTTGGTGGGCTTGCCGGAATTTTTATATTTTCATTCATATTCCCAAGGATCATCACAGCAGATAGAGCTCCCAAAATTGAGACTACTGTCATAGATAAAGTGAGTAAAAACAAAAACGTTCGAACAATCCATCTGAAAACTCTTGAAGGTCTCATTTTTATTAAATTTTTTTTTATATAGAGATAAAATTAGGTTTTAATAAATTTATCAAATAATAGATGTATAAACTAATAAATTTATTTGCGTGCTTACTCTATATTTTGTAAATCTAAATGATTTTTTGGTATTCTATTTTATAAGTTATAAAAACAAAAACTAAAATGTTTTGATAATAATTACATTATAAACTATTATTTTTATGTTCAAATTAATATAAATCGAAATTGAACTTATTATGATGGATATAAAAAAACTTAATGCTCATGCAATAACATCTGAAAAAGTTGAAAATTTTCTAGAGACATCAACTGAAACTGGCTTAACTGAAGCTCAGATAACAAAAAGACTCGAAAAATATGGTAAAAATGAGTTGATTAAAGAAAAAGGAAAAACGGCTTGGCAAATTTTTATTAGTCAATTCAAAGATTTCTTAATATATCTACTAATTTTTGCGATTATAATATCAATAGCTATAGGAATCTATGAATCATCTAAACCTGGAGCTGAAGCTTGGTCTTCAGAATATACAGATGCAATAGTAATTGCAGCAATTTTAATTGTTAATGCTGTATTGGGATTCTATCAGGAATATCAGGCTGAAAGATCTCTTGAGAGTTTAAAAAAATTAGCACCCCATTTTGCTAAAGTGCGTAGGGAAGGCAAGGTAATGGAGATAGATGTAGAAGATTTAGTACCTGGTGATATTGTGTTAATAGAGGAAGGTGATAAATTTCCAGCTGATATTAGATTATATAAAGAGTTTTCACTAGATGTAGATGAAGCAATATTAACGGGTGAATCGAAACCTGTCAAAAAGCAGCTAGAACCTGTAGATGAAAAAATGATTCTAGCAGATAGAACCAATCTAGGATACATGAATACAATAATTACTAGAGGAAATGGAGAAGGTATAGTTATTGGAACTGGAATGAACACTGAGATTGGAAAAATTGCAGAAAGCTTGCAAGAAGAAAAAGTTGAACTTAGTCCTTTTCAGAAAGAGGTAAATAGATTTGGAAAATTACTGGGAATAGTAATATTAGTTATTTGTGCGGCAGTGTTCGTAGTTGAACTACTAATTATCATAATTACAGAGGGATTGGCATTTGGACCAACTGAAGTTAACGAAATTATTGAAGCATTTGAAATTTCAATAAGTTTAGCAGTATCAGCTGTTCCTGAAGGCCTTATTGTAGTGATTACAGTAGTAATGAGTATTGGAATGAGAAAAATGGCAGATAGAAATGCCTTAGTTAGAAAACTTACCGCTGTAGAAACCTTAGGAAGAGTTAATGTAATTTGTTCAGATAAAACAGGGACTTTAACAAAAAATGAAATGACTGTTGTAAAAGTGTTCCTCGGAGGAATAGTATATAATGTTGAAGGCGTAGGTTATGCTATTGAAGGAAAAATCGTTGATGATATGAACAATCAAGTACAAATAAATGAAAATTTAAGACGATTCTTAGAAGTTTGCATGTTCTGTAATAATTCAAATGTATCACCTAGAAATGATGGAACAAATAATACTGATGTTGTTGGAGATCCAACTGAAATTTCAATGAAAGTTCTAGCAATGAAAATGAAACTTGATACTAAAGCTGAAAAAATTGATGAAATCCCATTTAGTTCTGATAGGAAAATGATGGCAGTTGTTGTTAGGATCGATAATACACTCTATTCTTTAATTAAGGGCGCTCCAGATGTTTTATTAGAAAATGCAAGTCAAGCTATTTATAACGGAGCTGTAAAACCAATTAATGAAGTAAAGGATAAAATTATTGAACAAAATGAAGATTTTGCAAGGAGTGCTTTGAGAGTATTGGGTATTGCATATAAACAATTAAATGAAGGTTATCAAGAAGAAGAAATTGAAAGAGATTATATATATCTAGGTTTAACAGGAATTATAGATCCTGCAAGAGATGAAGTTAAGGACTCAATAGAGGAAGCAAGGATGGCCGGAATAAGAACTATTATGATTACTGGAGATCACAAAATTACTGCATTAGCAATTGCTCAAGAAATAGGATTAACAGATTCTCCTGAAGCAATAACTGGAGCAGAATTAGAAGAAATGGGTGATGACATACTCCAAGAGAAAGTGAAAACGGTAGATGTTTTTGCAAGAGTTACATCAGCCCATAAATTAAGGATTTTAAGAAGATTAAAAGAATTAGGTTTAATAGTTTCGATGACTGGAGATGGAGTGAATGATGCCCCAGCAGTAAAAGGTGCTCACGTAGGTGTTGCGATGGGATTAAAGGGAACAGAAGTAACTCAAGAAGCTTCTGATATGATATTAATAGATGATAATTATGCTACTATAGTTAATGCTATTGAAGAAGGAAGAGGAATATTTGAAACAACTAAAGGTTTCTTCCGTTACATGTTGAGTACTAACTTTGACGAGATATTTTTAATACTTGCAGCGTATATCGTTATGAAATTATTTCCTTTTGTATTTTTAGCGATTCCAGTTGTTCCAATACAAATTTTATGGCTTAACATAGCGACAGATGGCATACCTGCTATGGTTCTTGGTTTAACACCCACGGATCCTGATGTTATGAAAGAAGAGCCGCGCAAAGGATTTACATTGCTCCCAGAAATTAAAGGACCCGTTTTACTTCTTGGTATATATACATCAATAACTGATATTACACTATACTTACTTTTATGGACTGTTTTAATTCCTGCTTGGGCTAATGCTGGACTTCCTGGATTAGCAGGATTTGATCCAACTATTATCGATCCAGCATTTTGGCCAGATGCGAATTTCTATGCAATATCATTAACTCAGACAATCATATTTACTAATCTGGTAATATGTGAATTGTTATTTGTCTATACTTGCACATCCAATATAAAACCATTCTATTTATTTCCAAATAAACATTTATTCTGGGCTACAGGACTTTCTCTTGGATTGCAATTGCTAATTCTTTACACTCCCATCGGATTAGCTTTTCATATTGTTCCACTGTTTCATCCTTATTATTGGATTACCCTAATTATAGGAGCTTTTAGTGTGTCTGTTGTTGACGAAGTTCGTAAATGGAGATTAAGAAAGAAGAAAGGTATAAAAGCTAGGAAATAACTTTTATTTTTACTTTATTTTTTAAAATTAGCTTAGTGAGTTATTCTATTTTCTTCAATATATTTGAAGAAGAGCCCTATTCCTACTAATTTAAAGGTATCTTGAACGTTAATGTTATGTAATGCGGATGTCTCAATAAAAGAACATTTAAGTTCGTGAGCTTTATTTAAACCTTCTTCTTTGGAGATTATTCGCTGTTCCTCTAAATCTATTTTATTCGCTATAAGTACGATTGGTAAATTACCTAATTCCTCCCGAGCATCTTTTAACCAAAAATTTAACGCATCTTCAAAAGTTTCACGTCGAGTAACATCATATACTACAAAAGCGCATTTAGCTCCTTTATAATATTCATGTCTAACACGTTTAAAGAATTCTTGTCCAGCAAAATCATAGATAAGAAACTTTACAACATCTTGCTTAAATCCTTGGACAAAATATTTCTGTGTTGAGATAGAAATACCTAAAGTAGGACGATAATCTATAATGACTTCTTTTTTCAAAAATCTATTAATAAGAGTAGTCTTTCCGACTGCTTTGGAACCCAATACAATAAGTTTAAATAGTTTTTCTACATTCTCTTCCTTTTTCATTTGATGGACTGCTTTTACTCCATCAACTAAGTTACTTGATTCTGTTAAAGTATACATATCTAAACTCACAGAGATATTTTCATGAATTTTCAAATCTGGAATTTCTAAAGTATTATAGTTAAAATCAAAACTATCTTCTAACAATTGAGCAATCTTCTCAACAACAAGATAAGCAATTGGAAATAAGTTATTTAAATCTATCTTATAGCTACAAATTAAAAGTAAAATTGCTTCTGGACCTGCCTCAAGATAAACAATCCTATGATCTGTGGTTTCAAATGAACCGCTCCCATAAAATCCTATCTTATATTCTGAAGATATTTTATCTAATAAGTTTTCAACTAGAGCTGTCAATGCACCATAGATTTCATCGACTTCTTGTTCATTATTCATTCTTTTTTCTATATTACCATATTTAGATAATAGAAGTCCTTGATGTGAATATACAAAAGCGATTTCTATTTCCTTTTGGGATTCTACAAAATTTTTTAATAAAATTCCAATATTTTCTTCTTTAGTCATAGTTCTGGATTTTTTTCTACTTGCAAAAATAATAGATTACTTTTTTTTAATTCTTTTCATTAATTTTAAATTGTTTTTAAAATTTTAATTTACATTAAACTTCTATATTCTTAATTTTTTAAGAGATAATGGTAATGAATATTCAAGAGTTTTTTAAAGAGAAACTCGAAACTAATCAAACTATTCTCACAGAATTTGAATCTAAAGAATTGTTGAAGCAAATAGGTATTGCAATTCCGAACCATCGTTTAACCTCTTCAAAAGAAGAGACTATTTCTGCCGCAAAAGACATTGGATTTCCTTTAGTTTTGAAATTAATAGCAGAAGATGTCGTACATAAGTCTGATACTGGAGCTGTTAAACTTAATATAAACTCTGAAGCGGAAGTAGTAAAAGCTTTCGATGATCTAATGCAAATTCCTTCACAAAAGGAAAAAATGATTTCAGTCCAAAAGATGGCAGATGAACCTATTACAGAATTGATAATAGGTATGACTACGGATGCTCAATTTGGTCCTGCGCTAATGTTTGGGATTGGTGGTATATTAGTAGAGCTACTGGAGGATGTTAGTTTTCGAATTGCGCCTATTACGGAATATGATGCTAAAGAAATGATACATGAAATTAAAGGATTCCCAATTTTGGATGGATATCGTGGAAAACCAAAAGCAGATTTGAATGCCATAGTTGAAACTTTATTAATAGTATCTAACCTTGTTACAAAACATGAAGAAATAAATGAGATGGATTTAAATCCTGTATTTATCTATGATAAAGGATTAGTTTGTGTTGATGCTAGAATTATTTTAAAGAAACCAGACATCGAAGAGTAAAAAACTATTCAATTATTTTATGGTAAATTAGATTCATTTTTTCGTTAACCAAAATTTACAAATTTGTACTTTTGCATGTAGAAAATTAATTGAGATAATATCCTAATGCTATATTCAATAAGAAAATATGCAAATATAAGAAATTTTAAATTGATCTTGCACGATTATAAATTTAATATTTATAGTTTGCGCTAGACTAAAAAATTAGTAATTAACATTTGATAAGCATGAAAAAATCTAATTTTAATAAAACTAAAAGGATAGTAGTAGTTCTTCTCTTGTTTTTAGGAATGGTTACGCCAACTTTAGTGAAAAATATTCTAGTTTCAGGTTTAAATAATAAGTTATATACAGACGAAAATGATGTTTTCAGAGAGGAAAACGATTGCATTGAAATATTACCAAAATTAGCTGAATCTTTAGATTTTGATGGAACTGGTGAACAAATGAATGTTACACTACACCAATCTTTAATTGATACTACTACTAAGCAATTCACTGATTTAGATATCTCAAATCGCTTTTCTGAACCATTTCCCGATTTTAATGGGTATTCAACATCATTTATTAATGTATCTATTGACAATATCTACGCTCCTAATAAGACATTGATAGTTGAAGATGATGCTTGGGATAATGCTGATAACTTTGATAATGCTAATCCCTCAGCTACTTCTTTTCGAGTTTTAGGTGATGGATATTTAGAAAACGTTTCTTTTTACGTCAGAAATGTTCACGCAACTGCTCAATCAACCGTAACTGTTGTATTATATAATTCAACATGGGATGGTAATAAAAACATGCCTTATGGTACGTCATCCACGGACTATCTTACTGCATTAGGTACGTTTAATGTACCAGCTTCTACAACAGGAACTTTCTCTGTTAATAATGTCCACCAATTTCTAAATAATTCAATCACATTTAATAAAACTTGGTTTATTGGTTTATTTGATGGTGGAGCACCTGGTGCGGATACTATTTGGTATTATGTTGATGATGATATTGCTTTTGGTGATGGGATAGATGAAACTTATAGCTATTCTTATAGTGGTGGTTGGGTTTTAACGTCAAATCTGGTAAGCGGTTCCGCTACAGTTGATTTTAGGTTAGAAATGGATTTAAGTCCAATCAATAACATTCCAAATCCAGAGCATATAGGATTAGCTATAAATGATACAAAAGTTACGGGGTATAGTAATGTTAACGGATCAGGATATTGGCATCCGATTGATTCATATTCGAGTTCATCAAATGAGTTGAATTTTACAATATCAGCTGGATGGTGGAACGTATCTTGTGATGTTACTAATGTTCAAATAAATTATACGAAATCAAACTTATTAGCTGATTCAAGTTTTGAGATATTAAATTCTGGTGATAACGTACAGTGGAATGTTTCAGCAACTGGAGGATTAAACTTTTTTGATTCACGAATTACAGATTTCAACACTATTAACTTTACAATTCCATCAACTTGGATCTTAAATACCATAAAAGTATTTAATGAAACTGAAATTCCAGGCATAGACATTAAAAAAGATTTCATCAAAGATGGTTATCGTTTTGTTCAAGTTTTAAATGCTGGTAATGGGAGTAATTGGTATTTGATAGCAAACTCAACAAATTTACTTAGTTCTATTAATACATATGTCGGGGGCGTTGCCACAAACATAGCTAATTTCTCAAACGTTATTGAATTCAACACAAGTTTCAGTGAATTTGTAAACAATGGCATTTTAAATTTAAGCGTTTATAGCTCAATTCCTCGCTATTTAAACCATACAAATTTAGTAGACGTATCTCTATCTCCAGGTACTGAATTATTTGTATATAATTGGGATATATCTGATAATGCAACTCAATATGGAGTATTTAAAGCTCAAATCTTTTGGAATAATGATACAGCAGCGGGTTTTATAGATTCATATTTTACTATTGTAGGTGATACTTCTTTAAGTATTGTTAGTCCTCCTGAAAATTCAATATTTTTGAAAGGAGAGAATTTCAATATTACTATAGAATACAATGACATCATACTAAGTCAAGGGATTGCTGATGCAACCGTTGAATACAGTCTTGATGGAGGCTCTACTTACAATTCAACGGCTGTTCAATACATTGGAAATGGAAGGTATAATTTAACTGTAAGAGTAGCTGATCCTGATTTCCCCAGTTATGGATTTGTTGATGTTATAATCTCAGCCTCAGAAACATTTTATGTAAATCTAACAGATATATATACGTTTCATAGACAAATTACTACGGATATTTATCCCAGTAATTCCCCGAATTTAGGTAGCATTATCAGAGGACAAAATGTGTCTTATACCTTTGATTATTATGATACAGATTTAAATTATATTATTGGAGCATCTTGGGAAGTGATTGGTGATGATTATAATTTTGAACCTTTTCTAAAAGATTATGGAAATGGAACTTATACCATGCAGTTAGATACTGATGATGTAGATGTTGGTAGTCAATCCTTTACTTTTAATGTATCTAAAATTGGTGCAGAAACCCAAATAGTTCAATTAAATGTTGATATACAAATAATTCAAACACGTATAGAAAGT
Organism: Promethearchaeota archaeon; assembly: GCA_048940645.1. Classification (GTDB taxonomy): domain Archaea; phylum Asgardarchaeota; class Lokiarchaeia; order Sigyniarchaeales; family SOKP01; genus SOKP01. Next base: position 11,966 of record JBHLOI010000028.1, on the reverse strand, counting down.
ACTACATGGATTACTGAGATACCAAGGAATTCTGGATTAAACCAAACCTTTAATTTTTACTTTAATGACACAACGAACGATCGGGGTATTGAAATACTTACTAAAAGTAATATTGTTGTAAGAGATAATTCTACAGGGATCATTTGGACTCCTGGATGGGAATTAGTTAATCTAACTAACGGGTGGTATGACCTAAATATTAGTCTCACAAATAAAAATTACGGTTGGTATACCTTAGAAGTGAATGCTTCGAAGTTTCCGAATTATGGCTATGATTTGTCCTACTTTACATTTTATCTTAGAGGCAATTATTCGGATATCGATTTAAAATCGGTTTCTGATCCTGGAGGACAAATAGAATCTATTGGAGCGGGTTATAATTACACAATTTTTGAAGGAAGTGATATTACTGTTGATTTAAATATAACTGATTTGGAGAATAATAATAAATTAGTATCTACTTTAGCAGATACTTATACGGTCTACTATAGAAATCTTAATACAGGAGATAATGGTACACTTGCTAACTCGTTTCAGATCGTATCCCAAAATCATAGGGGATTTATTACCACCTCAAATCCAGCTTTAACAATAGGAAATTACGAAGTAAATATTACTGTTAACAAACTTAATTATGAAGAAGTTTATTTTATGTTTAATTTAACGGTGATAGGAAAATATCAAGCAAATTTAACAGCTGTAGTGCCTGATAGTGTAAATGCAGGACTTCCATTCACAATTATCGTCAAGGCAGAATATTTCAATGGTTCAGTTTGGTTACCAATTAATGATTCAACTATAACAATAATTCCATACTATAATGGTATAGCTGGCACATCTCAGGAAGATCCCACTAATAGTACTGGAGAAATTGAATTTACAATACCAACTTATAGTGATACCAGTACATTTAATTTAACAATCCAATTAAGTAGTGCATATAATCATCAAGAATTTACTCTTGAAATTTCAGATATTACTATAATACCCCCTTCTGGTCTAAATTTAAAAGAATTTCTGCCCTACATAATAATAGCCGCAATTGTCGTAGTTGGCATCCTTGGAGCTGTAGCTATTCAGCGAGGTGTTATCGCTCCAAAAAAGAGAGAGAAAGCTCGAATTCTAAATGAAGTTAAAACAATTTTTGACGATGCAATCAATCTAGAACACATTCTAGTTTTATATAAAGAGACTGGAACATGTGTATACTTTAAATCATATGGATCAGAACAAATTGACCCAGAATTGATAGGTGGATTTTTGACGGCTGTTTCTTCATTTGGTAGAGAAATGGTTGCTCAAGAAGCTTTAAATGAAATTTCATATGGAGATAAAATGCTACTTTTGGCAGATGGTGAATATATCAGAATCGCATTAGTTCTCACTAAAAAAGCCTCATTAATCCTTCGAAGAAACCTAAGGGAATTTATTAATGTATATGAAGAAACATATAAAGATGTTTTACCTAATTGGAGAGGCCAATTAGCTCACTTCAGAAATTCTGGTCAAATTGTGGACGATTTATTAAGTACTTCTATAATTTTACCACATCAAATATCATATGATTTTTCGAGTATCAAGGAGCTAAAGAATCCCCATTCAAGAGAGGTATTAAAAATAGCTCATTCTTGTTGTGAAGAAGCTGATAGGCAATTCTTCTTTATAGCTACATTATTAAAAGAGGCTTCAGAAAGAACAAATAAAGATACTGCTGAAATTTTTATGGGAATTAAAGAATTAAGGGATAAGAAAATGTTAATTCCTATTGAAATTTCCGCACTTGAAGCACAACCAATTTCACAACAAGAGATAAACCTAATTAATCAGAAGGTTTCACAATTAACTAAACTCTCACCTGAAGAAAAACAAAAGTTAGTAAACGATTTGGCACAGTTGGGTCCTGTAGAAAGAGAAGCTTATCTTTCAAGTATTACTGAGCGTCAGAAAATTGTTTCTGCTCCTATCAAATCAAAAATTGGAACTATTGAGATCGCCAATAAGAAAGAAGCTAAAAGCGGGATAAAGGAGTTATTTAATCGGGCTAAAAAGGCAAAAAGTAAGAAAAATTATCAAAAATCCGTTGAAATCTTCCAAGAGGCCGCTTTGATCGCTTCTAATTGGGAGTTATCTAAAGAATTTATGCAGTTAGAAGAATTAACTCGTAAAACCAAGATAGAGGATTTAACAACTAAGAAGAAGCAATTTGAAAATGAAGCTAAACTAGCAGTGAAAAAGAAAAATTATCTCGAAGCGGCTCAGAAATACAAGCATGCCTCTAAAATTGCATCTGAAATATTTAAATTAGGGGTTACTAATATGACAAAAGAGGTAAAAAGATTGACTAACAAAGCAAATGAATATGAAAAATTGAAATAATCCTAACTATTTTTATTATTTCTTTTACTTTTTTTTAAAAAAATTAGAATTAAAACACTAATTTTGTTATCTTAAATTAAAAATTAGGGAACTTTAGTCTGATATACCGTTTTCTGTAATACTAAATACAGCTTCTCCTTCAGGAAGATGAGGAGCATCAACTATTTTGGCTATTCTTTGTTCTCCCTTCCCTTTCCTTAAATAGACTCTGATAGTGGAACCATGTGCGACTACGTTGCCACCTGCCGCTCGTAAGGGATTTCCATAGAAAACATCTGGTTTAGATTGAACTTGGTTTGTAACAACTATTCCCAGTTCTGGATAAATATCAGCTAATCTTAATAAGTCATGTAGATGTGAATTAATTAATTGTTGACGGTTTGCTAGGGTGCCTCTCCCTATATATTCACTTCTAAAATGCCCAATTAATGAATCAACTACTATTACTTTGATATTTTTATCTTTAATCAGATTTGCAGCTTCTTTGATCAAGAGAATTTGATGATCTGAATTGTAAGCTCGACCAAAGATAATATTTTTTAATACTCTCTTATGATCAAGATCAAGACCTTCAGACATTTGAATTATTCTTTCTGGTCTAAAAGTGCCTTCTGTATCAATATATAAAGCATTACCTTCAAGGCCTCCTTTTTCTCTAGATAACTGAGCATTCACACATAATTGATGGCCAATTTGAGTTTTGCCAGTTCTAAATTCTCCAAAAAATTCTGTTACACACCCTGTTTCTAGCCCTCCTCCTAATAAATCATCAAGTTCTTGACTCCCTGTTGAAATCCGAGCAATATTTTTCCTATGTTCCCACACATCTTCAGCAGATTTAAATCCAATATTTAATTTTTCCATTGATGCTTTGATTAATTTTGCTGTAGTTTTGTCTCCCAATCCAGATTCTTCTTGAATAACACTAGGAGGTGTATATGCTATAGATTCAAGGCTATTAAAACCTGCTTTAATTAGCTTTTTAAGTGTTGCATCTCCCACTCCCGGGAGCTTTTTTACAGCTTCAACACAAATTTGAGCATCATCATTAAAATTTTCTTCTTCAAGATCAGAATCAATATCATCCTCAAATTCTTCTTCCAATTCTGTATCTTCTATTTCTTCTTCCAATTCTGTATCTTCTATTTCTTCTTCCAAATCTATATCTTCTTGTTCACTATAATCATTTTCATTCAATTCTAATTCATCATCTTCTGTAATTTCTTCTCCATCTTTTTCAGTTTTTGCAAATTGAAGATGTTCTTTATAAATCTTTCCTTTAGTATGATTTCTTTTACATTCTATACAATAATAAGCTTCGCCAATCCCACCATTACTCTCATTTTTTATTTCGCTAGCTTTTGCCATATACTATCACTTATAATTTAAAATTTAGTGTAATTTAAATATATGAAATTAATTATGGTATAAATACGAGGAAAGATATTTTAAATAAAATAGACTTCTAATTTTTCAATTTTTAATTATCCAAAACTTAGAAAATAGATAATATAATAAAAGAAGAAAAGAAATCTAATATTTAAAGATAAAATTTGATTAGAAAATTAATGTGATTAAAAAATGGGTAAAGATCTTGAATTAGAGTATTATCCAAAACTTAAAAATATACAAATAGGAGAAATAATCAATATTATTGCTGAAAGAAAAGAGAATTGGGATTCTCCTTTTTTCGTAGATACTAACACTTTTATTAATCTGGATAATATTAAGTCAGTAGTTGATTCTCTTAGTATCGATAATCTTCAGAATATTATTGTTTTAGGTACAGGAGGATCTATACAAACATTATTAGCATTAACACATTTATCCCAAAAAAAAATATATCCTATCACTAGCTCTCGAGCAGTAGAGTTAAAGTTATGTTTAGAAAGTACAACACCAAAAGATTCAATAGTTATTCCAATATCCCGAGGAGGTGAAACTCTAGATATTAATTCCACTATTGGGACATTTATAAAAAAAGGATATAATTTCTTAGGTTTATCATCTAAAGGTACTATGAATAAGATTTTAAAAAAGATTAATTGTCCACTTCTTGAAGTTCCTGATTTACCAGGAAGATTTGCTGCATCTATATCTAACGTTGCTATCGTCCCAGCATATCTAGCTGGTATTGATATTAATAACTTTATAAAAGGCTTAGAAGAAGGTTACGATTTGTTCATGAACTATGATATAAATCCTAGCACGGAGTTTTCCGCTTTCTTATTCAATTTATATAATAAAGGATATAAGATTGTATTCTCTATGCCATACTCCATAAATCTTGAAGGATCTGTAGCTCTTTTTGTACAAGAAATTTCCGAAAGTAGTGGAAAGAGCGAGCGAGGTTTTATGGGAGCCTATCAATCGGCACCTTTATGCCAACACTCAGTATTAGAATATCTTCTTGGTGGAACAAAGGGCATTGTAATTCCAATTATTTGGACTGAGGAAAATGAATTATTAGATTTAAGATTAGAATCTAGTATTGATTATATACATGGACAAACAGCACAATCAATAGTAAACTATCAAGCAGATGCAACCTTTCAAGCTTTAATAGAACAAGGTGTTCCATCAGCGAAAATTTCATTAGAAACTTCAAATGCTTTAAAAATTGGGCAATTAATTGCTTTTATTCAGAGTACCGTGTATTATTTTTGCCTTTTATTAGATGTTAACTGGGCAAGTAATCCAAAAGTTAATATTGGCAAAAAGATTTGTAATGAAGCTTTAATAAATAAACTTTCAAATCATGAAAGACGAGATCATAGAGAAAGTGCAGCAAGAGAGGTTTTTAAAAGTTTTTTTTAGATTTTTTAAAATTTTAATTTTGATTTATAAAAGCATCATATAACACATTAATTGCTCTATCACAATTAATTCTGTCGATAATTGCAGTAAAATTCATTTCTGATGAGCCTTGAGCAATTGCTTTTATATTAATTTCATTATTTCCTAAAGTTGTAAATACTTTTCCAGCAATACCAGGAGTATATAATAGACCAGCTCCTATTACTGCAACTAAAGAGATATCATTGTCAATTTTAATTCTAAACCATTTTTTACCAAATAAATCAGAATTTCTTAAGATAAAACTAACCTTTTTAGAATCTTCATAGTCAATTCCAAAAGTTATATTATTTTCTGATGAACTTTGAGATATAAAGACAGTATTTATATTGTTATCACCTAAAAGAGAAAATAATTTTGAAGCAGTACCAGTTAAAGGAACCATAGTATCACTTTCAACAGTAACCATTGAAAGTTTATATATTGAAGTTATTGCCTTTACCACATTATCATCTTTTATAATTTCTTTAGTAATAGTCGTAAATTCCTCAGATTCGGGTTCTTTAAAGCTTCTTATTTCAGAAGGAATGTTTCCTTTCTCATTCATATCCAAGCAAAGTGGGTGTAAGATTTTTGAGCCAAAAAATGCAAGTTCTTTCGCTTCAATATACGAAATTTGTTTTAGAAGGGCAGTTTTTTTTGCTATTTTTGGATCAGCATTTAAAAATCCTTTAACATCTTTCCAATAGATAACTTTACAATCATATTTACTTCTTAAGGAATATGCAAGAATAGCAGCTGTGAGATCACTACCACCCCTACCTAAAGTAGTAATTTTTTTATCTAATGTCGAACCGTAATACCCTGGAGCACAAATTATTTCCTTTGTAGAACTCTCTATTATAGGAATTAGCATTTTTTTAACTAATTCTTCTGTTTCTTCCAATAAAGGTAAAGCTCGAGAAAAATTATCGTCAGTAAGGATTAATCCATCCGAAGATATATACACTGCGTTAATTTTATTTGATTTTAAATACTCTGATAAGATGAATGTACTAAGTCTTTCTCCATAAGAATTTATCAAATCTTGAATGTCTAAACTGGGTCTAATTAATCTTACCACTTTACCTACTTCTTTTATCTCTTCAATGTTTCTTTGAATAAATTTTATAGTCTCAATATGTTCAGCTTTGCCTTGAGAAAATAATTGGTTTAACAAATTTTCATGCAAATCATAAATTTCATTGATGATTAAATTACATGTTTCATCCTCTATACAAGATCTTTCATAGAACTCTATTAATTTATCAGTTATTCCATTTATAGCAGAGGTTACAATGATCAATTTATTCTTTTCTTTATATTGAGTTATTATTTTGAGAATTTGATCGAAAGAATCTTTATTTTGTAAGCAGGAACCTCCGAATTTCATGACAATTAAATTATCTCTTTTAATCACCAATTTATTAATTACACCCATTCTTGAAAGATTTAATTAAGAAATTAAAGTACATTATTAGCTTTTATGATTTATTTACATTTTTTTTAATATATTCAAATCAATTAAAACTGTTTAAACTCCTCTATAATTAAGGAAGATTCTTTTAATAAGGATTCTTTAACCTTATTCTCCATATTATATCCTTCCTTGTATAATAATCTTTTAACACCAGCACTTATAAGTAATTTTAAGCAACTCATACAAGGAAATGTTGTAGTATATAATATGGTATCTCCCTTTATAGATGTACCATGAATAGCCGCCTGAATTATGCAATTTATTTCGGCGTGGACACCACGACATAATTCTGGTTTTTCTCCACTTTTTAAGCTTTTTCGAACGCAAGTGTCAGATGTACAATGTTTAAAACCAGGAGGAGCTCCATTATATCCAGTAGAAACGATATGTGAATCTTTTACTAATACAGCACCAACTTTTCTTTTCATACAAGTAGATCTTAAAGATACAACTTCAGCAATCTTCATAAAATAAACGTCTTTTGAAATTCTATCTTTATTGATATCATTCATGATCTTTAGATTCACTTTTGAAATTTGAGATTACTTCAATAATTTAATATTTTTTTATTAATTAATAAACAAAAAGTATCTTAAACTAAGGGAATATTTATTGTCTAACACTATTAAAGTGCCATGGGCCGCCTGGCGAGAACCCGATTTTCTTGATTTGAAGTTTCCAGTATCTTGGGATGTTGTTGCTTGTAGAATGAGGGGAGCTCAGCATGAAGAATTATCTGATGAAGGGATTAAATCTTCTATCTTAAATCCAATAGGAACTCCAAAATTATCTGAAATTGCAAAGGAAAAAGAAAATATAGTAATAGTAATTGATGACATGACAAGAACTACTCAAATTTCAAGAATTCTCCCCCATGTTCTTAGTGAATTAGAAAAGGCAGAGATCCAAAAAGATCAAATTACAATTATTGCAGCTATAGGAGCTCATCGACCTATGAATAGACAAGATTTCATATTGAAACTTGGAATAGAGAATGTTAATACAATAAGAATTGAAAATCATCATCCTTATGAGAATTTGACATATATAGGGAATTCTAATAAGGGGACGCCTATTGATGTCAATTCAACATATCTTAAAGCAGATTTAAAAATCGCTATAGGAGGTGTAATACCGCATGCTTTGGCTGGTTTTGGCGGAGGTGCAAAGATTGTACTTCCCGGAGTATGTGGAATACGTACATTAGAAGCAAGCCATTCTGCTGGAATGAGAGGAATAGGTGCAGGCATCGGAAGAATGACAGATATAAGAAGAGATATCGAAGAAGTTGCTAAAAAGGTAGGATTAGATTTTTCTATAAATGCAATCTTAAATGAAGAAGGAAGAATTGCTAGATTATTTTCGGGTCATTTTATAGAAGCTCACAGAAAGGCAATGGACTTTGCTAATCAATGTTATTCAACAATGGTTACTTTAAATAATCAAATATGTTTCTTTAATTCATTTCCAGAAGACTCAGAACTTAGTCAAGCGCAATATAAAGCATTTAATTTGCTTATGACAGCACCAAATAATATGTTAGAAAGAAGCGGTGCAATAGTAATAATGACTTCTTCTTATGAAGGAAGAGGATATCATAGTCTTTTAGCTGAAACAGGCTCAAAGTTATATAAAAATTTAATTGAGAGTATTCTTTGGAAAGCCTTTGCTAAAAGAAGAAAGTTTTATTTATTCTCTCCCAATATTAATGAATTTGATAAAAATCATTTCTTTCCTGAATCAGTTGAGTTATTTAATAAATGGAGTAGGTTAATAGAAAATTTAGGAAAATTATATGGCACTAATCCTAAAGTTGCAGTATTTCCTACTAGCATCCAACTGGTTGGTTAAATAGCTGAAAGAGAATTACTATAATATAAATATTATAATTAAATAGGCTATACCCACTAAAATAAAGGAGGAGTAAAATACCAATAAGTTATTGTCAAAAACAATTTTTCTTTTAATAAATCCAAGATTTAATGTAAAGGTAAAAAACACATAGGGGGTTAATATTCCGTAGATTAACAGGGGTTGGAAATATCTTATAAAGGGAAGACTAAAGAAAAGAAAAACAGCCATAACTAATATTGAGAAGAATGTAATCTCGATAATCCCCGCTTTTTTAAGTCTAAAGAAAATGTAAAATATACTTATAATCCCAACAATAATTAATCTAATATATAATGGCACTGCCTCTTCACCCTTTTGATTCCATAAGAAAACAAGATAAAGATAATTTTCTTCATAAAAAATAGGGGTAACAAGGAATACAAAAACGATTGGTACCGTGCAAATTAAAAATTTCTTCATCTCTTTCCAATTTTTCTCAATTAAAAACTTAAGAAAGAAAAATCCTATAATCGGTAGAGTATAAATCTTTGCGACAGCGGATAATGCTAGAAAGATATAAAACAAATATTTGCTCCACTCTTCTTTTCGTGGGTAAAAAAATAAAGCTAAAAATAAAAAGATAAAAAAGAATGAATCAGTTATGTGGTAACCACAATTTGTTAAACTAAATACATTATTTAAAAAGAAGAATGGGTTTATTAGAAATAATCCAAAAACATATTTCAAATTACTTATTTCAAAACTCTTTAACACAAAGTAGAATAATATCATTACAATTATATCTAAAAGAAAAGCCCAAAAGGCAAATATCACAATCATATCAATTGACATGACTCTAAACACATTTAATAACAACATAGTGAATGGAGGATAATAAAAATCACCATTATAATTTTTACCAAGATCTCCCCAGAGATCTGGATTATTTGAAGGGAGTTGGTAATAATAATAAAGAAGCATAAAAATCCTAATAATAATTCCAGCAGCAATAAGAATTATTCCTTTATGATCTAAAATTTTTTCTAAAAAAGACTTATTCTCTCTATAATTTTCATTATTCATTTTTTTTCCCACTTACTTAGAATAATACTATTCTCAAAAGATCTATTCATTTTAAGCTTTAGTAAAAAGTTAAATTAACATTTTCTTCAATCAAAAAAGGCATTAATTTTTGCTGCTACGTACTCGATTTCCTCATCTGTTAAAAATGGATGAATAGGGAGACTTAACAACTCATTCGCATATTGTTTTGTTCTTTTATTATCAAAGGACTCAAGATGTTTAAACGGTTTGGTTTTTTCAATAGGAATTGGATAGTGAATAATAGTCGGGATATTATTCTCTTTTAAATAGGTTTGAAGTTTATCTCTTTTTTTTATCCTAATCGCATAAATATGATAAACCTGTTTATTAATATAAGGTGCTGTTTTTGGTATTATTACATTGTTATTATCTTCTAATAAATTATCATATTTTTTTGCTACCTCAATTCTCATATCGTTCCATTTATCTAAATGTTTTAGCTTTTCGTCTACTATAATAGCTTGAATAGTATCTAATCTATTATTCCAACCTTTGTAATCATAATGGTATTTTACAGGTGATCCATGATTTCTTAAGGATTTAATCTTTTCATATAACTCTTTGTTATTCGTTGTTATAACTCCAGCATCTCCTGCAGCTCCTAAATTTTTACCAGGATATAAGGAAAAAGCTGAAATATCTCCAAGTCCTCCTACTTTCTTATTTAAAACTAACGCTCCATGAGCCTGGGAAGAATCTTCTAAAACTAAGCAATCAAATTCATCAGCAAGTTCAAGAATTCGTTTCATATTTGATGGATGACCAAAAAGATGAACCGGAATAATTACACAAGATCCCCATTTATTTCTATTTTTCTTTAGATATGATTCTAAAAGTTCAGCATCAATCTGATAATATTCATCGCAATCAATTAGAACTAGATCGTAAGTTATATCGCTAAGATATGTTATAGCTAACGCAGTAGCTATAAAAGTATTAGCTGGAATAATTACTCCACATGGAGAATTGATTTTAAATGCTGCTAATGATAACTTTAACGCATCTGTTCCATTTGAAACACCTAACGCATATTTTGTACTACAATATTGAGCAAAATTTTCTTCAAATTCCTCAATGGCTTTTCCACCAATGAAATCAGACTTTTTGAAAAGCACTTCTAATCTTGGAGTAACATTCTGCTTTATAATATCCCATTGTTTTGATAAATTATTAAACATAATATCCATAAAACTACGCCTCCAATATTTTTATTGTCTCTAATGTTAACTTTTTTTGTTTAATTAAATCTTCCGTACTAAATGAAAAAAATGCTTCAATTGCATTTCTTAATGGTTCTTGATAAGAGCTGCACGGATAACTCAAATTTCCTGAATAAATTGGAAAACTCAAGTTAGCTGAATCTTCATATTGTAAAAATCTTTTATAATCGTCCCAAACAATAAAATAATTATCAAATTCAAAAATACATTCTCTTACTTTTTTTCTATAATGCCAGCTAGCATTAATACATGCTAAAAATCCATTATATTCTATTAATCCTAAAGAACTATCATCTTGTTTTGCTTCTTTATTTCTTTTATAATCTGTCCATTTTATATTTACAGGTTTTTCAGAAAAAAGATATTGGATAATCGAAATATCATGAGATGCCAAATCCCAACGAGCATTTACATCAAATCTCTCAGGTCCTAAATTTAACCGATTCATAAATATACTTCTAATTTTGCCTAATTTGCCGCTATCATAATCTTTCTTTATCGTTTCAATATGTGAATTAAACGTAAAAATCCAATCTGTAAATAACTTAATTTTATTTTTAAGTGCTATATCATATAAAGCCTCTGCTTCGAAAGTTGAGGTTGTAAGAGGTTTTTCACAAAAGACATTAATTTTTTTTTCTAAAAAGTATTTACTAATATCAAAATGAGTACTTGTTGGTGTTGTAATAAATACATACTCACAATCTAATTGTTTATAATCATTAAAAGCGTCGTAGTTTTGATATTTACTCTTTTCTGGAAATGATAAATCACATATTATAATATCATTTTTACCCATACTTTCTAAATTCCTTAAAATTATTTTTCCCCAATACCCCATTCCAACTATCCCAATATCCATAATAATCTTACTCCTTTAGTTTTTTTATTATTTTTGCTGGATTCCCTGCGACAACGCAATTAGCTGGTATGTCCGTAGTTACAACTGCTCCAGCCCCTATGATTGAATTATCTCCTACTTTTACTGGTAATAAAGTAACATTAGAACCTATACGTACATCATTACCTATCCTAGTTTCTCTCCTAATCCAACTCTCAAAATTTGGAGAATCAACAAAAAGATCATTAGTAAACATAGTTCCATGGCTAATAAAGCA